>CAYXJR010000069.1:0-23756 GCA_964465145.1 uncultured Porphyromonadaceae bacterium | reverse complement strand
TGGTTTTTATTTTGGTGTTGATTCAAGAGGTAGGATTGGATTTCAACTTTCGGATGCCACATCTGTATGGCATTCATGCATCTCTGAGTTGGATACTGAAACAAAACTCGGGATGGAGCTAAGAAAGTGGTATCATGTGGTTGGAACCTACAGCCCTGATGATGGAATGGCAGTGTATGTGAACGGTGAGCTTGAGGGTACTTACAACGACTTTGAGTTTAAGTACGGTGTCAGGTATAGTCAATTAGAGAATGGATTTAGAATAGGGATGAATAGGGATCATCTTGCTCCATCTGATCCCATCCGCGACTGGGCCACCTGGCCCTCACAGTACTCGGTGGATGGTATTCTTGATGAAATAAAAATATATTCGAAAGAATTGTCCGCGGAGGAGGTAATGGATCTTTATATATCCATAGAGACGGATAGCAATCCATCTCTGCCGCCACGGGATTTTCCTACTGTTACAAATTCCGGACGTTTTGGGGCTAATTATACACGGCTTGAATATTATCCTGAATGGGACAATCTGTGGCCAGCAGGAGACCACCTGGACGTAGCCGTTCAATTTGATGAGTTACCTGTGAAGGTCATGTTTTGGAGAGGTACCCGTTATTCGGCCTGCTGGGTATCAGAAAATAATAAGTGGATGGCCGACCAGAGCAGGGAAACTGGTGGCAACTGGTATTTGCAGGACGGGTCAAGGGATGATATGCCCACAGGATGCATGGAGCACATGTCCGATGTGCAGTGCCGAAGTTCCAGGGTAGCAATAATTGAAAATAACGATGCCAGGGTCGTTGTAAATTGGAGATATTTGCAGATGGATGTTAAGTTCAGACAAAATGACCTAGCAGATAATACACGATTTGGAGAGTGGGGAAATGAACTGTATTACATATATCCGGATGGGGTAGCGATCCGCAAGGTGCTTCCAGGACGAGGTGGCTGGCAGGAGACAATTCTGCTTAATGCTCCTGGTACCAAACCAGAAGATAATGTTGAACTTGAGGCCTGTACATTGATCAATATGGACGGAGATAGTAAAACCTATACTTGGGAAAATGGTTATCCTAAATTTGATTTGGAAGACGCAAATATCCAGTTAATTAATTTCAAATCAGAATTCAAACCCTTCCTTATTTTACGAGAGGGGGGCGGCTTCATGGTGTTTAATGGAGAAGTCAGGCCAGAATACTCTCATTTCCCCTGGTGGAACCACTGGCCGGTTGCACAGATAGCTTCTGACGGCCGAAGTGCTTATGCACCAGACAGGGCAGCGCATTCATCACTCAGCTGGGGCCTCCGGTATGGCGATGCGGCCATGTATGGCATGACAAACCAGCCGAAGGATTTCCTGGTACGACTGGCCAGGTCGTGGAACAGGCCGCCTGTAATCAATATGCTGTCATCCACTTATGAATCTGAAGGATACGATTACTCCCAAAGAGCATATTTTTTTAAATCGATGAGCACCAATGATCGTCTAAATTTTGAAATTGCAGGGTCCATAGATAATCCGGTTGTTAACCCAGCTTTTGTTATAAACAATTGGTTTGGGGAAAAGGCTGTTCTGCAGATCGACAACCAGATTATACCTGAGGGGAAGGATTTCAGGCAGGGAATCGAATACAATATCGATGGATCCAAAACTTTGATTATATGGGTAAAAGCTGAATCGGATAAAACACTGAATTTCACCATTAATTCAAGATAAAATGAGCAGAATCCTGATTGCCGCATTAATGATTTTCATATCATTCCCCAGCCAGGGTCAGAAAATATACTGGGGTGATGAAGTCCCGGAAAAATGGAATGGTGAATGGCCCGCCAAATATCTTATTACACCTGAAAAAACCAATTATGAAAAGACTTCCAGCTTTTCTGATGTACAGGAATTTGCTGACATCCTTCGCTGGAATAGTGAGTATGTGCATATTGTGAAAATGTTTACCACACCGCGCGGTAAAACAGGATTTGCTGTAATATTGGCTAATCCTATGGTAACTTCTCCGAAAGAGGCCAGAGAATCAGGCAAGCCGGTAATCTACCTTCAAGGGGATATACATCCTCCCGAAGCAGAAGGGAAAGAGGCTCTGATGATGGTAATGCGGGATATTCTTTTGGGTGAAAAAAAGCATCTCCTGGATAATCAAATTCTGATTATTTGCCCTGACTTTAATCCAGATGGGACTGACGACCTGGTACTCAACGAGGGTACACCTCATCTAATCGGGAGAGGGTTGAATGCTCAGAATATGAATTTGAACAGGGATGGAATAAAGCTGGAATCAACAGAGGTAATTGGATTGAATAATAGCATTTTAAATAAGTGGGATCCAGTTTTATTCTTTGATGCTCATGCTATGAGCCGGGTGAAACATGCTTATGCCATCTGCTATGCTACCCATACTCTCCCCGGGGCTAATCCTGCGACCAGGGATTATGTTAGGAATGATCTTTTTCCTGATGTTAGGGATAAAATCCGGGAAAATTTTGGGTTGGAAACTTTTACGCATTGTATGTTTGACGAGGAAAACTGGCCTCCTACGGAATGGTCTTATCACTTGGGATACTGGTTTCTGGAAGGTAAATTCGTGGCCAATGCATACGGATTACGAAACCGCATGTCCGTCCTTGTGGAAACACCCGGACATCCATCTTTTGAAAGAAGGATCTATGCCCAATATGCTTATATCAGTGAATTATTAGAGTATACGAACCTTCATGGGAAAGAAATGATGGAAATATGCATGAAAGCAGATGAAGAATTGGTCGAGAATATCAAAACCAATGCAGCATCAGGTCATTTGAAGAATTTTGTCGACGGAAAATATGAATCCGAAGGAAAAATTGAGCTCCTGGCTTACAAGGAAAATGTGGCAGAATACATTCCAGGGACCAGCGTACTTAGAACCAAACCAGGGACCGCAGACGGACCTCCTGAAGTGATCCAGGGGGTGGAATACATCACCAAAACGGTAGGGACTAAAGAAGCCAATATGCCTAGGGGATATCTGCTGCCAGAAAGCATGGGTTTTATTGTGGAAAAGCTGAGGACTCATAACATACGTGTTGAAGTGCTCAAAAAGCCCATCACAGTGTCAGGTGAGGAATTTGTAATTGATTCAATGCGACATATACAATGGATGGGTTTTACCTTAACCCGACTGAATGGGCAGTTTGCCACTTCAGATAAAAAAACATTTCCTGCTGGAAGCTATCATATAGATATGGCGCAGCCCATGGCAAATTTGGCCTTTTATTGCCTCGAACCTGAAACCCCTGATGGATTCCTGGGTTGGGGGCTTTTGGATCAGTACCTTGAGAAGATAGGAGCCGGTAAGCGAAGTGTTGTGTATCCGGTTTTTAAATATTTTAAAATTTCAGATCAGTAAAAAGTAGATCGGGAGATCAGTAGATTAGGAGATTGGTATATTGGAGGCTTAGTAAATTAGCAATTAGTTTTAGAATAAAAATATATTGCCCGTAGGGCATTTGGAATGGTAGGAAACATGATCCACCATGCCAATTTTATACTCCGTAGGAGTTCAACAATATTTATTTGTAAATCTCCTTTATTTAGTCCAAAACATTGAATACAAACAATTTACAATTTGCAATTTATAATTATATGATTACAAGGGTTTTACCAGGGTTCGCCAGCATAATTATTCTTGTGTCCTGCAGCAAGACAACAGAAAACAGCTTCCCCGCTTTTACCCCGGTGCCTTACCAGGACGTGGTTATAACAAGTGGTTTCTGGAAGGCTAAGATTGATTCCAATCAGCAAAATGGAATACCTAGCTGTTTTAATAGCTGTGATTATTCTCTGGTAAATTTTGATATCGCTGCAGGTGTATCTGATGCCAAAAGAGAGGGTACTGAAGCCACTGATTCAGATGTTTACAAGGTAATCCAGGGGGCTGCCCATGCACTTGATCATCACCCTGATCCACCTTTGGAGCAATTTGTTGATTCTCTGATTGATCGCATTGGAGCGGCTCAGTGGGAAGATGGGTATTTGAATACATATTGGACAATAAATGACCCGTCGAAGCGCTGGACCCGGATTGAAACCAGACATGAATTGTATTGTGCAGGTCATTTATTCGAGGCCGCAGCTGCATATTATGAAGTTACAGGTAAGAGAAAACTGTTGGATATAGCTATCCGTATGGCTGATCATATTGATTTGGTTTTCGGACCGGGGAAACTGGAAAATGTATCAGGTCATGAGGAGATTGAGCTCGCCCTGATCAGACTATATGAGGTCACCGATGAAGAACGCTATTTAAAGCTGGCAGAGTTTTTCCTTGAAGAACGCGGGAATCCTGAGCGACTGGCTTATCGCGCATCATTGGGCGACAATGACCCCAATTTTGGAACACCGGAGCGCTTTCTTATACCAGAATACAGGCAGGATCATCTACCGGTAATAGACCAGAGGAAAGCTACAGGCCACGCTGTTAGAGCAGCCTATCTATATTCAGGAATGGCTGATTATGCCAGGGTGAGCGGCTCACAGGAGTACATGCCTGCCTTAAATGCTATCTGGGAAGATATTGTGTTAAAGAAAATTTATGTTACAGGGGCTATTGGTACTGCTCAATTCCATGATGAGGGATTTGGATCGGATTACAATTTGCCAAATGAATCAGCCTATTGCGAAACATGTTCGGCAATAGCCTTAATGCTCTGGAACTATCGAATGGAGCAATTGACCGGAGATTCTAAATTTGCTGATCTGTTCGAGCTTACACTTTACAACGGAGGAATTTCCGGGGGATCTGCCCGTGGGGACAGGTTTTTCTATACTAATCCACTTGAAGGCAACGAAGGTAACAACCGCCACCCATGGTATGAACCCGGCTGCTGCCCCAGTAATTTTGTCCGGTTTATTCCTCAAATCGACCAATATATCTATGGTCAGAATGATGACAAAATCTATGTAAATCAGTTTATTGGCAGCACTGCAAGTCTTAATATAAATGGATCCAAAATAGAATTAGAGCAGGAAACAAACTATCCCTGGGAAGATAAAGTTGCCATCACCATCCAATCTGATAAACCAGTTAAAGCAAATATACTTATCCGTATCCCGGGGTGGGCAAGAGGCAATTTTTTTCCCGGCGGCCTATATAAATACCACACCCACACTCACACAGACACTCACACCCAACTGGGGAATACAGGGGGATACACGGAGAAAAGGGAGCAGTTAACAGTTAACGGGGAACAGGGATTTAAGGTAAAAGTAAATGGCAAGAAAGTGAAGAGTAATTTTAATGAGAAGGGATATTTGTCTCTGCAACGAAAGTGGAAGAATGGGGATCTGATTCAGATTGAGTTGGATATGGAGCCCCGTTTAGTTGAGGGGAGACCGGAGATAAAGGATGTTGAAGGACAGCAGGTATTGACCAGAGGGCCAGTGATTTACTGTCTGGAAGGGATTGACAATTCCGTGATTCTTGAGAATCCTGGTCTGTACAAATATACTACTCAGGAACTTAACATTCAGGCTAATAATGAGCTCACGTATGGTATCAATACTATTAGTGGAGAGATGTCTAAGATAGAGAATCATCAGTTAATAAAATTCACAGCTATACCATATTTTAGTTGGCGCAACAGGGGAGCAACAAAGATGAGGGTGTGGTTCTAGGCAGGGAACGGGGAACAGTTAACAGGGAAAACAATAAACAATTAACCATTTATTATGCGAATAATTCTAATTCTTCTTTTTCTCATTTTTTCCTTCTCTCTATCAGCACAAAAGAGAGATACAATCATCCTTTGGCCTGATGAGGTACCGGGAGAAACTGAAGCCAAACATCCGGCTGTTCAAAATGATAATACAAGCGGGAATGTGATTCGCCTTACGGATGTGACCAATCCTATGCTTGAGGCAGCCTATCTGCCAGGGCATCAACCCTTTATCAAATGGAGATGTATCCGTCAGTTGATGAGGCTGATAAAGCGTCTTGTCGGCCTGATTTCGCTATTCTGATATATCCAGCATACCTCGACAAGGGAGAAAACAGAAGCCTGACTCCAGAATTAAAGGTCGATGAAAAAACTCCACCAATGTTTCTTTTTGCAACTGCAGATGACCACTATGCCAATAGCGCCCTTGTAATGGCCGGTGCACTCAGAGACGCCAAAGTGCCAGTTGAGCTTCACCTGCTGCCCACAGGCGGACATGGTTATGGTTTGCGGCCGGGGAAAATAGCAGCTGAAACGTGGCCAATTTTGGCGGGGAAGTGGCTGGAAAATTTAGTGACGGGTTACAGGTGACGGATGTCGGTTTCTCAATCTACGGATCTGCCGATCTCCTGATCTCCCAATCCCCCGATCTACCGATTCCTCGAGAATTTGTAAAGATCAGTCTTCCCGCTCAAAACATCCTCCCAGCGGATTGGGTCCGTTTTTATAAGTTCGTGGCGTACTGTTGGAATAAGGGCTTTCATTTCGGATTTCTTATCCTCAAAATCTTTATAATCAGCCAGGTTATACCATTCTTCCGGATCAGTATCCTGGTCGTAAAGCTCTTCTTCATCCCCATTGTAGTTTATGTAATGCCATTGATCAATTCGGACAGAATAATGCTTATCGGTGAGGCTGGTTATTACCGGATATGGCCATTCTTTTTCCGGATTCTGCAGCAGGGGAACCAGGCTGTGGCCACTGATTCCGTCTTTCATTGTCAAACCACAAAGTTCGGTGAGGGTAGGGAAGATATCAACCAGTGAAACATTTCTGCTGCAGTTTTTAGTGGAACTGCCGGATGGCAAACCAGGGGCACTACCGGGAGATTTAATGAATAATACAGAATTGATTACATTTTCCCAGAGTGCAAATTTACTCCAGTCCTTTTTCTCGCCAAGCTGCCAGCCATGATCAGAAAAAATTACTACTATGGTATTATCTGCAAAGTCACTTTTGTCTAAATTTTCAAGAAGCTGGCCAACCAGTTCATCGGCAAAGTTTATTGAGGCCAGGTAGCCCTGAACGGCTTCATTCCATAAATCATTTTCCAGAACCTTCTCATGCCAAAACACCCTGGCGGTTTTCTTACCTGTTGGAGGCAGATCATCCAAATCATTTTCCATAACCAGGGGAAGTTGAATGTCCTTGATAGGGAATTTGTCGAAGTATTCCTGGGGCACATACCAGGGAAGGTGAGGGCGATAAATACCACAGGCAAGGAAAAATGGTTTGTCGTGTTCTTTTTTCAATTGTTCAGAAACCCATTGGACAGATGAATAGTCGCCTGTTTCTTCGGTCGCAAATGGCAGCGGTTTAAAATCAAATGCTATGTATATTCCACGGTAATCAGGCATGGTAAATTTGTATCCCTTTGGATCATCCTCCCTGATCTCATTATCCTGTTTGCGAAAGTAAAGTTCCTGTTTGCTGGAGTCATAATCCGGCAGGAAATAATATGGGAAATGCTGGATTTTAGATGGAAAATAATCGTCCCAGGATCTGGGGTCAGGCATATTGTTATGGAAGATTTTTCCTGCACCCGCCGTCCAATATCCATGCTGTTTAAAATATTCGGGTAATGTTAGCTCATCTGGTAAAACATGTCTCCAGATCTGGGGATTATTATATAGCCCGGTCACCCATGGATTTTTGCCTGTTAACAGGGCTGTCCGGGATGGATTACAAGAAGGTGAAGCACAATAAGCATGGGTAAACACCATTGCCTCCTCTGCAAATTTTGATAAGCTGGGAGTCAGTGCCTGCGGATGCCCTCCTAAGGGTTCGATCCAGTTATTCAGATCATCCACAGAAATCATTAGCACGTTGGGTGGAGGCTGCACGCTGCATGACAGCAGCGTAAGTACAACGAGGAATATTGAGGTTTTGATGGACATGGAAATAATTATGAATTATGAATTATGAGTTATGAATAACTAATCTCCTGATCTCCCGATCCACCGATCTCCCTATCAACATTTTTATTTAAACTCAACAACAAGCTCTTTGGTTGATTTAAGGGTTAAAAATACAATAAGATCATCCCCCTCCAGTTCATGTTTTATCCCGATACGGGCTTCTGCAAATTCCTTTCCATCCACAAAAACCTTTGGCTTATCACCGTTCCAACCCTTAACATAAAACGCGGGATTATTAATCGGTGATCCCTTACTCCCCATAACCTTAATACTTAAAACCTGATCCTTAATACCTACTTCTGCCTTTTGCCCTCTGCCCTCTGCCTTTATCTGATATATTCTTTCACTCCGATCATACCCTTGCGAAACATATCCTCCTGAAACTTCTATCTCAGGGGCATATGCCCATGACCGGCCAAATTCAACAATTTCTTCCAATGCCATATCATTCATCCCATAAAATCCATTCCAGAACATCCTGCCGTCTTTTTCATGAATTACCGGATCAGATATTGGAAATGAAGTAGCGTGAGAAGGCCTATCGCCAACACGAGTAGTACGCCCATCGCATCGGGCCTGACCCACCGGAAAATGATTACATCCAGCTGCTCGGTCATATCCGTAAAGCCGGCCGTCACGCAGATTCATTACATTTCCAGGTTCAAAGCAGATAAAGGGCTTATTTTCAGATTTAAATCCATACTGCTGAATTGTAAAATTCTTTGTGTCTCCCCAATCGAGCTTTCTTGGCTTTTCCACAAAGGATTGTTTCCCTGTATTGCCTTCGTAATCAGCTACAAGAGCGAAATCTTTTTCCAGAAGGTCAGATACTTTCTGTCCGGGGTGTAAAAGGGCAAGGGTTTCCTGGAACTGACGCGGATAACCCAGGCTTCCGCTTTTCCAGGATACTTTTCTTATTGCTGTGGCATCAGGATAAATGTAATAATACTCATCAATCCAGCATTCCCATCCTGTTTTGGGATCTACCCTCCAGGTGCTCAGATAGGCACTTGTCGGGGCGTATCTCCAATGGATAACCACCCTTGCATCGGTATTCTCAATTATCCTCACATGGGAATATCTACAATGCCTGTCCTGCATGTGTTCAAAGCAACCTTCCGAATCATCCTTTCCGTTTTCCCAGGCCTCTACACTCTGGTCACTCATCCAGTTTTCATTTTCAGAAACCCAGGAAGCTCCATAGCGAATTCCCCTCCAGAAAATCAACTTTATTGGAGATTTATCGAAACAAACTACTATATCAGGATCCTGATCTACAGGCCATAGGTCATCCCATCCGGGATAGTACTTGAGTTTGGTATAGAATGCGCCGAACCGTCCGGGATGATTTGCAATAGTTGGCAGCTTTCTTGGAGCAATATCAGGCTTGCCGGGGGATACTGATGAATATGCAGCTGATACCTGATCCGGGGTGAGGGCAGTATCATATATCTTTATCTCATCCATAATCCCGTCCAGTCCGAAAAACTGTTCAATTGTACCCCAGGTCCTGTGAATATCAGATGGTTTGGCGGGTTCATTTACCATTCCTATAACATAACCGGAATTCGGGAAGCTGACAGAACCATTTATTTCGGTGCTCGACACTAAATTCCCGTTAATGTAAAGCTTAAGATCTTTATTTTCAGTGTAAATGCCCACAACATGCATCCAAGTGCGCAGGGGCAGGGATTCCTCTGCGCTTGTGCAGGTGAGCCATTGCTCATCGATTGCAACTTCCAGGGAGGCCTGTCCAAGAGGGCCGACAAGCAATCGGTAGCCTTTTGCTTCATTGGAAATTGTTGATATAACAGGACACCAGTTCCAAGGATAATTCCCTAAGGAAACCCAGGCTTCAATAGTTAATTTGTCACCTTTAATTATTCTGTTATTCCCTTTTGTTTTTATGCAGGATGTGAATCCGTCAAAGCGAATTCCATGGCCAACAACACCATCGGCTTCATAAGTATTTCCCTCAATTGTGTCTGTTTTAGCCGATAATATTTCAAGGCAAGTCCTGTTGCTAATTTTAGCGAAATCCCAGTGGGCAGCAGGGGCCTGGGCAAGCAGGCTGATATTCCATAATATCATTCCTATAGAAAAGAAAATCCATTTTAAATTTTTCATAGATGTAGTTTTTTATGCCTAAAGGTAAATAATACCCAAACCAAACTTAGCGCAGATTTTAACTTTATGGCTTTCCATTTTGCCTGTCCCGGTGAAAATCAGGGGGCCTGGGTAGAAATGATTTCTAGAATTCACCTTGAATCTGGTAAAAAAATCAAACCACTTTATGGGACAAACACCGTAAACAGCGGCTTTTGTCTTTTTGCTCTGTTGGGCCTTTAACCAAACCTGATTAATTCGTGGGCAAATCAGCTAAAAAAAGGGAATTCTCATTAACTTGTTTCTGGTATATTTAAACTAAAATAATCCAACTATGAAAAAAGCCAGTTATTTTTTAACTATACCTTTATTCTTACTACTTACTTTTTGCTTTTCTGCCTTTCTGCCTTCATGCCTTAATGTACAGGATAAGCCAAATGTAATACTAATTCTAACTGATGATCAGGGCTATGGTGATATAGGAGCTCATGGCAGTCCGTACGTCAAGACGCCTGCCATGGATCAACTCCATGATCAAAGCATCTGCCTAACCAATTTTCATGTTGATCCCTGCTGTGCCCCAACCAGGTCGGCCCTGATGACAGGTCAGTATTCCTCAAGGACCGGCGTATGGCATACAATTGGGGGACGATCATTACTAGGAACAGATAATGTAACAATGGCCGAAGTTTTCAGAGATGCAGGATACAAGACTGCCATCTTTGGTAAATGGCATCTCGGTGAAAACTACCCATTCCGACCAATGGACAGGGGTTTTGAAGAATCAGTCATTCATGGAGGAGGGGCCGTTGGTGCAAATCCTGATTATTGGGGAAATGATTATTTTGACGATACCTATTTGCATAATGGTGTTCATGAACAATATAAAGGCTATTGTAATACCGTCTGGTTTACTGAAGCTGCTAAGTTTGTGCGAGAAAACAGTGATAATCCCTTTTTCTGCTATGTCTCAACCAATGTTCCCCATGCTCCTCTACTCGTCGATTCTGTATACTCCCTGCCATACAAATCAATGGTTTCAGAACGGCTGGCTAATTATTATGGTATGATCACAAAGCTGGATGAAGATCTTGGGGTTTTTCTTCAGGAAATCGATGATCTGGGGCTTACTGACAATACAATATTGATTTTTATGACAGACAACGGACCTTGCCCGTGGTTCGGAGGAATAATTATTGATGATCAGGGTTTCCCTATAGAAGGATATAGCTGTGGAATGAGGGGTGGTAAAATTTGGGGTTATGAGAACGCCCACAGAGTTCCGTGTTACATCAGGTGGCCTGAAAGAGAAATTGGTGGTGGCATTGAAATATCCAAACTAACAGCCCATATGGATCTTTTACCTACTCTGATTGATTGGTGTGGTTTGGAAACTCCCGAGAATGGAAGGTTTGATGGAATTAGTTTAAATACACTCATAACACAGCCGGAAGCTCCATGGCCCGATCGAACTTTATTCGTACATAATCAAAGAGTCGACTACCCTGAGAAATATAAAGAATACCAGGTGATGACAGAAAACTGGAGGTTATTAAGCAGAGACAGCCTTGAACTATATGATATTATTTCCGACCCTGGACAAAGGATAGATCTATCAGCTGATAATCCTGAGATTGTTAAAACTCTGGCTGCCCAGTATGAGTTGTGGTGGCAGCATATTTCCGAAAATTTTGATAAGTATAATTCAATCATTATTGGAAATGAAAAGGCTAATCCTGTAATGCTATTCGGCCATGATGCACATCGTCCATCAAATGAACCTAGGTTTTGGGTTGTAGATGTTGAAAAGGAAGGATCATATGAGTTCATTCCATATCTCAGGCCCAAAGAATCAGGGAGAAATATGGAGGGATCCAAAGTAATCAGAGCTTTCCTGAAGATTGGTAATAATCAATTTGAAAAAAAGATTAGTAATGTTGATGATCCATTCAGCTTTTCATTGGAATTGAAAAAAGGTCAAACAAAAATTAGTGCCTGGCTTGAAACCGAAGAGAAAACACTGAATGTATATAGCATTGAAGTTGAAGGAGGTGACGGGTGACAAGTGACGGGTGACGAGTGACAAGTGACCGACAACTGACAACTGACAATTAACCATAAACAATTAACCATTAACCATGAAAAAAGCCGTTATTTTCGTTTTCCTCCTGCTCCCCAGCATCGCCTTTTCGCAAATCCCAGTCCCGGAAAGAGGCTTCGTTAGTACATCTCCCGCTTCAACCTGGGAGGAGGGGCTGATATCTGGTAATGGTGCAATCGGAGCCAATGTATTCAGCCGTCCCCTGGATGAGACAGTTATATTTACTCACGAAAGAATGTTCCTCCCTATGGGACCCCCGACCATGCCGCCGGACCAGTCGGCCAGGTTGTTTGAGATCAGGCAACTGATCGACAAAGGGTTATATAAGCAAGCTACCCAGCTGCAATTTGATCTTTCCGGTCAGGAGAGTTTTATGTACCCTGATCCATTCGTTCCCTGTTTCGATCTGGGAATCAAAATGAATACAGATGTTGAGATAAGGGATTATGCCCGCTCTGTGGATTTTGAAACAGGAGAGACCCGGGTTCATTGGACGGATAATAATGGAAGCTACGACAGGAGATTATTTGTTTCCAGGGCGGATGGAATTGTTGTGATGAAAATATCAGGATCGAAAAAGGGATTAATAAATTGTGATTTGTATCTCAAGCGCCGGATGCCCAGCGATAAACTGAGATACAACTATGTGGAAGGAACAGCCAGAAGATTTTCCAGTCATATCAAGGATGTGAAAATTGGGGCGAAAGATAATTTCCTTACCTATGAACACAGTTTTGCACAGGCATACCCGGGCAGTGTACAAAAGCTCGAAGGAACAGCCGGTGTAAAGGTTACAGGGGGAAAGTCGGAAACAACCCGTGAGAGCATAATAATTACCGGAGCTGATGAGGTATTGATAATAATTGATCTCGAATTATTATATGATCCTGATGCTTCGGTTATGTCTGAAATGCAGGAGGCAATAGCTGATTTAAATGGTGGTTATGATGGCCTTATTGATTCTCACGCAGAAATTCATGGAGAGATGTTCAGGAGGATGAAGCTGGATCTTGGCGGTGGAGAAGATCACCAGAAAACCACAAATGAGCTATTTGAATTATCTACGGCTGAAAATATCAATAAAGCATTGATCGAAAAGGAGTTTGATGCAGCACGATATAATATTATTTCCTGTACAGGAGAATTGCCCCCTACATTACAGGGCGTTTGGGCCGGCACTTTTGTGCCCGATTGGGCCAGTGATTTCACTCATAACGGGAATGTCCCTTCCGCTATAGCAAGCATGCTGATGGGGAATACCCCGGAACTGATGCTTGCTTACACTTCCTACATTGAATCCATAGTTCCCTGGCTGGAGATCAATGCAAAACATCTTTTTGGTTGCAGAGGTGTCGTTTTGCCCTCCCGTTCAACAACGAATGGCTACAACAACGCCCTTGCCGGAACGTTTGCAGGAGGATTCTGGGTTGGGGGAGCAGCCTGGGCAGCCCATTTCTTTTATGATTACTACCAGTATACCGGCGATGAAGATTTTCTGGCGGGGCATGCCTTGCCTTTTATGGAGAAATGTGCCCTTTTCTTTGAAGATTACTTATATGAAGGACAGGATGGTAAATATATTTTCTCACCAACACAGTCACCTGAAAATACTCCGGGGAACACAAATTCCCAGGGGACTTTCAACGCCACGATGGATGTTGCCGCTGCAAAAGAACTTCTTAAAAATCTTATTGATGGCTCTCAAAAGCTCAGGGTCAATGGAGATAAAATACCGCTCTGGAAGGATATGCTTAGCAAAATGCCCGATTATATGATTGATGAAAACGGGATGATAAAGGAATGGCTTACTCCAAAACTGGCCAATAATGATGCACACAGGCATTCCTCTCAATTTTACCCATTGTATTATGGAATGCCGCAAGAGATTGCAGAAAGCCCTGAACTTCAGGAAGCCTTTAAAAATAGTTTAGTCTATAAACTGGATAAGCATTGGAGGGGGGCGCGTTCGGGATTTATGTCTTTTGGCTTAGTCCAGTTGGGCCAGGCTGCCACCAGTTTAGGTGAGGCTGAACTTGCCTATGAATGCCTCCAGCACTTAGTCAACCGATTCTGGTTGAATAACCTGGCTTCGATGCATAACGCTAAAACACTATTCAATATGGATATTAGCGGGGGTATGCCAGCCGTGATCATCAAAATGCTGGTCGCGTCAGAGCCTGGAAAAATCCAGCTTCTTCCTGCCCTGCCTAAGGTCTGGGATAAAGGACGGATTGAAGGGGTGCTATGTCGCGGACAAGTGGAAGTAAAGAGCCTGGAGTGGTCTCCCTCAGGATTGAAGGTAAGCCTGCTTTCTGCTAAAAAGCAGAATGTCCAACTAGAGGCCTATGGTAAAACGAAATTGTTTAATTTACCAGCAGGAGAGCAAGTTTCTGTTGAATTATCTAATTAATGTGCTATAATGTTTGAAAAAATGATATCTCAAATCCGACTTCTGCCACTTGTTCTAACCTTTCTGATAAGCCTTGGTGGATGAAATAATCCCGGGGGAAAAATTTCCACTATCGAGGGCAAGAAACCCAATATTATCCTCATCTTAACTGACGATTAACGCGAGAATGCGCTTGGCTTTGCTGGTAATGAGATCATTAAAAGATCAAATATGGATCGCCTGGCCCTATTTCTTGGCGTTACGATACCCCTGAAAAATATCAGAATATGATTAAGGGTTATTACCGGATGATTAGTGGTGTGGATAGTTTGTTAGGAAGGATAAGGTCGACACTTAAAGAAGAAGAACTCGATGATAGTTTACGATCCCCGACAATCAGAATCCAAACGTGGAAAAGTTTTTGATCAGATGGTATTAAATATTGATCTCACTCCAACCATATTGGAGCTCGCCGGAGTGAATATCCCAGCCCGGTATCAGGGTGAAATCCGAACAGCCTTAGTCTCCCGGACAAGATCATGAAGTGCAGATCTTAGAACTATCAAATCGTTCTTGAGTGCATCCTTCAGGGTCGGAAATTGGCTTCTCTAAACCAAAAATAGTCAGAGGAAAACGAGAGAATCAGGAAAGGGTTTTTGGCAGTGTAAAAAGAAACTCCAGACCGCCTTCTTTTCGATTTTTTACGCTAATATCTCCTTTGTGAAGTAATACAGCATTTTTTACAATGGCCAAACCAAGGCCTGTACCTCCCTGTTTCCTGGTTCGGCCTTTATCGATACGGTAAAATCTTTCAAAAAGTCGGTTAAGATGCTTATCATCAACGCCTTGTCCATTATCCAGGAAAGAAAAATGATGATATTCCTGGTCTTCCAGATAATGGTTAATCCTTACTTCCGTTCCGGTTCCTGAATAATTGATGGCATTTTCCAATAGATTTTGAAAGACAGAAAAGAGTAAGGAGCGATTACCTATAACTGCCACATCAGGATTAACAACAAAATTAAATGTCATTCCATTTTCAGTCAAAGCCTGAGCATATAGGCCGGATAATTCCGAAAGCATGGGCTCGATTATAACAGTTTCCAGATCAAAATGGCCGCTTGCTTCATCTATCCTGTTCAATACCACGATATCATTGATTAAGTAGGTAAGACGATCAGCCTGGGAAAAAGCTTTCTCAATAAAATGGAGTCTTTTCTCCGGATCCAGATCGGGATTGTTTAAAATAGTTTCAAGATATCCTCTTACAGATGATACGGGTGTTTTTAATTCATGGGCGATGTTAGCCGTCATTTGCTGCTTAATGATTCTCCTTTTTTCGGGGCGGGTAACATCAGTCATATTAATTTCAAAACTCAGATCTGCAAAAATTACACATTGTACCCTGAAAAATTTGCCATTTTGCTGAATCGTGTAATCCAGGCGGGGTAAATCTGATAGCTGAGTTGCAAAATCCTCTGATAAATTTTGATCAAGAAAGGTGATTGCTTTTTCAAAATCCTTAATCTCAAATACAGCTTCGGGTGTTATTATTGGCCTTTCTGCTATCAAATTAATGTATTGAATGAAATTATTATTGTGATAAATATTGGTTTTATCCTTTGAGAAAATTCCAACCCCCTCATTGAGTGCATGAAGGTGACTTACAAGTCTTTCTTTCTCGAAAATCAATTCATTCTTGGTTGCATTGAGACTTACATACAAATCGCTTATCTCCCGGCTTATAACTCCTAATTCATTCTCAGGGAAGTTGATCTCTGTGTCGATGGATTGTCCAGTTCGGGCCTTAATTGCGAATTCTTTCAATTTTGTAATTGCCTCTCCCATCTTTCCTGTAACATAGACTAAAACAAACCAGATTATTATAAAGCTGGCGAGGAAAACAAACCAAAAGGTTTTTTCTGCCCGGAGAAGATTCTTTATTTCAACATTATAACGTACAGCTACCCGGACAAAATATCCGGGGTAGTATCTTGAATAATAATAGTAGCTGTATCCTGTTGTGGCAGATTTTCTGATGTTTGCACCAGACTTATTATACAAAGACTTCTGGATCTCCGGTCGTTGGAGGTGATTTTCCATTTCGGCTGGGTCAGCTGATGTGTCGTAAAAGACATCCCCCTCAAGAGATATTATACTAATTCTTGTATCCTTATTTGGGAGTAATAGATATAATGAATCAATTTTTTGATAATCTGAGGTCTCATCTAAGCCATTGATTTGGATATAACCATTGATAATTCCTGCCACCTGATCCAAAGAACTCTCCAGTTCATTTGCTTTATATCGCTTTTCCCTTGAATATTGATAGATAAAGAGAATTAATCCAAAAAGCACAAAAACAGTGAAGTAGTATAGAAATAACTTCCTTTTAAAAGTATTACGATATTGCATAATGTAATTTATTCATCTTCAGTTTGAAAATAATATCCATAACCTGGTTTGTTCCTGATCTGCCTTCCAGCCGTATCAAGTTTTTTCCTAAGCCGGGTGACATTAACATCCACAGTTCTATCATTAACTATAACCTCCTCTGGCCATACCCTTAAGAGTATTTCCTGACGGGTGAAAATCCGGTTGGGGGTTCTAAAAAGAAGGCTGAAAATCTCAAACTCTTTGCGCGCAAGATTGATGCTCTTTCCCTTGATTGACACACTTTTCTGCTCGAGGTTCAATCGGATATCACCATGGTCAATTGTTAGGTTAGTATCAGATGTGTTTTCACCTGATCTGCGGATAACAGCCTTTACCCTGGCGGTTACTTCATTTATTGAGAATGGTTTGGTGATATAGTCATCTCCTCCAAGGTTGAATCCTGTTAGTAAATCATTTTCAGATCCCCTGGCAGTAAGGAATATAATTGGAATGCTCAGTTCAAGTTCCTTGCGAACCTTTTCGGCAAATCGATAACCCGACATACCTTCCATCATAACATCCAACAGAATAAGGTGAAAATCTTCGATTTTATATTTAAGGGCCTCCTCGGCTGAATAGGCCACTGAAACATGGTATCCCTGACTCTCAAGATTGAATTGAAGGATCTCACATAAATCCTCTTCATCATCAACAACAAGTATTTTAATGAAGTCCTGATCCATAATTACATTGATGTTGCCGGTTTATCCGGATTAAAATTCTCTGGAAATTTCTTGTGCCTCAAGTCGGTTCCTCCCATTGCATAAATTGATGATTCAGCAATATTGGTTGCGTGATCTGCAATCCTCTCAATATTTGAAATGATACTGTTAAACTGGATGAAGCCCATCATAATATTGCGGGTTTCTTTGTCAATATCACTTTTTGAAAGTGTTTTTTTTAGAAGGTTATGGTTTAACTCATCAACTTCTGCATCGATCTTAATGGTCCACAGTGCATAATCCATATCCTTATTGGTGAACGACAAAATAGATTTTCTTACCATATTGATGCTGGATGTGAGCATTTTATCAACAACTCCTGGCAACAGGTTGAGTATGGCCCTGTCCTTCATTTTCTGAATAAAATTAACAATATTCATCACCAGGTCGCCTATCCGCTCAAGGTTAATTGACATCCGGTAGCATGATATCATCAACCGCAGGTCGGAAGCCACAGGCTGGTGCAAAACTATGCAATTGATGATTTGTTCACTGACCTCTACTTCAAGCTGATCAAATACTCTCTCCCTTTTCCTTAATTCATCAATCTGGTTTTTAGTGAAAGTAATATCTGAGCTGCCAATAACTTTTTCAAGCATGTCAAGCTGATAGAGTATCTGTGTTGAAAACTGATGAATAAGCTGGAGTACTTCTTCAATTGCTTTTTCTTTTCTTATGCTCATTTTTTTCGGGTTTTACTTTTTTTTATCATCATTAACCGAATTTTCCAGTAAGGTATGCTTCTGTTTTTGGATCTTTTGGATGTGTGAACATATCCTTCGTTTTACCGAATTCAATTGCTTCACCAAGGTACATAAACAGGGAATAATCTGATATCCTTGCGGCCTGCGACATATTATGCGTAACCATAATTATTGAGTATTGCTTTTTAAGTTCAACAAGCATATCCTCAATTTTGGCGGTGGCTATAGGATCGAGTGCAGATGTTGGTTCATCCAGAAGTATTACTTCAGGCTTAAATGCCAGTGCCCTTGCAATACACAGCCTTTGCTGCTGGCCCCCTGAAAGGAATGACCCCTTTTTGTCCAGGGTATCTTTCACTTCATCCCACAAGGTGACATCCTTTAAAGACCGCTCTACAATCTCATCACGTTCCGGTTTGCACAGTCGGATACCATTAAGTTTATAGCCCGCAATCACATTATCGAATATGCTCATGGTGGGAAAGGGGTTGGGCCTCTGAAATACCATACCTATCTTCCTTCTCAGGGAAATGGTTGACATTTCGTTTATGTCATTTCCATTCAGGAGGACTTTGCCCTCCGTGATGATATTAGGGTACAGTTCGTGCATCCTGTTGTATGCACGCAGGAGGGTGCTTTTGCCGCATCCTGAAGGCCCCATGATGGCTGTGATAGCGTTCCTTTGAAAACCCACATTAACCTTCTGAACAGCGTATTTGCCAGGTTCATAGGCTATTGAAAGATCCTGGTTGTCAACCACAGGGTTTTCAAATATTATGTCAATTGTGTGCTGGGTCATGCTTATCATGGGCTTTTACCGGCTATATATTTAGATATCAAATTTAATGCAAGAATAAGGGCCATCAAAAATAATGATGAACTCCAGATCAGATCGGCCATATTTGGATCATTATAAAACTCCCATATAAGAAGGGGTACCGCGCTGGTTGGTTTTGTGATGTTCAGATTAACCATCTGGCTCCCAAGAGCGGTCAGCATCAGCGGGGCGGTTTCACCTATTATCCTGGAGATTGACAGCAATATGCCTGTCATAAGCCCGCTGAATCCCGTAGGAATTATTACCCTCAGGATAACTTTATGATATGGGACCCCGAGGGCCAGGGCAGCCTCTTTAACAGGGCCGGGGATCATTTTAAAGGTTTCTTCGCTTGACCTAATTATCAGGGGCAGCATCATGATTGCCAGCGCAGTGCTGCCGGCCAGGGCTGAGAATCCATGTGTAATGGATTTGACAACCCACATATATGCTATTAAGCCCAGGACAATGGAGGGTACACCCTGGAGAATATCGGTCATGTTACGGATATATGATGCATACCTGCGGGTTGGATTTTCATAAAGGTAGATACCAACCAGAATCCCAAGGGGAATAGCAATTACCGAAGCAAGGACAATCATTAAAAGGGTACCTGTAATGCCATTGACAATTCCGCCAGGTATTACCTCATTGTTGGCAATCGCTGCCATTGCTTCAAATGTATCCGGTGTACGTTCTGTGAAAAAACCAATATTGATCTGCTTGTATCCTTTTTGTATTAACTTGAAAATTATCAGTACAATAGGAGACACTGTGATTGCTGTCAAGAGGATGACAAGCCCGTAGAAAATCCTGTTCTTTAAAGTCCGGGACCTTGCATGCGCTATATGTTCTGTAACCAAAGCTCCCATCAGCTCATCTTTTTTATTATCCACTTACCGATCCAGTTTATCAGGCCGGTAATGGCAAAGAGTAATAATCCTATGGCTATCAGTGAACTGAGTTTTAATCCATCAGCTTCGCCAAACTGGTTGGCAATCACGCTAGCCATCGTATTTCCTGTTGAAAAAAGCCCTTTGGGAATAATGTTGGTATTGCCGATCAGCATGGTTACCGCCATTGTTTCACCCAGGGCCCTTCCCAGGGCAAGTATGTAGCTGGCGACAATCCCCGAGCGGGCATTTGGAATAATCACTGTGGAAATAACCTCCATGCGGGTGGCCCCCAGGGAATATGCAGCCTCTTTCAGGTCGTTAGGGACAAGCCTGATAATTTCATTGCTAAGCGATGTTGCATAAGGTATTATCATGATGGCCAGTATGATCCCTGCGGTGAATACGCCAAATCCCTGTGAGCTGAGGCCAAGGTCGATCAGCAATGGCCGGATCACATAAAATCCCCACAGCCCATAGACGATGGAGGGAATACCGGCCAGCAGGTCGACCATGGTGGACAGTATACTTGCTATGCGCTTCCCCCTGAAATATTCTGCGATAAATAAAGAGGTGGAAAAAGATAAGGGCAGGCAGACAAGGATTGCCAGCAAAGAAGTTAAAATGGTCCCCGCAATAAAGGGCAAGGCCCCATAACTCTCCTTTCCTGTTGTGGGATCCCAGTTGTTCCCCCAGATGAATCCTATCCCGAATTCCTTAAAAGCCGGAACAGATCCGCCAACAAGCGAAAGAATCATTCCGGCCGATATCACAAGTATAATACCCGAAGAAAGGAACAGAACAGTTTTGGTTATCTTTTCACTGCTAATCAATGGATTACTTTAAAACTGTTTCACCATTATATGTGACTGTACGCAGAATTCCTTTGGCAAGCATAACGGCAACTTCAGGCAGTGGGGCGTAATTGACTGCGGGAGCAAGCTTCTGAGCTTCAGTTCCAATCATCCAGTCGATGTATTTCAGTGTCTCTTCAGCCTGGGCTTTTGACCTGTTATTGAATGCCTGCTCCTGGTACAGGATGAGCCATGTAAATCCACTGATCGGATATGCATCAGGATCTGAGGAATTCGTCAGCATTACGCGGGTATCAGCCGGGATCTCTCCTTTTGCAGCTGCACTGATCGATTCGATAGTTGGCTCAACAAATATTCCAGAAGAATTCATTATGCTGGCAGAAGGTATCTTTTGTGCAAGTGCAAATTCAGAACCCAGATACCCGATGGAACCAACAGTCTGGCTGATAGTGCCGGCAACACCTGGATTACCTTTGGCTCCTATCCCGACCGGCCATTTCAGCGATTTCCCTTTTCCCACTGCCCCGTCCCATTCCGGGCTTATTTTACAAAGGTAATCGCTGAAAATGAAGGTGGTACCGCTTCCGTCCGATCTGAAAACAACTGTTATCTCCTGGTTAGGAAGAGAAAGGCCATCATTGGCGGCAGCTACCTGGGGATCATCCCATTTGGTTATCTTTCCCATAAGAATATCTATAAGCAGGCTGTTGGTCAGTTTAAGTCCATCTACACCAGGCAGGTTATAGGCAACCACAACTGCACCGATGCATGTTGGGATATGCACAACTTTCGCGGGCATTTCGGCCGCCTGAGCATCGTCCAGAAAAGCATCGGTTGCTCCATAGTCAACAACCTGGTCTTTAAGGCTCCGGATTCCGCCTCCGCTGCCTATACCTCCGTAGCTTATGTTTACTCCAGTCTGCTCAGCGTACTTTTTTATTGCAAGGTTATAGAAAGGCAGGGGGAATGTTGCCCCCGCACCTGAAAGCTGGATTTTTTCTTTTTTTTCACCGGCTCCACCACCGCAAGAAAACAAAGTTGCTGTGATGACGGATATTGTTATGAGTAGTTTTAATGTTTTCATGATTAGTAATTATGAATTATGAGTTATGAGTTTTGAATTAGTTAGTAATCCCTGTTCCCAGTTCCCTGTTAACCGTTCCCTGTTCCCTGTTAACCGTTCCCCGTTCCCTGTTAACCGTTCCCTAAAAGTTATATTCGAAATTCAGGTAAAGGCCGCTGACAAAGTCCTTATCGGTATTTGCAGGCTTCCAGCCGTGAAAACCGGGTGCTACCTTAACACCCTTTATCGGGCTGAATTCGATACCGGCCATGAATAGCTGGCCGTCTTTTGAGAGGTTCCATGGCATGTCGGCTCCTTCTTTGGTAACAGAAGAAAGATTATCATACCTTCCAAAGAATTTAAAGCTCTTAACAAGGTTAATGCTTGTATAAAACGACCATCCCGAAAAGTCGTTTCCGGCTTTCATCTCGTTGTTCAGCTGATAGTTGTATTCGCCGGCCAGGGAAAATGTTTTAGCCTGATAACCGATAAAAGTGGCCAGGGTTTGCTGGGCAGCTGTATCCTTCATGTGGTCGGCATAGATCCTGGCAGTAAGTCCTTTAGCTGGTTTTAGCGTCAGGCCCAATCCTGCTCTGAGGCTGTTGTCGGCCTGAATAAGTTTATATCCTTCCCCGTTAACCAGCCAGGCATCAATACTGGCAAAATCGCTGAGGTCGTAGGCTGCGGACATACCAATATCTGCGCTGGGGCCCATTTTATATTCATCCTGGAAGGATTTGGCAATCCATCTTTTTCCCCAGAATTTCTCCTGTACTTTAAATTGTAAAGTGGAAATCATACCAAAATAAAAATCAAACTTATTTTTACTGTATTGAAGATAAGCATTTTTAAGGAAGGCTGTCATTTGCAATTTCCCCACACCCGGGTTATCAACATCGATATTTATTTTTGCAGAGAAGTTGGGAGAGAATTTATAATCATATCCCAGGTAGGCCCTTTTTATTTCAAAAGCAGGGGAACCTTCGCCGCCGGAAGTAGTGTAATGTAGGTTTGTATAAACCAGGGCAAATGGTTTACCGCCTGGCGTGAAAGTTGATGTTTCCTGAGCCAACCCGGCACCAGTTAGAAAAATGATCGAAACAAGGGTAATTGTAAGTTTTTTCATGTTTATGTTTTTCTGATTTACCGATGCAAATATCTGCACTTAATGTTACAGTACAGTTAAGTTGATGTTACATTAATGTTACAAAGTGGGGAATTGGGGAATTGGGGAATTCAGGGTCAACAACCTACAACCAACAACCTACAACCTACAACCAACAACTAATAAATTTATCTGCACTATCTTTGCAAACATAAGTTTTACGGAACAGACAAATTGAAAAGTCATGGAACCAATTCAATCTTTTATACAGTTTCTGCAGGCGAGTATCACCCCGGTAGCCCTCATTTCCGGTGTTGGTTTGTTATTATTGACGATTACCAACCGCCTGGGTAGGGTGATTGACCGTACCAGGCACCTGGTTGCTGAACTTGATAAACCTGAAATTCCCAGGAGGGAGACTAAAGTCCATGAAATTAAAATATTACTGAAACGTGGCCGTTACCTCAAGCTGTCGATAGCGTTTATCACCTTAAGTGTAATCATGAGCAGCCTGATCATCCCTTTGCTCGTTATCATGCGTGCCACCCATTCTGACCTGAGGTTCATAGGGAATGTCCTGTTTATTTTTTCAATAACAGCTATTCTTATTTCTGCTGTCTACTTTTTCCGGGATGTTATGCTTTCACTTGATGCCATAAGGCTGGAAGCGCAGGAATATATATAGATGGTTTAAACTCAAC
>CAYXJR010000068.1:0-24006 GCA_964465145.1 uncultured Porphyromonadaceae bacterium | reverse complement strand
TGCAACATGCAACATGCAACATGCAACATGCAACGATCTTATCCCAACGCCTCCATCAACTCAATCCGGTGCAGCCGCGCAAAATCTTTAAAAACCTTGGATAGATCATCGCACAAGAGTATGCTATGATGTCCTTGAACCTCATTGACATTCTCCCGGTCGGTAATGTTTATTTCAACATTGGTGGCACAGCCCACAAGCTCCTGGTGGGATTTATACACCGTCCCTGAATAAACATCCATTTTTGGCTCTTTCCCGGAGTAATAGTGAACCATTGTTACCGGATCATCCGGTTTCCAGAATACCTGAATCGCACAGCTGCCTTCGTTGGTATGAAGGAAACGCGTCAGTCGATATCTCAGATCTTCACCATCCGGGCCGTATAGTTTGGTTGGACAGGTACAGTGAGAAGCATAATAGCGGTTTTCTTCGGTATTGAAAGCCGGGTTATGCTGAAATCCGGGTTGCCTGACTATCAGCTGTGCAAGCATTTGTCCGTAAGCAGCATTGAAGTCGTTCTCGCAGGTTGCGGGTATCAACTGACTGTTGAGCATTGAAAAACCAATACATGGCTTTAACATACCCCTTTTTAAACAGTTCATGGTAACAGCATCTCCTCCTTCATCTTCCAGGATTTTTTTCAAAGCAAAATAGGCTCTTGTTGCATTTTCCAATGCTTCCTGTGTTACCTTATTAATTTCGATTGCCCTGCGTGAAATCTGACTGATAAACTCTTTCGCCTGACTGTCAATATCCACACTATGAAAAACTTTAGCATAGTGGTCGAAGAGTACCGGTTTTATGGTGATCCCAAGAAATGGCTCTTTAGTAATGCTCCTTCCTTCTTCATCTGTAATACTCAGAAGGGTCGACTGTCTCAATAGCTTTCGTGCGTTGATCATACGCATACCCGACTCGATAGCATCAAAATCATCCTTTGCCTGAATGAAATACATCCCTGGGCGTTGGTATTGTCTGATTGATCCATGCTTTACCCCAAGCTCAATATAAAAAACCGAGGGGATTCCTAATTCTTCAGCCGCTTTCAGCAGAGCATCTGCCTGAGGGAGAGTCCAGTTATGGAATAGGATCAATAATAAACCATCATATTTCTCAGACTTCAGTTCCTTTATAACCTCCTGAACATCAGTATCATTCACAGCAGGCTTGCCGGCTACATTGATATTCATGCCAAGCTTAGAGCTCATTTTTTGTAACTCAGCTGTGTGCTTCTGTTGATGCCCCTCTGCATTAAACTCTGTTCCCGGCCAGCTCCACCAACCATCGGGATCATCAGCCATAGATTTGGAAGAAGGATAAAGAAAAACTGTTTTAACCCTGGCCCCTTCCTTGGAAATCAATTTTGGTGCTTCCAGTAAGGATCCAAATAAGTTCATGACGGGCAATACTGATAGGCCGATAGTGGCCACTCCAGACATGGTTAAAAACTCTCTCCTGTTGCAGCCGCAGCCACAATCGCGATTGGATATTTTGCTTCCCATTAGTAAGGTTTGAATAGGTAAATTTTCGTTTTGTTCAGGCACATCTAATATAGCCTTTTTATGCCGTTGAGTTTAAGAAGCTGACAAAGGGTATGAAAAACAGTATGGCTAAAGAAGTTTATGAAAACCCTCATGCTGAACGGATTAATGGCATAATCAAGAATGACTATCTAAAACCATATGGTCCTCAAAATGAGGCTTCTTTAAATCGAGAACTCTCACGAGCAGTACATAATTACAACACTGGAAAACCTCATAGTTCCAATGGGGGTTTAACGCCAGAAGAATTAAGAAAAAGCGATAAGCAAATAGTTGTAAAAGTGAAAAAAATAAAGAAAACTATTGAAGTTGAGAATAACTCTCAGAGTTATTTCCCAACTTCAACAGTTCAAAATAATAATTATTAATTCGTAAAATGTTTAACCAGGTAAAAACGGTCAATGCTATTCAGGCATGGACTACCTGTAACCTGAAACCTGAAACCTGAAACTCGCAACCCGTTCACTTCTCCTTAGCAAAGTCCATCTCCAACCCATTATAAACCCGTGCAAAGGTGGCGATAGTTCTCTCGTCGCCTTGAAAACTATCAATGGGAGAGGATAGGAAATAATCGATTGGGGCTAAGAGGGAATTCTTATTGGGTTTGGCAAATCCGTAAAGCCCGATTCCACTTTTAATTGCATCAAAAACAACAGTTTTTGCATCTTTCTTGTTCCAGCTGGCAAGACAGGTGATCAAGTCTGTATCTTTCCCCACCATGCTTTTTATTGAATCGATCTTAGCCAGATCACCCTCCTCGTTCATCAGCCAGTCGATTTGCTGAAACATCCTGGAATTAACGATATGAGGATGCGTGATATCAAAACATGTGAGCCAAAGTTTACAATCAGGATCAGTTTCTTTGGCCGCTTTATAGATAACATCCCAACAGGCTTCAATTGCAAGCCGACTATATGCATCATAATCTTCTTTTGAAAGCTCTTCTTCACCGGGAAATGAATTACCCATCAGTTCCAAGTATCTCTCTTTCTCGCTGTCTAACCATTTACCGCCATTGCTGCTTCTATTAGGTTGATAGAACCAATCGATCATAAATCCATCAACGCCGGTCTTTTTAACAGCATCCCGGATTAAGGCATCCAGGTAATTCAAATACTTGAGAGTAAATGGGATATGACGGTCGGCCGGAACCCCATAGCTATAATCAGGATTCTCCATACCCCAGCGGGTATTAGACCCGATACATAAATAGCCCATCACTTTCATGCCTTTCTTATGTCCCAGCCTCACCATCTCCGGCAAAAAATCATGCTTCAATCCGGGTTGAGCGGACACTACCCCATTCTTATACCAGGCATATCCATTACAGGAAACAATAAAGGTTTGAATAGTGTTTACGCCTAGATCAGAATACCATTGTATATGTTCCTTCGGATTTGCATCAGCCCATAATCCCGGTTCAGCAAAAGCATTCGGGCCGCCCTCCCCCCAATTAAAATCAAGGTCGTAAGCTTTGATTATTTCATCGGTATCAGATGAACTTTTCTGTACCCTGCAGCTTTGAGTAAGAAGAATCAGGGTAAAAACGGAAACTATTAATGGAAGCTTTTTCATTTTGCTTTATTATTCTAATTCGATTTCATTTTAATCTTTTATGCCATCAGCAGGTTTATTTTATATATCCGCCACTTTTTTAAGAAAGTCATCAAAACGCTCTTGAATTTCACCTTTAAAATTTCCATCATTCAAATGAGTTTTCATAAAAGCATCAGCATCTCCCTTTTTATCTTCGGTTAAAACCAAATCAATAGGAAATGCCTGACAAAGAATACATTTATCTTTTAAAATGCTTTCTACTTCTTTGAAAACAAATCCGTGTCCAAATTTTTCATCTTTCTTTTCGTAAGTACTGCCGCAACATGTTACAAAAATCAATTTATCAATTCTGTAAGAATACTTTTTCATGAAACTGCGAAGAGGAGGGATAAGCTTCCCCATCCAAATTGGTCCACATAAAATCACTTTGTCGTAATCTTTAATATTATTTTTCAGTGGCCTGATACCTAAATGTATATTCATTAAAAACAGAAAAAAAACATTAAGCCATGGCCTTATTTCTTCCATTTCACACGATAAACTTCTCGAAATTTTTTTGGCCAGGTATCTGTTACTGCCTTTATTCGAATAATAAACAACAATAGTCTTCATTATTATAATGTTTAGGTATTCATATTAAAGGCCTGCCAGGACCAACAATAATAATAGGCAATTCGACGAGCAATAAAAATGACAAATTACAGAGCAGAAGGCTTGAGGCTTCACCAAGGCTTATGGCTTGTCGTAGCGAAGCGGAGATCCCGATAGAGAAGCATATCGGGAAGGCTTGAGTATAAGTATGAGTAATGGATTATAAGTTTAAAAGGAACCTGCAACCTGTAACAATCACCGATTCTATGAGTTATGGTAATACCGGGTCACCGGATTCTTACTACCTCCAGCCCACTATTCAAAACGTATTTCACTAAACCGTAATTCTTGGCAATAAAGATCTCTTTTAAACTGTGCTTGTACAATTCTTCGGTGAAGTCTTCTAATTTGAAATGGAGTACAATAGAGTATGATGTATCTCCTATCTCAAAATTATGAAGCATGTCAACTTTTGACAGGATCTCTTCATCTTGCTCATAACCCTCATCTGTTCTGATTTGGGATTTGTGAAAACTGAATACATCCAGTCGTGAGATTGTGTTTTCAGCTAAATCATAAGAAACGGAAATATCACCCATACCAAAATATAGATCATCTCCATAAGGTGGGAAGCCTGCTGTTAAGGATAAATGAAATGACTGCCCATAGTTGGAGATAAAATTCTGATAATGATATTCTTTGTAACTGATATTGGTGGTTATTCCAAAAAAACTACTCCATGATTTACCAAAATAATATGAGGAATCTATCAGCGAAAACCCATAGCTTATTCCATTTTCATCCTGCATAATAAACTGATATCTTGAGGAATCCATAACAATCCAATCTTCATTCCCTTAAGCAAAAAGGAAAGTTTCCTCCTTCAATGCATGGTTTTCTCCACAAGCTGATAATACAAGTAATAAGCCCGCTATAGTTATTAGTTTATTCATCTCGTAAGTAATATTCACCATTTGCCATCACCACCTTTAAAATTCCAATTTTACGATTATACATCAGACTGTCCACACTTAGGATATCATCTTCATTCCAAATATTATCCTGATATTTCAGACGGTAGACATCTCGATATAAGATTCCATTAATTAATACTGAATCTGCAACATCAATACTAAAAGGATCAGATTGGTCAGGAATGGTGAAGCCATATTTCCCTATACTTACCCAGATAGGATAATGGCTGGTATCGGCATTGTTGATCTGAAAATTGAAAGCAAAAACAGGATAGTCTGGCATTAAGGTGGCTGTATACTGCTCAAAAAGCAATTCTTCGCAACAAAAGTGATCCTCACACATCCTTTCCTGCTCGATTTTCGTCTTAACAAAATAGGAAATGATGAGTCCATTCGAATGCTTAAAACTGATATACCGGTCTTGCTCGTAAGGTATCATGTTCAATAACTCAGTAGATAATGATCCACGATTATGGACGATATGTTCGCAAGGTTTACATGCCGACAGTATTAATGCAATAACTAAACTGATTTTCAATGCTTTCATTTGTATTTAGTCTTTTATCTTCCCAATAAGCAAAACCGGATTATTCTCTTAAGCTGCACTAAAATAAGACAAAACTGCCTGCTTAAAAAATAACCCACGATCCTTAAGATAGTATTGAAACAAAAATCAACAAGCCCATCAATACTGTGGCAAAAAGAGGAGGCCACATTTTGGGCTTGTTTTTCCTGAAAATAAGTATACTAAGCCCTATGATGATACAGCATAGCAGAAGCAGGAATATCCAGGCCTGTTCAGTCATGACCACGAATATTAAACCGGCCAGTACAAAGAGGATCCACAGAATTAAATATCTAAAGCCAATGAATAATAATTTCCTGAAAGACAATTTTTGCCTGAATAAAAAGAATCCGTAAACAAGCCCGAAAATCAAAGCAAAATAAGTCAGGCTCCTTAGAAGCAATTTTAGGAGAGGCTTTGTAAGCAGAGCCGAAAATGTCAGGTCCGGGATAGTCAATCCTTCAAAATATTCCTCATCAAATTCGCTTTCGAGAATCTGATTTACAGTTTCGCTTGACAGGCCATCGATCTGTTTAATCTGATCTAAACTTGTGAAGAAACCATTAGCGTTTCTATAATCAATAATCCTCGCAGCCTCTTCCTTTTGAATCCCTTTTATTGTTAGCCAATCCTCCTCCTCACCGGCATTAACATCGAAAGTATAAACCGGCATAGTGATAGCATTGTAGGCATCAAGCACCAACATGCGGTGTGGATGGTTCTTAACCATTAACCAAAGATCAGGAGGCAGTTCATTTGTATAATCCAATTGTGTGGCGTCTTTGAAAACCCTTCTTATGCCATCTTCCTCTGATGGAAAAGCTCTGCTATAACCTTCAACAAAATCAACGAGTTGGGATTGCGAGAAATCCTTATCAGTCATGTAATTATGGAAGACAAAGAAATATTTCAGAAACTGATTTTGTATTGGTGTAAAGATTTCTTCAGGAGATTTTATCGTTTCAGTTGTATCCACCATGAAAGCCTTATAAAATGATGAATCCAGATAATGATTGCCAAGGTCACTTTGTGTCAACCGGGTAAAAAAGGCACTGATAACTCCCTCTGTAGAAAGCATCTGCACGTAATTGCGTAATTCTCCTTCGTTTTGTCGAACTCCTGAATTTCTATATGTGAGCTGATCTTCAATATTTCTAAGGTCCATCGTCGCATTTGCATAGCGAACTGTTCCATTGATAGCATGTTCATGCCGCTTACAATCTTCAAATTGCTGGTACCAAATTGGCATCGACATTTTGTAATATCCCATTCTTAAGGGATTTCGCAAGTCCTTTTCAAATCCCCTGATCAGGTTCTGAGATTTTCCTTTAATCCGTTCTAAATCTGCAAAAATGCCATTCTTTATGCTATCGTTTTTTTCATATAATCTGGCAATATTCTCGATTTGTTCTGAAAATCCTTCATTAAAAGCCGTGGAATAATCTGTCCTTAGTGAAAAGTAGTGCATATCAACACTTCGTGAAACCTCATTGTCTTTGGTCTTATTTAAAAGGCCATAAATCAGATGCCCCATCTCATGAGGATAGAGCTGGGTAACCGACATTAACTTATTTTGATTTGATTCAATGCGGTCCTGAACTATATCTATGTATGGTGCATTCGATTTATCGATATGGCCCTCGCCAATTTTTATCATAAACCCGAATTCTGCGTACCCTCCATCATGTTGTGTAAGAGCAAGATAAGCCGGCTCAACCGACTGGAGTCCATTTTTGTTTTTCAGGTAATTTGCCGCCAGGAAGTATAATTCGACGGATTCTTTTAGAAAGGAATTATTGAAAAGGTGATCTACATCTCTATACTCTTGTGTGGTATCAGACAGGATTACCATTTCAGGCAAATCATCTATCATTTCACCTGTAGGCTTTATCACAACAAGCTTTTCCAAGCCGGCTGGGACAATTAATTTATTTTCCTGGGATACAGCCAATCCTCCAAACAGATATACCAAAATCAGAGAAAAAAATAGTTTCATTATCAGTGAGTTATTTTAATCTATGACGTAATCCAAAGACTGTTTGTTACTTCCTAAGGCTTGATTATATATGTGCTCCTAATGTGATGCGGCTGAGGCCGCAGTGGTTGCTGCCGTCGATGCGATTATTGCCGCCATCATAGCAGCCTGCATTTCCTGGATAACAGTACTAACCCCCTGGGTGATCAGGTCTGATTCGATAATCTCCTTGATTTTGAGTCTGCTTTGCTTCAGCTCCGCTTTATCATTGCAAACCACCTTATGCATTTTACAGGCCTGGATCAATCCAAGGAGGGAGGCTGAATGAGGGTCGATCTCCTTGTTTTTGAAGATGATATCCCGCAAATCGGAGATCATCTGATTCCTTAGATCCTGTTTTAACAGCCTGGACCGTATATATGGAAAAACGAGGAACACTTTATGTTCAATATCAACAATCCCCTTCTTTTCAAGGCTATCAAGCAACTCCCTTCTCGGCTTATTAGACCTCTGCGAAAACCTTGATATCCAGACTTTAGGCTTTCTTTTCCTGGGAGAATTTGACATCTTATCCAGAATCTTCTTATACAGACCCGGCAGTTTTGTTTGAAAAGATTTTACTATTAAATACCCATCCTCAGTAATTATATTTTCATCAAGCGACAGGTCCAGGAATATTGAACCGATGAGACCTGCATTTCTAACGTTTCCATCAACAATATACCTGGCCTTTTCAGGATGATGGATTAAAACAAGGAAACTTTCGGCAATAGTTAGTTTCATAATATGTGAAGATACTAAAAATGTCACTAGTCACCTGTCACTCGTCACTTATCCGAAACGCCTGAATAACATTCCCATGCCGTACATACAATTTACCACCATTGATTACAGGATGGGAAAAATGTTCATTATCGCCCTTTGTGATTTTGAATTTACTAACCACTTCCATATTTATGGGATCTTGTGTAATCAACATTACTTCCCCTTTAAAATTATAATAATACAGCATCCCATCGGCTGCGATTACCGCTCCGCTGCCAATTTTGAGAACATTTGCTATTTCTCCCGTCGTCGCATTAATGCATTTTAGGGTTGGTTTAGCTGAGCCGCAGCCATAAAGATAATCTCCTATTTTAACTATACCTCCCATAAAGCTGTCGAATTCGGGATTACGCCAGACTTCCTTAATGCTTTTCCCATTAGGAGAAAGCTCCAGTTTCACCCCGCCATTACCATCCCCGGCAGCATAATATATATATCCGTTATCATAAATGACAGTATTTGCATGAGTATCCCCCTTGCCCGGGGCACGTTCTTCCAATGGTGTGTTATCCTGATTGTGAACCCACAGCAACTCGCCGGTTTTGGTGTCCAGTCCCAGCATTTCATAGGCTGTGAATGTTACGAATATATTCCTGGCTTCCAGCCTGATAATCTTTGGCTGATTATATCCGGGACGCTCTCCCGCCCCCTTGCTTGACCAGATCATTTCCCCGGTGAAGCGGTTAAGTGCTACGACATTATTTTCCTTTCCTCCCGGTGTACAAAATACTTTTTCATCTTCTATAACCACTGCCTCTGAATAGCCGAATAAAGGAAATACCCCGCCAAGGTCATTGACCATATCTACCGACCATTTTTTCTCACCTATATTCCGGTCAAAGCAATAAATATTTCCCATACCGGATGTTACATAAACCAGATCATCCACTATAGTAGGGGCACAACGGGAGCCATTCCAATTTTTCACCCATTCCTTTCCAAAATCCTTCTTCCACAACAATTCGCCGTTGTTATCAAAGGCAAACAAAAAAGCCAGACTGTCCATTTCGTCCAACTCACCCATAATGTACATTCCATCGGGTGTAAATACCGGTGAACCATATCCATTTCCGACACCCTCATATTCCCAGACCAGTTCCGGACCATATGCCGGCCAGGATTTTAACAAGCCTTCTTCGTTATAAATACCAGATCTGTTTTCGCCACGCCATTCGTAAACTTTTGGTTCCTGATTACACGAATACATAGATATCAATAGTAAAGCTGCTACTAATCCGGTAGTGCTAATTTTATTCATGGGTGTAGTTTTTGAAGATTTCACAAAAGCAAGGGGCGAAGATACATTCTTCATTGAAAGTATCAATGACTTTATTGGATAAGATAGATATGTTATCAATATGATTTACTGCAGGGATGCGGGTTGCGGGATGTAAGGTGATTCCGTAGCCCTTGGCCTTGTTGAGCTAGCGAAATTCTCCCGATTTTGATCGGGACGAAGCGTATCGGGATGCCTGGGTTTTGTGATTCAGGTGATTCAGGGCCAAAGGGGTGGAGAAAAATTCTTATTTATCGGATTTAAGATCTTTGAAAAAAAATTTGCAAAGTCATTACTGCTTTATCTTTTGTAATGCATAAACATTAATCAATACCTCGTTGTCTTTTGGTATGGGTTTGTCAACATCAATTAATTTGACAACTTCTGGTGGGCCATATTTTGTATGTATGACTTTTTGCCTGCCAATGCTCGAGGAATATATGCCACTACCCCAGTTTAAATTCATTGCTTTATATCGTTTACCGTATATAAAGGTAGAAAATATAAAAAATTGAACCTTACCTTCTAAGTTGTAAATCAATAAATAATTGCCGGCCTGAATTCTACCGTTCCATTGCAGGGCTCCAGGCATTTTATTGTAAGATGCAGAACAGAACTGCTTTCATCCGTAACCATTGCAGTCCGGTTAATATTCAGTTCGCTGCCCTTTATCGTTAAAAATTCATCCAGTGCTTTGTGCCCTTCGTAATAAATTTCGGCTTTGGCGATTTCAATTCCTGTATTTGGATTTTCAGGGTCCAGCTTTACCGTAAACTGGCCGGGAATGTTTATTTTCTTAGATAAATCAATTTTATATGAGCGGATGCGGTGCCCCTGCCGGTAATCTTCCATGGTGACCACATGGTTTATTTTCTGTTTTCCAGGCAGCTTAAGTGTAACAGAGGTTCCTTTTTTCTCAGAAATTTCAGCCACAGGATTTTTAAACCTGCGGTCTATCTCTTCTCCAAACGTCTTGAAAAATTGAGCATCGCCTTCCGGGATCAATCCGCTTGTATCAGGAGTGGAATTGATCAGCCGGGGTAAACATAAATACCCAGGTTTAGGCCATACTTTTTGCACGATTCTGAACTCACAAATTAAATTGCCTTTGGTCCACATTCTTTATCAAGATAATTAACTACTAGAAAATCATATACTAACTCATCTTTTGCTGCAATCTTTAAAACAATCTGTTCTAGATCTTTATGAGAAAGATTTTTTATCTCTTTTTTTTTTCGGCTCCGCCGGAAAACGATACTTAAGTGTTAGCTGCTTTTTGCACTTATATCAAATTATTTTTCCTCTTTTGTTTATTAAATCCATTTTTAAAGAGATCTAGTTCATAGCTCAATATTTCCTGTCCAAGTATTTCGGTCGTTTGATGATTATTGTCAAGGTCACTTAATAAAAAATATGATTTATACGCCTTTTCAATTTTTCCGGCTTTTGCAAAATATCTGCCTGTAATGAAGTAAAATCCTCTTACTGCTGAAATATGAAATATGTCAGTACCAGGAGGGAAATGTTGAGTTATTTCAAACTTATTATCCAATAAAAGAGGAATTTTATTAAATTCGTTATTATTGAGATAATACTCAGATAATGATATCTTTCCAAATATATAGTTGGGAAATTTCCCAACAGTTTCAATTAGACTTTCGTAATATTTTTTTGTTTGATTTGCATAATAATATGCAATAGTTAAATAGTTATAAATCGTCGGTACATTCTGATATTTTGCTTTATAATTGGTCAACTCAATTATCACCTTATCAAGATTAATTGATTTTTTTAGTTTAGAATTTAGTTTCAATATTTTTCCCTTATCTTTTCTTGGTATTTTTGACCAATTTTCTTCCTCGATTGGATTATCGGTAATATGAAATTTTCCAATATCTTGTAATTCAGGTTCGTTTTTATAGATTTTATTTAAAACTTTCTTTCTATCAACCGTTGATATCAATTGAGCTTGGTTAAGATGTACACCAATTATTATAGCTTTTATTAATTCAAATCTGCTAATATAACTCATTTTGTTAACGCTATACTTATTCTATATTAATGTATATTAATACAAATATGTGCATTGTTTAGATGACCTGGTAAAATAATATTAGACTCTTTAGTAATTTCTATTTTCTGTATTCATTTGTGCAAATTGCAGCTAACCTATTAGTGTTCTATCAGTCGTCAATCCTAAAAGTAGCATATTCCGATTGGAATGTAAATGATTAATAGCAAGTTATTCGGAAAAAGATTGTGGATGACTGGAATCAAGGCAAAAGGCAAAGGGCAAAGGGCAAAAGTAGGTTTTAAGAATAAGGATTTAAGAAAAGCTTAACCTGCAACCTGAAACCTGCCCCCCCACGCTATTTCAATACTATTCAGTATGTCCATTTATCGTTTCCATTATTTCTCTAAAGCTGTTCAAGCCAGCTTCGATATTTTCAATAATCTCGTTTGCCAGGATATCAGGATCAGGAAGATTATCTAAATCCGTGAGACTTTTGTCTTTGAGCCAGAAAATGTCCAGGTTGGTTTTATCCCTTGCGAGGATTTCTTCGTAAGTGAATTTGCGCCAGCGGCCCTCAGGGTTTTCTTCGTTCCAGCTTTCAACACGCTTGTGGCGATTATTAGGTTTATAAAGCTCGACAAACTCGTCCAGGTCTGCCATGGTCATTTGCTTCTTCTTGAGCGTATGGTGAATATTGGTCCGGTAGTCGTATATCCAGACTTCCTTTGTCTGAGCTTCTTTGCTTGCCGGTTTGTTATCGAAAAACAGCACATTTGCTTTTACTCCCTGGGCATAGAAAAGGCCGGTCGGTAAACGCAGGATAGTGTGCAAGTCGGTTGTTTTCATTAATTGCTTGCGCACTTCTTCTCCTGCACCGCCTTCAAACAATACATTATCAGGCAACACAACAGCAGCTTCACCGGTGATCTTCAATTGGGTTTTTATGTGCTGTAAAAAGTTGAGCTGCTTGTTTGATGTTGTTTCCCAAAAATCCTGACGGTTATAGCTTAAATCTTCTTTCTCGATTTCACCTTCTTCGTTGGTAATAGTCATGCTGCTCTTTTTGCCGAAAGGCGGATTGGCCAAAACATAATCATAACGGTTCCCATTATCTGAAATCAGAGCATCGTTGGAAGAAATAAAGCTATCTCCAACGATTTCACCTATGTTATGCAAATACATGTTCATCAGGCACATGCGGCGTGTATTTGCTACTATTTCGTTACCATGAAATGTTTTGTTTTTGAGGAATTCCTTTTCCTCCATGTCGAGTTGGTTGTTTGCCACAATCCAATCGTATGATGCTAAAAAGAAACCTCCGGTACCACAGGCAGGGTCGGATATTGTTTTCAGGGGCTTAGGCTGCACACAGGCCACCATGGTTTTAATCAATGCCCGTGGGGTGAAGTATTGGCCTGCTCCTGACTTAGTATCTTCGGCATTTTTCTCCAACAGGCCCTCATAGATTTTCCCTTTTATGTCGGCACCCATCAATGACCATTGTTCCTGGTCAATCATGTTGATGACTTTGAGCAGTTTAGCCGGATCCTGGATTTTGTTCTGACTTTTCGTGAATATCTGTCCTAGCATACCCTTTTCGGTACTCAGGCTGCGAAGCAATTGCGAATAGAACGATTCCAGTTCAGCTCCTCTTTTTCCGGATAAGGTTTCCCAATTACAGATCTCACCATCCGCCATCTCCAGGCCTTCAACATCCTTTAGTTTAGGGAAATGTAGCCCTTTGTTGTAAGGCGGCTTATTAAGTTCATCTGCCATTTTAAGAAATAACAGATAAGTTATTTGCTCCAGGTAATCACCATAGCCCACTCCATCATCGCGAAGCACATGGGCGAGGTTCCATATTTTTGATATAATTGCTGAATCGGTCATTCTGAATTTTGAGTTATAAGTTATGAGTTTTTTAAACGCTTGATGTCTTCTTCAATCTCCTTCAAATTATTCTCCCTTTCTAATTCTTTCAGGGTCTCTGAATATTTTTCAAATTCTTCCGATGATTTAGAAAGAGCCTGACTATGGCTTATTTTACCGGCATGAGTTAATAATTCACGACCATTAAGATGGACAATAGAATCAAGACGTTCGATCCAGTTATTCATATACATAGAGGTTCGTTGCTGAGCCATTGTTTCTGCAAAAGCCAGATATTGTTCGACAAGCAGCCCCAGGAGTTTGATTTCATCCTCGTTCAGATAGTTTTTAGCAATACTAACTTCTGATTTTCGGATTTTGGCGTTTGTTTCTTTATCGTACGATTGCATTCCCATCAAAGGAAGGCTGGCATCTACCCTACGGTAAACAAGTTCTGCCGCAGTTTGACTGCTGATTGCCCAAAGCAATTTATTCTGAACTATTTTAAAGAATGCTATTGTTTGTTTGTCTTGGGGATTGTAGTCGATACTTGTTGCATAAATGTCTTTTATTTTTTGGTAGAAAAAACGTTCCGAAATACGTATTTCCCTAATACGTTCTTGCAGTTCATTGAAATAATTCATGGAACTACCTGATTTAAAGCGCTCATCGTTTAATGCAAAGCCCTTTATGATGTATTCTTTCAGGCGCTGCGTGGCCCAAATACGGAACTGCGTACCTTGTAGAGATTTTACGCGATAGCCCACAGAAATGATAACATCGAGATTGTAGTGATTTACAGCATAGCTTTTCCCATCGGCTGCAGTTATCCGGAAATTCCGGACAACTGAATCTGCCTCTAATTCACCTCCATTAAACACATTCCCAATATGTTCCGAAATAGTTCTTTTGTCTTTACCAAATAGTTGAGCCATTTGCGATTGGGATAGCCAAACAGTTTCTTCTTCAATACGAACATCAACTTTGATGTTACCCTCAGCATTTTGGTATAATAATATTTCTCCTGTATTCATTTCTATTTTTCTAAATCCTGTCAATCATTTAATCTATTTTAATCCTTTTCTGATTTTCTCCAACAATACTTTCGCTGGCTCATAATCGGCCTCTTGCTTGCATTTTTCTATTTCGGCGTGGCTTAATAATTTTCCCTCAAAAGCTTTTTTGAGAATGCTTTGGCGCAGGGCTTCTGCTTTTACTAAGGCTTCGGTAATGCTTTGCTCTACCTTCTCACAAACGGATAAGCGGGATTCTATTTCGCGGACGATTTTGATATGCTCACCCTTTTCGTGATAAACTGGTATGTCCATATCGCCAATTATGTCAGTATTTAAATTGGGCTGAGCAGCACCTTGATTTAAATTTCGCAAATAAATTGTTTTGCTACACCAGAAATAATAATGATACAATAAGTCTGTTTTATCCAAGCCTAGAAAAGCTGCAATACCATCATTAAAAGTTGTTTTTATTCTAGTTATTGCAGGAATACCCAAAGTAGCACCACTATTGGTAAGTAGTAATGTATCAGATACGACAAGTCTGGTTTTTTTAAAACCAGCTTCTTTGATTGAGTGTTCAGCATCATATAAATAAATACCTGTATTTCGACTTATATCTTTAACTTTCATAAAAGGAATTGGGCCATCGTAAAACAATGGACTCCCCGCTGGACGAGGGGAACCACCTCTTACCACTTCGCATAATGAAGCAATTTTCTTAAATTCATATTCTTTTTCGGAATACCCACCCTCAAACGCCTTCTTAAGCACCGCCTGTCGGTATATTTTTAGCTGGCCCTGGGCTTTTTTCAGGTCGGCAATGCCATTATCTAAATCAGAAAACAGGCTTTCTATTTTGGAGACGATGGCGCGTTGGATCGGGAGGGGGGCGATTTTAATCCTAATAGTTTCAAAACTACCTTTATTAACTATTGCCACAGTGGTAGCCGATGATTTTTGCTCTAATTGAAGTTTAAAATCTGGCGATTGTGCTTGAAAAAATATAAAAAGCGAATTAATATTAACATTTGGCTTTAAAGCATTTATTTGCTGATTAAACGCGACCATGTTCTTATTGATTCCCACTCTACCCAAATTACCAATACATGTAACTAGTACTGAATATGGCGGCAAAATACGAGACTTCTTTGCTCCTTTTTCAGTTAGATAATCTTGGGTTTCAGTTACAAATCCATTCCAAAGATTTGGAGGCTTTACAAAAGGTACTTGATTTCCGTAATTATCTGAATCTTTTTTTGACGGTGTATTTCCTGTAACAATTTCGAAAACCTCCTTAAGTTCCACTTCTATCCAATCTTCTCTCATCATGCAACTTAATTTTCTGAATTGTTATTTGACTCGTTGAATTTGTCGCTATCCCAATTTTGGGGATTGTCAACAATGTAATTTTCAATGCGTTGGCAGGATGATTCGTCGCGAATTATATGATCGTGGAACCGTGATTGCCATGCAAAATCGGCGTGAATTTTACGACATTCATACGTCGTCCGGCCTTTATACCATCTGATAATACGTGATAAATTATCGTGCAACATTGGATTTTTGTTTCCGGTGATACCACCAATGGGGGTTTGGTTGTTTCCCGTTGTATCCACGATGGTAGAGACGCGATTAATCGCGTGTACGATCGTAGAGACGCGATTAATCGCGTCTCTACAACCGGGTCCATCATCGCGTTCACCGTCGAATCCACCATCCCGTTCACCATCGCGTTCGCCATCCCGTTCGTCACCATTTTTATCAATAATAATGATTCCATGGATATGGTTGGGCATTATTACAAATGCATCCAATTGAACGTACGGGAATTGGTGTGGTATTTCGTTCCAATTTTTTTGGGCAATTAATCCAATTTCGGATAATTGTATTTGGGATTTGGGTGATTCGGTACGACGGTACGATTGTAGAGACGCGATTAATCGCGTCTCTACAATCGCGTCCACGATATCACCAAAATAATGTTCCCGGTTTTGGGTGCAGATGGTGATGAAATATGCGGCATTCGAACCATAATCCCAACCCTGCAAACGTGCTGATTCTATTCTATATTTCCCCTTAAATTTGTCCATCACCATTATTATGCTGCCAACACTTCGTTCAATTCCTCAATAATGTCATTCATCTCCTTACCAAACAGTTGTTGCATTTTACCTTTGCCGCCCTGGGCATCGAATGGGGTGTAATCTAAATCGTCAAGGTCTATGTGATAGCTGCTAACGACGTGGTCTTTTATCATGCGGAGCCATTCCATCTGTTCGGCGGTAAAGCGGTTATGCTGACCGGCATTCTGCTTGAAAATCCATTTCTTGAAATTTTCGTCAATGGTTTTGTCGTAGGCTTTTAATTCATTGTCGATTCCACATGCGTGGCGGATTAATGAAACCAGGGCAGTTAATTCATCTGTTGGCTGTTTGCTTTTTATATCCTCAATAGCAGCATAGGCATTCCATACATAATCGGGAGCCAGTAAGGGTTTTTCCAATCTCAGCTTTTCCATTACCTCTTTGATCATTTTAAATGTGATGTTACGGCGCATATATGGCTGATTATAGAAAATGCTCAGGGCTTTAATCTCGTCTTTATGCTGTTTCAGGTATTCAGAAAAATTCTTAATGGTTTCATTGGCTTTTTCCGCGGTAAAACTGTCCCATTCCGATTTAGTTACCGCATCAATATTAATATGGTCAATAATCTGCTCGTGTTCTCTGCGGACGTTCTCCAGATAATCGTTAAGCCTGCCATTAAAGGTGCCGGCAGCCTCAGCAACTAATTCTTGCTGGACATCCTTAACAGCTTCATCGTATTGTGCTGGTGTTCTGTCCTGTAAGGGTACAACAGCAACCTTCGTTTGTGCTTTGCTATCAATAACATCGGCATCGAAAGCAGTAAGCAGTTCTTTGGTAATTTGCTTCAGGTTTTTACCACCCGAGTATTCCAATAACCTATCCTTTTCTTTTTCGGTTATTTGCTTTTCAAGACGAATCAAGCGGTTGGCTAAGGATAAAAACAGATCTTCATCCTCCACACCCATGGTAACTGCTCCAAGTAAATCTTTCAAGGCTACCGTGGGCTTACGCTCTAAAGGCCGGCTATCGGTTTTTTTCGATTTGGTAGCTCCCACGGCATCCACAATTACAAAGTGGGTTTTGCTGTTGGCTGTTCTTGAAACCAGTTGCAGGGAATCCTTATTGATAGTACGTGTTCCCCGGCCTTTCATCTGCTCAAAGTAGTTGATGCTTTTTACATCGCGCATAAACAACAGTACCTCCAGAGGTTTGACGTCTGTTCCTGTGGCAATCATATCTACTGTTACCGCAATACGCGGGTAGTATGAATTCCGAAAGCGGTTCAGTACCGATTTCGGATCCTCATCTGCTTTATAGGTAATTTTTTTACAGAAATCGTTTCCTTCATCAAATTCTTCCCGGATGATTTTTATTATATCATCCGCATGACTGTCGGTTTTTGCAAACACCAGGGTCTTTGGAACTTCATATTCCCCATTTTCATCCAAACGGTTTGGGAAAATCTCGTGTTTTAAGGCGCGCTTGTATTCTCTTACGATGTTCCTGATCTGACTAACATTAACCACTTTCTTATCCAGATCATTTCGGTCGTACTGCGTATCCTCATCTTCCTGCTGCCAACGTTTTTCGCGGGTGAGCTTATCACGCCTGTCGACATACCAGCCCGCTTTTATCACATCGCCCTGTTGAGAGATCTCCGTTTCAATGGAATATACATCATAGGGTACATTCACGCCATCTGTCACCGATTCTTCGTAGGTGTACTGGCTCACAACGTTTTCGTTAAAGAATCCAAAGGTGCGCGCATCCGGAGTGGCAGTTAAGCCGATCAGGAAAGCATCGAAATAATCCAATACCTGTTTCCACAGGTTGTAAATAGATCGGTGGCATTCGTCGATCACGATGAAGTCGAAGAGCTCAATGGGAATCCTGGCGGTGTATTCTACAGGAACAGCCTTCTTTTTATTCGCTTGCTGCTTTAACCATGTATTGTCCTCAGGGCTGTCCAATTCAGCACTTTCGTCCAGTTCTTCACCTTTTAAGATGGAATACAAACGCTGAATGGTTGAAATACACACCTGACTATCTGCGGCTATATAGCTGGACGACAGGCGCTGAACATTATACAATTCCGTAAACTTCCGGTTATCATCATTGGGCTGGTAGGTCATGAATTCCTGTTCAGCCTGTTCCCCCAGGTTTTTCGTATCCACCAGAAATAATACCCGTTTGGCATCGGCATGTTTGAGCAGTCTGTAAACGAAAGTAGCTGCTGTGTAGGTTTTCCCCGCACCCGTAGCCATTTGGATCAAAGCCCTTGGCCTGTTCTTTTTAAAAGAATTTTCCAGGTTCTCAATCGCCTTAACCTGGGCAGAGCGGAGTCCGGTGGGGTCTAACACTGTAATATTCTGAAGTCTGCTTCTGAGGCTTTCACCTTTTCGCAACCATTCGGCAATAGTGCCCGGCTGATGAAAACTGAACACATTCCTTCCTCTGGGCTTAGGATCTCGGTAATCGGTAAAGCGGGTAAATTTCCCCGTACTCTCGTACACAAAAGGCAGGTGGTCATTATCCAGGTATTTCAGCTTTGCCTTTGCATATCCTTTTGACTGGTCCTCAACAGCAGTTAAGCGCTGCCCTTCCTCCTCACGCTTCGCCTCGATGATACCAACAGGCTTACGGTCGACGAACAACACATAATCAGCAGGTCCCACATCCGTCGGGTATTCCCTAACAGCAACACCCTGATTAGCTGATAAATCAACCTCATCTCTGGATTGCACAAGCCATTTAGCATCAACGAGCATCTGGTCGATTCTATCGCGGGCAAGCTGTTCAGGGTTTTGGTTGATGAGGTTTGGCATCTAATAAAAATGTCTTTTTGTATTTTAACCCTACAAGATACGATCTTCGGTTGGGAATTTGGTATCTGTGTTTACAGAAATCGATTCAAATAAAGGTTGTGGTATTAGCTTTTGGGTTTAAGCTTAGATTCCACAACTGCTGTGCCTGGATGGGATCTCCCCGATTTTATCGGGGCAGGCAGTGCAACACAACTTCATACTGGGCTGGCGCCGCACTAAGCCTTATTTATTACAGGCTGGCGTTCATTCAACATATTATTGTAGGATTCAACTATTATAAAATTTGTTTCAATTTTAAACCCTTTATAAGAGTATTGCCTTCACTCCTAGGTTGTCCGAGTTCAAATCCCAAATTCTTGCTGGGATATTGTCATTTTCAAGTTTCCTTTTGAAGAAATTTGCATGAATAGAGTCGTGTGTACCGAGCAAAACCTGATAGTTATTGTTTATGATATAATCTCGCAGTAAATCAAAAACCGAAGCAGCGTGAACTAAATCATGATGTTGCGTTGGGTCATCTAATAAAAGTCCTTTCCATGGTGTCCACTCATAAGTATTCGCCATTGCCAACATAAAAGTTAATTGAATGTCCGTAATCTGGGCTTCGCTTGCAATATCTATTACTTTTGTTGGAGAGCCATGCATTTTTACATTTACTTCTGCTTGTGGCCTATTACGATAGTTATAACTGTTTAGTGACGTTTCCGCAAAACGAGGATTTACTACAACTCTGCTTAGTAGGGCATTCCAACGCGGGTTTATTTCTTTTAAATAACCATGTGTGGTTTCCAATTCTGAACCAATTTTAGAATACAGATTTCGCAGCGTTTTTATTTTCTCTTCAATTTGTAAATTTTCTTTTTGGGCTTCTTGGACTAATGTCGATAGACTTGTAAGATGTTCCTCTTCACTTGATGAACCACATAGTAATTTAATTTTATTGTTATATTTTTCAAACTCCTCCGCGATTTTCCATTTTGCCAATTCCTCTTCCACCTTCTTAATTGATTCCGTTCCCTTATTCAGATCATTTTTTTCTTTTGATAAAAAATTCTTCTTCTCGGTAAGAGTTGCAATAACAGGCTCTCCTTGTAAACCGGCCTCATTCCATTGAGCGATTATTTCATTTTGTCTACTTTTAATTTGCGCGCCTTTTGTATTTTCATCAGTAACTTTCTTTAGTTTTTCGAGAATCAGATTTTGAGTTAGTGATTGTGATTGCTTTTCCTTTTCCAATAAGGCTATATTTTGAGTGGTTATACCCTCAGTCTCCATTATATCTTTTCGAATTTCCTCAATTGAATTGGAACTAAATTGCTGTTTTAGATTTTCTAATTCTTCATTCAAGGATAACTGTTTTGATAAATTACTTTGAAGGTGTTCACTCAGTTGATCGATTTCGCGTTCAAGTTTTTGCTTCTGTAAAATAAGCGATTCTAACTCTTCATATTTTACGATCTCTCCTAAGAGTTTCATTTCGTTTAGTCCATTTTCAATGTTTTTTTCAATACGTGATATTTCTGCTTCAAGCCAATTCGCTGCTTCTTTTATTTCTCTAATTCCCTGAAATTTTGGAATAATATTCTCATTAATAGTTGCTTCGAATATTCTTAACTGTTTATAAATATCTTCCTGTTCACTACGTAAGGCATTTAACCTCTCTAGCAGTTCTTCATAAACAACTTTTGAAGCACCCAATTGGTCATTTATTACTTTATTTTTACCAATAGCATCATTAAGTAATGGATCAATATAGCTCAAAGCTTTGGTGATTCTACTTTGAAGTTCTTCAGGAGAATATTTTGCATTGCAAACTGGACATTCCCCCTTGTCTTTTGGTAAATTATTTGCAATGAGGCTCACAGCACCGCTAATACTATCTGAAGCTTCTTTTAGCGAATTCAACAAACCCTGACTTTTTATAAATTCTTTCTGTAGTATATCAACATCACTTTTCATCTTCGATACATGACCTATCAAATCGTTTTCTTTCGCCTTGAGATTTGGAAGAATGGAATTTGAAATGGTTTCAATTTTAGAAATTAAGTCTGTCCATTTTGTAATCAGTGGCTCTTTTGATTTTAGTTCACCTTTCAATTTTGATAAGGCTTCTACTTGCTCCTTAAGTAATTTATGTTTGTCATTTTTTGCTTTAGCAAACTCAATCTGCTTATTTGCGGCTTCTAATTTTTCTTTAACAACGGGGATTACAAGATTAATGTCTGTTATTTCTTTTTGAACAGATAGAACCTGCATGGTTGTCGCTTCGATTCTTGCGAAACAATCTCGCAATCCAATCAATGAACCAAGCTTAGTTTTAAGTTCATTATTCTTGCCAGTTTTTTTCTTTAACTCTTCATTAATTTTATCCAGTTCCTTATTATCCACATCAATACTCAACCCAACCTCCTTTAACAGGGATTCATTCGCAAGTAATTTTTGCTTATTTGAAATAAATTCTTTTATAAATCCTTCAACTTTTGCCAGCTTAATAATATATTCTGAATTAGCTTCCGATCTTGACGCTAACTGAGATACAATCTGCGCAGTAAAGGAAACTACAGTACTTGTTTTTTCCTCTAATTCAGGTCTTGTTTCAGAGAACAATAAATGAATGTTAATAATCTCTTCTCTTAATTCGCTAAGAGAACGTAATGTAAAATCAGTTTTTATTTTTGAGCGTTCTACCATTAACTGGTTAAAACTCTCCAATTTCACTTCATTCTCTCTAAGAAAATTTCCCGATCTTTCCAATGCAGCATTTGCAGCCCTTATTGCACTTGCCTTAGAGTTAAATATTTTGTTTAATTCTTTCCCAATGGATAACTTATCTAATAATTGACCCGCCTCCTTCGCGTCAGGTTGTTGAACAAACCAATTTGATCCACGCTGTTCTAAAAGGTGTGTAAGCCTTACCAAATAAGGAATCTCTTCAATATTTCGGTTTGGAAAAATTACGTTATGATGACCTGTTAATATCGGGTCGCTTCCTTTTCTATAATTTACTTCACAAAACAGATCATCTTCAAAATCAAGTCGAACATCTACACCCGATTCGTTATCTCTTATCAAAGCTAAGGGAGGCCTGTTGAGTCTTTGAATTGCTCCAGTTAGTGCAAATTCAATAGCTTCAAATACTGTTGTTTTCCCAGTGCCATTTGGGGCGAGTAAAATTGTAGCTCCATGTCCGAAATCAATTGAAATATCCTTAGCAAAACGCCTAGCATTACTAATCGTTATTTTCTTCAGGTGTTTCATTTTCGCCCTTGTTTAAATTGAATAATTCCTCGATTAACTCAGAACCAGTAAGACCACTAAGCAATATCCCTTTCCATTTATTTTGTTCATCAGTATTGAACCAATCATGTTCTATCTGAACAGAAACAAAAGATTTTATAAGAGGATCAGCACTAAGTATTCCCTGAGATGCGGAATTTAGTTTTGCCAAAAAAGTTCTCTCCATAAAAAGTTCGATAGTCTCTTCAGGATGGATAACATATTTTCTACAGAATTGCTCTGTAGATTCAATCCTCAAACAAACTTCAAGTGGAACACTTTGATTAAAACAAATAAATAAATATAAATCCGAAGATTCCGGATCAATAAGTATTTCTTTAGCAATTGCAGCCCAACGAAAAGCATGAATAGTTTGACTGTCATCTTCAATCCCAACTACTAATATTGTTTTTCTTGTTTTACTTTTTGGATCTGTGATGCGTTCAAGTCGGTACATTGCCTTTACAGTTAATTCTTGGGGGCATAATGCAAATATGCTTTCGCATGAACCCGAATCTATATTGAAGCGATCCTTTATGCTAAGATTAATGCCTTGTAATAATTTTTCGTAACTCATGATTTTGCTTTATCAATTGAAGCATTTTTGGAATCTTCGTTCCGTTGTATTATTTCTTGAAGGTACTTTCTTATTGGTTCAATCTTACCATCATATATCATTTTTTGGAATAGTACATGACTTGTGACCAATAACTTAGGTATGTGCGGATGTGCTAAAGAATTCTCCCGTGTCGAAGTATTTGCTAATGAAATATTGTAAATCTCAGTTTCTGAAGATCTTACTTTTGATAAAATCAATATATCTGAAGATTCTTTGCCAATTAATTCTACTATTCCATCTTGATTATCTATTTCGCGAACTTTTCTTTTTCCCCCAGAAACACCACTCCAATATGATAAACCAATCGGTGTCACAGAATAATTATCTGCGATGTTATTCCACTTATCGTGATGATTGCTCAATCCTACTGAAACTACTAATAATAGAAATATTCCATCTACAATTAGATTTGCAGTCTTTGTTCCAATACGTAACTCTCCATTTATTTCAACCCCTTCGGCTGTGGGATGCAAAATAATTCGGAATAGCTTTTTTATTTCAACCAAATCATTGTTTAATCCAGCGTACCATGAACGCCATCTTTCATCAATTGCCATTTTTAACTCGGAACTTGGCATATCGGAAATAGAATTGCTTAAACGTAGAACAACAACTTCCCATGTTTTATGGATAATTTCATTATCAATTTCATCTACCAATGCATCTTGTTTTGCTATTGAATCAATAACATTAATTTCGGGGGTGGTAAAAACAGAATTATTTTCTGTTAATGAAAGATCATCACAGTCATTTTTATCTGTACCAAAGGTGTTTCCAATTTTATCTCTCATGATCTGCTTCCAAACAGCATGATTTAAAATATGAGAATGACTTAGACCGTGTAAGTGTAAAGCAAGGTGTAGTGTCTTATTCAAAAGTGGAGAGTCATTGGAATTAGGAACGACCAACTTTAGAACTCCTTTCGTATTATCATCCCAAAGCGAAGAAACAACTATCGAAGGCCGTTCAATTTTATCCGATAAATCTGTATCATTG
>CAYXJR010000067.1:0-24148 GCA_964465145.1 uncultured Porphyromonadaceae bacterium | reverse complement strand
TTGTACCACAGCTTACACCTTATCTACTGGTCTATTTTTGGGGGTCCATTATAAACCACAATTTATTAATAAAAAGTAGCCGGCAATTATACATAATGAAAAAGGTATAATTATGTATAAAAATGTATCTTTAAATGGTTTATTCATAATTTCGAAAGAAATCGTATAACAGGCAAAATTACGATTTAATGGTGATAATTACTATATAAATATAAAAAGAATATCCAATGAAATGTCTGTGATATACTTTCACTTTCAAAAGTTGTATATGACCACTTGGTCTGTCCATTAAAAAACGGCGGTATACTTTTCCATTTTGTTTATGCTGATTGTTCAACCAGTTCACCATCAGTGAACTTCACCCATTGTAGCACCTGGTAGCCGCCGCCAGCGTTTCTCTGCTAAACATAAATTTGTTATCATTTTTCTTGAGTGTATCCTTTTTTATGTTAAAAATTCACTAAAAAGATATTATATCATTGGATATCTCTTCTAATCTCTTAAACAACTTTTTTTATATCTCATTTACACAAAGAATAATATACTATTCCTGTGATAGAGCAAGAAAAATATTTTCAACTTCGTTAGATGAAAATGCATGGTCATAGATAGAAACACTATATATATCAAGACCAGGATGCTTGTCGAAGTCTACAGTGAAAGTCTCGGTACCCCACATTATTTCATCTGAAAATGTTTCTGTAGAGTTTTCTAAAGTCCCGTTAATATAAAGTTGTTTTGTATTATTAACATCATTATTAACCAATGTAACATAATACCATTTACCAGTATTCCAATTACTCCTTTTGGATCTAAGTGGATTTCTTATAGAACCATTATATGTGTCAAAGTATAACCCTTTACTGTTTTTATAAAATGATAGTGCTACACCTCTACCACTTGATCCTTTATTTGACCCAGACATAGCACTACCACCAAATATTATTGGTTTACCTGATGGAATGTTTGAAAGCACATTGTTTAGTTTGAAAATTGCAGCTATTGTGAAAGATTTATGTAAAGCTTCTCTTGGATCTTGAGTAAGCACATTATCTTTATTTATAACCATAACTGGCTCAGGTGTCTTATCTGTCGTGTTTTCTGTATCAAGGACGGGAACGTCTTCTTCAATAGTTTCTGTAATTTCAGTGACCGAAAGATCTGAGCTTTCAGAAATTGCAGGCTCTGATTCCTGCACGACAGTTTCGGTTACTTCAGTGTTTGAAATATCATACGTTACGCTGTCTTCTTTTTTCGAACAGCTGGTAACGATCAACAGCAGTGCTGCACAAAAGATTAATGTGGTAAAAGTTTTCATTGATTTCTCCTTAGTTTTGCTTTATATAGAGTGTTATTGTATCTTTTTACAGAGATTGTGTCAAATCATTTTGTAATTAACTTTTTATACGTTCTTCGCGACTTTGTGCCTTTGCGTTAATCATTTAATAAGTTTCCACTTTATCCAAGCGAATATTCGCAAATTCTCCTGTCGACCCTACGCTCCCATAACCCATATCAACCACTACCTTAGCATTACCTGTAATGCGATTAGTAAAAATTAATTCTTGTAATGACCACTGTTTATATTCAGTCATCCAAACTAACTGCTTTTCTTTCTGTGGTGGATTCACAAATGCTACTCGCCCACCAAATAAGATAGAGGAGTCAGTAGTATCCATTGAACGGGCGACACCGGACAAACGATAAACTTCACCCGATATAACCGGAACATTTTGCTGCAGTCCAATTAGCTTTTTATACGGATTTTCAATTTTGAGAATACCAGTGTAGAATTTTATGTTATTGGTGTAAGTACCACCATACTGCCAATAACGCCAATTTTCCATTCCATTCAAAAAGCGACCATTTTTAAGTATTTGAGCATCCGCCTGTGCGAAACATTGTTTCATACTTTCCGCTAGTAAGTTGATGGGTGAATGGGTAGATGAGTTGATGAGTTGGTTTGTTGATCCGGAAATAGGGAAAGCCGGATGAGGAGAATGCGAATCAATTTCTGATGCGAGTTTTTCGTCTTGTGGTATTTGAAAATTGTTATCAGCTAGTACAGTAAGATTCCCATCAGTCCAAATGGATGAATAGCTTGTTGTTTTCGTATATATACCTGTTACCATGGGATCCCAAGAAACAATAATTTCCGGATCAACTTCCTTATCAGATGAAGATATGCAATTTTTTGTAAGATTTTCAACACCAAAATGTCTGATGTTTATATTAAAGCCACATTTTTCCCTAATTGCAACATTTAAAGGGTAATCTACAAAAGGCTTTTTACCATAAAAACCTACACTGGATATTTTATTTGATGAAAGAAACGTTGATATTGCTTTGTATGGAACACGTAAATGTTCAAACTTTTTAAAATATTGCTCATATCGTGGCGTATTAAATATAGTATGGTTACCTATTATTGGCCTGTTTGTATTCCCAACAACCCAAGGATATGAAAACCACAACATTACAGCAGCAAATATTTCAAGAATAAACGGAATACGAATAAAACGGCATAAAGTTATTGCAATAACAGGGGTGCCAATTATAAAAAGCGGTAATAATCGGCGACTGTTATATGGACTCCAGCCAAACCATATTGACAAGAGAATAAATCCTATAACAATGCAAAGAGCTGTCTTTCGTAAGTGAGTAACACTTTTAACTTTTTTCGAAAACAGCATTAAAGCGAGACATAATATAAAAAGCAAGAAATGGTCTGGATTAACGGCAATATCCTCATCGAGCATTTGCCGCACCATAAACCGATAACTCCACGAGTATTTTTCCCCAAGTGGTGTAAAGTCTAAATCAATACCAAGCATTTTATGAATATTATCAACAACTTCTTGTATATCCTTATTATTAATTTTATCTGATGTTGCCATTTGCATTGCAATGTTCTTAATAAGGCTTGACATAATCCAGGGAAAAGTAAATCTATTAAACCGGTCAAACCCAATTTCTCGTCCTATATCTTGCAAATACTTTGGCGTCATTAATTCCATATTTTCGGATTCGCCAAACATGTAGTTCTCCTTTTCCCACTCATAATTATAATCCGTGGGATTAAGTTGACTAAGAGATTGCGTAGCGGCATCGGCACAGGACGGCACAAAGCTTGAAATCACACACCAGAACACACGGGACACAGGTTGTATGTGGGGTAATCTAATTGTTTGAAATTGTGTCTTTCCTAAGGATATATTATTTATCTGAGCACTGCCAGTTTCATTTGTAATTGGAAACTCCGATGCTTTAATCATTATACCTTCTATGTGTGGCAAAGGTCCTGCGTCTCTGTGTAACTTGATACTATTTTCACCTTTTTTAAGCTGAATTGTTCCAAGATACACATTTCTCACGTCGTTTAAATAGTAACCACCGGTTATCTCAGAACCTACATTTCCCAAGCATTTATATTCATTTACATAAACATCAAAAGGAGATGTTTTTCCTGTAGCATAAGCTGAATACAATTCATATAAGCCCTCATCTTCTGCAGATACATCAAAAGTAACATAATTAGGATACTTTTTTACGTCAACAAGCAACGGAGTTTTAAAAGAACCATAATTTGATTCGTCTAATCTCAGATTGGTTGAACTTGCATTCCAGCAACCAAGGGCTATCAATGATACTTTTTTGACATTTGAACGAACGATTAATCCTAACGGATGGCCAAAAGTGCGTATATTTCGTGAATAATGCGGCGCATTAACCAACAGCACAATACTGACAACAGATATTATGGGGATAAAAGCTTTGAATCTAATTTGCCTAATCAATGACAGCACCAGCCATATGACAAAAGGAAAGGCAAAAAAATAGTTTGTCGTTTTGGTCAATAAAGCCAGTGCCAAACTGCTACCTAAAGCCACAATTATTGGCCAAGATATAATTTTTAAAGAAATAAGAAAAAAACAAACAAAGCAGACAAGCCAAAACGATGCCACATAATCAACTTGTGTGCTTGTTGACTGCATAATACCCATTGGAATGGTAGCACAAAGGACGACAGCTAAGATTTGTCCGAGAAATTTTGCACCGAACCTTTTTGCAATCAAGGATACGCCGATAAGGCACCCGATCATGCTTAACCATTGGACACAGTTTGCAAATTTATCACCAGCACTTAAGATGTAAAACTGTAAAACAGAAAAACCAGAAAACGGTTCGTACCGCAGACTGTCCCAGGCGTGTGTCGGGTAATGTGCAATACTATGATTCTGAATCCAATACGGTATTTTCCCCATATGGCTATGCATTGAATCATAGTTATTAGGAGGCGCATTAAATGCGATTACACCCGTTGCTATTACAATTAAAAGAACACCGATTATAAGGACACAGAAAAGAGTAGACTGAAGAAAGATATTAGCGGATTTAAGAACACGTATAAAAGATGATGTCTTAGAGCTTTCTAAACTTGAAGGTATAGTATGTGAGAGCTTTTTAGCATCTGATTCTTCATGATCATAGTCATTGATTATATTGGATGGTTTTTTGCCTCGCCATAAAGCTATTATATTTATGAACAGACGTTTATATGCAGGCAATGTTTTAACAAAAAAACGAAAATCAAGATGGCGTAAAGCAACAAAAGCAACTTTTATAGTATGAAGATGATTCCCATCATCAAACAGCAAATCAAAATTAGTAATATATAAAAATCGGATTCTTAATATTAATAAAATAATTAAAGAGAATAATATTATTAACCATGAAGATAGCATCCAACCGTAAGTTATGAGTTTAAACAAACTAAGGACTTCGGTTATGAATACTATAATTATGCCCCATATTATGGCACCAGTTAGTATTGAACGCCTAATACTTTTATTATACGTAATGGTTATTACTATTATGATAATTAGAGAATATATTGGAAAAAAAGGCGGCATAATATATTTTATTTTATAAGTTTGTGACGATTTTTAGTTAGTATCGTTGGCTTAGAGTGTATAAACAACAGTAGACAATATTTCTTTTCAATTACTTATGACAGGATAATGATAAATAATCAAAAATAATTTTCTGAAAGTCATTAACCGAATATTTTTTCGAAATATTTTTTAAACATTGAATATTGTGTTGTGCTTGTTCTATGGTTAGTTTTACGTTATATACATCAATATCATTTATAAAATCTTCAATTGTAAATATTATAAAACCTTCATTACATAACCAGGTAAATACAGGATTTTTTTTGTTTAAATATAATTTCACACCTTTTTTTATAGATTCCCAAATATTCCCAACAGCCATTTCTCTATGTGAATTAAGAACAAAAGCCGAAACTTTTGTATAAAAAGATATAAATTCTTCATGAGGTATAAAATCCTTTTGTATTGTCATATGTGGTATTACTTCTGAAGCTTTCATAACTTCTTGTGCATATTTACCATTTCCACCATAACTGAAAAGCATAATAAATGAATATTCTTCTTTACGTTTGGCTTTTGATATTAATTTGATTATATCTATATGATTATTGTAAGGCGATCTGCTGTTCCCAATAACAATTAAAGGTTTTTTTTTATCAAATAAGCCATCATATGTTATATTTGATTCAATAATTGGTAGTTTTATATAACGCGGCAAATATGGAAAATGTTGTTTTAAAAGAGCATATTCTTCATCGCACAAGCATAAAAATATGTTAATTCGTTCTATAATTTTTTTTAATGAATCATTTTTGTTTATCATATGGGTTTTTATTTTATGTATAATCAAACAAGGAGTTCTGAGCAAATTTTTAATTTTTTTAAAGGTGCCTATCTTTAATAATTCAAGAGTACTATCTGTATAACAAAAGTTTTGCATTTTACTATACAACTCATATCCAAACAAACGCCATGCAACGGGAACATCATTGTTTAAAGATAATAGTATATTTATACTAATATATGATAAACCATGAAACACTACTAAATCTCCTTTTTCACATAAACGGGCAATATTATCTATGTTGAATTTTGTATTTTTAAAAATAATAGCTGAATCTTTATATATACCTTTGTATGGTTTATCATTTTCAATAATTATATTAGTATTATCAAAATAGCTACACTCAAAACGTTTTGTACCAACAAACTTGTAATCTGTATGAATATGAATTATTTTATATTTTTTTATGGTCAACTTATGCTCCTCAAAAAATTAATGGTAATTGTTTAAGATATAACATTTTAGTGAACTACAACATAATTGTGGAAACTCGCGGTTCAACGCAGCAGCACAGGCGCAGGCATACAATTCTAACGCCACTGGCTCTTTGTGGGCCTACTCGCAAAAAAGTAGCTAAGGCGGTTGTGTTACCCCTTAATCCAAGTGGGCCAATATTGCTCTGATTAATACGATCAGTTATCTCTCTTTCTATCGCGCTTTGAATGTCAAATTTTCCATAGACCATCGCTTCAAGCATAAGAGATGTCGCCTCAAAATGAGATCTGCCAATGCCTATAGCTGGGGTGCATGGCGTGCATCCCAGCATAACTGCTGCCTCTACAGCCCAGTTCACAATTTCATCGATAATTACTGACAGCTTATGCTGGTGAAAAACGCGATACGTCTTGCAGCGAATCTCAGGGCCGCCACCCTGCATAAGGATATGCAGACGGATTACATCTTCGTCCACCCATTTGATAGTTACGGGAGCTAAGGCCAAGGCACCCGGGTCGTTGTCTAATCCGGCAGATTGTTCAAGTCGCTGGATGTCATCACCCTTAACGGCCATTGGGCGGCATGGCAGGGTACGCATACCTTCTACAATTCCTTTCTGGATTGACTGAAGCAATACGGCGCTCACGGATTGGCGCCCACCAATCTCAAGAAGAACATGGGGAATCCCTGTGTCATCACAGGTGGGGCGTAACGTCTTTTCAGCAATCTCCGCATTTTCAAGAATTGTTTCCAATACCCAGCGTGCGGTTGCATTCTCTTCCCTGGCAAGCGCAATCCGACAAACTGCTTTTTTATCGTTGGAAAAAACCGTCGAAGCCTGAATCAGGGCCTTTTTTACTTTTGATACAATTTCGTTCATGGATAGGTATATTGTACTCTATTACGGGCACTGCAAAAAAAACTAATCTTCGTGCAATGACCGGCCGTGGGCCGCTGCCACGATGCAGGGGAAGTCTTTAACCACGAGCCAGTGTAGCGCTTCCATTCCCTCTTCTGGGAACGCAGCGACCTGGCGGTCGATTATTCGGCTTTCAAGCAGAGCGGTGACGGGCGGGATCACGGCGTAGACGGAGTTGTTCTTATGTAGCGCCTCGATTGTTTTTGAGCGTAGCTGGCCTTTTCCTAAATGGATTTTTACCCCGGCTTTTGACAATGCGGGGATAGTACTTTCAATATCGAATTTATTGCTGGAGGTCGGCCCCACGCCGGCCGGACTGACCGCTGTATGAAAAATCACTGCCCCTTGAAGATCTATCCCAGCCTCGGCAAGGCCGCCGGATTCAATCAGTGCTACAAGTTTAGGCAACGCCGCATCCCGACCGGTAAAAATTATCCCCGTAATCTCGACCCGGTCACCAATCGCCAAATTAGATGCGAACTCTTCTAAAATGGGTGTTTTAACTTGTTGCATATCTTTTTTCATTATCCCCTTAACATCAATTCAGTCGCATTTCGTTTAGCTTTGCTTCCGCGGAGGCGTAGAGCAATCCCTTTTTAAACAATGCAAATCATGAAACTCATTCAAACCCTTGGTTTTAAAACGCTCCGAGCCTCAATTAATGAGCAATATCTTTATAAAGAACATCCAAATATTAATTTTACTTTCAACCAGCAGAGCCATTAGGACGCATACCCATTTAAAAACTCTCCCCTTCTTTTTCGGAGAAAATTATTTTTCTCGATAAATACCCCCAATAAGTCATCTAAAATATTGAGGGCATCGGCCTCACGCTTTGCCCACAAAACGGCATTTGAGTGAAAAAATATTAGCGCATCTTCAAAGTTAAACTCACAGCCATGTTCCAACAAATAATACCCAGGCTCTCTTTGTAATATATTTTCCCAGTGATAAGTCGACAGCTTCAAAAAATGTTCGTATATATCGCCAATCTTAGAAATTTTATTCCCTTTTATTTCGATGATTTTCAACGCCAAGGAGGCAAATATCCCAAATTGACGCACCCTATTTATAGGGTCTTTAAAGCTTATATTATTCGGTTTTTCTAAAAACGACACATTGCTCGCCCTTGGTCCATTGATACACAATTCTAATTCTAGTGTGACGGCGTCGCCTTTCAGACAAGCCAAGCTAAGCAAATTCACATAAGGGTACATGCCATCCGATGCTACCGAATACTCACTCAAATAATTAAAATCAACATGCTCCTTTCTGATAAGAAGCCCCGACATGTAAAGATGCGTAAACCCCACATTACATAACGCATGGTCCCCCCTTAAATAACGCGCTGTTTTATATATAATATGTTGGTCATTATATGTTTTCCTAAGACCACCGAGTATTACGGAAACCTTTTCTGCCTCATCCGACTCAAGATATTTCATTATGGCCTTCATCATGTCATTCGTCAGATAGTCCTCGTCGCTTAATGAAAATATCCATTCCCCTCGAGCTTTTTTATATGTTTCTATCATATTTAATGTCGCACCCAGATTGGTGCTATTTTTATAATAAAATAATCGAGGGTCATTAATCTTTTCCATTCGAGACCTTGTATCATCGGGTGAATTATTATCCACCACAACCACTTCGAAATTATTTCCCTGACACTCTAGAATACGTTTAACATTCGCCTCAAGAACATCCCCTCTATTGTATGTCGGAATACAAAAACTAATTTTCATAACCATTTAAATTCTCCTAATATTCATATCTACTCTATAAGTTTAAACCAACGCTATGCGTTCCAAAAAAAACCACCATCCATTGCCACTCATCCACAATTACCACTCGATAATATAATTTACCTGCGCATTAGAGCACAGCGGTAATTATTATTATACCGCGTCATCCTTCATTGCTTCAATCATTTTTGCCAACCCTTCATTAAGTGAGCAAGATGGCTCCCATCCAGGAATAAAATTTTCAGCCTGATCTATGATTTCGGAATCGCCCCGATCCCTTTCCTTCCCAAATTCCAACAGGCTACGATCCGCCTCCATAAGGTCAGCTATCTTCCAAGCCACACTTTTTAACGAGTATAATTTCCCCGACCCCAAATCATAATCCCCGACAGGTGCGGTAATAATAGAAACCAGTCCCGCCACAAGATCATCAATATAGATCCAATCCCTGAGCCCCTTGCCACTCCCGAGCAAGGCCGCCTGAGACCGGCGCAACTGATTGACGATATACGACAGCACATTGCCAACATCATCGCCCGGCCCGTATGCCTGATAGAGTGTTGCCGATGTTACTGGAGCGCCGGTCATGCATTGATAGATCCTGATCAAATCACTGGCCGTCCTTTTGGTCGCCACATATGGATTTTCAGATAATGCCGGTACATTAAGATGGTTTTCATAAAATGTCCGCGCGTAAACAAGCCGAGGTGGATTCTCAACCGACCGCAGATGTTCCAGAAGCTGCTGTGTCCCCGTCACATTAACCTGCAAGCATTCTGCCCAGCGTCTATGTGACGCTTTTACTCCGGCGGCCGCAAGATGCACAACAATATCCAGCTCATTCCACGGAACCAAGCTCAACCCTTCACCCGTTATAAGATTTCCAATAATTGGAAAAATCGATTTCCCAGCAGGGTCGTCGTGGTGCCGCACGTCATAAAGATAAAGAACGTGCCCGGCATCTGACAGTATTCGGGCGGCCTGCCTGCCGACAAACCCGGAAGAGCCTGTAATCGCTATTTTCATGCGGTTTTTTACTCCCACTTATCGACATAAATCCGTGCGGCCGGCACGTTTTGCGTCTGTAGTTTTCCGGCTAAAACATCCAGCATAACCGGCGGGCCAGCCAAATAAAAATCAGCGTTGACGGCAGAATCTAAATTAGACCAGATGGCATCGAAATCGATCCGCCCCGAAGCCACATTAAAGGACGTCTGTTCCTGCGGCAACGACCCATTCTCTATAAAAAGATGAATCTGTTCGCACAATCGTTCACGGGCCAACGCTTCAACGGCTTCGCGGTAAAAGAAAAGCTTCTCGTTTCGAATGCCGTAGACCAGTTTAACGGGAGCTTTTCTACCTGACTTATAAATGGCATTCAACAGGGACGTGAACGCCGAAATACCGGTTCCACCAGCGAACAGTACCCGCGGCTTGTCGAGGTCATCCAAAACAAACTCTCCATACGGGAGCTTTACCCAGACCTCGGCCCCCAATTTAAGCTCCCGCTCCATGCGCGAGGTGTAGCGCCCCTTCACAGAATACAGAATTTCGAGCGGATCGGTTCGGGATGGAGAGTTAGCGATAGAAAACACTCTGGATTCAGGCCAAAAGGAGGCGGGATCGTATTCATCCAAAGTCAAATGCAGAAACTGTCCGGCGGAAAAACGGGGTAGCTGCTCCTGAGGAGCCAGTGTCACGGAATACACATGTTCTCCATGATCGACCACCGCTATGACGGAACATGGAATTTTTCTAACCGAAGCCATCAGCGCGACTCCATGAATTGAGCAAACCGATCCCGAATATACAGCAACTGTTCCTCCTTCAAACCCGGATAAACTCCGATAAAAAAGGTATTGTTCATTACGGTATCCGTATTCTTCAAATCTCCGACCACACGGTGCTCAATATTCATGTAGGCGGGCTGCTTCAGCAGGTTTCCGGCGAACATATTGCGAGTTTCAATGTGCCCCTCTTCGAGAAACGCCGTCAGATCGTTGCGCGAAAATCCGACATCTTCATTAACGGTAATAACAAACCCGAACCAGGAAGGGGCTGAATGCTCAGTCGCTTTAGGGAGAAGTAGCTGTTTCTCAAAGGGCTTTAGCAGTTCGTAAAGGCGCGCCCAGTTGCGTTTACGTGCTTCGACGAATCCATCAAGCTTGTCGAGTTGCGCGCACCCGATGGCCGCCTGCATTTCAGTAACCTTAAGGTTGTAGCCGATGTGTGAGTAAACATATTTATGATCAAACCCGACTGGGAGATCACCGAACTGCTGAGTAAACCGCTTTCCGCAGGTGTTGTTTTCACCGCCTGAACAATAGCAGTCACGCCCCCAGTCCCGGAAAGAGGTGGCGATGCGTGATAGATCCGGATCGTTCGTCAACACAGCCCCACCCTCACCCATGGTCATGTGATGCGCCGGATAAAAAGAAACCGTGGCCAGATGGCCAAAGGTTCCGGTCAATTGTCCTTTATAACGGGACCCCACCGCGTCGCAATTATCTTCGATCACCCAAAGGTTGTGTTTCTTTGCAGTCGCCATCACTGCCCGCAGATCAAATGGATTTCCCAGCGTATGAGCCATCATAATGGCTTTGGTTTTCGGACTGACGGCCCGTTCAATCATTTCAGGGAGCGCGTTATAGTCGCCAAGCCCCACATCAATGAAAACAGGAATCAGACCGTTTTGAACCATGGGTGATATCGTAACGGGAAATCCGGCCGCCACGGTAATCACCTCGTCACCGGGCGCCAAGCGTCGGGCTCCCAACTTTGGAGAAGTCAGCGTGGAGAGCGCAACCAGATTAGCGGAGGAGCCTGAATTAACCAGAATGGCACTTTCCAAATCGAAATATTCTGCAAAACGGTCTTCGAATTCTTCAGCGTATTGGTTGGCTGTCAAGAAAAAATCGAGCGAAGAATCAACCAGCTTCATCATTTCCTGTTCGTCGAAAACGCGGCCTGCATAATTGACCCTGCTTTCTCCGGGAACAAACACGGCATCCTGCCGCACTTTATGCGTCAGCTCATAATACTTCTTCACATCATTCAAAATCTGTTTTTTCAATTGTTTTGCGTCACTCATACTTTTCTCACCAGGCTACTTAGGCCAAACAACACCTTTTTGTGTCGCATCAAAAATATACCGATTTAAGTCAGATTCTGTGTTGATCCTGTTCTGCTCATAAAAACCCCTGTACCAGCTTGCCGTGTACTCGAAACACTCCTTGGCCGACCAAACGGGATGCCAATTTAAAAACTGCCTGGCTTTTGAAATGTCCAGCTTCAGCAGGCCAGCTTCGTGCGGCTCACCCTCACTGCCAAACTGACAGTTAACTTTCGGCCAGAATTCGTGAATACAACGCACCACCTTTTCAACAGAGATAGCACCCTCATCCTCCGGCCCGAAATTCCAAGGACCGGAAAAAGCAACCTGTCCTTCCAGCAGTTTCTGTCCGACCTGCAGATAACCGCTCAGCGGTTCCAGCACATGCTGCCATGGACGAGTGGCGTGCGGACTGCGAATGGTAACGGTCTCGCCGCGACTTGCCGCTCTCATCATATCAGGAACCAGACGATCTTCCGCCCAGTCGCCGCCGCCGACCACATTTCCAACTCGGCAGCTTGCCAGCAAAACCTGATGTTTTGTTCCGTAGGTTTCTGGATTGAAATAAGACTGTCTGTAGGCTCCGGCAACCAGTTCGGCACAGCCTTTTGAAGCACTGTACGGATCATAACCACCCATCGGATCGTTTTCTCGATAGCCCCAGACCCATTCGCGGTTTTCATAACACTTATCACTGGATACATTCACAATGGCTCGAACCGAATCGCAAGTCCGACAAGCATCCAGGACTCGCACCGTGCCGATCACATTGGTTTCGAATGTTTCAACCGGCTCGCGGTAGGAAAACCGCACAAGAGGTTGCGCCGCTAAATGAAAAACAATTTCCGGACGGAATGAAGTAAAAATCTTTTTCAGCATCTCCAAATCACGGATGTCTGCGATTTCTGATCGCATTTCAAGTTGCAGCAAAGCCCAATGCGCAGGGGCAGTGGGGACGGGCAATGAAACCCCACACACCTCAGCGCCTAACGCTTTAAGCCAATAAACCAACCAACTTCCCTTAAAGCCAGTGTGTCCCGTAACAAGCACTTTTCTACCGTTATAAATTGAATTGAACATTATGACCATGCCTCCGCCCAAGGGGCCTTACCTGAAGCCCAAAGATCATTCAGTAATTTATGCTCGCGAGACGTATCCATGCACTGCCAGAATCCATGGTGTTCAAAAGAATTCATCTGCCCATCTTTCGCCGCATTGCGCATAGGTTCTTGCTCAAGAATTAGTCTTGGATCATCGGTTAGGTATCGTTCAATGAAACTCCGGCGAATCACCATATAACCACCGTTGATGAAACCGGATTCGGTTTGAGGTTTTTCATGAAATCCGCGAACAATCCCATCCGCTCCAAGTTTCATTTCACCAAACCGTCCAGATGGATGCACAGCAGTAACCGTGATTTCGCGATTCGAATTGTGATGAGCCGCCAGCAGAGACAGCATATCTACATTAGTGAGACCATCACCATAAGTGAGAAAAAAAGAATCCTCGTGCGGGTTTAAATATTTTGCCGCCCTAAACACTCGGGCCCCGGTCATACACTCCTCGCCAGTATCCGCTAACGTAATCACCCAATCCTCTTCCCCATGTACCCCATGATAAGTGATGTCCGGCACCCGGCCCAATTTAATGGTTACATCCGTAGCATGAGCGTGATAATTCATAAAATAATCGATAAAAATTTCACGCTTGTATCCAAGACAAAGGATAAATCGGTTTACCCCAAAACCCGCATAGGTCTTCATAATATGCCATATAATAGGATAATTTCCTATCGGCACCATAGGTTTTGGTAAAATTTCAGTAACATCCCGCAGGCGCGTTCCCTGCCCTCCACACAAAATCATTGCTGCCGGAACATTCATATACTCACCATAATTTATTCTGTTAGATTATAGATATTATCTCGTTCTAAAAATGAATTGGTAAAGCGGTAACGGAAACTTTCGCGGCGGTTTCAAAATCAGGCGCTTCTAGCAAAAAGTTAGTTGGTCCTAAGGCATGTTATTGAATGCAGAAAGAATGAGTTGAGCCACGACTCCGACGAGCATTGGGCTGGTGCCCATTCTCGTCGTGTCTCATGCCATGGATAACTCCGGTCGGCAAAAGAAAGGCATTTAGAACAATATACAAATAACAGATGTTTTGCTTTATATCCTTGCATTCCAACAACATAAACAGAATACTTCTTTTAAACAACTAACTAATATCTAGAAGAGCCTAATTTATAAACAAATATCAAAATTGCGTCGCTTGCGAATGATAGGATAACAAACGCGACAATTCAATTAGTTCAATCAATTATGAAATGACAAACACATTGTTCAGATTCCTTGCAAAATCCTTATTAGAGGTGCCCCATACGCCTAACGTCAAATCAATTCCTTGACGTAGATATCCCTTTTAATAATGGATCGACCATCTAGATCGTATATATCCAAGGTGTCTATTGTTTTCTTGATTTTCGAAAGTAAAGCTTTCTCATCGCGATCTTGCGCAACGAACGAGCAAACACGGTCGCGGCTGGCCATATCGGAACCAATCTCCATGCCTCGTGTTTTATGAGGATAATATTCCTCGATCACTCCATCTTTAATTAATTGCTGATAGTTCTCTGCAGAACCGAACACCCCAGTAAAAGCATAAACATTGTTCGCCGAGTAATAGATCTCCGGCATGCTGTATTCGAGAATGGAAGGGACTCCCAAATATGAGTTAATGGTCGCGTCAAGAATATCGAATCCTGTATTCAGCTTGACCGTTCTGTAACTCAATCCGCCCCCCACCCTTGGGGCGAATTCAATTACTTTTATTTTGTCACCGTCCACCATTAACTGAATAAGCAAAGACGTGTTATCCAGACCAAAGATCCGGGAAATATCACCTGCAATTTTCTGAATGGCACGAGTAGTTTCTGAGCTGACTTTTGCCGGCGCAATTGATGCATAACACGCTATGACGGAATCTTCGTTATATATCATGTTGTACTTTTGCCGCAACATGATTACGTGTGCCTTCTGATTCTGGACAAAGCAGTCAACACTTATCTCCTTCCCTTCGCAAAATTCCTCTACTATGGCAGTTCCAGCGCGACTGATGTCAAAGGCTGCGCACAATCCCTTATCCAACTCGGAAAGGTTATACGTTTTCTTTACGCCTTTTGAACCATTGCTATCGGAAGGTTTCACAACAACCGGGAACGTTAAAGAAGCGACCTGCGAATCTCCTGTTTTATCAACCACAATATATCTTGATGTCGGAACACCGCCCTCCAACATCATATTTTTCATTATTCTTTTATCAGTAACATTCAATGCCGTCTTATAGCTGTAGGGAGCTGGCAACCCCAACTTTTCCGCCACATAGCAAGCTGTGACATTTGCCTGATCAACACAAGTACTTATAACCAAAATTGCATCAGTTTGCTTAGCGACCGCAAGAACCTTCTCCAAATCGAGAGTACTCTCTCTGATGTGCTTGTCAGCCACTCTCGCAGCTGGGGGATTCGCGTAATAATCAACTAAAACAGTAGAATACCCGCGTGTTTTTAAATTCTCGATCAAGGCAACGTGGGGATTTGTTCCACCCAAGACAACCGCTACAGGTTTTTTATTCATACTTAAAACTCTTGTTTATCATTCTGTCTAAATTTTAATGCCAAGGCTTGCCAACAAATCATGAACATCACTCAATACCTTCTCACTTAAAGGTATTTTCTCCCCTTGGGATTTCATACATAATATTTCGGGCTCACCGGGAAGCAGAACTGCCCCCTCTTCTCCACTCCGTTTCGTATTTTGAATCAGCGTTTTCAAATTTTCTTTATATTGATCCATCGGTAAAAACTTTTCGACATCGATAGCGAATAAAAAGTGCCCATAATTCGATTTTTCATCAGGATGGTTCAAAGGCTTCACAGCACCTCCAAATGCAGCTCCTGTAATCATTCCAGCTAAAAGGTCAATCACCAAAGAAAGGCCATACCCTTTCGGCCCGCCGATAGGCAACATGGTTCCTTTCAAAGCCTCATAAGGGTCATCAGTAGGGTGACCATCAGCATTCAAAGCCCATCCGAATGGAATTTTCGCACCTGTTTTTTCTGCCAGTCGAACCTTACCTCTAGCTGCAACTGATGTTGCCATATCTAGCACAATGGGTGTATATCCGTCCGCTGGAGGAAAAGCAAAAGCCAGTGGATTGGTGCCAAAAATGGGTTTACTCCCCCCAAAAGGTGCGATAGCGGGGGAAGAATTGCTAAAAACGATTCCAATCATATTCTTTTTTAGTGCTTCTTCGCTTATAAATCCGGCGGTTCCAAAGCTGTTGGAATGGCGAATTCCAACCACTGAAACGCCGATTTTCCCGGCCATTTCCATTGCACACCTCATGCCACGGATGGCGGCGACTTGTCCAAACCCATTTCCCGCATCAAAAACTTTTATCCCGACTTCATCCTTTACCATCTCAAAAGGAGTCTTGGGATCAAGCAAACCCGCTTTAATCTTTCGGATGTAAATAGGAAGTCGCGCAAGTCCATGAGTACCTCGGCCTCGCAAATGAGCATAGAGAATCGAATCAACAATAATTTGAGCATCTTCTTCTGGCACACCGTAACCAGTTAGAATCAGTAAAGATTTAGATTGAAGTTCGTTAATAGATATTAAGGGCATGGTTTTAATTCGTTTTATTTTTATGTGGCTTCGATTGCAATCTCTATAACATTTTTCACAGCAAACATGTGACGGCTTCTATCTTTGTTCGTTCCCCATACTCGTTGATGTTCAACAGCAATTCGCCTTTGGTTTTATGAACACCGCGTCCGGATAATATTCATCAATTACCCGCTTGACTAGCATTACTTGCTTTGCCCGTTTTTTGGCGTCGGCATCGGTGGTTTCCCAGTTGTGCGTTTTGGCTACTGCCCCGCCTGTCTTCAAGTATATAGGCGCGGCTACCCTAACCATTTCCGGCACTTCATAATGCCGGATGAACCCGCCCGAAGATGCTGGGTTTTCCGTATGCACATCAATTGGAATGTCAATGGCCTGCCGAATTGCGGCCAACATTTGAAGCTGAATATCACGAACTGGATTAATGGAATTGGCACCTATACTTTCCAGTATTTTTGCAGAACAGGGATTCCCATGCCCGCAATGTGCAGAAATTTTAAATTTACAATCCGCAGGGATTTCGCAGCATTTACGAGCTTCGTTCAGTACCCACAGACAACCTTCATCATAAATTAAAAATGCCCGGCAACCGAAAGCAGCTGCTCGTTTCACATCTTCAATGGCCCGCACAATTTGCTCCTGACCGCGCAGCCGATACCCCATGCGCTGGCCTTCTTCAGTGTGAACCGAGGCGCTGGTATCATATGTTGCTCTCGGTCCGATCGCCAGAACCAGCTCAATCTGATACTGTTTCGCCAGCGCAACCATATCCTGAATATCTTCGTCCGAAAGTAACATGATTCCCTTGGTCTGCGTAACCCTGTGAATTGCTATATCAAGCACATCCAATTCACTCAGCAAAGCCTTCATGGTGCCGGGACCTTGAATGCCTGGCACCTCAAAACGATATTGACCACTATCCGAAAAGTGTTTTTTAGAGGATGGTAAGTCGTAGGCATCGCCTGATGGCATTCCTATTTTTTTAAGGAACTCTCTGGTTTCTTTCATTTCTTCATTCTCCTGAGTTATGAACCTGCAACAACGCAATCAACGTATGAATATCTAAAGACGCGCCCAAAACACATTGCAAAATTGCATCTGCACGTGTGATAGAAACCCCTCCAAAGTGGGCCAAAGACATAAATTTATTCGAAAGCTCTCTTTCTGTCAGGGGGGTTTCCGGCTCCCCGTTGGGCAGATCTACACGTGCCTCATATAAAGTCCCATCCTGAGCCGTGATTTCAACAATTGCCGCTCGTTTATTAGGAACAAGCGCGGTAAGGGCATCATTTGGCTTTACCAAAACCTTCTGAGTTAAAGACATTACAGCCGGATTTCCGATCTGTTCTTGAGTGAATTCATTTAGTCCGGCTTTTCCCGTGATATACGCAACCGCAACACTGTAAGGGATGCTCATTTTTGCGGAGGAGACTCCCTTAATATTTGTATGGTCATGCCCGCCAACAGCCCACTTATAGGTGCTTACCTTTATTTTTTTCACCTCTTCGTTTCGCAACGCCTTTTCGGAGCGGATTTTCAGAACTGCGTCAATAGCCGAGTGGCAATGCCGGCAGGCTGCATACGGTTTCACATAAATGTTCTCAATTGCAAAGTGACCAGTGGCGGACTTATTCAATTTCAATGTGTCTGCCTTATCCGCCATAACAGAAAGAAAGCCCTGCTTGCCTCCCAAAACATCTGCAGGGCCTTTAAACCCTGCGCGGGCAATAAATGCCGCTATCAATCCGGACAGTGCGGCTTGACCAGAATTCAGAGGCTTCAACTCCGAAACTCCATGAATCACTTTGAGAATCCCAGATGCGCTTGTGGCCGCTGCAGAAAGAGCGGTTTTCATCAGAGCTTTTGAAAATTCAAGAGCTACCGCGACTCCCATCGCCGCCCCGATCGTGCCGCATGTTCCTGTAGCATGATACCCGCGAACCTTAGTGGATGGCTGTATAGTACCCGCAATTCTAAGCGATGCTTCATACCCAACAATGATACCTAAAAGCAATTTCTCACCGCTTATTTTCTCTTGTTCCGCCAGTGGCAAAAGAGCAGAAATCACTGGGGCGCCCGGATGCATCATCCCCACCCTGTCTCCGTCATCCAACTCTGCCACATGGGCGCAAAGTCCATTCATTAAAACCGCGTTTTGGAGACTGGTTTTTCTCTCAAAACCGATCAAAGAGGAACTTCCTTGAGTAGGCCCAAAACAATCAAGAAACCGTCCTACTTTCCCATCAAGTATCTTTGCGCCCGCCAGAGTTGCGCCAAGGTAATCAAGAAGACACCTTCTTGCCTGCAAACTTACGGCATCCGGAATGCGTGTTTGTGCCAGCCAGAAAAGCTCATTGACAAAATTATCTGTAAGATTTTTGTTCAATATTTTCTTCTAAAAAACGTTCTGAGGATAATTCACACTAAAATAGTTTGATGTATGATGCTTCATCTTCAATTACCCCATACGCCGCTGCTCGATTTGATATTCTCTTTGCCCAGCTCCGATGCGGGTTGATTTCGTTCATCTTGTTACCTTTTGCGCTCTTAATGACCCCTCCAGATGTATTGAGAACCTGTAATGCATCCTCATACTCTTCCCTTGTAACTGCCTGCATTCCGTTCACAAACCGCAAATGAGATGGGTGAATAATAGTTTTCCCGACAAACCCGTTTGCACGGTCCAAAATGATCTCACGCAACAATCCGTCAATGGCCTCATTGACGATTTTATTGCGCTTCATTAGCGAATGATAATTTCCTTCCATCAGTAAATCATTTAAGTCATCCTGTTTATAAGCTAGAAAGTATTCCCAAACCGGCGCGGAAACTGTATAGTCGTCTCCATCCCGGTTAAAAAAATTTAATATGTCAGACAAACAGTCGCGGACGACAACAATATTGTATATCGAGGTATTAATATCTCTTCGCACACCAAATATTGACGAAAAGTCTGTTCCACCAACCCGGATATTCAGAATTAGGTCGCGATACAAGGCCATCTTTTCTTTCAACTCCGCCAATTCACTGTTTCTGGTTTCAAGAAAAGCAATTGTTGAACCTTCCAAAATAGGCATACAGAACAGATGAACGTCCATATCTTTGTTGAGAGATGAAAGTACCTCTAAATAATCAAGCGCATTTCTGCTATAAAACTTTGGAAAGACAAAGCCTGTCAACACACTGGACTGATCAGGACTTAAACGAGAAGAAAAGCTAATAAACTGCTCAGGATTTCGCACGCGCAAGAAAATCAGTGGAATGTCATTTAACGAGATATAGCCAGCCTTTTTTGCCTCAAAAAGACGATCAAGATGGTCCAATACATTTGCTTCTGCAACATATAAGTCTTTCTCCCGAATAGCATCCTCAAAACACATCACCATGGAGGGAGCCGGTGGATTCCTGTCCAAAATTTTATCAATGATGCTTTTCGTGCCTGGCATGTAGAGTACTCCGCCGAGACAGTACTGAAGAAGTTCTTTCTCGGTATTCATTGTGAACTCAACTGGTTCAACAACAAATTTAAGATCAGAATTATATTGGTTATGTTTCATTTATTATTACCTTTGTGCTATTTCTGATTATCTCTGAGAACATTAGTAATAGATGATAGTAATTTTACATCTAAGTCCGGGTAAAGCGGCAAGCAAATGACTTGTTCTGCAACTTTTTCGGCCACAGGTAGATTGCCTGGGTTGGCCGAGGGTAGACCCCGATAGGTTGGGAATTGGCTGATGAGTGGGTAAAAATAGCGGCGCCCATAAATATTATTATTTTTTAATATTTCATATAACTCATCACGAGATTTACCATATTTTTCCTGATCAATAAATATCGGAAAATAGGAATAGCAATGTCGTACACTAGTGATTTCATCAATATAGTTAATCCCATCAATATCTTTTAATGCGTCACGATACATTTCACTTATTATCTTGCGTTTTAATATAATAGACTCGGCATATTTCAATTGTAGCAGACCCATAGCAGCTTGAATTTCATTCATTTTGGCATTTATGCCTGGCGCCACTACAGTAGTTTCACTTGCGAACCCGAAGTTTTTCAGATAATCAATCCGTTTTTTAGTAGCTTCATCATGACACACAATTGCGCCACCCTCAAAAGTAGTGTATACCTTAGTCGCATGAAAACTCATAACAGATAAATCACCAAAATTCAAAATTGGTTCATTATTAATCCTGACATTAAAAGTATGACATGCATCATAAATAACTTTCAAACCATAGGCATCCGAGATTTCTTTTATCCGCTTCACATTACAGGGATTTCCATACACATGAACCGGCATAATCGCGGTTGTTTTTGGTGTAATAGCCGCTTCAATTTTGTCTGGATCTATATTACAGGTGTATGGTTCAATATCAACAAAAACCGGGTTTATATTGTTCCACCATAATGCGTGAGTGGTCGCAACAAAACTGTATGGAGTTGTTATTACTTCACCAGTGATTCTTAATACCTGTAAAGCAGTAACCAAAGCTAAAGTTCCATTAGCGAACAATGAAATGTATTTCACTCCAAGATATTCACACAAAGCTTTTTCCAAAGAATTATGATATTTGCCATTATTAGTGAGTTGCTTACTTGCCCAGATATCTTCCAGGTAAGGAATAAACTCCTGTAAATCAGGCAAAAAAGGTTGGGTTACATTTATTCTTTTTTTATTGCTCATTGTATCTAAATATACTGTTAAGCATTATATTTTTAATATAAAGATAATCATTCATTTTTATCGTTTCGGCGGCAATGAAAACAACTACAGCACCTATAATTAACTGCAGAATTAAGGTAACATAAACCGGAGTAGAAAGTAATAACCCGGCGCTATAAACAATAACACCCATAAGAAAGGCAATCAAAAAAGAAGGCAAAATATCTTTAAGTTGCTGCAGGCTGGAATATCCAATATGCTTTCCTGACCAATAACTATTAAGAAAATAAGCAATAATTGAATTTAATAGCATTCCAATAATCATGATTTTAATTCCTAAAAATATTCCAATTATAATCACCGGAATTGCTAAAATCTTCTTAATTATTTCAAGTCGGAGGAAAAGGTCCGATCGACCTTGAACAATTAACATATTCAAATTAAGAGCATGTAGAGGATAAAGCATACCAACAAAACATAACAATTGCAGATAAACAACCGATGGCAGCCACTTCTCCCCAATTAGTGTAAGTACCATTGGCTTTGCAACAGCCGCCATTCCTATCATTAAAACAAATGTAATCAGCATTGTGCTTTTAATGAGTTTTTCAAACAAAGAACGCAATCTTGGTATATCATTCTGGATGGTAGAAAGCACTGGATAGCTAACTTGTTGAATCACAAGCGTTATATTTTGAGAAGGAAGTATTTTAAATTGATTCGCTCGTGTGTAATAACCCAGTTCGGTTGCCGAAAAATATTTTCCAATTATCAACAAATAAATATTTTTATAGATGGTATTAATTAACCCGCTAACTAATAATTTTGAACCAAAAGAAAACATATCCCTTAAAGAATGAAAACTAAATACAAAAGAGGGGATCCATTTATTCCAAAACCAGAGCAAAACAGCATTAAAAATATAGTCTGCGATCGTTTTAGCAACCAGGCTCCAGACACCAAATCCTTTATAAGCCATGGCAATGCCGATAATACCAGAGCCAATGGAAGAAACAACCGATATTTTTGTCTGAAGTTTGAAATCAATTCGTTTTGTTAATTTAGCTCTTTGTACAATAGTGAAGGAGTTAATAATTAACCCAACGCTTAAAATTTGTACTAATAATATTAATTTTGGCTCATCAAAAAAATTACTTATAGTTTTCGCAGAAAAGAATAACAAAAGGTAAAATACTATACTGGTAAGGAGATTAAAGAAAAAAACAGTTGAATAGTCAGTTTGGGTGCAATTTTGTTTTCTAATAAGAGCCTGGGTAAATCCACTGTCAATAAATGATTGTGAAACGGCAATAAAAATGGTTATCATACCTATCAGACCAAATTCACGCGGAGTAAGCAGTCGGGCTAATATGATACCAACAACAAAAGAAATACCAAGCTTGGCAAAATTATCTATAAAACTCCAGAATAGACCGGATATGGTTTTATGTTTAAGTGACATAATTAATATATTAGCATAAAGGTATTACATGTATAAATTCAGATGACATCTGTAAAATAGCATTATTGAGAGCAACAATTTTCGAAGAATATGGGCTAAATAGTTTTTTCTACTTCAAGTCATAAATTTATTGCTCAGTTGCCAACTTCACACATTAAACTGTCAATAACTTCTATTTATTATATTTAAAAGATCGGATTTGCAAATAATATTATTCCAATAATATTCGGGCAGCAAAGAATTATTATTTTCGATAATACTATTTCTTAAATTGGTATCAAATGATAAGCGTATAATTTTACTTGTGATATCCTGAGAAGAGCTATAATCATACTTAAGGCAATTAAAGTTGCTCTCCATGAAAGATTCAACACCAGGTACATCAGTAATCAAGATTGGTAATTGAGCAGCCATATATTCAAATATTTTCCGTGATGACCAGGCTCCTTTAATTTTCGAAAATAAAACATTTTCAGAATATGGTACAACAGCAATGTTTGAGTTCATTAAATATGTTTTAGTATCTTCGTTTGATAGATTACCTAAAAATAAAACTTTGCCATTTAATTCATGAATATTAACATAATGTTTATATTGCGAACATTTGCTGCCTATTACAATCAATTTATAAATATCAGGCAAAAATTCTAAAGCTTTTATTATAGGAAATAAATTGTTTCTAGGACCCCAATTCCCAACCGCTATTATCCACACTTCATCTTTTGATTTAACTACATTTATTTCAGAATTATTAATGACATAATCTTCATCTATACCATTGGGAATAATTATTATATTATCACGGTCTTTACTTTTTAAAATATGTGCTCTACCTTTATTCTGAGTTATAATAAAATCAGATAAATATTCACATATTATTTCATGTATGTAAATAATTTTAGAAAGAATGTATTTTTTACAAATATTACTTTCGTGGGAGGCATAACCATGAAAATCATATAATATTAAAAACCGTTTAAAAGTAAACATTCTAAACAAGCATAAATAAGCCCCACAAAAATATCCTCTAACAATAATACAATTATAATTTGTATTAAGAAGATGCAAACAAATCTTTGCAACTAATTTAAATCTTGAAAACAATGTTTTTTTTTCAATGCATACTATATTTTCGTCAACAATAACTATTTCTGCCTTAAACCCAAACAATTTCATTTTAAAAAAATGCGGTTTTAAATACTTGTAGAACATTAACATACGAGAGCCGGGTGCATTGGCATATGATAGTTCTTGTTCAACGCATAACAATATACTTTTTTTCATTCATTACTGTTGTAAAACATATTATATAATTCAGGCTCTTCTAGCAAAAAGTTAGTTGATAATTGATAAAAAAGGAAGACATCGGTATC
>CAYXJR010000066.1:0-24153 GCA_964465145.1 uncultured Porphyromonadaceae bacterium | reverse complement strand
TTTATGCACAGTGTTTTGACTTTATTGTTAATAATTTACTTGCGGATTTAAGGATATAGATGAGTTAAGCTGGAGAAAATGGAAAAAAGATTGATGTTTTCTATTGATTTTCAGCAAAGGATTGAACCCAAGCCAACCTTTGTCATTTTATCCATTCGTCCCCCGTCCCTTGTCCCCGTTCCATGAGGATTGGTTTTCGCTTCGCTCAGCCCTTCCTCCATTGGGGTGGATTCAATAAACTAAAAAACCAGTTTCTTGACAACTCCAAGGAGTTGTGCTTCTTTTTTTGAAACATCTCTCACAGCAAGCTGTGTGGCCGTTTCAAAAAAATGAAGCCAGCTTCGCTGTCACGAAACTGGCTTTTTAGTTTATTGTCGGGGTGAGAGGATTCGAACCTCCGACCTCGTCGTCCCGAACGACGCACGCTAACCGGGCTGCGCTACACCCCGAAGCAGGTGTGGGTGTGAGGCAGCAAATGTAATTTATTTTTTTGATTGAAACTTGTCAAGGGTTGGATTTAAGCCAACCCTTGACAAGCTATTTATTCATCCCTGCTCCCTGTTAACTGATCCCCGTTCCCTATTTCAAACTCACATTCGTACTTACCTTCCCACCCTTAACACTATCATATGTCAAGGACAAATTCCCGGAGCCTTTTACCAAATACTGAAGGGTCCTGGTGGTCTTTCCCGGGTGTCCGTTTCTGATAATGAGCCTCTTGAGATCTTTTTGGTCAATCAAATCCGTAATCGGATTAGTATAATCGTGGGTAAGCTTATCGTCGATCCAGCTGGCCGAGATAACCTCAACATTACCATTCAGAAGGATAAGGTCGGGGCGGACAACATTATTCTGAGCTGCCTTGGTCATAATAGTAGGCGTTACCTTAGGATTGGTAATATCCACCCAAACACGATAAACATCTCCTGAAATCTTTTTCACAGAGGTCTCACCCAGTTTCATCATCGGCATTTCATCAGCCTGATAAAGGGTGAATGCCATATTCCTGTGGCATAACTCTTCATTCATGAAACGAGGAGGAAGCCTCCCCATAGTTTTCTTCCATCTCCCGCCCATCTCTACTTCCCCGTAGTCGGGATGATCAAATTTTTTCCAGTCGACATACTCATCGCCAAACTCCAGGTGATCATCGAAGAAATACCTGCTTTTTGAACGTGAAATAGGGCTGTTTGGATCCTCACCCTCCTTTTGTAATTCAGGACTGGTAAAATACTGTGACCCATTCCACAACTCGTTTGTAAAGGAAGGAATCCCCAGCCCGTCGTTAGTCCAGTCGATTGATCCACCATGTACAGTATATAATCCGCTCCAAATCACTATATACCGATAGAAAGGCAGCATCCTTGCTCCATTTTTTCCGAGTTCATCATAGAAACTTACATCCTGCCTGGGATATTCACCCATCGATTCTGCTCCGGGCCCCCTGAGGATCATACCTCCGGAATTATGGTAACTCTGAAGACCGGATATATTAGGATGCGCCAGCAGGAAATCATTCATGGCACGTGTTTCGGGCAGCTGGAAAGGATAATCCATTGCTCCCCCCTGTATATAATCAGGCTGCCAGTCGCTTGCCCAATTCCTGTTGGGGTCATAGCTTCCCGGACCGTCTTCGTTGACACGCCCGTCATGATCATCATCGATCCCTTCTGAACCAAGAAGGATATAATCACCTGTTTCCCCAAAAGGCACTGGTTCCATAACCCGTGGATTTCCCCTGCTGATCCGGAAGTTTCCTTCACCCGGCACATACTTACGGATTTGCTCGATCACACCATTCCCGTTGAGGTCATTGGAGTCATCCTCATCATAAAGCCCGTCGTTATCATCATCAACCGGTACATGGCCAGACCTGGCCCCTCCCCCGTCGGTTTCCATAAAATACTGGTGCCCATCCGGATTAACGGTGGGGAAAATGTAGAAAACACGTTCATCCACCAGTTTGGTTATCTTATCGATGCGGCCGTAATTTTCCATCAGGTACCATATAGTATACAGACATACTTCTCCGCCCTGTATTTCGTTCCCATGAATATTGGCTTCAATCTGCATCGCAGCTTTTTCCATCTCATTTCCCGTTTTGGGATTATTGATCTTCATAACCATGATATCAAGACCATTATAGCTCTTACCTATTGATTCCAGGGTCAGGAACTCAGGAAAGGCTTTTTCGAGCCTTCGCATATCATCGTACAACTCAGGGACATCATGCCAGCGGTTAAAATCAATCTTAACCTTAAACTGCGGATCAGATGCATAATTCTGCGAAACAGCACCAGTCGGACACAGGCTTATCCCAATAATGATGAGAGTCAGTCCTATTATATATTTTGTTATTTTTTTCATTGTTTTTCCTCCTTCTAAAGACTTAATTGTACTGGCTCATTTAATTCAAAATGATGGTAACTGAATCACTTCCACCTTTTTGCGACACCGCCTTGAGCTCGATCTTTTCGCCGGAGCGTCCCTTAATGAGCCATTCATATTTCTGCCTTTTACCCGATCCATCGAGTTTCTGGATGAAATTAGTTTTATTGCTGCCTGATATAATTGCATCAGGATCTACCTCAAGCTGGACCATAGTTGGTTTCACTGATCTGGAGGCCACTCCCTGCTGAACAGCTGTTGGCAGAAAACCAGCATTTTCAATTTCAGCTTTAATCCGGAAGATCCCGCCTCCGTGATTAATAACTTCAGTATGGGCGATCTTAACATCGGCGTACAAAGATGAAAGATAGACCATAAACTCTCCATGTTTTTCCCCAAGGTCCTCGATCATTTCGGCCGGTGGATTTGTTACAGCCATCGGATCAAATCCCCCAACCTCTGCCTCGGCGAAATCCGGATGCTTAACTGTTTGCCATTCGACAAAACCATTTTCATTATTCTTTTTTAACCATTCCAGAGCTTTAACATCAACGCCGCTAACCGCTGCATCTCCGCCGCCACCACCTGCCCCGGGCATTCCTGAGCCTCCTCTCATGCCGGCATTACCCCTTCCTGCTGCCTGCCGTCTTGGGCCGGCGTCTCTTTGGGTTGTATCTTTTGGTAAATCCATGCCCCATCCAGGGGTTGAAAGGGAAGGAATTCCATACTGGAAATAACCATATTCAAACAATGCCCCGGCTGGCTTTCTAAGCACTGGCTTAGCTTCAAAACCAGTTATCTCCTTGTATTTCTTGCTGAACATATTATAGAACTCCAGGTCATTCTTGTCGACCGTTGTAGCAGCCTCCCTGGCGGGACGCGAAGCCCGACCTGAACTAGCGGCCTGCTGTCCTCCCCGGCTCTGACCTGAAAATTGCATTCCACCATACCTCCCGCCTCTAAATCCACCACCGCCAGATACCATACCAACCTTGGATGCACCTGACATACTGTTATCAGCAAAATCAAACATTGAAATCCCATTGTCAGAACTCAACTCCCCTCTTGAATTGGGAGGGCTGATAAGATTATCCGACTCATTAAATGTGAGCATCATAGCAATATTGCGATTAGCAATCATCCAATCCAAAACCGCTCTTGTTTCTTTCTCGCTGACCATATGAATACCGGCATCCTCCTTATAATATGGGTATGCATGCATAAAATTCCTGTTTATGTCTACTCCTCCTTCAGGATCCTCATTTATAAAACCATCTCCATCATTATCAATGCCTTCCCAGTAAATAGCATATGCACCCTTTTCTCCTTTCACAGGATCAGCTTTTTTCATCAATCCGGGATTTTCGGGATCCACCATGTAAAGGCCGTTGGGATCTTTAACCCGCATTACCGTGATTATCCCATCTCCGTTAAGGTCTTCAGGACCGTCCTCATCCAGACGGCCATCATTATCCCCATCATAAGCAGTAGAATTGGTTTTAAGGGCGGCATTAAGAGCAGCAAAATTTTTCTCTGCTCCATCCGGATTAACTCTTGGAAGAAAGTAAAAGACATGCTCATTGAGGGCCTTTTTAACCGATTCGTCATTTTCATAATTACTCAGCAGGTAATCCATAGCTTCAAGAGCTATCTCCGATCCAACCAGGTGATCACCTTCAAGATTAGCACTGATAAGCATCCCCGGTCGCTCCGCAATCGGAGTTCCTGAAGGGTTTGCCAGTGTAACCAGCCAGACATCTCTGCCGGAATTGGATTTCCCTATTGATTCCATACTGGCCAGATTGGCATGAGCTTTCACCATCCCTTTCACAGTAGACTGGAATTGTTCAAAATTCTTGTATTTTGATTGTTTTTGTCCCTGCATGGGTTGAGATACCATAAAAGAACCTGCCATAATCATGGTAATAAGAACTACTACCCATCGATTATTGCAGCATTTAAATGATTGAATCACAATTACCTCCTTTTTAAAGGTTTAGCATTAAACATCGACTGCAATTTAGCATTTTAGGATTTGGAGAAGATTAAAAGATTCGGAATTAACTTTTTTTAACTATCCGCAGATCAATATTGAACCGCCTAATTTGCAAAGAGGATCGATGTATTTATGAATAATTGAAGTGCGTTCTGACAAATAAAAGTTACTATATCTGTTCTTTTACTGAAAAATATCTATTTTTGGACAGGATTAAGCAGGAAATTCTCCCTTATGAAATGCATAGTTATGCCCCTCGGCGATGAGGGTGTTCAATAATTTTCAGAAGGCTTTTTTTTGCACAATAAGTTTCTCAAATTATCATTCTAATAATATGAGCCCAAGAGTTAAATATACGGGTTTCAAGATGCCAGAACCAGCATTCAGTAATAATATTACAGATCTGGTTATGGATTTGGAATTCCTAAGAAGAAGAGAAGTGGTAAGGACCACAGATACAATCCTATATGAGCAATTGAGAAGAATTTTCAAGGACCTTGATGCCCTTGCTTCATCACGGGTAGACGGGAATAAAACGGGTTTAACCAAGTTCCTGGAATCGAAAGAGGAGAATCCAGACACCAAGGGTCGTAAAACCATTGAAATTGATAGGATTGCAATAGCCCTGGGCCAAATTGATCAATATTTTGACGAAACAATTGTTTTTCAGAGTTTTTTCACCGAATTGCACAAAATACTTTGTGAAAACATCACTAAAGAAAGTACACGATATGCCGGGATTATTCGTCGTACAGAAGCAAGACCAGAATTAGGTATTATTCACGCTGCACCTATCCATCTGACGGAATCCTATCTGGAAAAGCTGATTTTATTTGTCAATAAAAAATTTTCTTCTAAATATGATGCTATAAAAATTGCATTTGTGCATCATAAGTTTCTTTGGATCCATCCATTCATGGATGCTAACGGGTTTATGGCCAGGCTTTTGTCATACCTGATGTTAAAGAAGATGGGATTTCCCGGCGCCTACCAGAGGATTATCAATACAAGTATGAGTATGTGTCATGATCCCGAGAAGTATCATGCCCTGCTCCGAAAAGCTGATTCTGGCAGCGAGAAAGATATAAATAGCTGGATAGAGTTTTCACTTGAGGGCCTCCGTGACGGCATGTACCAAATGGATCAATTATCTGATTATAATTTCTTAAAAGAGGAAATCCTGATTCCCGCTTTCAAACACCCACTATTCGATAGGATATTTACAGATCAGGATCGCTTGATTATGGATATTGCTCTGGAAAAGCAAGTATTCCAGGCAGCTGATATCCGGCATTACTTCCCACAGAAACATCCATCAGAAATCTCCAAAATGCTTAAATGGCTGAAAGAAAAAGAGATGGTCATAAACCTGGAGGAAAACACCCGTAAATACACTATCAACCTGGAAAACAAATACCTGGTAAAGGTTCTTATTGCCAAATTGGATAAGCAGGGTTTTTTACCTTTCGAAAAGTAGTATTTCAAAACAAAGGCACTATTTTTGATCAGGGAACAGGGAACAGGGAACGGTTAACGGTTAACAGGGAAAATTTTATTTTATTAACCTGTAACCTGTAACATGCAACATTTAAAAACATGAAACGAAAATATAGGATCTTAGGAACAATAATACTGGCAGTAACAGTCTTTTTGTCATTTACGATTAATCCTGTTGAGAAAAAGGAAGTATTTTTAACCGATGCAATCACACAGTTCCTAACCATAAGGCATTATCAGCCACTTCCCATGGATGACAAGTTGTCCGACCGGGTTTTCAATATATATCTCGAAAGGCTTGATTTCAATAAAAGATACCTGCTCCAAGAGGATGTTGAAAAGTTCCGCAAATACCAGCTTGATATCGACGATGAGTTAAAAGCAAAAAGCTTCGATTTTTTTAACCTTTCTTCCGACCTGATCCACAAAAGGCTTCTTGAAACCAACCAATATTTCGAGAAGTACCTGAGCCAATCCTTCGACCTAAGCAAGGATGAGAGTGTTGACACCAATCCTGAACATGCAGTTTATGCAACCAGCAAAAAAGAACTTGAAGAGGTTTGGAGAAAATCCTTAAAGCTCCAGATAGTGGCCCGCGTTGCTTCAAGCATACAATTACAGGAGGAGGCAGCTGAAAAATCCGATACTGTGCATATAAAAACCATTGAGACACTAGAGGTGGAAGCACGAAAAGCGATCCTGGACAATTACAAAGACTGGTACGATCGAGTACGGCAGATGGACCGGGAGGATCGGCAATCGGTTTACCTGAATTCCCTTATCTCGGCTTTTGACCCCCACTCCGTTTACATGCCCCCCAGTGATAAGGAAAGGTTCGATCAAAATATGGCCGGCAAATATGAAGGCATTGGAGCTACCCTTCGTCAAAAACAAGGTTATCTTACAGTGGTCGATATGTTTCCTGGCAGTCCCTCCTGGAGAGGGAAAGAGATGGAAATTGGTGATCTGATAATGCTGGTTGCCCAGGGAGATGAACCGGCAGTTGATATCCTGGACATGAAAATGGAAAAAGCTGTCGCACTCATCAAAGGACCTAAGAATACAAAAGTCAGGCTTACTATTAAAAAGCGTGACGGCAATATTAAAGAAATTAACCTAATAAGGGATGTGGTAATCATGGAAGAAACATATTCTTCATCCCTTCTTATTCGCGAAAATAAAAGCTCAGGCAAAATTGGATATATCAACCTTCCTAAGTTCTATCTGGATTTTCAGGATAAAAATGGCAGACAATGCTCCGATGATGTTCAGGCAGAATTGGAAAATCTGAAGGAAGACGGAGTCGAGGGCTTGATTATCGATCTTAGAAATAATGGAGGTGGTTCCTTACCTGAAGTAGTGAAAATGGCCGGGCTCTTTATTGAAACAGGCCCTGTTGTGCAGGTTAAGGCCCGGACTGGAAAGCCATTTATCCTGGATGATCAGGACCCCGGCATTCAATATGACGGCCCTTTGGTAGTCATGACTAATTATTCGAGTGCTTCGGCTTCCGAAATTTTTGCTGCTGCAATTCAGGATTACAACAGAGGAGTAATTATCGGAAGCCCTTCAACTTTTGGAAAGGGAACAGTGCAGCGTGTTACGGATCTGGATGATTTCATGCCAGCAAAGCTGAATGACATCAAACCATTTGGAGCCCTATCGCTAACAGTGCAAAAATACTACCGGATCAATGGCACTACTACCCAGTTGACTGGAGTAATACCTGATATAATCCTTCCCGATTCCTACCAATATCTCGATATCGGCGAAAAAGAACAGGAATTTGCTCTCCCTGCGGATGAAATAGATCCAGTGAAATTCAGTATATGGAACAAGCCTTATAATATGAATATCCTACAAAAAGTAAGTCAAAACCGGGTGGCGAAAAACAAGGATTTTAAACTGATCGAGGAAAATGCCAGCCGGCTGAAAACTGAATCCGATCGCACAGAATTTTCCCTTAAGTTGGATGATTACCTGAATATGCTCAAAACCCAGGAAAAAGAAGTTAAAAAATTCGAAAACCTGATGAAAGAACAAACCGGTATTATTCTTTCCAGCCTGACCAGTGATTCAGAATCACTTAAGATGGATACTGCAAAAGCTGAGAGGACTGAACGCATGATCGAAGAACTGGGGAAGGATATCTACCTTACTGAGGCAGTTCATGTGATGACGGACATACTTCGAGGAAAATGAGAAAGGGAACGGGGAGCAGGGAGGAAAATTAAGATACAAGATACAAGATACAAGACTTAAGACGAAAGACGCAAGACCTAAGAATTAAGATCTTAGACAACTGACATCCGACATCTGATATCCAACCTCCAATATTCTTTTCTTCAACCCGTAACCCGTAACCCGCAACCCGCAACGCTTATGACCCCACGAGAAAGAGTTTTAGCCGCCATAAACCACAACGAACCGGACCGCGTACCGGTTGACCTGGGATCAATGAGAAGTTCAGGTATCTCAGCAGTGGCATACCATAATTTGAATAAGCACCTGAAGTGCGAAAACGGCCGTACAAGGATTTTTGATACAGTGCAGGAGCTAGCTATGCCGGAGGATCATATCCTTGATCTTTTCGGTATCGACAGCCTTCCATTAGGGCGTGCCTTCAAAATGGATGATGACTACTGGTATGAGTTTGATCTTACACCGGAGATTAAGGCTTTTTACCCTAATTGGTTCAGGCCAAAAAAAACTGGTGAGCAGTCCTGGGAAGTTTATCAGGATAATCTTATGATTGCTCGTAAACCTAACGGAGCTAGTTTCTTTGATGGAACGTACTACCCTTATGTGGATGGATATCCTGATAACTTCGATGATCTGGATGCCGCCATGAAAACCAGCCTCTGGGCAGCTATGCCCGCTGCCCCCTGGAATTTCCCGGACACACCTGAATTCTGGAAAGATCTTCGGACAAAAGCCCTGGAATTTCGCAAATCAACAGATAAGGCTTTGATGATAAGTGCCGGATGTAATCTGTTTGAGTGGGGTACCTTTCTCAGACGGCTGGATAATTTCCTTATGGACGTGTATGCCGACCCATATAATGTTGAAAAACTGCTTGATGCCCTGATGATCAGGCATATGGACAAGTTGGAAAAAATATGTACTGCCGTTGGGGATGTTGTTGACATAGTTACTTTCGGCGATGATCTTGGAATGGATAGCGGGCCCTTTATGGCACCGGAAATCTACCGAAAAATATTCAAGCCGGCTCATTCACGCCTTTGTGAGTATGCTCACAAGAACAGCAATATGCACACCTTCCTTCATTCCTGTGGCTCAATATATCAATTAATGCCCGACCTTATTGAAGCAGGTTTTGAAATCTTCAACCCTGTCCAGACCAATTCTTATCAGATGGAACCGGAACGGCTGAAAAAAGAATTCGGCAAGGATATTACATTCTGGGGAGGCGGAATCGACACGCGTACCGTCCTGAACAATGGTACCCCTCAGGAAGTTAAAGACCAGGTGAAAAGAAGGGTAGATGTTTTTGCTCCCGGAGGAGGATTTGTATTCAATACCGTTCACAACATCCTGCCTGATGTTCCTCCAGAGAATATTGTGGCGATGTTTGAAGCGGTTAACGGGGAATAAGGGAACGGTTAACTGTTCCCTGTTCCCTGTTCCCTGTTCCCCGTTCCCTATTTTCTACTATATTCTGTTAACAAGTGTTAAGCCAAAAAGGCATAACAATAATTTCTCTTAATTTTGGAATATGCAAAGGAACCTCTTATATGTTCTGCTGTCTACTATAATTGCTATCGTAGGTATTCTGATTTTTCAGGTTTACTGGATCACCACCACCTACGACAGCCAATCGACAGCATTCGAGGTGGAGGTGAACTCGGCTTTGGAAGATGCTCTTAATGAGGAAATTAGAGACTTAGCCCTCAACCGGTATTTAGGTAGAGCATCACTATTCCAGGATTCGCTTTCAAAAGGCCTTGGGGAAATACATGAAGATGGGAAAACCCCTGTTGAATATGAAATACCTAAGGAAGGAACAGGTCGGAAAATAGAGAAAAGCTGGATTGCAGGCAACGACAGCATTCTAATCTGGGGCGAAGAAAAGATTGAATCCTGGAGCTATGACACCAATGAAGGACCAGGGGAGATTATTATTGATGCCAGTGAAGCTGATAAATTATTTAACATAGTAATAACCAGTCTAATAGCCCATCAACCCGACCTTATCGACATTGAGACCAGATACCAGGCAGAATTGAAAAAAAGAAGAATCGAAATACCATTTTTCCTTGCCTACCTGCAGGATAATCACCTTTTCGACATGACGGGCAAAGATCCAAACGTTTTTAAAAATGCCCAGGCCATCCAAAAAATTCCGGGCAGAAAAATCAGCAAAGGGCAAATCATGGCCTTCTTTCCCAAAACAAGATCATATCTTATCAAAGGAATGTGGCTCACAATACTTGCCTCTTTCCTTTTGGTCATTATGGTAGCAGGAAGCTTTATTTTTATGATCCAGACTATTTACCGTCAAAAAAAGGTATCAGAGGTTAAAAATGATTTTATCAATAACATGACCCATGAATTTAAAACCCCCATTGCTACTGTGTCAGCTGCCATGGAGGCCATGGTAAGTTTTGATGCATTGAAAGATAAAGACAAGACGAATAGATATATCGATATCTCTCGCAAAGAGATGGACAGGCTTTCGGGTCTGGTGGAAAAAGTATTAAGTATAAGTGTGGATGAACATAAAACCCTCATACTTAATAAAGACACCTTCGATATTTGTCAACTCATTCAGGAAACGGCTCAGCAGTATATCATGAAAGGCAATGGGCATGTTGAAATCGATTTTGATCCAGGTGCAACAGCCTATATTCATGCCGATAGGATGCATTTTCAAAATATCATAAATAATCTGTTTGATAATTCTGTTAAGTATTCCAACGGTGAAGTCCGGATTTCCATCAAATGTCTGCGACAGGCCGATTATGTCATATTCAGTGTGAAAGATAATGGGATAGGTATCTCAAAAGAACAACAGAAACATATTTTCGAAAAATTTTACCGGGTTCCTACCGGCGACCTGCATTCTGTGAAGGGATTTGGATTGGGGCTGAGTTATGTCAAGAATATTGTTGAACTTCACAAAGGGACAATTGGAGTTACAAGCCAACCCGGAACAGGAACAGAATTCACTATCGCAATACCTGATATCCATGAGTAAAAACAAAATCCTTTTTGTTGAAGACGAACTTTCGCTTGGATTAATTGTAAAAGAAAGCCTTGAAACCAGAGGGTTTGAGGTAAACTACAGCCAGGATGGCCTTGCAGGACTAAACTCCTTTAAAGAGTTTAAACCTGATATTTGCCTACTGGATATTATGCTGCCTGTGAAAGACGGGTTCACCCTTGCCCAGGATATCCGAAAACTAGATGCCCGCGTTCCAATCATATTCATTACTGCCCGATCTCAAACACCTGATGTGGTTAAAGGATTTGAAATAGGAGCAAACGACTACATAAAGAAACCCTTCAGTATGGAGGAACTGGTGGTCCGGATTAAAGCCCGCCTCTCCGACAACTCAGGATTCATGGAAAAACAGGATGCACAGCGAAGTTTCGTACTCGGACAGTACCAGTTTAACTACGACAAGCAAATCCTTGTTATCCAGGGCCGGGAAAAGAAGCTCACCCACCGGGAAGCTGAGATCCTGCGCCTGCTGTGCATAAATAGGAACGAAGTGCTGGAAAGGAGCCAGGTGTTAGACAAAGTCTGGGGTGATGACAACTTCTTCAATGCCAGGTCAATGGACGTGTTTATTACCAAGCTGAGGAAATATCTGGCAGATGATCCTGAGGTGGAGATACTGAATGTTAGAGGGATAGGATATAAGATCATCTATTAAGACATAAGACGCAAGACCTAAGATAGATTATCTTGCGACTTGCGTCTTGCGTCATACGTCTTACTAGATCCCCAGCTTTTCTTTCAGCACCTTCAGCCCTGCACGGCTTGCCTTAATCTTCGCACCTGACTTCATTATCAGTACCTTAGTGTCTTTCTCGTAAGGTTCGATCTGAATAATCTGATTAAGTCGTACTATGTGGGATCGATGAACCCGGGCAAAGTCTTTTTCATTGAGATGCTTCTCGTAAAAACCCATGGTTTTCTGCTTGATGAACCGGCCGTCTGAGGTAAATATATTCACATAATCGTCATAGGCCTCGATGTATTCCACCTGTTCTACCGGAATAACTTTGATCTTATTTCCTGTTTTAACGACAATCCGGTCCAGAGGGCCACTCTCCTCCTGATGGTAATCGATTATTTCTTTTACTGGCACCTTATTTTCACTGGCAGCTCCAATACGCTCGAGAGCTCTTGAAACAGCCAGTCCAAATCTATCTTCGCTATATGGTTTCAGGAGGTAATCTGCAGCATTTAGCTCGAAGGCCCTGATAGCAAATTGATCATATGCGGTTGAAAAAATCACTACTGGTATTTCATCCAAAAGCTCCAGCATCTCAAATCCTGTGATCTTTGGCATTTGGACATCAAGGAAAATCAGGCTGGGATGGTATTCCTGTATAGCTTTCAGCCCTTCGAATCCATTCTGGCATTCTGCCACCACCTCAATCTCGCTAAAGGGCTCCAGGTAGGTTCTGATAAGGTCCCGGGCTGGTTGTTCGTCATCAATAATCAGGGTTTTTACCGGCATTATAAATTATTTTTGCGGGATGATTAATTCGGCGGTAAACCGGCCGGCTGTCTTCTTCAATTGCAATAGGTTGGATGACTGGTATATCAGTTGCATGCGGTGATGCACATTCTGAATACCGATACCTTTTCCTTTTCTTGCTGGCATATCAGGATCAAAATCATTAGTTATCGATACCATCAAATGATTGGATTCCATGGAGACCTTAGTATAAATTTCAACTGGCTCAGTACTTTCGTATATCCCATGTTTGATAGCATTTTCAAATAGAGGTTGCAGGATCATGTTAGGAAGACGACAATTAACACATGATTCAGGAACATCGAAGTTTAAAAGCAGCTTATCACCAAATCTGACCTTTTCAATTTCAAGGTATTGCCGTATATGATCCAGTTCGGTGGTTAGATCGGTTAGTTCATTTTCCCTGAATTCAAGAGAAGAACGAAGGAAACTACTCAATTTAATTATCATCTCCCTTGCCTTTTCAGGTTGGTTCAGGGTCAGTGAAGCTATAGAATTCAGACTGTTAAATAGAAAATGAGGATTAATCTGTGATTTCAGCCGATCGATTTCTGCTTCACGAACCTGGAGCTGCAATACGGCTTCCTTGCTAATTCGAGCCTTGCGATCCTCCTGATTTATATATAGATGATATACCATTACCATCAGCGAATAGAGGAACAGACCGCTAATAGCCCTCCAGGGCATTGATTCCCCGAGGAATAATTGGTAATCAGAAAAGCCCGGAATGACATACTGGAGGATTAGGTAACCCAATCCCAGCCACAGAGCCAAAGCCAAAGCAGCAGTCCCTATATGGTATAGAATGGTATCCAATAGTATGCCGCGGCTACTATCGTAAAACCGCACTGCAAACCAAATACTTAGTCCCAGAAGGGCAAAAAGTAAATTAAAAACAAATCCGTCAACGAGAGAATTCGTAAGGCTTTGATCAGAAAAGAAAAACAAAACAGACACATGGATCCCGATAATAAGGACCCATGCGCTGCCATATGCGATGGAATATGTTTTATTTACTAGAAATGGGTTTTGCATGCCTACATGCCGAATGATTTTACTTCGCCTCCGCCAAAGATAGCCAATCCTTTAATCAGCAGTACTTTTTCCTGGTCAAAAACCAGATTGGGCATACGCTGACGTTTATCGGAAAATCCCCCGAAGATAGAAGCCACCTCAACCCGCACATTCCATCCGGCAGGGACAATGATCGTTGTTCCCCCGAACATGCTGAAAGTATCAAGGATATTCTCCCCAACGGCCAGCTCCGAATTCATAAGATTGATCTTGCTCCCTCCGAAAATACTTGTAGCACGACCTCCTTTAAATTCGTTGGAGGTGACCATCTTTTCGCTACCACCGAAGATAATCACCTCATCTATAAAATCCCGTGAATCCTCCCTATTTCTTTCTTTTCTGTTCTTAAAGTACCTGGGAGGGCTCAAAATCAGGTAAAGGCCAAAAACTACAACCACTGATGGCCAGAAAGCTTCGCGTACATAATAGGGGAAATCCCAGAAATTCTCAAACATGAAAAAGGTTCCCAATGAGATCAAAACAATCCCTATCACCTTACTCTGATTATTCACCAATGAAAAAACACCAATCACTATCAGAAGCATTTCCCATGACCAGAAAATGTCCTTTAGCTTGTAAGGTAAAATTTCAAAGGCATTGGCGATTAAAAATCCACCCAGGATAACCAGCAATATGCCCCAGGTTTTCCTGGTATTGTGGCTTTTTCGTGCTTCGTGTCCCATTCGTTCCATAATTTCGTTTATTTATTTGTTTAGGTCAAAAGTAAGGTGGATCATAAGGCTAGTAAAGTCAAATTCGGCGAATTGACGGTTTTTATCGGTAAAAAGAAGGGGACGGAGGGACGGAGGGACGGGGGATCAAGACCTAAGAACAAAGACACAAGACACAAGAATTCCACTGAAAATAGCCCAGGTTGGCTAGGTCCAACCCTGGGCAAAGATATATCCTAATTAGTGAAATCCTTTTTTTTATTCGATATTATGTTATAACTTCAAACCTTATAACTAGTTACTAAACCAAATCTAACCGTTATGAAAAATTTATTCTTCTCAGGCAGTAAGGGTATATTTATTATTCTTTTTGTTTTTCTAGGATCATTCCTATTTACTAACAGTTTTGCGCAGCGATATGGGAAAATGAAAATTTCCCTGGACGACGGAACGACTATTGATGGTAAGAAAGGTAATATCACAACAGAATCTGCTTCCTGTATGGTAAACGGTCAATTACAGACATATTCATTAGGTGATGTTCAAAGTATCAGTACCAGGAAAGGCAGTGCCATTAAATGGGCCGCTGGAACAGGAGGTTGTTGTTTGGGATTGTTTGTCGTTTCAGGAATTGGCGTTGGAGCTGATTATTGGGATGAAAATGATGTTGCAGTGGGTGATTATATTTTGGGGAGTGCATTTTTAACGGTAGTGGGGGCTGGATTAGGGTACCTGGTTGGTACACTTACAGATCCATGGACAAATGTCTATCTGGCGCGAAAATCTGCCATACTTAAAAAAATGAATTTCCAGTTAAACCTTGATCGTGAGGGAAGGCCATTAATTGGTTTGTCATATAGGTTCTAAAATAAATTATTGAGTTGTCGCTCAGTTCAACAGACACCAATAAGTTAATTTGACCTTTGGGATCTGGAGTGAATCAGGTGTCAGTAATTTTGCCTATGACATATTATAAGATAATCCTTGTATATCTTATTTCACTATTATCCACCTCAATAGTAGGACAAGAGATTGCATCAGTCGTTGCCAGGGCCGATTCCTTTTTTGATTCCGGGAATTACGAAAACGCTCTTTTAGAATACCAGCGGGCAATATTCTTCTCTGATGAATCAACCGAATCCTCCAACTATAGAAAAACAGCCCAATGTTATTATTTTTTGAATGATTATCAACGAGCTAAAGATTTTTTCAGCAAAGCTATTAAGTGCTGTGTCGATGACAGCCTGAAGAATAAAATTCTCTTCCAATCTGTTACATGTGATTTTGAAAGTCATAATTTCTACAATGCCCTTAATGAACTTAATGCCTTATCTGATCCCATTGACCAAAGCTTAAACAGGGAAAAAATGTTTTATTTGGGGATTTCCTATTGGGGACTGAATAAATATGATATGGCCTTTGAGTCCTTCATCAATTCCCTGCAAGAAAGTGAATTTGAAAAAAGGCAACAACTTATTATTCTGAAAAATGAATCCAGAAACCTTATCAGGCCTGGCTTCAGCATTCTACCATTAATGAGCATTCTTATCCCGGGATCAGGGCAAATCCTGGCTGGGGAAATCAAAGAGGGGATAATATCTACTCTGTTATGTGGCGGAATTGCAACGGTTGGTATAAAATCCGTTTACACATTTAATAATGGTGTTGCGATACTTTATATGTGGCCCTGGTTTTTAAGATATTATATTGGCGGTGTTCGTCAAACTCAAACACTTGTGCAACAAAATAGAGCAGTTAAAAGAGATGAAGTTTTCAATTTAGTTCTTGACATTTTATCAATTTGATTAAACACCTAATAATGAGTTGGAAAAGCTATTTAATTATCTCAATTTTCATGTTGATTCTGCCCTTTGGTTCCTGCTCACAGACTGGTTATGATACTGAGCAGTTTCGACATCTTTTTAAATTGGAAGAAACTGAATTATTATCTTCTAAGGAAACTGAAGGATCAAACCACAAGATGAATTTTCTTGAAATCACCTTCAGATTTTACAAAAAGCATATTTCACCACAGGATATTATGGATTGTATTTATTACCCCTCTTGTTCTTCATATGCCAAAGAGACCATTCAGCTCAATGGTTTGATAGGAATCCTTGATGCGATTGACAGGCTGACACGCTGCCATCTTCTAGGACACGAAAACTATCCCATTCATGCTGAAAGCTTTCTTTTCTATGACCCTGTATTGCGGATTCGAAAAACCTCCGCGCCAATTAGAAGTATAAAATAAAAAAATCTGATTTATCAGTTGAGGACCATTTTGAGGGCCTGTAAACCCTTCAAGTATATAATTTTGATTCCCTGTTCCCTGTTCCCTAATTCCCTGATTCCCTGATTCCCGCAAAATAATACAATGATCTGCATACATAATTGAGGAAATAACTCAATAATAAATGGTCTGATAAAAAATATCTTCGTAGAATTGATTGGATATAATTGTTTGCATTGTACTTGTTATCTTCGCGGCCATGAAAACCATAAATCCTCCGGGAATTTTTAACGATGTTATAGGACCTGTAATGCGCGGTCCATCGAGTTCGCATACAGCAGGTTCACATAGGATTGGCAATGTTATTCAACAGATGGCCGGGTCAGATATTAAAAAAGCTGCATTTTATTTTCATCCCGGGGGATCTCTGGCCAGCACCTACCAAACCCAAGGCTCCGACATTGGATTGGCCGCCGGACTTTTAGGTATCGAAATGACCCATACTGATATACCCATATCGCTGGAACTTGCCAGAAAATCCGGAATCAGCCTCACTTTCAACATCACTGATTATCCTGCTGATCACCCTAATACCTATCGTTGTGTTTTTGAAACTCATAATGGCAAAGCTTTTCAAGTTACTGCACTGTCTACCGGGGGAGGAATAATTGAGTTCGTTGAAATTCAGGGTATTGAATGTAGAGTTTTGATGGACTTGCCAACTCTGATTATTCAAGGAAAAAGCGAAGAGATAAATACATGGTGGGAAAAAGCCAGGGATGATCCTGGATTCCAGTCTCAAATATACCGGCATCAATTGAATAATAAAGATGATGAGGCTTTATTGATTATAGAATTCAAATTGGCTGACCCCAAATTTGGGCCTTTGAATATGAATGATTGTTTCTGCAAATTGATCCTTCCCGTTTATCCGGTTATGGGGTATACTGGTAGTTTACTTCCATTCCGAACTGCTTCGGATCTTGAAGAAATGCCTGATTTAGGAGACCTTGATTTAGCAGATATGGCTATTGAATATGAAACTAAACGATCCTCTATCTCTGCTGAAGAAGTTCTAAATAGGATGGATAAGCTAGTGGATATTTTCATGGGAGCTATTGATAAGGGATTATCGGGAACTGAATATAAAAACAGGATAGTTCATTCACAATCTCCTGTCTTCCTGATGAATTCTCAAAACGGAAAGTTGATACCGGCCGGGCCATTAGAAAAAATGACAGCTTACACCATGGCCATAATGGAAGCTAAAAGTGCTATGGAAGTTATAATTGCAGCACCTACTGCCGGAGCTGCCGGAGGACTTCCCGGGGCACTGATAGGACTTGCTGAAGAGATGGGTGCAAACCGTGATCAACTAAATAAGGCTTTCCTGGCCTCAGGTTTAGTAGGTGTTTTCATAACTACTGAAGCTACTTTCGCTGCTGAAGTGGCCGGTTGTCAGGCCGAAACGGGAGCGGCGGCGGGAATGGCTGCTGCTGGAATGGTTCAACTGGCTGGGGGATCTGCAAAACAGGCACTTGGGGCAGCTTCCCTGGCTCTGCAAAACATCATGGGGCTGGTTTGCGATCCGGTTGCCAACAGGGTGGAGATACCATGCCTTGGGAGGAATGTGCAGGCTGGTGCCAATGCCCTGATATCGGCAAATATGATCCTTGGAGGCGTTGACCCGGTAATACCACTCTCGGAAAGTATCCAGACAATGCTGGCAGTTGGCAAAGCCATGCCATGCGAACTGAGATGTACAGCCCTGGGCGGATTATCGGTAACAAAAACCGCTAAAGACATTGAAAAAAACTTAAACAATACTATGTAAGGACGCAAATATGCGTTCCTACCAAACGGAACCAACATGCTGATTATTAACGAAGAAACCATTGCAAAGCTCACCGATCCGGTTGAGTTGACTGATGTGATGGAGCAAGCCATGCTCAGTTATGCCAGTGGGAATTATGTTATGCCCGACCGGGCCCATATGGAATTTGATGGGAACACTCTTTTAATGATGCCCTGTTCTTGCGGCAATTATTTTAGCACCAAGCTGGTGTCCTTGTTCCCAGATAATGCTAATAATGGTCACCCCGTATTATATGGTACGGTAATTTTGAATGACGGAGCCAATGGGAAACCCCTGGCTATACTTAACGGAGCAAAGCTCACCGCAGTTCGAACCGCGGCAGTTGGATCTGTTGGTATAAGATATACCTCCCCGGCAGAGACCAACTCCCTGGGGTTGATTGGTGCAGGTGTTCAGGGGCTGCATCAAATACTTTTTGCCTGCAAAAACCGGCCTATAAAACATGTTACAGTTTATGACTCCTACCCTGACCGTTTACATTCATTTATTACAAAACTCAAGTCGCTACTCCCGGATGTTGAATTTGTTATTGCAAGGGATCCTGTTGATATTTGTGATAGGTCTGAAATAATTATTACGGCAACCAATGCCACCTTCCCTGTTCTACCTGATGATCCCGTTTTTTTAAATGGGAAGAGCTTTGTTGCTATTGGTTCATACAAACCTGACATGGTTGAAATGCCAGATGCATTGTTTCCTTTACTGGATCATTATTTTATTGATGTGGATATGGCCGTTGAAGAATCCGGGGACCTGATCCACCCTCTGGCCAAAGGCTTAATTAAGAAAGGTCAGATCCGTTTGTTAAGCGACCTGATTAATGGTAAAGTACTTATAGATCGACATAAAACCAGCCTATACAAATCTGTTGGCATGGCATTATTTGATTTATTTGCTGCCACCTACTTATTCAATAAGGCCCTGCAAACTGGAATTGGAGAAAGAATCCAATTTTAATTTTTACTTCCGAACAGGAATTTTGCTTTAACATAATCAGGAATACCCTATTTTTGTGGATTGTTGAATTGTAATAAAATTCATGATTACGAGAAATAAAAACTATAAATATGAAATCCAGCCTCACCACACTAGTCATCACCCTTTCAGCATTTATTATTTTCCCGCCTGCAAGAGCCCAGAATACTTATGGCCCTGTAAATAAATCAGATTCAGCAAAGATTTATAAGGGCGGAGAATTTTATCCGGTTTCGACCTATTCTTACAATGGTAATGCTAGCACACCCAAAAATGTCATTCTAATGATTGGGGATGGAATGGGCCTTGCTCATATTTTTGCCGGCATGACTGCCAATGGCGGTGACCTTTATCTTAAGAATTTTAAAAATATTGGATTTGCAACTACCCATGCAGCAAACCGGTTTGTTACCGGATCGGCAGCTTCGGGTACGGCTCTGGCATCCGGACATAAAACAAATTATGGTTTTATTGGAGTGGATACCACGGGAAAAACCATGGAAAATATTCGTGAAATGGCGCAGGATATTGGGAAAGCGACAGGCGTTGTCTCAACCTCATCAGTTACCCACGCCACACCGGCTTCCTTCGTTGCCCATCAACCATCAAGAAACATGGAGGAGGAGATCGCTGTAGATTTTGTTAATAGCGGAATCGATGTTTTTATAGGCGGAGGCCTTAAATTCTTTTCCCAAAGGAAGGATGGCAGGAACCTGCTTGATAACTTAAGATCCAGGGGTTACCAGATTGCAACAACCCTTGAAGAGGTATCTGAAATTGAAGATGGAAAAATAGCCGGTTTAGTTGCACCAAATGGAACTGAAAGAAAATCAATCCGCGGAGAGGTTCTGGAAGTAGCAACAGAAACAGCCCTTGATATACTTGAAGAGGATCCCGATGGATTCTTTCTTATGATTGAAGGTTCCCAGATCGACTGGGCTGCTCATGGAAATGACACCCCATGGATAATAGAAGAAATGCTCGATTTTGATAAAGTTATTGGCAAAGTTCTGGAATTTGCCGCCGACAACCAGGAAACTCTGGTTATTGTTACGGCAGATCATGAAACAGGAGGATTTACCATAGAGAATGGAGATTATAAAACAGGAATGGTAACTGGGGATTTTACTACCGGAAGCCACACAGGAATTATGGTCCCGGTTTTTGCTTTCGGACCGGGCGCCGGGGACTTTACAGGCTTTATCGACAATACCGATATTCCTGGAAATATCATGAAGTACCTGGAGGCCCAACCCTCAAAAAATCATGCTAAAAATCGAAATCATAGGTCGCGAAAGAAATAAAATTTCTATTATCGGGTATTTTACCGAAAAGGTATTTAAACAGATGATAACTTGAGACCCCAGCGATTGACGATCCGGGATCGATATCCTGACGAGATCATAATCTCATTTTATGATTAATATGCAGCAAACATTTTCATCTTTGGAGTATCAATCGATTTACTAATTTTTAGTCTGATTTTTGAATACTGCTTATCCCCTACATCAATAATCCTTTTTTGCCCAATACATGTGCCATCTGCAATCATTGTCCATTTTTTATCAGAATATCCTTCAATTACATATTCCCTAACCCTTTCACCATATCTGATATCTTCCTGGATTACAATGTGATCTAAACGTGTTGGTACATCCAGCTTTAACATAAGTGTATTGCCCTCGCCGGCTGTTTGTGCATAAGGCTCACCGTATTGTTCCCTTATTTCATCGCCCCATTCCTTCAGTCGATTAACATCCTGTTCAGGCATTAATCCATTGGGGTCTGGTGTTAAGCCCATAATCAGGGTGGAATTATGGCCAACTGAATGATCATAGATATCCATCAGGCTTTCAAGCGGGTAGATATGTCCCTCATCACCCGGTTCCCAAAACCACTCCATTCTCCACATAAACCGATGGCCTTTCAACCCTTTGAGGTTTCACTATCTCACCATTTAAAACATATTGCTTATGCATCAGCACATGCTCTGTTGCTTTTTTCCAGTTCATCCCGTCTTCAGAAGTAAGCATTCCCAAATAGTTCCCGCCGTGAGCATGGAACATTGCATAAAAACGCTTCCTTGCATCATCATACCAAACAGAAGCATCTTCAGTATTTATCTCATCGTAAACCACCTTATCGGTAAGCTCAAAAGGCCCTGCTGGACTATCGGATACTGCCAGGGCCTGGAGAACGTTAAAGCCGCTGGTTTTATCGGGTCTGTCTCCTTTTATAATCATGATATACTTGCCTTCCGGAGTTTGTGTGACCGCTGCATTCACAGTGACGTTCCGAATGATCCCCTCCGGCTCAATAATCGGATTATCAGATCTTCTTCAGTGTAGCTGCGCCCGCCCATATTTGTGGCAGTGTAATATAGATAGTACTTACCATTGAAATATTTAATTTTAGGATTGTGAGCTGTTATTGCATCCCAATTCTCCCCTCTTCTGCCGGTTAAAACAGTTTCCTTATATTTCCATGGCCCTGCCGGGTTTATTGAAACCGCATGTGCAATTTCCGAATGGGTTAACCAGGCAGTAAAATTGTATTCCTTTTTCCATCTGGAATAAAACAGGTTGTATTTCCCATCTTCCCCCTTAATGATTGAAGAGCCCCAATTATAATAACCCTCGGTTTTCAGGAAATTATCTTCCGTTACCTCCTGAATTTTGTCTTTCAAAAATAAATTATCGGGATTATCCTGACTGACAACGCTTAATGGGAGCAGACAGAGGAATGTAAAAACAGTTAAATATTTCATGGCAATGGGAGATATCTATTAATTTTAAAAATAATGAGGCACAATTGGCTTTGACGTTAAAGAACATAATTCTGATGACCTAAATTTAACAATCAACATAGAAAAAAAATAGAATTAGTTAACTTTGTTTGAACCAAATACCTAACGCTGTGATAGAAAAATATTCTCCTTTCTATGGGAGACCTGGTGAGTGATGGAAATGGTGGAACTGATCAGGCAAGCCTGCAAATAGAAGTGACATAGCTTATAGTATTTCTTTAACACCCTGGAAATCCAGCGTTACAAGCAAGGAGTCGTGGAGAGTGTGGATCGACTATAATGCTGATGGTGATTTTTATGATGCCGGTGAACTGGTATTTTCAACCAACAGAAAACGTAATCCTGTTACAGGAACATTTACAATTCCTAATGTTCCAGCGGTATATACAAGGATGAGGGTCTCAATGGCAAACGGTGTAACCTCAATTAATCCATGTGATATTAGCGAAGGCAATTAGCTTTTTAAATAACTCATGGGATATCTCTGATAATCAAACTTTTCCTTTGTGCAACTTAGTGAATTCCTTCGTGCTCCTTCGTGGTTAATTTTAAAAAATCTTTGCATAACAGGAGCTGTCCGAACAATGGGTTAATCATGCCGGGGATAGATTAAAAATCATTATTCATGTAGGAGCCACCAGTATTAAGGATAGTCAGAACCTGGCCGAGCATGCCGCTAAAATTGGGGTATCGGCAATTGCTTCCATTGAAAAACTTATCCGGGACGGAATTATCAAGCCTGGAAAAAGATCTGCGGCAGATTGGATTTATTGATTTTTGTGCAAAATGATATTAAATAGATATCATTATAATATCATTTTAAATATAAATACAATTACATAAAACTGATCATCTGAATTATGGTAAAAACCGGCTTCCATCCTTTCCAAATGAAGCCATCATTGCAACCCTGATGGCATACAGGCTAACGGGAGATGAGAAATATTCTGACTGGCACAGGAAAATTCACGATTGGACTTATAAATTCTTCCCGGATCCTGAATATGGAGAATGGTATGGTTACCTTCATCGGGATGGTCGGATTTATGCATTAATATATATGCGTCTCTCAGTCGGGTTTCTCATGTTGGACCGCTGTCCTTATCCTTTCAGAAGCATTCATTATCACATGAATAAGAATTATTCAGGATTACTGGACTGAATCTGGAAATGGGGTTCAAGGTGCTGGCGCATAGCCTCTCTGAATGTATCCGGAGCACCAGTTTTTAGTACCTCGAGTAAGCCATTATGGGTCACCAAGGGTTTAGGCATATTTTTCGCCCGGACAGAAGCATATTTCACAAATAATGGGTAAAGCATCTTTTGAAAACGTATCAGGGTTTGATTGCCGGTTGCCTCATACAGGGCTGTATGAAATTCAGCATCAGCCTTTATCCGCATCGACTCCTTTGTCAATCCATCTTCCTTGATAATAATACGCTCAAGTTTTTTTATCAATCGGTCCTTTTTAATGACAAAAAGAAAATCTGCCAGTCCGATCTCCAGCATCAGCCGAAACTCAAACATCTCACGAAGAGTTTCATTTTTGAGCCAGGATCCATCCAGGGCAAATTCTAACCCTTTGAGAAAATCCGGAGATTGGAGAATCATGCCTCTTCTTCGCCTGGACTCAATAATACCCATCATCCTGAACCGGCTAAGAGCCTCCCGAATCATAGTCCGCGACACTCCCAGTTGCTGCGAGAACTCTATCTCTCCAGGCAATAGATCCCCTGGTTGAAACTTTTGCTTTAAAATGAAATCCCGCAACTCAATGGTTGCCTGGTCGGCCAGACCGGTTGAATTTGATGCTTTTTCCATATTACTCCAAAGATAATAATATGTATGACCTAACCTGGACAAGCCAGAACCAAAAAGGAATAAAGTTGTAACTTTTCACTAT
>CAYXJR010000065.1:0-24328 GCA_964465145.1 uncultured Porphyromonadaceae bacterium | reverse complement strand
ACTGCTGCCTCCCGTAGGAGTCTGGTCCGTGTCTCAGTACCAGTGTGGGGGATCATCCTTTAAGACCCCCTAGACATCGCAGTCTTGGTGAGCCGTTACCTCACCAACAAACTAATGTCACGCATGCCCATCCATTGCCGCCGGAACTTTAATCATCAAAACATGTGATCTAATGATATTATGGAGTATTAATCCGAATTTCTTCGGCCTATCCTCCAGCAATGGGTAGGTTGCATACGCGTTACTCACCCGTCCGCCGGTCGTCGACTATCCGAAGATATCGTTACCCCTCGACTTGCATGTGTTAAGCCTACCGCTAGCGTTCATCCTGAGCCAGGATCAAACTCTTCGTTGTAATTGTTTGTCTTTTCTCAGAACTTATCAAGTATCAAATAAAAAAATTGACTTTTTCCTTACTTGCCTTGTGCTTTTCTCTTCAATAATTCAAAGAACGTAATTCAAATTTGGGACTGCAAAGATAAAAACAAAATCAATACCCTTGCAAACATTTCTGGCCTTTCTTCCTGCAAATTACCTGCCTCAACCAGACACCAATTTCAAACTGTAAAAGAACTTTTGTTTTTCAAAAGCGGATGCAAAGGTAAAGCCTTTATTTTATAATTCCAAAATATGTTCAAATTATCTTTAAATCACTCCCAAAGAACTGTCCCTGTATTAGGGGGTGCAAATATACTACTCTTTACTAATATAACAACACCAACAAAAAAAACTAAGCAAAAAAAATGAACCTTATCTTTGATCCAAAAATAATAACTTTGTTCTTTATATATTTATAAATGTTGTCAAATGAAAATTAATAACAAGTGACTGATAGCCTGATTATCATACCAACCTACCATGAAGAGGAAAATATAGAGTGCCTACTAAGGGAAATTTGTTCCCTGGATGAAGATTTTGATATTTTGGTCATTGACGACAATTCTAAAGATCAAACAGCCAACATTGTAAAAAAATTAATACAAGAATATCCCAATACGATTCACCTGATTGAACGTCCCGGGAAATTAGGCCTTGGAACAGCTTACATCGCAGGATTTAAATGGGTATTGAAGAAAAATTATTCTTATATTTTTGAAATGGATGCCGATTACTCTCACAGCCCCAAGGATTTGAGACCATTATTAAAGGCTTGCAAGATTGAGGGTATAGGTATGTCAGTGGGATCCAGGTATAAGAAAGGTGTTGCCATAGTTAATTGGCCCCTCGGGAGGCTGCTGCTATCTTATTATGCCAGCACCTATGTCAGATTTATTACCGGTATGTCGGTCCGTGACCTTACAGCTGGATTCGTTTGTTACAGAAGAGAAGTGTTGGAAAAACTGGACCTGGACAAAATTCGGATGATAGGATATGGTTTTCAAATCGAAATGAAATTTAAAGTGTGGAAACTGGGCTATTCCATATGCGAAGTACCGGTAATATTTATTAACAGGGAACTTGGAACTTCAAAAATGAGCGGGGGGATTTTCAGCGAAGCTCTACTTGGTGTAATACACATGAAATTAAGCAGTCTTAGGAAGAATTACAGGAAACACATCGCCAAATCATGAGTAACTACCTTATAACAAATATTAATATTGTTAATGAAGGTCAACAATTCAGGGGACACGTATGGATCAAAGGAGAAAGAATCGTTAAGGTATCCCACGAAATTTCAGCTCCTGATGTACCTCCCGGCACCATTATCATAGAAGGGAAAAACAGAATACTTATACCAGGTGTTATAGATGATCAGGTTCATTTCCGTGACCCGGGATTTATTCATAAGGGAGATTTGTATACCGAATCCAGGGCAGCTGTTGCAGGAGGTATTACAAGTTTCATGGAAATGCCAAACACTTCACCCCAAACCACCAGCAACGAGCTTTTGGAAGAAAAATTCAAAATTGCCTCAAAAAAGTCCCTGTCAAATTATTCGTTCTACTTGGGAGCTACCAATGATAACCTTAAAGAATTGCAGGCGGTTAATCGCCAAAGAGCCTGTGGCATTAAGGTATTCATGGGTGCCTCAACGGGTGATATGCTGGTGGATAATCCAAAAACCCTGGCAGGTATTTTCTCTATCCCGGATATCAGAATCGCGGTTCATTGTGAAGACGAAACAATCATTAAAAGAAACCTGGCTGAATACATTGCACAATTCGGGGAGAATATACCAATAGAATACCACCCGAGGATAAGAAGTGAAGAGGCTTGTTTCACCTCCTCAAGCTTCGCTGTGGCGCTGGCCCGGAAACATAATACCAAACTGCATCTGATACACGTTTCAACGGCAATTGAACTGGAATTGCTTAATGATACCAGCAACCATAAAAAGAAGCAAATAACATCTGAGGTCTGTATTCATCACCTGTGGTTCGAAGATTCCGATTATGCCGATAAGGGTACTTTAATCAAATGGAACCCGGCGATTAAATCGGCAAAAGACAGAGATGCCTTGCTCCAGGGCATACTTGACAATAAACTTGATATTATTGCTACTGACCATGCACCCCATACTATGCAGGAGAAGGATAATCCTTATACCCTGGCCCCTTCCGGGGGACCAATGGTACAACATTCTTTGCCTGTAATGCTTGAATTTTACCATCGTGGTATTATCCCTATTGAAACCATAATCCAAAAAATGTGTCACGCTCCTGCAGATATTTTCCAAATAATGGACAGGGGCTATATTCGTGAAGGATTCTGTGCAGACCTTGTCATTATTGATCCCAATGATCCATGGACAGTAAATAAACAAAATATTCTATATAAATGTGGGTGGTCACCTTTAGAAGGGACAAACCTGAGGTCCAGAGTTACACATACATTTGTCAATGGCCACCTGGTGTTTGACAACGGAATATTTAATGAATCAAAACGCGGGAAAGCCCTTGAGTTCAATCGTTAAGACAAAACAAATCGTACCGTCCTACGGCTTTGTTGCTGTACATATATTTTCCGCCCGCTGATCAGCTTATCCATCACCTCTGGCGAATAATGACGGACTGTGAGAAGCTCCAGTCCTGAATTGTAAAGGACCTTGAAGTCAACTACCAGATCACTAACCACGCTGTTTAGGTGATCCTCATGATAATCAATACAGAAGGACAGGCTAACTGCTCCATGTTGCAATAGATTAACCCTTAAATGATACCTTGCTAATATTGCAAAAACTGTTGATAATGCCTCTTCCATAACAAATGAAAAATCTCTGGGTTGAATGGATAACAATACTTGGTTCGACTTGATGATAAGGACAGGCTTTACAACTGATATTATTGGGTTTTTAATGACCTTTGTACCATCAGATTCAGGCTGACCTATAGGTTTTATGGTAAGAGGAATATTTTTATTTTGTAGTGGTTTAATAGTGTTTGGGTGCAAGACTTTAGCCCCAAAATAGGACATTTCAATAGCCTCCAGATAGGAAATCTGATCCAGTTTTACCACCTCTGGAAAATCAACCGGATCCCCAGTCATAACACCAGGAACATCCTTCCAAATAACCACCTCCTGAGCATTCAAAACATAAGCGAATATTGCAGCAGAATAATCTGACCCCTCCCGGCCCAATGTTGTACTTTTTCCATTGGAATCAGCACCTATGAAACCCTGTGTTAGCCATAATTTACCTCTTCCTTCCTGGTTGTTCTCCGTTGGTTGTTCGTCGTTGGTTATTCTTTCCCTGACCTTTATTCCTGTTTCCAACCAATTCACTTTACCCTCACGAAAGAAGGAATCAGTACAAATCATCTCTCGGGCATCCAACCATGTATGTTCTAAACTGTTCTGGTTAAAATAAGCAGAAATCAGCCTAGATGATAAAATCTCGCCAAAACACACCAGGTGATCATAAGCTTCATTCTTATTTTCAGGGGCTTGCCCCATAAGTATAACATCAATATCATCGAAAACTGACATTAGTATTTTCTTGCCCTGGGATTTATCTTCAAATAGAGTATCGGCTAATCCGAAATGGTAAGCCTTTATCCGTCCATATGAAAAGGAAAAATCACTCCCATTTACCCAGTCTGACCAAAGTTCTTCAAACGCATTCGTCATTTTTTCAAGAGCGGACACAACCAACAATAGGCTCTGATTCAATGGCCCGGAAACCCGAGCCCGGACAATTTCATACATTTTCACTATTCCATCCGAATCACGCAGAATGCCACCGCCAAATTTATAAACGAGCATAATTTTCAACTTTTTGTAAATGTAAAATAATTCTCTCATCTTTGATAAAATACACCCGCATTGGAGCCCATGTATTCCTACAATATCAACACCTTTAACGAGTTTATTATTCAGCGCCAGGGTGATAAACGTTCAGGGCGAGGATCAGAAAAAAATGGATCTATTTGCAAACAATGTTGTCCTGTCGCGTTTATTGCCGAACAGGCAGGAGGCAAAGCTTCGGATGGCAAAAATAGGATCATGAATATTAAGACAGAATCATTGCACTAACGTGTTCCCTTCTATGTGGGTTCCAGAAGCATGTTGGATCTTCACGAAGAGATTATAAGGGAAAACCCGAACGGCTGAGCTGTTACTACATTTCATTTACCATAATATATAGCTTGAATACTATTAATTATCTTCTTTTATATTTTTGATGAGGTAAGTCAATAGCTTATGTACAGGATCAAGAAAAACTATTTCCTGATTGTATTCTTCAGTCTCATCGTGATGAGCAGCTATTCCCAAGACCGACCGAAAATTGGTTTGGTTTTAAGTGGAGGAGGGGCTGGAGGACTGGCTCATATCGGGGTTCTCAAGGTAATTGAGCGTGCAGGTATTCCTATCGATTATATTGCCGGAACCTCGATGGGTGCCATCATCGGGGCATTGTATGCTATCGGTTATAGCCCGGAAGAAATGGAAATAATGGTTGGCCAGAAGGATTGGGAAGCCCTTATGTCCGATCAGATTCCCAGAGGGAATATGTCCTTTGCGGCGAAACTTGAACTCGAAAAATACTTCTATTCCTTTTCCATTAATAAAACCGGGATACAATTGCCATCCGGATTAGTTGCAGGCCATAGTATCACTAACATGCTGGCTGGATTAACCTTGCCAGCATATCAAATAAGGGATTTTTCTAAATTGCCCATTCCATTTCTCTGTATTGGTGCTGATATTGTTACCGGCAAAGAAGTTGTTATAAATAGCGGAATACTACACGATGCTTTGAGAGCCTCCATGGCCATCCCAACATACTTCACACCAATTGAAATTGACAACCAACTCCTGGTGGATGGTGGTTTTATCAATAACTTCCCAGCTGATCATGCCAGGGAAATGGGCGCCGACTTCATAATTGGTATCGATGTTCAGCGTGAATTATTTAAAAAAAATGACCTGACCAACATGGTCAATATCATGAAGCAAGCTTCCTCCTTAACCAGGGAGGAGGTGAATCAGAAAAACCGGGATCTATGTGATATTCTGATAAGACCCAAAACCTCAGGAGCCAGTGTTTTGAGTTTTGGCATAGCAGAAGAAATAATTGCAAATGGAGAGAAAACTGGTATGGAACAATGGGAGGCTTTGGTAGCTCTTAGTGAGAATTTGCGACAATTTCCCGGAGATACAATTCTCCAAAGACCTGCTTTGCCTCGTATCGACTCCCTGTTTGTGAGTGAAATCCGATACCAGGGACTCAAAAATATGACAGAACAATTTATCTGGTCAATAATTGATATCCGCTTCCCAGCATACCTCTCGGCCGATCAAATCTCAGCCGGTCTTAATAGGGCCTTTGGTACAAACTATTTTAACAAAATCACATATCAACTGGATCCAATTTCTAATGGTAACAAGCTATTGATAAGGGTTGAGGAGAAAAATAAGGACCAGGCCCACGTGGGATTGCATTATGATAATCTCTTTAATGCATCATTGCTTCTGAATGCCAATTTCAGAAATCTGTGGAAAAGGGGTGACCTATTGAGTTTAGACCTTAGTTTAGGTGAAAATCCCTATTTCGGAGCTTCCTATTTTTTCCTGACACACAAACGCCAGAACTATGGACTCATTGTTGAATATAACCGGTTAGTTGCTTATGATTACCAGGAAGGAAGAAAAACAGGAGAGTATAATTACCATGATCTGATTCTTGATTTAAAAACCCGTACCAGCTTTAATAATGTATTTTCATTATCCACCGGTCTGCAAGCCGAATTTGCAACTTTAGCACCCAGAATAAATATTCTTGATATAAGCTCATTTAGCTCCAAGATGATAAATTTTTATTCTCATTTGATCAAGGACAGCTATAACCGGATTTCCTTTCCAACCCGGGGAGAAAAAGTTGAAATAATGGCAAAACTTGTCGCCAACTTCACAGATATGCAGCTCTTCCCTGCCATTGTTTTCAATTACCGGCATCAAAGAGCTTTTGAACTCAGCAAGCGCCTTAGTATTCAACTGGGCCTAAGCGGGGGGTTGGCATTCGGGGATTCAATTCCTTATCCATACCGCTCATATATGGGAGGCCTGGGGTATTATCATAAGTCGATATTTCCTTTTGTTGGGATGAACTATATGGAGAGAGCTGCCAATCATGCCCTGATCGGACAACTGAATTTTCAATTCAATGTCAAAGGCAACCATTATGTTTTGTGGAAAAATAATGCTGGGAAATCATTTAATGACTTTAAGGAGCTAAAAAAATACAAATCCTCTCTTTTCGGTTCTGGTCTAACATATGGATACAATACCCCTTTCGGACCTATTGAGGGCACAGTAATGATTTCAAATAATTCCCTTAAACCACTGATTTTTATCAATATCGGTTATTGGATAAAGTAAGTCCAGAGAATTCTACTACCTTTGCCCCACTCTTGGAAAAAAAGGAGCTCATATCGCTCTATAATTCTCACCCGAATGTTGTACTTATTCGGGCTTTCCTGCATGAAGATAATGATAAAACTCTTCACATTAACGGGCTTTTGGCTTCTTCTCCTGCTCTTCTGCTTGCCTGCCTTTTCGAAGACCAGAAAAATACAAGGGTGATCCTACTTAATGACCGGGAAGAAGCAGCATATTTCTTCAACGACCTCTCCAGCTTGCTCGGCGACCAATATGTCTATTACTTTCCATCAAGCTATAAGCGCTCCCTTCGAATGCAGCAGCTTGATAAGGACAATCTAATGCTACGTACAGAGGTTCTTAACAGGATGGCCAGCAGAAACCGGAAAGCACTGGTGGTGACCTATCCAGAAGCAATTCTTGAAAAAGTAGTATCCAGGAAAGAACTCGGTGATCATACTCTTAATCTGAAAAAGGATGAAGAAGTCAGCCTTGAATTCATTATTGAAGTATTTGAAGAGTATGGGTTTGTGCGAAATGATTTTGTATACGAGCCAGGGCAATTTTCTGTTCGTGGCGGTATTATAGATGTTTTCTCCTATTCGGCAGAAAAACCTTACAGAATTGATTTTATTGGCAACCGGGTAGAATCTATACGAAGTTTTGAGGTTGAAACGCAACTTTCTATTCGAAAACATGCCAGCATATCAATTGTGCCAAACTTAAACGATAGGCTCATCGCTGAAACAGCACTGACGCTTTTTGACTTTCTACCCGAAAAATCAGAATTATGGTCGAGAGACCTGGAATTTTGCCTTAACCATATCGATCATTTACTTTCCGGGATAGAGGTGAGCGCTACTTCAGAAATACGCGCCCTCAGCGATGCTGCCACAGAAGAAGAAGACCAAATACTAGACCCGGTAAGTTTTCGAAAAAAACTCGTGGATGGTGCGGAAATTCAAAAACACCTAAGTAATATTCGCATTACCGAATTTGGCCAAAGGCATTTTTTCCCATCACAAAAAAGCTTTTTCTTCAATACCAGCATACAACCTCCTATAAATAAGAATTTTGATCTCCTAACAGAAAAACTGGAACAAAACCAGGCCGATCTGTATCGTAACATACTCCTTAGTGAGAATCCAAAACAACTTGATCGGCTGGAAGTAATCCTAAACCCTAGTGAAGAAACCGAGAGTAAAAGGTTGTTTGAACGATTGGTACTGGAGCTTCATGAAGGCTTTTATGATCACGATATCCGCATAGCCTGTTTCACTGATCACCAGATATTTGACCGATATCACAAGTTTAAACTCCGCAAGACTTTTTCCAAAAAAGAAGCACTTAGTATTAAAGAGTTGACCGGTCTTCATCCCGGCGATTTTATTGTTCATGTTGACCATGGTATCGGGCAATTCGGAGGCTTGGAAAAAATTGAGATTAATGGCGGATGGCAGGAGGCCATAAAACTGGTATATCGCGATATGGATACCCTATTTGTTAGTATCCATTCACTGCATCGAATCAGCAAATACAAAGGGAAGGATGGCGAAACTCCGAAAATGTATAAACTGGGTTCCGGGGCATGGCAAAAGCTTAAACTGAAAACTAAAAGCAAAATAAAGGATATTGCCAAGGACCTTATTGTCTTGTATGCCAACCGAAAATCGGAAGAGGGATTTGCGTTTTCACCAGATACATATCTTCAACATGAACTGGAAGCTTCATTTATTTACGAGGATACACCAGATCAGTTGAAAGCAACCAGGTCTGTAAAGGAAGATTTAGAATCAAAGAATCCTATGGATCGTTTGGTCTGCGGGGATGTGGGGTTTGGAAAAACGGAAGTGGCCATCAGGGCTGCTTTTAAAGCAGCCAGCGATTCCCGGCAGGTAGCAATACTGGTTCCCACTACCATACTTGCACTTCAACATTTTAGAACATTTTCAGACCGTCTGAAAGAATTTCCGGTCAATATAGAATATATCAGTCGTTTAAGGAGTCAGAGAGATCAAAAACGTGTTCTTAAAGACCTGGAAGCAGGTAAGGTGGATATTCTTATAGGAACACATAAACTAATCTCCGCACGTGTGAAATTCAAGAATTTAGGCTTGCTTATCATTGACGAGGAGCAGAAATTCGGTGTTGCTATGAAGGAAAAGCTAAGGCAGATGAAAGCCAATGTGGATACGCTTACACTTAGTGCAACACCCATACCACGTACTTTGCAGTTTTCCATGATGGGAGCACGCGACCTGAGTATCATGAATACCCCTCCTGCCAACCGACATCCAATCATAACAGAACTACACACCCTCAACGAAGAGCTTGTCAAGGAAGCTATTGAATATGAACTGGATCGGGGTGGCCAGGTTTTTATTATCCACAATCGGGTACAAAATATTGTCGAGGTGGAAAGCCTGGTTAACAGGGTTGTTCCAAAAGCCAGGACCGTGGTGGCTCATGGCCAGATGAAGGGCAGGCAATTGGAAGACCGCATGCTGGAATTTATCAATGGGGATAAGGATGTCTTGATTGCCACTTCAATAATTGAAAACGGATTGGATATTCCAAATGCCAACACCATTATTATCAACAATGCCCATCATTTCGGTTTGAGTGATCTGCATCAGTTGAGAGGAAGAGTGGGAAGGTCTAATAAAAAAGCATTCTGCTACCTTATAGCTCCTCCCCTGCACCTTCAAACTCCGGAATCTAGGAGGAGATTGAAAGCTATCGCCGAATATACGGAACTGGGCAGTGGTTTCAATATTGCTCTTCAGGACCTGGACATACGCGGAGCAGGAAATCTATTAGGGGCTGAACAAAGTGGTTTCATTGCAGATATCGGGTTTGAAACCTACCAAAAGATATTGAATGAGGCCATGGCGGAGATTAGGGAAGCCAGGAGTGGGGAATGGGGAACAGGGACTCAGGGAATCAGAGACTCAGAGACTCAGGAAATCGGAGAATCAGGGACTCTGAGAATCGGAGATGATAAATCTAATGCCGTGGAATCCACCTATGTATTCGATGTTACCATTGATTCCGACATGGCTTTGTTGTTCCCCGAATCATATATTGAATCTACTACTGAGCGTATAAAGCTTTACCGGGAACTTGATGAAATATCCAATGAAGAGGATCTGGAAAGATTTACCGATCGTCTGGCCGATCGTTTTGGGACACCTCCTCCACAAACTGTCGAATTGTTGGATATGGTTCGCCTGCGCTGGCTGGCAATGAGTCTGGGAATTGACCGTATAATGATGAAAAATGGAAAGTTTATACTGTATTTCATATGTTCCCAGGATTCGCCATTCTTTCAGTCAGAAGCATTTAGCAGAGTTCTGGATTATGTTCAAAAAAACCAAAGGACTTGTGAGATGAGAGAAAAAAATGGAAAACTTACTTTGAGTTTTGGAAGGATACAGACAGTAAAAGATGCCCTCAATAAGCTTGGAAACATTTAAAGTGTTTCAACTATTTCATTAGTCAAATATTACTACTAATTTTTATAGTACTAATGGTGATTTTATTGGGCGAATCAAAGGAATGTGGATATAAAGAAAGCATGTACCTGGGGGTTCAGAACGATTTGGATGGCATCCAACCATGCAATATTGTAAGGCTAATCCAAAACAACCAGTGGACAAGCCTATTACAAATGTTCGATTTAATTAATCATTTGGATACGGATTGCTGGAAAGGCCAAAAGCTTATTCATCCTGATTATCGGGATAAACTCATTAGATTAATAGAAAATTCGGACATAGATGATAATTCTATCGTACAAATTTTCCAGCTTAAAAAGTAAATTCAGTAGAGACACGTCGAGACCTGCCTCTGCAAATCAATATCTTATTGAAGATGAGTGTTTAAAAAGCTTTCAAAGCCCTGTAGAAGTCAAATCCATTTTCTGTGTATCTCAAATAACCTAAGTTCATATTAAATAACCCTGTTTAACTTCTCATTAACGCGAATTAACATTGCCCTACCCTAGCTTTGAAAATATAAAATTGAAAACCCGACACATGAAAAGATCAGTTCAATATATCGGTTATATGATTCCCTTCCTTTTCGCAGTCATCTGCCTTGCATGGTTCTGTAAAGTTCATAATTGTGCAGATACCTCTCTTCAAAAAGCTGATTATGCCAATCATGGAACCATGTCAATCAAGGATGAGCGATCAACAATTCCCTCAACTTTTTCACTCCCTTGCTGGCTCCCATCTTTATGTAAGTAATTCGCTCATCAAAATCCGCTGAGGTATCATTTGGATCAATTACAAATTTTGGGGTGCCTGCCTCTGCATAGTACATAAGGCCAGCAGCAGGATAAACCTGCATGCTTGTTCCAATAATAACCAGGAAATTGGCTTCTTTAACAATAGAAATAGCCTTTTCAATATTTGGCACAGCCTCACCAAACCAAACAATATGTGGGCGTAACTGATAGCCTTTTTCGCATTTATCCCCGAGATTCAACTCCCATCCATCGATTTCATAGACCAATAATGAATCCCCAGTACTTCTGGCCTTGCGTAATTCACCATGCAAATGTAATATCCTGGTACTACCAGCCCTTTCATGAAGGTCATCCACATTCTGTGTAATAATGTGAACATCATAAAACTTTTCTAATTCTGCTAATCCATAATGCCCTGGATTGGGATGAACCTCAAGCAATTGTTTTCGACGTTCATTATAAAAACGCATAACGAGCTCTGGGTTTTTTCCCCAAGCTTCAGGAGTTGCAACCTCGGTAACCTCATACTGCTCCCAGAGGCCACCCATCTCACGGAATGTTTTAAGACCGCTTTCAGCACTCATCCCGGCACCGGAAAGCACTACAAGTTTTTTCTTTTTCTCCATAATTATTAAGAATGCAATATCATTAACCCAAAAATAGGCATTCTATTGTTAACTTCGTTGAGCCATGATTGACCGCTCCACTGTTGACCGTATTATGCAAGCCGCTGAGATCACAGAGGTGATCGGTGATTTTGTCAGCCTCAAAAAAAGGGGGGTCAATTACCTGGGTTTGTGTCCTTTCCATAATGAGAAAACTCCTTCATTCACCGTTTCACCTTCAAAAGGAATTTATAAGTGTTTTGGTTGTGCCAAAGGAGGAAATGTAGTGAATTTTATTATGGACCATGAACATCTGGCTTATCCTGAAGCCTTAAAATACCTTGCCAGGAAATACCATATAGAGGTCGATGAAAAGGAAGAAACTCCAGAAGAGATAAAGCAAAAAAATGAGCGGGAATCCTTACTCATCCTGTCTGGATATGCTCAGAAATACTTCTCCAGGACTCTTATTGATGATCCTCAAGGCCAAGCCGTTGGCCTCAGTTATTTGAAAGAGAGAGGAATACGTAGGGATACGATAGATAAATTTCAACTCGGATATTCTATCGACAGCCGTGATGCCTTGACCAGAGAAGCAACGAAAAACGGATATAAAAAAGAATTCCTTGTAAAAACCGGACTGACTATTGAAAAAGGAGATCAATTATATGATAGATTTTGGGGGCGCATAATGTTCCCCATTCATGGTCTCTCAGGAAGAATTATTGGTTTTGGAGCAAGAACTCTCAGGACGGATTCAAAAGCAGCCAAGTATCTAAATTCACCCGAGTCAGAAATTTACCATAAATCTTCAAGTCTTTACGGACTATACTTTGCCAGACAATCACTAGTCCGTGAGGATAAATGCTTCCTTGTAGAGGGCTATACCGACGTACTCAGCTTCTACCAGTCGGGAATTGAAAATGTTGTTGCCTCATCTGGTACCGCTTTGACTGAAGATCAAATACGCCTTATTCGTCGATTCACCCGCAATGTTACCATAATATATGACGGTGACCAGGCGGGTATCAAAGCTTCGTTAAGGGGGATTGACCTGGTTCTGGAACAAGGATTGCACGTTAGGGTGGTCCCACTGCCTGAGGGGGAGGATCCTGACTCATTTGCCCGGTCACATAGTTCATTGGAACTTCTTGATTACATATCCAAAAACGAACAGGATTTCATTACTTTCAAAACCAAGCTATTATCAGAAAACATTGGCGATGACCCTGTAAAAAGGGCAAATTTAATCTCCGAGATAGTTCGCTCTGTTGCCCAGATACCAGATCAGATCGAGAGGTCAGTTTATCTTCAGGAATGCAGCCGTCTAATGGGGGTCAAAGAGGAAATACTTTTTGCTGAAACAGCTAAAACCAGAAGAAGGAACCGGGAACAAACCCATAGAAACAGGGATTATCACCCACAGGAACCCAGAGCCACAACCCCGCGCCAGGAAACCACCGAACAGAAATCAGAATCAAGAGCAGAGGAAAAGGAAATTATTCGTCTCATGCTCTTATTTGGTGATCAAGTACTTTATGAGCTACAGGCCACACCTAAAGATGCTCCAATACCTGTAAAAGTCAATGGTTTTTTTATTGAAGAATTTGAAAACGACAACTTGGAATTTAGCCATCCTGTTTATAAAATGATTTTCTCTGAGTTTCGGAAAATATGGAACAAGCCCGGGCTGAATCATCAGTCATATTTTGTTAACCACCCTGACCCGGATATTAGTCGCGTAGCTGTTGATCTGGTTAGTCCTTCTTATGAGCTGAGCAAAATTCATGCGAAACAAGGGGCCTATATCCGAACAGAATCCAGCATGCTTAAAAAAGTGGTTCCCGAAACTCTAATTTCTTTCCGAACCCGGATGGTCAAGCAACTTATCGAAGAAATTGACCAGAAAATCAAAATGTGTCAGAAAAACGGAGATTTGGATAGTATCCTTCCTCTCCTTGAGCAGCGAAAACATTTGGAACAACTACGAAAGCAATTGTCTAAAGACCTGAAAAGAACTATCTAAACCGGGAGCTAATCGGTTTTTTGCTTATGTTCCATTGATGGATTTGCCTAGCATAAAGCTTTTTGAAAAGGGGTTGTAAAAAGTTCCGCCTTCAGGATTTGGGATTTCCTTCAGGCGGAACACTGCTGCTATTACCAATTAACCTAAACCAACTTTTGATGTCCAACTACTATACCAAACCCTAGCAGCAGTTATGCGAAACTAAAACTCACAAGAATCAGTGTTAATCACCTGATTCACTATTAATAACGTTTTTTGCGGCAAAAGGTTTCGAATTGACTCAAACTCTTTGGTAAATGTGTTATTTAACTTCACTTTTGTGTAGATAAACTTGATTTTAATAATGCCAAATCTGAGATTTACAAAATAGGGTGTCTTTATTATCAATCTGTTGTAACAATTCAGAAAAACTTGCGTCTTACCTTCAAACAGTTAATTTTTTCCACAGCAAGCAAAAGAGTAATTCTTGTAGATCTCCGAAGTATTGATATACCCGGGGATCTTTTTATGTTTATATTTGTGGGTACAAGACATCCAAGTCACCAGAATGAATCTAATTATTGATGCCGGAAACAGCCAGATTAAATGGGCTATCTATTCCGACAAAAAGCAAGTCATAAAAAACTCGGTCAACAACTGGGATGAATTTCAGGAAATGTCATTGACTTTACGATTCCCTCATATTGAGGCTGCGATAATATCAAGCGTTCGTAAAATTCCATCTGATCTCCATTCATCCATGAAGAACAGTTTTTCTAAATTTGTTGAACTCAACCACCAACTCAGTCTTCCTATTTCCATAAAGTATAAAACACCAGAAACATTGGGGAAAGACCGAATTGCAGCGGCAGTTGGCGGTGTGGCATTATTCCCGGGGTCATGGGTTTTGATTATTGATTTAGGAACTGCAATCACACTGGATCTGATTAATGAAAATGCTGAATTTATTGGTGGGAATATTTCACCCGGGATGCATCTTCGTTTCAAAGCTCTCGAACAATTTACTGATGACCTTCCTCTGGTTTCCCCTTCCAGTAAGACTCCCTTCCTGGGACGAACAACTACAGAAGCCATTCAGGCCGGGGTACAACACGGCATCACATACGAACTTGAGGCTTATATCAACACGTTGGTAAACAAATACAACGGACTGAGAGTTATTTTAACCGGCGGAGATGCTTCTGCCTTTGTTAAAAACCTAAAAAACACCATCTTTGTAGTCCCTGATTTGGTATTAGATGGACTGAACTTGATTTTGGAGTTTCAAAAGGATAGCATTAGGGATTAATAAATGAATATGAGATTCAAATTTGATGTAAAAAGAATTTACAAAAAAACCATTCTCATGGGTGGTTTTGCGTTTTTAATGGTGTATTCAGCAATTTCCCAGGATCTTACCTCATCACCCTATTCCCGCTTCGGCATTGGTGATATATTTTCCAAGAATTATGGGAGGGGGCAGGCTATGGGAGGTTTGGGTATCGGCCTTCATTCCGACAGGGATCTGAATGTTATTAATCCGGCCAGTTTAGCAAAAATGGATCCCATGACCTTTCTATTTGAGGTTGGTGTAATTGATAAAGCAACCTTGTTCCGCACCACTGACCAAAAGAGTTTATCTAATAATGTTGGGTTTTCATATTTAGCCATGGGATTCCCAATAACAAAATGGTGGTCAGGAAGTATGGGGATTTTGCCATTGAGTGGAGTGGAATACTCTTTTCAGGATACAGATTTCAACCCTCTCATAGGTAACATAGAATCCTCCTTTTCCGGTAACGGTGGTGTAAGCCAATTTTTTATCTCTCAATCGGTTTCCCCGGTAAAGTATATATCCCTTGGGGTCAATTTTTCCTATTTATTCGGCCCCATTAATCACACCAAAAGCCTGATTTTTCCATCAGACTCACTTTTTTTCAGTACACATGCCAAAAATTCTTCAATTATTGGTGACATTCATTTAAGCTATGGCTTGCAGGCAGATATTCCTCTTAATAACAATTACTTTCTTACCTTAGGTGGGATTTTTGAAAACCAAGCCAAATTACGCACCGAATCAAGAAAACTTGTCTACACTACTGGGCTGGGAATTGTAGACACACTTTTATTCATTCAGGATGAGAATAGCTCAATTGTGCTGCCCATGGCTTGGGGTACAGGTTTCACCTTCGGGAAAAAAAACAAGTTTACTGTTGGGTTTGATTACAGTCAACAAAATTGGTCAAATGCTGAATTTGTTGGTCAAAAAGACACCCTGGCCAATAGCCGGAATTTCAATGTAGGAATGGAATATATTCCCGATGCTTTCTCCCCTTTGCGATACTCCAAAAGAGTCCGGTATCGTGCTGGATTCCGATACTCCCAATCCTATCTCCAACTCAAAGGATCGCAGCTTCAGGAATTTGGCATAAATTTTGGGGTTGGTTTACCAGTATCGATGGACAGGTTACCGAGGAAGCATTCCATCAACATTTCTGTAGAAATTGGCAAGCGCGGTACCGTTAAAAATGAACTGATATCAGAATTTTACGGACTTCTTTCAGTTCAATTGAATTTGCATGACATTTGGTTCTTTAAACCACCATATGATTAACACAAAATAATATGTAAAATGAAAACTAAATTTGTTGTCCTTACTCTGGGTATAATAATGGTAACTGGCGGAGTCCTTGCGCAGAACTCAGACAAATTTGGTTCTGATCCGGATGCCTGCACGAAGTATTATTCTTTGTACAAGGAATTTTACAAACAAAAAAACTTCAAAGATGCTCTACCGGCTTGGAATAAGACGATAGAAACCTGCCCTAAATTCAATCGCGGGATTTGGTCCGACGGAGAAAAAATGTTTAAATATCGTATTGAATCCAGTACAGATCAGGTTAAAACAGAAGAACTAATTGATTCCTTAATGTGGATCTACGATCAACGTATTAAGTTTTTCGGAACCGACCCAAGGTATCCAGAAGGCTATATTTTAGGCAACAAGGGAATATCACTTCTTAAGTACAGAAAAACTGAGGTTCAGTCTGGCTATGAAATTCTTGGCAGATCAATTGAATTGCAGAAATCCAATTCCAACGCAGCTATTCTGCTGACTTTTATGCAAGCATCCCGTCAGTTGTACATTGATGGTTTTATTGATGCTGAACAAGTTCTGATGGACTATGAAACTGCTATGGGGGTGATTGACGATGTCCTGTCAAAAGATTCGAACAATTCATATTATCTTCAAGCCAAGGAAGGAATTGAGACCCATTTCAGCAAGTCTGGAGCTGCGGATTGTGAAGCACTAACCAATCTTCATAGTGCTAAGTTTGAAGAAATGAAAACAGATGTAGTATGGCTGAAAAAAATGACTAATCAGCTAAGAAAAGCTGGTTGCTCAGATGGACAATTATTTTATGATGCGGCAGAAGCTCTTTTCGAAATTGATCCAGATGCAGATGCTGCCCACAATCTGGCTGCAATGTTTCTTAATCAGCGAGATTATGAACAGGCAAGGGTGTACTTGGAAAAAGCTATTTCCCTGGGGCAGGATTCTGAGGAGCTGGCAGATATGTATTATGAACTTGCACTGTTAAACTTTAACCAATTTAAGGAATACCAAAAAGCTCGTCAACTTGCCAGGCAGGCTATTGAAGTCCGCCCCAACTGGGGTAATCCATATTTGCTGATTGGTCGTATATATATTGATGCTCGTGAGCAGGTCTTCAGTGACCCTTTCGAACAATCCACTGTATTATGGGCTGCAGTAGATCAATTTATCATGGCAAAAAACAAAGATCCTGAGGTAAGTTCCAAAGCAAACGATCTTATCAATCAGTTCTCAAAATATTTCCCCAATAATGAGGTTGTGTTTTTTCACACCCTGAAAGAAGGCGACAATTATAAGGTTGGCGGATGGATAAATGAAAACACAACCATCCGTTCCAGTAAATTATAAGCCTCGCAGGATAAATATTGCAATGGAATATTATTGGCAATCTTTAAGAAACATAATTGTTTTTCCACTTAGCTTGGGATTAGCGATGCTTTTTTCTTGTGAAAACGACATAAAAAAGGTCAAGGAACTGACCGATGCCGAGCAATTGCCAGTGATACATGCTACCGAAATAAAGACAATATATTCTGATTCCGCCGTTGTTCGGTTAAAAATTACCGGTGTCGAATTGAAAGAGTATGCAGAAACTAAGGATCGCGAAGCCTATATCGAATTTCCACAGGGCCTCCAGGCTGTATTTTATAATAAATCAGGACGAATTGAATCATCTCTGGATGCAGAATATGCTATTTTTTGGAAAAAAATTAAGCAATTTGAAGCCAAAACCAATGTAGTGGTCAAAAACTTTGAAGAGAATCAAGAGCTGTTTACCGAACAGCTATTCTGGGACCAGGAAGAAAAAAAAATCTGGTCAGACAAGTTTGTAAAGATCATTACTGAAAAAGGGCCTACCTATGGAGAGGAAGGGTTTGAATCAGATGAGAATTTCACCAGGTTCAGGATAAAAAAATCCCGGGGACAAATGACGGTTGAGGATGAGCAGAAATAGAAAACAGGATACAAGACAAAATTCATAAGACCTAAGATATCAAACTGACAACAAATTATAAATAATCATTTTACAAACTAAGTGCTTTATAGGCTCATATAAACTTCAATAAAATATATTGTCTTCGTTTCTTATAATATTAATATGCCTGATTTTTTCCGCTTTTTTTTCGGGGATAGAAATTGCCTTTATCTCTGCAAATAAGCTCAAGGTACAGCTAGAAAAAAAACAAGGTCAACTATCTTCACTTTTGGTTTCCTGGTATTATGAGCGATCTGATTTCTTTATCGCTACCATGCTGGTTGGTAATAATATCAGCCTGGTGATTTATGGACTGCAAACAGCCATTGTCCTTGAACCCTTTATTCATAGGTGGGTGTCACAAAATATTTGGGTATTAATCATACAAACAATAGTAGCAACCCTGGTTATACTTCTAACAGCAGAGTTCCTCCCAAAAACCCTTTTCAGGATTAGGCCGAACCAGGCAATAAAACTTTTCTCCTATCCCATACTTGTCTTTTATGTGATACTGTTTCCCATAACATGGATGACTGTTGCTTCATCCAATATATTACTTAAACGGATTTTTAGCAGCACTCTGGATAAGGGCTCGAAAAAGAGTGTATTCAGCAAGATAGACATCTCTCATCTGATTACTGGAAACAAGGGAAATAATAGCACAGATGAGAGCATAGATCATGAAATGAAGCTATTTCAGAATGCTCTGGATTTTTCTAATGTAAAGCTGCGAGAATGTATGATCCCACGAACTGAGATCACAGCTGTTGAAATTCAGGAAAGTATTGAAAACCTGACTCAACTTTTTATCGAAACTGGACTTTCGAGAATTCTGATTTATGAGGATAATATCGATAAAATTATTGGATATGCGCACCACGCTGACCTATTTAAGCATCCCAATGATATTAGGTCAATTGTCCGGCCCGTTCCCATTGTTCCTGAATCCATGCCTGCCCATAAGCTACTCGAGCAATTGTTGGCCAACCAGCTGAGCGCCGCCATTGTTGTGGATGAATTCGGAGGTACCGCTGGTTTGGTGACAACAGAAGATGTTTTGGAAGAGATTTTTGGTGAGATTGAGGATGAACATGATGTTCAGAACTATATAGAAGATCAGTTAAGTGATACTGAATTCCGCCTTTCTGGCCGGTTGGAAATTGATTACTTGAACGAGAAATACAATATGGACTTACCTATATCGGAAGAATATGAGACTCTTGCAGGATTAATTCTATATGTCCACAGATCTATCCCACCTGTTAACGACACCATTCAGGTTGGCAATTTTAATTTTACAATTCTTAAAAGTTCAAATACACGAATAGAACTTGTAAAGCTTTGTCGGGAGGGATAAGCTTGGTTTTTATTGTTCATTCTCTAAAAACTTTTACTAATATTTCCAGTAGTCTTTCCATCACTATCCTTTCGAATTGAGTACCCCGCTTTTTTAAAATGATTTTATTATCTTCGTAGCCTGAAAAATCAGGAGTTAGAAAGAGTTATTGATCGATAAATCAGCAAGTACATGGCAACTTTAGAGAAATTGCGGAACCGTCTTGGTATTTTGGTAGCAGCGGTAATTGGAATGGCACTTTTGGCATTCATTCTGGGGGACTTATTTCGCTCCGGATCAACACTTCTAGGCAAGCGCCAATATGAAATAGCAGAAATCAATGGAAAATCCATTTCTTACCAGGATTTTGCAGCACGGGTGGAAGTAGCTGTTGAAAATTACAAAAATAATTCAAACACAAATGATCTGGATGAAAATACCTACCAGACTCTAAGAAATCAGGTGTGGAATAATTTGCTCAACCAATACATCATGAAGAATGAATTTTCCTCACTTGGGATTAGTTGTAGCAGCGAAGAATTATTTGACATGGTCCAGGGGAATAATATTCACCCCCAAATCAGCTCAGCACCTATATTTCAAAATGAAATAACAGGTCAGTTTGATCCTGCCTTGGTCATCCAATTCCTAAAGAATATGCAGGCCGATCCAACAGGACGCACTCAGACAGCCTGGGTTGAGTTTGAAAAGGAACTTATAGATAACCGAATCTATTCCAAATATCAAAATCTGATCAGCAAAGGCTTATATGTAACTGGTTCTAAAGTTGACCGGGAATATCTTGAAAGTAATCGAAAATACAATTTCGATTATCTTTCAAAACGTTACACATCTGTCCATGACAGCCTGGTGGCTATTTCGGAAAAGGAGGTGCAAAATTATTTTGCACAACACCAGGACGAATTCAAACAGGTGGCCTCAAGGGATATTAGCTATGTGACGTTTGATGTAATTGCATCTGAGACAGACCGTAAAAACGTTGAAACATGGATCAATGATCAAGCAATTGAATTCAAAAGAATTGAAAATGCTGAGCAATATATACGTTTAAACGCAGACTCAGGTTTTGATCCCATATATCACAGTCCTGGTGAATTAGAACAAAACTTACAGCAATGGGCCGACTCAGCCAAGATTGGAAGTGTTTATGGCCCATATTTAGTGGGCGAAACATGGAAACTAGCCCGCATAACTGATATTAAAGAACTACCCGATTCGGTCCGCGCCAGCCACATTGTAATACCTCCGGATCAAAACAACAGTCTTATTTCTGCCCAGGCTACTATTGATAGTCTTAAAACACTGGTAGAAAATGGAGCTGACTTCAGTGCCTTGGCCCAAGAATTTGGTACAGATGCTACCAAAGACAAGGGTGGAGACGTTAATTGGTTCAAGCAAGGCCAAATGTTAAAAGAATTTAATGATTCCTGCTTCTTTGGTGAGAAAGGAGATGTGATAAGCCTAACTACAAAATTCGGTGTTCATCTTATTAAGATCACTGATCAGGGGCCTAAATCAAAAAAATTCCAGGTTGGGATAATTGACCGCCACATTGACCCTGGTCAGGAGACATATCAAAGTTTTTATTCAACAGCTTCAAAATTTGCTTCAACATATAACATCGCAGAAAAATTTGATGACGGCATTACCGAAATGAATTTAACCCGAAGGATTGCAAATAATTTGGGAGAAGGGGATCGGGTTATATCAGGTTTGGAGAAACCACGGGAACTTATCCGATGGGCATTTAAGGCAAAAAAAGGAGCTCTATCTGAAATCTTTGAATTCGGCAATCGTTATGTCATTGCCAGGTTGGACGAAGTTCGCGAAGAGGGAAATGCCTCCATTGAGGAAGTTTATGGAGAAGTGGAAAATTCAGTTCGTAATCAAAAAAAGGCCGATTACCTTATAAAAGAATTCTCAGGCATCGATAAAACAAAAAGTCTTGAAGATATTGGAATTGGACTAAAATTATCTGTACAAAGTGTTGAGAATGCATATTTTACATCCACCTCAATCCCAGGAATTGGAGTTGAACCAGATATTTCAGCAGCCTTATCCAGTATTCCCGAAGGACAGATATCTGATCCTATCAAAGGCAAGAATGGTGTTTTTATAATTCGGATTACTGCAATTGTAAATACACAACAAGCCATTGATGTAGTTGCCACCCGAACCCGCCTTCAACAAAGCCTTTCTTCCCGGGCAGGTTACCAAGCTTTTCAAGCGCTGGAGAAAAGTGCGAAAGTTATTGATAAAAGGAATAAGTTCTATTAATAGTCAATATTGACGCTCACCTTACAACAAATGCCCCGGGCCTTAATTGGTCCGGGGCATTTATTTTATAAGGTAAAGTAAGGTCTAAATACAATTGGGAGATAAAAAAATCTCCCAGGAGGCGGAGAGTACACTACTACGCAGGTGAAAATTGGAAGGGAGCCCCCTGGGAGAATTACCACTTAATATCAATGGAGATTTAGATATTCGGCAACAAACGATCATCGATAGTAAAAAATAGTACCAAGCCAGCAATTTGCTACTAGCACAATTTTCTCTATTTTTATCAATGAACCCGGAACTATAAATTTTGCTCTATTCTTACTCGCTTGGTTTTGTTACAATCTCGAAAGCTGCGCCAACAAGTGCAACAACTAGAAGAACTAATAGTGCATACATATCTGTAGCTTCTCACCCTTTAATACCGTAATCGATGGAAAGGTTACCCCTGTTTGAAAAAAAATTTATTAAAAATTTGATGGAAAAGCAGTGCGAAACAATAGCAGTAGCCCTAAGTAGCTATTACTCTAGGGTTAAAGACCCTGGTTGGATGAGCGGACTGGCTGGAATTTCTTGCTTTTTTTTTCACTATTTCCGCTTTTCCGGGAATGACAAGTATAAAAACCTTGGCTATCATTCTTTGGAACTAATACTTTCAGCAATTGAAAAGGGATTTTCACACCCATCATTTTCCACTGGCTTATCAGGAGTTCATTGGATGTTTAAATACCTCGGCAGTCAGGGCTTCATTTCTCCAACAGAAGCTGACTCATTAAACGACCTTACTCCACTATTTAGAAAATTTGCCAGGAGCCAGTTCAAAACCGGAGAATACGATGTTCTTCACGGAGCCCTTGGAATTTTTTTGGCAACAAGGATCGCGGCTCAAAAAGAAAAAATGTCTGGTATAAAAGGTGATACGGATGAATTAATTCCATTGATAATAAGTGAGCTTTCCCGATTGGCCATTCCTATTGATGACCATTCCTTAAGCTGGGAATCAACAAATCCCATAAAAGGATACAGGGAAATCAATTTTGGCCTTGCCCATGGATTTCCATCTATCTTGTTTATTTTAAGCTTGATATATAAAATTTCTTCAGACAAAACCATTCTATCGGGACTGATCTGTCCAGGAATGAATTTTCTGCTACAACACAAAAGCCAACAAGCTGGTAAATTATCTTTTTTCCCAATAAGAATTAAAAATAACAAGGCTCAAACCCCATCCCGAATGGCTTGGTGTTATGGGGATCCTGGAATAGCTCTGGCCATTTACCATATAGGGGAAAATTGTGGCCGTCAGGATTGGCAGTCTCAGGCAACTGCAATACTTGATAAGGCTTCCGTCCTGCTCAGCCTGGAAGATACAGGTGTTTGTGATGCATGCATCTGCCATGGCTCTGCCGGCCTTGCCCTGATCTATTATGCCGCCGGTCGTAAAACTGGTTATGAGCCCTTTCTGGACACTGCACGGCTGTGGACACGCACCACACTTGATTTCGGAAATAATCCTCGAGGTTCAGCCGGATATCTTTTTAAGGGCAATCAAAACAAATACTTGTCAAATTACAGTTTGCTAGAAGGTATTTCAGGAGTAGGATTATCCCTGCTAGCATTGTTGGATGGAGAATTGCCAGGCTGGGAAAAAGGATTGATGATATGATTATTTTTAAGTGACTATTTGCACTTATCGATCCATTTCTTTTATTATGAATTTGCCAACCTGATGGAGTTCATTTTCTCCTAAAAGTTTCCAATAATACAAGCCAGGATCAAAATCCAATTTTACTTCCAGATTAATGCTGTCTAGTTTTGTAAACGTTCTTACCGTGTCAGCATGATTGTTCAGAATTTGAATCTCCAAAAAATCCTGGCCAGGATTTTTTCCTTTGAAAGTCAGAACGCTGCCTTGAACCAGAGAAGTATCTTTTCCCGGAATTAGTATTTCTGGACGTCCACCTGCTCTGAATTGAGCACCAATCAATGCCTCATACGTTGCATTTGGAATAAAGTTTTCAGCATAACGGTTGAACCCAACTGACTCAATGTGTATTGGATCAACGCTTTTTTGTTGACTTGTTGAATCATTAATTATATGTTCAACCTCCTTCCCCTTATCTACAGATTGCAGGTCAGCCGAATCTGCCTGCCCGACATTATTCACCAATGGAGAATCCTTTTGGGGCTTCAGAACCAAAGTTAGTGCTGTTATACTAATCAAAGCAAAAAACACGGCGGCCACTCGCCAAAACTGATTGGCCCTTCCGGTTTTAATAACCGGACTATATTTGGCAGCACAAGACTCTTCAAACCGGTCCTTTGCTGTTTTTTTATGCTCATCCATTGAGAGATGCAACTTGCTTAGTAATTGGGACATAATAACATTTACAATATAGTTTGTTATTTTGTTTTAAAAAG
>CAYXJR010000064.1:0-24926 GCA_964465145.1 uncultured Porphyromonadaceae bacterium | reverse complement strand
CCGCATCCCGCATCCCGCATCCCGCATCCCGCATCCCGCATCCCGCATCCCGCATTCCACATCCCGCATTCCGCATCCCGCTTCCCCGCATCCTGCAACCTGCAACCTGTATAGAGTTTAGAACAGTTCCTGATCTTCAGCCTTCAAAATGATAAAATTCCCCAAAAAAATATTTTCAGGGCTGGATGAGCACACCACAGAGGTTATCCGCACTTCCTTTCCATCAGTGATAGTTAGGGTAGTTGGGATGCTGGCTGCCCTTTTCGTGAGTATTTTTCTGGGAAGGACACTGGGTGCTGAGGGTCTGGGTGTCATCAGCCTGGCAAATAAAATTGTTACCCTTTTCCTGGTTGTCACTATGCTGGGAATGAAGGAGGTAATAATTAAAAGAGTTGCTATTGGCTACGAGAACAAGAACTGGCAGCTGGTTGGTGATAGCATCTACACCTCGTCTGTTATCAATGGTTTGCTGTCACTCACACTGGCACTTACAGGAATACTACTCTCATCCTGGCTTTCAAACAGGGTGTTTGACGAACCTAACCTGAGAATACCCCTCATAATTGGTCTTGTGGCATTAATCCCCCAGGCTGTTTCACGTATCTTCGGGGCCGGGATAAATGGATTAAAAAAAATATGGCAAAGTACCCTGGCCGATGAGATACTCAATATTTGTGTGGTTGCCCTGCTATTGGGGGCTATCTATTTATCTGGAGCCGAAATCAATGTTATACTCGTAGCCTCGGTATATGCCATCGGACGCTTAGTAGTAGCCCTTGTACTTTCAGCCTACTGGAAAAAACTTTATCGATTTAAAGGCAAAAGAAATTTTATTGCCGGGCCAATGCTTAAAATGGCTATGCCCCTCCTCCTGGTGTCATCCTCATCCCTTATCGCCTCAAGCGCCGATACTGTTATGCTTGGCTGGTTGGGAACAACACGGGAAGTAGGACTCTATGATGTGGCATTCAGAACAGCTATAATGATGAATTTCTTTTTGTACGTGAGTAATTCGGCTCTTGCACCCAAAATTGCCTCCTTGTTCGCGGATGGCAAGGTAGCAGAAATGGAGAATATGGTGAAAAGAGTAACAGGAGGCCTCCTGATAGTGGCAGTACTCGGGCTCAGCCTTTTCATCATAGGAGGGAAACTCTTCTTAAGCGTATGGGGGCTTGAATTTGTTGAAGCCTATATGGTACTAATCATTATTGGTGCCGGCCTGTTTTTCAAGGTATCAACCGGAAGCGCCAACCTTCTGCTGGTGATGTGTGGACAGGAAAAAGTATATGGCAGAATAGCATTCTCCTTCCTCCTGTTAAACCTGATTCTCAATTTCTTTATGATAAAAAGCTGGGGCATAATTGGAGCCGCACTGGCTACAGCTATTACCGTGAGTGGAGAAAGTATTACAACTATGATATTTGCATGGAAAAGGTTAGGCGTACTAACTTTACCTTTTTGTATAACTCCTACGGAGTAAAAAAATCAATTCCGGGCCCTCGTTGCTACTCAAGTCGAACAATTTATTTTTTTGGCGCGACAACACCGGAAATGAAATTGATTTCAGCGGGCTAGCATGACTGCGTCATTCAGGCGGAAAGGAAAATCATATTTTCAATGAATTTTATTCATGGAATAATTTAGGGGAAAAAGATTTTGTAACTTTGTTAAAAATTTATTGATATGGAAGCCATAGTTATTGAAGTAAAAAACGAGGATGATGTAAAATTTTGGCTAAAACTAGCAAAAAAAACGGGAACTAAAGCCAGAACAATTGATACCGAAGAGCTTGAAGATTCAAAACTTGCTGCTTTAATAGAAAAAGGGATGAAAACAAAGTCAGTTAGCCGCGAAAGCATAATAGAAATACTTGAGCAAGAATGAAGATCGAATTCAAACAGAAAAAATATTTATCGGATTTTTCCAAAATAGAGTACAATTTCAAAAATCCTCATCAAAAAACACCACTGAAGATGCGCCTAAGTTCCCAGAATAAACGTTTAGGTTTAGGAGGTTTAGAAAAAGGTTTATAAGGTTTAGGAAAAGGTTTAGGAAAAGGTTTATTAAAAGGTTATAAGGTTATGTTTTTTGGGTCTTGTATCTTGTATCTTGTATCTTGCCATTCTGTATAACACCTACGGAGTAAAAAAATCAATTCCGGGCCCTCGTTGCTATAATAATATAACCGCTACGCGGTAATCCCTCCCCCCTGGTTTCAGGGAGCCTGTCCCGAGAAGCGAAGCGAATCGGGAGATCGAGGGGGTAATGACATAGGGGGGTAATGACTTCAACCATCATAAAAAACAGTTTATTTATTAAGTGAATATTTGCAAAATAATCTTTATTTGCAAAATCACATTTAATAAAATCTTTATCGATGGCCATGGTAGAACAAAATATGGATGTTGGTTTCATTTTTACCTGGAATCATGAAGAAGTACTAAAAATTGACGATAAAACAATCAAAATCGTCCCTTTCTGGAAAGAAGCATTAGGATATAACTAAACGGCTATCATTTTCTTCAAAACAATTATACGTTCGACAGATCGTATCAAATCGTGATGAAACATTTTATTAACCATGTACCAACCCTTTTATGGTGTGGTATGTTGACCTGATTTGTAAGTTTTAATTGATGAAATGGTTTAAATTTGTGTACAGAATTATACAATAACTATGACATCGTACACTAAAATAAACCAATTATTGCAAAACCTTCCTAATGGATCAGTCCTTTATGCTGACTGGTTAAAGAAATCGGGTTATTCTTTTTCGTTGCAACAGAGTTACCGCCGTAGTGGCTGGCTGCATTCCATCGGAAAAGGTATTATGGTGCGATCGGGACAGAAGTTACTGTTGGCAGGTGCTATTCATGCACTGCAGCAACAGGCCGGCTTACCGGTGCATATAGGTGGGCGCACCTCCCTGGGTTTGCTTGGTTTTGCACATTACCTGGAGGTAAATCGCCGGGATACCTTGTTGTTTGCGCCACATGGAATAAATATTCCCTTGTGGGTGGTAAGAAATCAGTGGGATAGTAAACCGCAATTCATCAAGACAAGCTTTTTGCCCCCTGATACCGGCCTGACCACAATAGAGCAACATGGATTCAGCTTAAAAGTAGCGGGCGCAGGCAGGGCTATGATGGAATGCCTGGAATTAGCTCCCGCCCGGTTTGACCTCAATGAGGCCTGGGAGATCATGCAGGGGCTGAATTTCCTGAATCCTTCCATGATTCAGGAAATGCTAATGCTATGCAAATCGGTCAAAGTTAAACGTTTGTTTCTATACCTGGCTCAAAAAGCAGATCACGCCTGGTTTAGAAAACTGAAAATGGATGAAATTGATCTGGGGAGTGGTAAAAGAAGCTTTGCCAGTAACGGAGTATATATTCCGACATACAAAATAACACTACCTGTGAATCTGGTATAATGGATGGTAATTTTCTGAAACAAGTTCATTTGTTACTTCGTATCTTACCCGAGATAGCGAAAGAAAAGGCTTTTGCGCTGCATGGAGGCACAACAATCAATCTTTTTTATAACGAAATGCCCAGGATTTCAGTTGATATTGATCTCACCTGGGTGCCTTTTGGAGAGAGAGAAAGTGACTTAATGCAAATCAGACAAAAGCTGATTGATGTAAGTTCAGGAATTAAGAGGGCAATACCTGCTATTCAGATCAGAGCCCCGTTTAACGTAGAGGATGAACTGAAGCTGTACTGTACATTGTTTGATAGTACAGTAAAAATAGAAGTCAATACAATAAACAGAGGTCTTTTGGAGGCGCCGGTGGTGATGCCATTGTGTGTTTCTGCTCAAAAAGCATTTGACAGCTATTGCGAAGTTCAAACAGTCCCTTTTTCACAGCTATATGGTGGTAAACTTGTGGCCGCTCTCGACCGTCAGCATCCACGCGATCTATTTGATTGCATGAAGTTGCTCCAAACAAAAGGTTATACCGCTGACATCCATAATGGTTTTTTGTTTTGTTTACTAAGCAGCAAAAGACCGGTTCATGAAATCCTTCTTCCAAGGTTCATCGATCAGAAACACCTGTTTGAATCTCATTTCCGTGGTATGACAGATGAACCTTTTACCTATGAAATGTTCAGTGATGTCAGGACGGAAATTAATGCTCAAATCCTGAAATCACTGAATGAAGATGATAAGGAATTTTTAATGTCTTTCGTGAATGGCAATCCCGACTGGAAAGAACGACCCTGGGCGGATTTTCCCGGTATCAGTTGGAAATCGATGAACATTAATAGGTTAAAATCTGAAAACCAGGATAAATTTCAAGATCAGCTCCGCCAATTGAAAGATATTTTGGGCTTGTGAGTGATAAATGTAGCCGAAAACCTGCTTCCCGATGTTGGCGTCTTACCCCCGTTGGTAAGTTCATACGCAAAACCAGCCTCGACGAAATCCCGCAGCTCATCAACGTCCTCAAAGGCGACAATATCCCCTCGATAAAATCAATCCGGGTCCTCGTTTCTGCAATTATTAATGCCCTACGGGCAAAACTTGTAACCTGCAACCTGCAACTGTCTTTTTCTAAACTCATAAACTTCTGAAAGGCATAGAACAATCGGTGGCTAGCTTCTATTTGGAAAAGAAAAAATACATGAATATCTTCTATTAACAAAAGAAAGTTTTATCTTTGAGTTGATATGGGATATTATTTGTTAACATGAAGGAGCTTCTTAAAACTGTTATTGCTGATCAACTTCGGCTAAAATGGTCCGGATCATATATTGAGCGGGATCTGCCTGGTAATATGATTGACAGTAAGGAGATTGTTGTGATTTCAGGTATCAGGAGATGCGGAAAGTCGACCTTGATGCAGCAAATACGGAAGGGAAATGAGCAAAGGGATTATTATCTGAATTTTGACGATGATCGCCTGGTGCGATTTAGTGTTGAGCATTTTCAAATATTACATGAATTGTTTATCGAACTGTTTGGAGAACAGCAGACTTTCTATTTCGATGAGGTACAGAATATCGAAGGCTGGGAGAGATTTGTGCGCCGCCTTTATGATTATGGATACAAAATATATATTACCGGATCGAATGCTAATATGCTCAGCCGGGAGCTGGGAACACACCTGTCCGGAAGATTTGTCCAGCTTGACCTTTATCCTTTTTCTTTCAGGGAGTACCTGGTATCTGTAAAATCCGGAGCCTCAGGCCTGGAATTATCATCCACCGCCGGTAAAGCTAATTTGGCCAGGCATTTTAATGATTACATGTTATCCGGGGGCTTTCCGCTTTACCTTGAAAACAGAAACGACCAATACCTGAAATCATTATATGAAAGTATACTGTACCGCGACGTGATGGTAAGGAATAATCTTACCAATGAAAAGGAATTGCTGGAACTTGTATATTACCTGGCCAGTAATGCTGCCAAACTAACATCAAATAGCGGCCTGGCAAAAATAATCGGGGTAAAAAATGCATCTACCATCAAAAACTATATCGACTTTCTCCAGGATACATATTTCCTGTTCCAGGTAAAGAAGTATGATCCATCATTAAATAAGCAACTGCAGAATCCAAAAAAAACCTATTTTATTGATAACGCCCTGGTGGTAAAACTTGGATTTTCTTTTTCCGGACAGTGGGGCAGGCTGCTGGAAAATCTTGTATATATTGAGTTGCGGCGAAGAGGGAATGATGTATATTATCATCAGGGCAAGGGGGAATGCGACTTTGTCCTGCGTCAGGGGAATGAAATCATTCAAGCCATCCAGGTTTGCTACCTGTTTGATGAACCCGGAGTGGCCGACAGGGAAATCAAAGGATTATGTGAGGCTTTGGATGCCTATGCCCTGGAAGAAGGCACCATCCTGACAACTGATACCGAAAAGCTTATCGAAGCCGCCGGGAAAACTATACACGTAATGTATGTTTGGAAATGGCTGACTTAAGGCTCAGGCAAGGCTACGTAACCCGCAACAGGAGTTTACCCCTGCGAAGGCAGGGGCATCCCGCATCCCGTCCGTTTGTTAATCTCATTTTATTATGATAATTTTGAATATAATTTTAGTATATCAGGATATAAAAAACCAATGGTTTGAGTTATCATGTATTTACGAAAGCAGATATTTGAAGGAATAGAAGGAGAAAGTGCTTTTTTATGGGGTGCCCGTCAAACCGGGAAGAGTACTTTATTGAAAGCTCTGTATCCTGATACATTGTATTTCGACCTGCTTCTTTCGCGGGAATATGAGCGCTTCCTCCGGAATCCGGGATTGATCAGGGAGATAATGGAAGCGCAGGCTCCGGGAACTCAGGTTATTGTGGATGAAATTCAGAGGATTCCTGAATTGCTGAATGAGATTCAATGGCTGATGGTCAACCGGAATAACCGTTTTATTCTGAGCGGCTCCAGTCCACGAAAGATACTGAGATCGAGAGGTAACCTTTTGGGAGGAAGAGCCATCCGGTATAATTTATTCCCTTTGGTTTTTCCAGAAATTCCTGATTTTGATTTATTGAAGGCCTTAAACAATGGATTATTGCCGAGACATTATTTGTCGGGGAATCCTCAAAAATTATTATCCGCTTACATTGGTAGTTACCTTCGCGACGAAATCATGGCGGAAGCCAGGATTCGCAATATATCCTTGTTCTCGCGATTTTTAGAGGCTGCGGCCCTTACCAACGGAGAGATGGTTAATTATACCAATATTGCTTCCGATTGCGGAGTGAGTGCCCCCACAGCAAAGGAATATTTTCAGATTCTGGCAGACACAATGATCGGACGTTTTCTGCCTTCTTACCAAAAAAAACCTAAGCGGAGGGTGATCCTGGCACCCAAATTCTATCTTTTTGATGTTGGGATAGCTAATTACCTGGTGCAGAGGGGGAAAATCGAGATCGGCAGTGAATCCTTTGGTAAAGCCATGGAACATCTTATCTATCAGGAAATTATTGCCCACAGTCATTATTCGGATCTCAATTACCCCCTTAGTTATTGGAGGACGGCTTCTCAGATCGAGGTCGATTTTATTCTGGGGGATCATGAAGTTTCGGTTGAGGTAAAATCAACCGATCTGGCAAAACCCAGGCATCTCTCAGGCTTAAACCGCTTTGGTGAGGAATACACCGTGAAAAAGCAGATTCTGGTAACGAACGACTTGCATCCAAGACAGATGGGCAATGTCTCTGTTTTGCCCTGGAAAGTTTTTCTGGAGCAGCTCTGGGGAGGGGAGATAATGGGTTGAGGGAAACTTCCTTTTGTGAATACTTGGATTAATCCCGAAATTATTCATACCTTAGCATTAAAATTATCGGATATTTTTAATGATATACCATAAAAGACATATTCATCCTAAAATCCGGAAGCAGCTTGATGAGAAGGAATATACCATTATTGTTGGAGCCAGGCAGGTAGGTAAAACTGTTTTGATCAGGGAGTTATATCGGGAACTTAAGGAGGAAGGCCGTCGGGTTTTTTATCTGACTTTCGAGAATATTGATGTTCTGAGAGAGGTGAATGAGCACCCGGAGAATATATTCAAATTTACCGACAGGCCGGTGAATCCATTGGGGGAAAACAGGGAGGCAAAGGACAGGATTTACATTTTCATTGATGAAGTTCAGTATGCTGCTGATCCAAGTGGATTTCTGAAATATTTGTTTGATACTTACCTGGATAATCTAAAAATAATAGCTACTGGAAGCAGTGCCTTTTATTTAGACAAGAAGTTTAAAGATTCCCTGGCCGGGAGGAAACATATTTTCAAACTAAATCGTTTGAACTTTCTTGAGTTTTTGGAATTTAAGGATCGGAAAGATCTATCGGATGAGGTAAATACAGGCAGGGAGCGTAAGGAGTATATCTCTATTAAATCCAGGGAAATTATTGAACTCTTTGATGAATTTCTGGTATATGGAGGTTACCCATCTGTTGTATTGGAAACCGATATGGAATTCAAGAAGCACCGACTACTGGAAATCAGAGATTCCTATGTAAAGAGAGATGTTCTGGAGGCTGATGTGCGGAATGAGTCAGGCTTTTTTAATCTCATGACTGTATTGGCCGGCCAGGTGGGTAATTTGTTAAATAGTAATGAATTATCTAATACTCTGCGATTGCATGCCGACACCTTGAATAACTACATCCATATACTTGAGAAATGCTTTCATATCGACCTGATCAAGCCCTTTCACAAAAACATCAGAAAGGAAATAACCAAAATGCCAAAGCTGTATTATCAGGATACCGGCTTACGCAATGCAATGCTTAATAGGTTTCACCCGGTGGGGGAACGGGCTGATAAAGGGGCATTACTGGAGAACTATGTTTTTCTGAGATTAAAAGAGATGGCCTATCCTGATCAGGTATGGTTTTGGAGGACATCTGAGGGACATGAGATTGATTTTGTGATTACATCGGATTTCAATACCGGCGAAGCAATTGAAGTGAAGTTCGGTGCTTTTGATCAAACTAAATATCCCTATTCCAAATTTTCAGAGCATTATCCCGACATCCGGCTGAAAGGAATAAATTACCAGCAGGCCGCATTCCTATAGAAAAGGTTTAGAAAAAGGTTTAGAAAGAGGTTTAGGAAAAGATTTATAAGGTTATGTATCTTGTATCTTGCTATGCTGCAACCTGCAACAGGAGTTTACCCCTGCGAAGGCAGGGGCAACCCGCAACTAAATGAAAAAGAAAGTATTCGTATCAGGCTGCTACGACCTGCTTCACAGCGGCCATGTAGCCTTCTTCAAGGAGGCCGCCGGCTATGGCGATCTGTATGTGGGCATTGGCTCGGATAATACCGTACGGGAGCTGAAAGGCCGGGATACACTCAACTCCGAGCAGGAGCGCCTGTACATGGTGAAAGCCGTACGATATGTTACCGATGCCTGGGTGAACAAGGGCTCGGGGCTGATGGATTTCGTGGAGGACCTGCGGGAATTCCGTCCCGATATCTTACTGGTGAACGAAGACGGGAACAGTCCGGCTAAGGAGGCACTATGCCGGGAGCTTGGCATAGAGTATATCATTCTTAAGCGTGTCCCTGAACCCGGGCTCACAGCCCGCTCAACAACTGCCATACGTACCTCCGATAACTGTGTGCTGCCTTACCGATTGGATCTGGCAGGGACATGGATAGATCAGCCTTACGTGAACAAATTTGGCGCCGGATGGGCCATCACCATCTCCCTGGAGCCGATAGTGGAGTATAACGAGCGATCGGGTATGTCGACCTCCACAAGAAATGCCGCAAAGAAATTATGGCCCATACAATTACCCCTGGAGCATCCGGAAAAACTGGCAAAAATGCTCTTTCATTTCGAGAATGAACCCGGCAGGGAGGAAGTCTCAGGGGCACAGGATTCCATAGGTATCTGTATGCCCGCTCTGAACCGTCATTTCTATAAGGATGACTACTGGCCCACGAAAATTGAATCAGTGGATGATGAGGAGATCCTCTGCTGGCTGGAGGATCATATCTATCTGATATCCCTCTGGCCCCGCGAACCAGGTTTGAATCTGCTGAACGACACAGATATCAACGAGCAAAATGTTGCCAGTCTCACCTCAGCAGCCGATCAGTGCTGGGAGGCCATAATGAAAAAAGATTTACATGGATTCGCACGGGCCTATCTCAACTCCTTCAACGCCCAGACCAGGATGTTCCCAAAGATGCTGAACCCTAAAGTGGAGGCGGTAATCAACGGGTACAAGAGCAAAGCCCCCGGATCGAGTCCGGGGCAAGTTCTGGCATGGAAACTCTCAGGCGCCGGAGCAGGCGGATATCTGGCGCTGGTGGCGGAGAAGCCGGTAGAGGGGGCAATGAAGGTGAAGATTCGGAGGAGGGGAATGTTGTAAGAGGGTTGCGGAATGCGGAATGCGGGATGCGGGATGCGGGATGCGGGAAGCGGGATGCGAGTTGCAGGTTGCATCCGTTATCCGTCATCTGTTATCCGTTATCTGTTATCTGTTATCCGTTATCTGTTATCCGTCATCTGTTTATCTTTATATAAATAAATCTGCAAATTTTCGATTAAATTCGTAAAATTAATATTAAATTTACGGATAGAATAGGAATATTGATAGAAATGCTTCCCAGAATACTGGAAAATATAATAAGAAACAGGCTTTTTAATAATAAAGCGATAATCCTGTTGGGCCCTAGACAGGTGGGTAAGACGACTTTATTAAAAAAAATAGCCGACTCCATGGATGATGTGTTATGGCTGAATGCGGATAATTTTGAAATTCAGGCCTTATTTGATATTCCATCATCTTCAAGATTCAAATCAATTATTGCAAATCATAAGGTTGTAATAATTGATGAGGCACAAAGAATAAAGAATATTGGTTTAAAACTGAAAATTATTATCGACGAAATTAAGGAGGTACAGTTAATTGCAACGGGTTCTTCCTCATTTGATTTAGCAAATGAAATAAATGAACCCCTGACAGGCAGGAAATTTGAATACAGGCTCTTTCCTGTTTCTTTTGAGGAAATGACCCTGCATCATGGTCTGCTAAACGAGCTAAGCCTTTTAAAACACAGAATGGTATTTGGCTATTATCCCGATGTTGTAGTAAGCATGGAGAATGAAAAAGACCTGTTAAAATTACTTGCCGACAGCTATTTGTTTAAGGATTTGCTGATCTGGAATAAAATCAAAAAATCTGATAAACTAGTTAAACTTTTGCAGGCACTGGCTTTTCAAATTGGCAGTGAGGTTTCCTATCATGAATTAGGTAAAACGGTAGGTTTAAATAGCGAAACGGTGGAAAGTTATATTGAGCTATTGGAAAAGTCGTATATATTATACAGAATAGGATCATTCAGCAGAAACCTCAGGAACGAATTGAAGAAATCAAAAAAAATATATTTTGTCGATAATGGAATAAGAAATGCCGTTATAGGAAATTATAACCATATTGAATTAAGGAATGATGCAGGTGCTTTATGGGAAAATTTCCTGATAAGTGAACGAATGAAACATATGGCATATCATAACATTTACGCGAATCAATATTTTTGGCGGACACATGCACAGCAAGAAATTGATTATATAGAAGAACGAGAAGGAAATATCTATGCTTTTGAATTCAAATGGAGCGATACAAGAAAAGCCAGAATTCCAAAAACATTCTCAAATGCCTATCCCGAAGCAATAAGTAAAATTATTACACCGGCCAATTTCGAAGAGTTTATTTTAAAAGATGTTGGATAAAAAGGATGTTTCAGGTTGCAAAAAAAGAACTGGTTTATAATATTTTACCCTTATATCTATCAAAAGCTCTGACCCTGAGGGTAAAAAAACTACTGCAGAATGCTTGCTAGGAGGGAGGGGGCCGGGGGGGTGGATACGAAAACATAAAAAACAATGATAGTCAACAACATCGAACATTTCATATCAGAGTACATAACCCGGCGGCCGGAAAGCCTCCTTGCGGAGGACTTTAACAAGTATAGCGAGCAGCTAAACAGCCAAATAAACGACAGAAAAGTTCTTGTGATAGGTGGCGCGGGAACCATCGGTTCTCACTATATCAAGGCACTGCTGAAGTTCAGGGTAAAAAGCCTGATCGTGGTGGATATCAATGAAAACGGCCTTACGGAGCTGGTGCGCGACCTGCGGAGCTCGACGGGCTATAATATCCCTGTTACATTTATCACTTATCCTGTGAATTTTGGCGATCCGGTGTTTGAAAAGCTTTTCAAAGAGCATGGGCCTTTCGATATCGTGGCCAACTTCGCGGCTCATAAACATGTTCGCAGCGAGAAGGATATCTTCTCTATCGAGGCAATGATAGAGAACAACGTGCTGAAGGCAAGGAAGTTACTCGACCTGCTCCTGGAGTATCCGCCGGAGCATTTCTTCTGCGTATCAACCGACAAGGCCGCCAACCCCGTGAACATTATGGGAGCCAGCAAAAAGCTTATGGAGGAGCTGATAATGGCCTATTCCGATCAGATCCCTATCACCACCGCCCGCTTTGCCAATGTGGCCTTTTCAAACGGATCCCTGCCCTTGGGCTTCCTCGAGCGCCTGAACAAAAAGCAGCCATGGAGCTGTCCGCTTAACATAAAAAGGTTTTTCGTATCGCCCATCGAATCCGGCGAACTCTGTCTCATGGCCTCCGTGATGGGCGAATCGGGCGATATCATCTACCCAAAGCTCGATCCAGAAAAAGACATGATACCCTTCGACCAGATCGCCAGGGATTTAGCACGATATCTAGGGTTGGAACTTATAGAATGTAGTTCGGAAGAAGAGGCGAAGGCCTTTGCTCGCATTACCCCCCCAACCCCCCCTGAAACCAGGGGGGGGGATCCGCAACCCGCAACCCGCAACCTGCAACCTGTTTTCTTCTTCCCCTCCGACACCTCCGGCGAGAAACCCTACGAAGAATTCTTCATCGAAGAGGAAGAACGCGACGAAGAGAAATTCATCAATCTGGGAGTGATAAAAAATTCCAAAAAACGACCCCAAGAAGAAATCGATTTAATCTTTGAACGCCTCCGGAATCTCTTTGATTCAGAAAAGATTAGTAAAGCTCAGATCGTTGACATATTAAAGGAATACCTGCCGGGTTTTGAACATATAGAAACGGGACGGGGACTTGATAGTAAGATGTAAGACTAAAGACCAAAGACGGAAGAAAACAATTTAAATGAAAAGAATTATCTTTTTAGTAATAGCTGTTAGCATTCTCTGGGCGCTCCGCGCCCAGGACCTCCACCATTACACTCTCCCCCCAACCGACACGATAAACCACTCATCCATCACAACCCACACCCTCACCCCTAAACTCCTAAACTCATCAACTTCTAAACTTTCATTCAGTCAATGGCTCAGTGATAAGTTACTGCGTGAGAACTTCTTAATAGTCGACAAGCCAGCCTACACCTTCACTCTCGATCCTTTGTTCAATAACTACCTGGGGAGGGAATTTGAATCCGGGAGGAACATATGGGGCAATACGCGCGGGGTGAGAATACAAGGCGAAATTGACAAAAAACTTTCCTTCTCCACCTCTTATCTGGAAACCCAGTCGGTTTTCGCCCCTTACCTGGATTCTATTGTGCGGACACTCAGGGTGGTGCCGGGACAGCTTTATATGGGCCAGCGGGGTAAGGGGCTGGAGCATTCGCATGCTTTTGGATGGCTGCGTTATCAGCCTAACAGAATATTCAGTTTTGAAGCCGGTCATGGTAAGAATTTCTTCGGGAATGGATACCGCTCGATGCTGCTGTCGGATGCAGCCGCCAATTATCCATATTTCCGTATCGATACGAGAATATGGCGTATTCATTATGTGAATCTTTGGGCTGAGTTTCAGGATATCAATTTCCGCGATAATTATGAGGATGGCTGGCAGAAGAAATACGGGGCCTTTCATTACCTGAGCCTGGCGATCACCAACCGGCTTGAACTATCGGCTTTTGAAGCCATCCACTGGCAGGGGCGCGACAGCACCCACCACCGGGGCTTTGATATAAACTACCTCAATCCTATCATCATGTTCCGCCCTGTGGAGTGGACACTTGGCTCGCCCGATAATGCCCTTATGGGTGGAGGCCTCAGCTATAGATTCGGGAACAGTACCTATCTATACGGACAATTGCTCCTGGATGAGCTGAAAGTATCGGAGATAAAAAACTGGAGCAATGGCTGGTGGGCGAATAAAGTTGCATGGCAGCTTGGCGCCAAAACCTGGATACCTATCGGGGAACGGGGAACGGAGAACAGGTATGTTTTCCTGCAGAGCGAGTTCAACGCCGCCCGGCCTTACACATACAGTCATGTTACCAGCAAACAGAACCATGGTCATTTCAACCAGTCGCTCGCTCATCCCCTGGGGGCCAACTTCTGGGAGTGGGTGAATTTTGCCCGCTTGCGCTGGGACTGCCTGATACTCGAAGGGCGATACAGCCTGGCCCGGTTTGGATCGGATTTCAATGGTTCAAACTACGGTCATAATATATTCCTACCCTATGGTACCCACGAGTCGGACTACGATGTATTCATCGGCAATGGTCTGCTCAACACCCTCACCTACAAGATGCTGACCGCCTCCTATCTGGTCAATCCTGCGTCGAATTTCAACATCTTTTTAAAGCTTACTGATCGTCACCAGGTCACAGAACTAAAAGACAAACATGATCTGATGTTTCAATTTGGAGTACGGAGCTCCGTGCAGAATTTTTATTACGATTTTTAGAAGATAGAAACAAGATAATAGAGAATAATTGGTCCAAGCCAAGGGTTGGGCTCCAGCCAACCCTTGGCAATTCCCGCTACCTGTTCCCCATTCCCCATATCCCCATTTTGTTTTTTAAGGTGTTATTTATATCTTTGAAGTGTTTAGTACCTATTAAAACCATTTTTTGATTATCGTTTGGCAGGTGTGTCTTCTTTATGGCAGGGGTTAACCAATTTAAAAATGAACTTTCATCTGATATTTACCTATCTGAACTGGGACATTTTTTTTAGCTTTCTTATGGCAGCTTTTATTGCCAAAATCGCTATTTCTCCAATCGTTCGTGTGGCCAGGGCCAAAAACCTGGTTGCCAAACCAAACGGACGTACCTGTCATAACGGAGTAGTTCCACATTTAGGAGGTATTGCCATTTTTGCATCCCTGATAATAAGTACCAGTTTGTTTGTAAAAGATGGATTTAGCAATGAATTTCAATTTATTATCCCTGCAACCCTGATAATTTTCTTTAATGGCCTCGAAGATGATATTGTAAGTATCAAGCCCCGGACAAAGCTGTTTTGGCAAATTGTGGCCTCCTTGTTAGTCGTTATTCTGGCGGATGTTCGGATTTCTACTTTCCATGGGATTTTGGGAATAGGGGAGCTGCCTCTTGTTGTCAGCTATTTGTTCACTCTGCTGGTATTTGTGGCCCTGATAAACGCCTTTAACCTGATCGATGGAATTGATGGCCTGGCCTCTGGGCTGGGAATACAGATCTCCCTGGTTTTTGGTTTTTGGCTGGCCTTTCTTCAGAGATATGATTATGCGGTACTGGCTTTTGCCCTGGCGGGCGGACTGATCCCCTTTTACCTTTCTAATGTATTTGGAAAAAAATATAAGCTGTTCATGGGTGATACAGGTTCCCTTCTTATTGGCCTGGTGTTTTCCATATTATCAGTAAAGATACTCTGTTGTGAACTCCCGACTGACAGCTTGCTGTTTGCCAATGCCTTGCCCATGCTTGTAGTATCAGTAATGATTATCCCTATTGCAGACACTATACGGGTATTTGCCTTCCGGATAGCCAGGGGCCGATCTCCCTTTCATGCTGATAACCATCATTTTCATCATTACCTGCTCAGGCTGGGGATGAGTCACTGGCAGGCCTCTACCTCTATTGTTTTAATTAATACTGCACTTTTCCTACTCGCTTTTTCACTTCGGCACTGGGGCGACATAAGATTGGGATTTCTGATTTTTGGCCTGGCCTTTGCGATAACTTCTGCTCCGAGGGTGATACTAGGGACGAAATAACCTACAACCTACAACCTACAAGAATCATCTGTTATCCGTTATCTGTTATCCGTTATCTGTTATCTGTTATCCGTTATCTGTTATCCGTTATCCGTTATCTGTTATCTGTTATCCGTTATCCGTTATCTGTTATCTGTTATCCGTTATCCGTCATCTGACAACCTACAACCTACAACTAAGTATTCTTTACTATCTTTACAGCCCAAACCATTCTTACATGAAAAACTTTGCTATCATTGGGGCTGCCGGCTTCGTGGCCCCTCGCCACATGAGGGCGATTAAGGAGACCGGAAACAGCTTGTCGTGCGCCATGGATACCAGCGACAGCGTGGGAGTGCTTGATTCCTACTTCCCGGAGGCCAGCTTTTTCGTGGAGTTCGAGCGCTTCGACCGGCATCTGGATAAGCTGCGGCACAAGGGGAGGGGGGTTGATTTTATATCAATCTGCACTCCCAATTACTTGCACGACAGTGAGATAAGGTTTGCCCTACGGAGCCGGGCCCATGCCATTTGCGAGAAACCTATAGTACTGAACCCATGGAATGTTGATGCGCTTGACCAATATCAGAAGGAGTATGATCATATTATTTACAATATACTCCAGCTTCGTCTGCACCCCGATATTGTTGCCCTGAAGAAACGCATTGAGGAGGGGCCGGCGTATAAGGTTTATGATATCGACCTGAACTATATCACTTCGAGGGGAAACTGGTACTTCACTTCATGGAAGGCTGATCTCCTGAAATCGGGCGGTATTGCTACCAATATCGGGGTGCATTTTTTTGATATGCTCACCTGGATTTTCGGACCGGCAAGCAAAAATGTTGTTCACATCCATAAGCATAATAAAGCTGCCGGATTCCTGCAGCTGGAAAAAGCCAGGGTTCGCTGGTTCATGAGCGTCGATTATAAGGATGTGCCGGATGCCATATGCCAGGGGGGACAGAGGACTTTCCGCTCCATTAAGGTTGACGGGGATGAGATAGAATTCAGCAGCGGCTTCACCGACCTGCACACCCGCTCATACGAGGAGATTCTGGCAGGCAGGGGATTTACAGTCGCTGAATCCAAGCCCAGCATAGAAATAGTCCACGAGATAAGAAACGCCAGGCCTGTGGGGCTGACAGGCGATTATCATCCCTATCTGAAAAATATCGATATTGGCGATCCGGAGATCACAGCCAAGGATTATTGGTTTAATCACGATTGTTAACGGGGACATGGGGACGAATGTCAAGATGCAAGATACAAGATACAAGATACAAGACGAAAGATACCCTCTATAACCCGCATTCCGCATTCCGCATTCCGCATTCCGCATCCCGCATCCCGCATTCCGCATCCCGCATCCCGCATTCCGCATCCCGCATCCCGCATCCCGCAACCCGCATTCCGCATTCCGCATCCCGCATCCCGCATCCCCTTTTTTAGCTAATCCCCCCATGCATGTCTGAAGGTATCTCTTTCACCATTTTCTGCTCAACCTTAGGCATGGACCGCTGGCAGGCTTTTCTTATCTTTGCAGCATGTCTCTCTTCAGAAAACGTAAAGAAGCCTTAGTTGATTTTTCGGCCCTGGCAGTGGATTTTCACAACCATGTGATTCCCGGGATTGATGATGGTTCGCCTTCCCTGGAAGAATCCTTGAAAATGCTGCACCTATGGGTAGAGCTTGGTTTTAAAAAAGTAATTGCCTCCCCCCATGTTATCACTGCCCTCTATCCCAACACCAAAGATATCATCCTCGGGCAGATGCATCACCTGAGGGAGGTTATCACGGAAAATAATCTCCCACTGGAGCTTGAGGCCACGGCTGAATATCATCTTGATTTTGAGTTCCGCGGCCGCATGGAAAAGGGGGAGCTTATCCCCTTTGGAAGAAGGAATTACCTGCTACTGGAATTGCCCTTTCAAGAGCCGGTTTTTTCTATAGAGGAGATCATTTTCGCTGTGCAGGCCGCAGGCTATAATCCTATTCTTGCCCATCCGGAGCGTTATCCATACTATTATAACGATTTCAGGAAATATCATGCCCTTAGAGACCGGGGAGTACTTTTCCAGCTTAACATGAATTCTCTCACAGGCTTGTATAGCGGCATGGTAAAAAAGGCTGCGGAGAAACTCATTAAAAACAATATGATAGATTTCGCCTGCTCAGATGCCCATGACGCTTTGCATCTTCAGCAAATGAAGAAGCTGCTGCGTAATTCACATTTCATCAGCCTGATGGAGAGCCTAATGTTGCGTAATGCTGAGTTGATGTAGATGTTAATTCAGCCGGCTTTTTCATCGGCTTAACATCCTACTGAAAAAACCCGTCTTTTAGGTTGGGAGCCTAAAAGACGGGCAATCAAGAACCACCTTAAAGATAGATAATATATCGGAATATAATTATCTCCACATAAATCGTGGACTAGCAAGGTTACATAAAAATAAACTAGTTACCAAATCAATTTATTGCTATTACCGGCTCTTTTAAAAACAATAATGCCAGCCGCATCTGGTTAACTGCTTGATGAATCTTCCTATATTTGTATTGAAAAAATTTGGTTAATAAAAAATACTGGCTGAAGATTTTGTCGGTACAGAAAAAAAGTATTTATAGATGTCGATCAAGGTTGAGAATATTAGCAAGATTTATGGGAAGCAGAAGGCCCTGGATAATGTGTCCTTTACCATAAATACCGGTGAAGTGGTGGGGTTTATTGGTCCGAATGGTGCCGGAAAATCCACCATGATGAAGATTATCACCGGTTTCATCCCCCAGTCGGAAGGATCAGTATGGGTGAATGACATGAATACTCTCGAGCACTCTCTGGAGATCCGCCGTAAGATCGGTTACCTGCCGGAGAATAACCCCCTGTACCTGGATATGTACGTGAGGGAATATCTGAAGATGGTGGCCAACCTGTATAAGGCAGAAGGCAGAAGGCAGAAAGCCTGCCCCGGACTGGATCCGGGGGCAAAAGTAAGGCAGAAGGCAAAAGTAGGGCAGGAAGGCAGAAGGGAAAAGGGGGAAGGATTGATTAAGAGGGTGGATGAGATGATTGGTATGGTGGGGCTGGATTTGGAGAAGCATAAGAAGATAGGGGCTTTATCTAAAGGTTACAGGCAGCGCGTTGGGCTGGCCCAGGCACTGATACATGACCCCGATGTGCTTATACTCGACGAGCCCACCTCTGGCCTGGACCCAAACCAGATAGTGGAGATAAGAAGTTTTATTGCCGAGCTGGGCAAGGACAAGACAGTGATGTTATCTACCCACATCATGCAGGAGGTGCAGGCTATATGCGACAGGGTGATAATCATCAACCTGGGCAGAGTGGTGGCCGATGACCCCACCGAGAAGATACAGAGCCAGAACCTGGATGCCTTCCAGACTATAGAAGTAGAATTTGAAAATGATATAAGCGGCAATGCCCTCAAACAGATTCACGGGGTGGTGAAAGTTAAGAAAATCGATGGGAAGCACTTCCTTCTCGAAGGCAAACCAAACCGTGATATACGCTCCGATATCTTCCAGTGGGCAGTAAAAAACAAGGTAACAGTTTTGAAGCTGGCCAAAAGAGAAAAAAGCCTGGAGGAAGTTTTTCAGGAGCTGACGAAATAGTGACGAGTGACAAGTGACGAGTGACAATAAATTGTGTGGTGGCCAAAACAGAACACCGGGCCGGTGTGGGCCTTGTGGGTAAAAGGTTTGTTTTGTTTATGATTTTTTGGCTACCTTTTTGATCAAGCAAAAAGGGTAGAGAAGATAAATTAATGTACAGAAGAAAAACAAGAACAGTTAATATCGGAGGGGTGCCGCTGGGAAGCGAGCACCCCATCCGCGTGCAGTCGATGACCAACCTGCCTACTTCGGATATCGACGGACAGGTGGAGCAGATCAGGCGTATCGTAGAGGCTGGCGGGGAGTATGTGCGGATCACCGTGCCTACTATGAAGGATGTGGAGCATCTCGCGGAGATCAAACAAAGACTAGTCGACCTTAAAAGCACAACTCTGGCTCCCTCCCCCCTGGCTAGGGAGCCTGTCCCGGACTTGATCCGGGAGGATACAGGGGGGTACTCTAAATTCAACATACCACTTATCGCCGACGTACATTTTTCTCCAAAGATTGCCATCGCGGCGGCGAAAGTGGCGGATAAGGTGAGGATCAACCCGGGGAACCTGGTTAAGATACAAGATACAAGATACAAGAACCAACATCCAACATCCCCCTTCCCCCCCGAACTTCGAGAAGTTATGCTCCCCCTCCTGCAAACCTGCAAGGAATATGGGACGGCCTTGCGCATTGGGACGAACCACGGCTCTCTTTCGGAGCGAATCATGGAGATGTATGGAGATACCCCGCTTGGTATGGTGGAGGCCACCCTGGAGGCAGTGAGGGTGTGTGTGGCGGAGGATTTTCATGATATTGTCCTCTCACTTAAATCCTCAAATGTGCGGGTGATGTGCGAAGCAACCCGGCTTCTCGTGCAGATGATGGATGAGGAGGGGATGGATTACCCTATCCACCTGGGTGTTACAGAGGCGGGCGACGGACAGGACGGTAGGATCAAATCAGCCATAGGTATTGGTTCCTTACTGGTGGATGGCATAGGTGATACTATCAGGGTCTCGTTGACGGAAGAGCCAGAAAATGAGATCCCTGTGGCTTACAACATACTTCAGGCCTCGAGGTCCAGAATAACCAAAACAGATTATATCGCCTGTCCGGGCTGCGGGCGTACAACATTCAAACTGCAGGAAGGATTACAAAAGGTCCGGGAGGCTACCAGTCATCTTACAGGCTTGAAAATAGCTGTAATGGGATGTATTGTTAACGGCCCCGGCGAGATGGCCGATGCCGATTATGGGTACGTAGGTGCAGGTCCCGGACTGGTGAGTCTGTATAAGGGAAGAGAGCTGGTGAAGAAGAATGTGCCGGAGGAGGAGGCCATACTTGAGCTTATTAAGATTATTGAGAATTCCAAATAATGGCTCAGAACTCATGCAGGGCAAAATGAACAAAGGAACCAATAAAGCTATGATCAGGAACCTTGTTTTCGACCTCGGCGGAGTACTCCTGAACATTGATTTTAAAAGGACCTACGATGCTTTTGATGCTCTGGACAAAAATCAGGCATACCATTTTAACGAGCATCCGGAGGTGCTTGGACTCTTTATGGCTCTTGAGACCGGGGAATTCACTCCTGAAGGATTCCGAAGTCAATTCAGGCTTCTGACAGGCTATTCAGGCAGTGATAATGACCTTGATCGGGCTTTCAATGCCCTACTTGTAGGGTTTCCCCCCGAACGTATCGCCAGGGTGCAGGAGCTGGCATTGAAATACAATACCTTCATCCTCAGCAATACCAACGCAATCCATTGCAGGCATTATAATGAGCTGCTGTACGATACTATGGGAATCCCTGATCTGGACCAGCTTGTAAAAAAAGCCTATTACTCCCACGAGATGCAGGCCCGTAAACCAGATCCTGAGATCTTCCTTAGGATGGTCAGTCATTCAGGAATGAAACCTGAAGAAAGCCTTTTCATCGACGATAGGGAGGAAAATATAGAAGCAGCCAGGAAGCTGGGGTTTGAAGTGATGCTGGTGGATGAGGAACACACCATTTTAGAGGTCCTGGCGGACCTCTAAAATAAGGCAGAGGGCAGAGGGCAGAAGTAAGGCAGAAGGCAGAGGGCAAAAGTAAGGCAGAGGGCAGAGGGCAAAAGTAGGGCAAAAGAAATAAGTTTAAAGAGATAAGGGACGAAAGGATTTCCGTAGGGACTGGCCTTGTGCTAGTCCATCGATTGCACAGGTAAAAGGGAACGAAAAAATGAACATAAACAACATATCACACACTGCTATCTGGTATGATGAAAAACAGGACAGGGTCCTCTACATCGACCAGACGAAGCTTCCCTGGGAGCTGAGGATTCGCGAGCTGCAGAGCCTTGACGATGCTGTGCGGGCCATTAATAACATGGAGGTGAGAGGAGCACCACTGATCGGTGTGGCTGCGGCTTTTGGTATGTGGCTTGCTTACGGGGAAGGAGTTGATCCCGGGGAGGCGGCAAAGATGCTGACCAGCACCAGGCCCACAGCTATCAACCTGCAATGGTCAGTAAATAAGATGATTGAAGGGATTGATTCAGTAAATACATTAAAAGATAAACAAAACCTGACCGGCAGTTCTCATGTACTTAAAGCAGCACTTGAGATCAGAAGCTCAGAGATAGCCGGCTGTCGCAGCATTGGCGAGTATGGCCTTCCTCTGATTGAAGAGATTGCCGGCAGGAAGAATGGTGAGCCGGTGAATATCCTCACCCATTGTAATGCCGGATGGCTGGCCTGTGTGGAATGGGGAACGGCCACGGCACCGATCTATATGGCCCATGACAAGGGCATCCTTGTGCATGTTTGGGTGGATGAGACACGGCCCCGCAACCAGGGGGCAAAACTTACCACCTATGAGTTAGGCGCTCATGGTGTGCCATATACACTCATTACCGACAATACCGGAGGCCATCTGATGCAGAATGGTATGGTTGACATGGTGATCGTTGGCACCGACAGGGTGGCGGCCAATGGTGATGTGGCTAATAAGATCGGCACTTATCTGAAAGCGCTTGCTGCTAAGGACAATAATGTGCCATTTTACGTGGCCATGCCCTATTCCAGTTATGATCCTGATACACCTTCAGGTGGGAATATACCTATCGAAGAACGTTCCGGTGAGGAGGTTAGGATGGTTGACGGATGTCAAATGTCAGATGTTAGTAATCAGTCATCTGTTATCAATATTTCGATTGTGCCGGATAATACTCCTGTGGCCAATTACGGCTTCGACAATACTCCGGCAAGGCTGATATCCGGCTATATCACCGAAAATGGCATTAAAACAATTTTGTAGAGAGACGCATATCATGCGTCTCTGCCTTAAGAATCTTCCTTAAGCATCCATTGGATATATTGAGGGATTCGAGTGGAAAGGTAGTGGGGCAAGTTTAATAGGGTATAAGGTTTACCACCAGGGGTTGAAACTTTTTCAATTGACAGTTTATTGGATAGTAAACGAACAGCAAAATGATGATTGGTTCGATCGATAAATTGATGAAGTGAACGAAGTCGACCCTGGGGGCCGGATTTTACTTCAATAGGAATCAAATATTGACCATGTTGGTATATAAGATCTACCTCGGAATTACTATTTGCTTTTTCACGTACCCAAAAATGCAAATTACTACCAAGAGATGTGGATTGAGATTGCAATTGCTGGAATACAACATGCTGGATGATTTTTCCCCGATAAAAATCGCTCAAATCTTTGAGCCCGATCAATTGAGATTGATTTCCCAAAATATTATTCAGCAAGCCAGTATCCAAAAATTGCAATCTTGGTTTCCTGGTAAAATCGATATCCTGAGGCGGCTGAGTGCTTATTGTCGGATAGATCAATTGAATGAGCCTCGATTTGTCAAGTGATCTGAGGGCTTCCCCTACTTCGCGGCTTTTATAATTGGAATTGCCAAACCCAGCCATCGTGATTCGGTCTTTTTCATGGGCAGCAGTTTCCATTATGTGTCGAAGTACTCTTTTTTCTGTATTGTTTCGACCATATTTTTCAACGTCATCTTTATAAGTCTGCCATATTTCCTGATAAACATCTCCAAGTTCAGTGTAGGTATTTGTAGCGATATATGTTTTTATTACTTCAGGCATGCCTCCGATAATTACATATTCATGAAAAAGGTTTTGAATAATATCATGAAAATGTTCTTTAATTGGAATCTCTTTGAAGAGCTCAACTATATTCTCTTTTCCCTTTGCCCATAAAAATTCTTCAAAATCAAAAGGATGAAGAACTAATTGTTGTATCCGGCCAACAGGGAATGATGATATATTTTTCACAACATGTTCCAGTAAAGATCCTGCACAGATTACATGCAGATTGGGGAAATCCTCATAGAAAAACCGAAGAAGTTTTATTGCATTCGGAGATTCCTGAATCTCATCGATAAAGAGCAATAAAGAATCACTTTTTATTGACAGGTTTTCTCTTACCAATATTGCTTCAATGATCGTTTTAACATCGTTTTGTTCAAAAAGATTAAAATCTTGCAGCCGTTCCAGGTTTAATTCAATGAAAAAATCGTATTCCTTTCCAAATTCCCTGACTATTGTTGATTTTCCGACTTGCCGTGCACCTCTTAATACCAGTGGCTTACGCCGGGTTGAATCTTTCCAGTCTAATAGTTGCTGATAAATCTTTCTTGTAAAAACCATGTCATTTGTATCAAATCCATGGTAAATATACAAATAAAATGTTACAAATACAGGGTAAGCGAGACTATATTTTGTATTAAATACACCCTTGGCAGCCAATTAAGGTTTTGACATTACTCCGGCGAGGCTGATCAGCGGCTTTATTACGGATAGAGGGATAAAGAACCTCCTGTTATTGTTGTGTTAATTTGCCGTTCGACATTTAATGTGCAATTTCGGATAAATGTGAAATATATGGACAAATTATGCGTCCCTACATTATAACAATATCGTAAAAATCCTCCTCCAGGGAGAGCTCCGGGGATTCAATTATACGCCCGATCTCTTTATCATTCCTGTAAAAGATGAAGGTAGGTACACGCTCGATATCGTAATTCTCCAGTGAAACATCCCTCCCGCTTTTTTGTCCATCTACACAAATCACTTTCATGGATTTGTCTTTTATCCCTGCCTCATCCAGTATCCTGTAAAACCTGGGGACCTGTTCCTGGCTGTCGCCGCACCATGTACCCATAACCACAACGATGGTATAATCCTTCTTTTGTTTACGCAGCTTTTTAATCAACTTTGAATCGGGTGAATATCCTTTGTATTCCCGGTTGAAATACTCTCCAAACTCACCATCCTGCAGTCCATCCCGATCGCAGTAACCGATAAGGATCTCCTTGTCGTAACGATCATCAATAATTTTCCTGTTCATTTCCTGGGCTTGTACTGAAAAGCCGGCAAGTAATGAAAAAATAATAAGACATAAAGATATTTTCATTGCTGGGATATTTAGGTTGATATTAACAAAGATATGAAATTCGAGGGATCCCAAAATTTGCATCTCCCAGGATTGAATATTTGATCATTAGAATTGAACTCACCTGTAAATTACTATATAATAAATAATATAATTTTGCAAATTGACTTAATTTCCTGACTTTCCGCCAGCTCAGAATAATTTAGCAGATTAACCTCATGTCCCTGTATATCGATTTTGCTAATGGCCGGATTTACTTTCTTTGTACAGTTTAACAGAAACAGTGGAAGGATAAATATTAAAAATGATTTTTTCATTTCGCCGGATTAAGTCTGGTTGTTGAATAGGCTATGAAATATCCATGAGCAATAAATAGCACACCAACCGCGAATGAATATAAGTG
>CAYXJR010000063.1:0-25055 GCA_964465145.1 uncultured Porphyromonadaceae bacterium | reverse complement strand
GGTAACCTTTTATGGGAAGAATATGTAATGGGTACGGATTGGCTGGGGAGCGGTAAACATTCTGTATCAATATCATCTGACGGGAAATATGTAGCTGCGGGAAATCGGAAAGATAATAGCCTTTACTTCTTTGACCGTGACCAAGGATTTGTTTGGAGCTACAATACAGGAGCTATTAATGGGGTTTCTGTTTCAGGCGACGGTACCTATATAGCGGCAGCAACTAATTGCACTATGTATCTCTTTGACCGCCATCAGAATCTCCTGTGGACATCTGAGATTGATAAACTTGAGGATGTGGCAATCTCAACTGATGGAACTATGATTGCAGTAGCGACAAAGGACAATAGGGTATACACCTTTGTTCCCGGGCATGGAAATGCCCCTTTATTTAAAGCTCCTTGTGAAGGAATATTTAAAATAACGCAGGGTAATAATGGTTCAGCAAGTCATTTTGATCATGGCACTTGGGATAATACTTATGCTATTGACATTGCCTTGCCTATAGGGAGTAATGTGCTTGCTCCCGCTGATGGTGTTGTTAATTGGTATGATGATGACACAAGTGGTGCCGGAGGAAAAGAATTAGCAATTGAACATACTGTGCCGACAGGTGAAATTTTCACAACAGTATATTTACACCTTAGCGAAATAATAATTAAAAGCGGTCCTGTTAAACAGGGTGAAATTGTCGCGAAAAGTGGTAATACGGGTGATGTTACAGGACCACATTTACATTTTCATCTATGGAATGGTGTGGGGAGTAGAGACTCGCATACTATGCCAATTGAACGATTAGTCATGAAACAAATGGGTATTGATCAAGATTTTAAGGAATACAATTCAAGAAATGGTGATTTAGATGATAGTAAAATTGCAGGTAAATATTTTGAATCGAATAACATCATTGTTCTTGAAGAACCTGATATGGTTTCTAAATTAAGAGATAGAATCAACCATAAATTAAAATGCCAAGTCAAATATCCACCTTATTTCCTTGATCCCAATTCATTTATAAGCGCAGTCACTACTGTTTGGGCAGAGTTTACATCGTGGATAACACGGACACATCTAACTGAAAAATACGATGAGTTATATCAAGCAGGTATTGACTATGGTTCCTTGAGCTTTAAAGCTCTAATCGATGCAAGAAATTCTTTAGATAGAGATGACATCGTAAGTGCCGAGAAATATTTACAGAAGTCTTATACCTATGATAGGCTGTCGGAAATGAGTTTTTGTGCAGCAACTGAGGTCTTCGACAACAATTTGCAGGTAGGAGAGATATTAGCAGAAGGAATAAAGGATGGCTGCGAGGCTAGTGTAAAGTTTGGGCTGGGTGTTACCAATCCTGCAGTTGCTAAGGTTGCTGACTACATTTACATTGGAGTAGACTATGCTGTTGATCGTACACTTGTTGGTGAAGAGGAAGCTACCAAGAATGCTATAATAAAGGCAGCAGTAACGACGGTTTTTAACCAAGTGAAATTCAAAGATCTCGGTGATAGGACAATTGCAGACTACACAAATAACAGGATAGGTAGGATTACATTCCCTATGTTACAGGAAGCCTTTCATAATAATGAACAAGTCCTATTCCTGTTGTCAAAAGCCATAAAGGAATGTGGAGTTGAAATTGAAGAAGAGGTCTCAGAAGAAATTGCCATTCGCATTCTGAATGAGTTAGAAAAGACAATCAATCTAGAACAGGCGAAGGTGAAAAGTCCAGTTGAACTCCGGGTTTATGATTTACAAGGAAAGACTACAGGCCTGATAAATGGGCAGGTAGAACACGGAATTTCAAGATCAGTGTATTGTGATGGGACAGTTACAACTTTCTTTCCAACTGATACGTATCGCTACGAATTATCAGGGACAGCTGAAGGAACTTATGTATTAGACATAGTTTCCATTAAAAATGGGGCGGCTACTACCTTTACTGGCACTGACATTCCTACCACAACTAATGCAATTCATGAGTACACAATTGATTGGCAAGCTCTTTCTCAAGGTGAGAAAGGTGTCACCGTTCATGTAGATCTTGACGGGGATGGTACGCCAGAAAAGACATTTACCTCAGGAGATACTTTTACCATGGACGAAGAAATTTCTGTTGAAGATCTTGAAAAAGAATCTGATATTCCTAAAGCATTTGCCCTCTTCCAGAATTACCCCAATCCTTTTAATCCGGCAACAGAGATCAGCTTCGCGCTTCCTGAAAACGCATATGTCACTTTGAAAGTATTCAATGCCCTCGGTCAGAAGGTAGTCACCTTGGTTGACGTGAAAAGAGAAGTTGGCAGTTACCGGGTAACGTGGGACGCTACGGGTTTCCCGAGCGGTGTCTATTTCTACCGTTTGGTAACGGAGGGATTTATAGAAACACGCAAGATGATGTTGATGAAATAGTGTCAAATAACAAAAAACGAGATACTTCAGCGCCGGTTTGGGCAAGTTTTTAAAAAAGTGATTAGGGGAAGCAAATCAGTTTCTCTTCGAGGAGTGAAAAGAAATGAAAAAGCTAATGAGAAGAGGATTGTTCACCTCGATTCTTATAATTTTCTGGTTATCCAGTTAAGTCAGCAAAAGGCGATAATCGTCGCCCAAAAGTGAAATTCAATCCTGGACCTTTTGACTCCATCCCCTGTAATAGGGGAACATGAAGAAAATAACATATTACTAACCGCTAACGAAAAGTACGATTGCTTATTAAACTTGATAACCGGATATAATTTTGGGGGAAATTATTTGTTTTTCTTTGTTTTTTGGATGTTCCGATAAAAATCCTCTGGATTCTAATAATAATCAGAAAGACACGGATATACTCAATAAAAATGGATTTCCTCTTGTTGTTGGTAACCAATGGGTGTACCATCTTCGAGGCGAGGAAACAACAATATGGTTCAATCCCCCGGATACAACTGTTACCTCTTGGGATGTAAATGTGCTATGGAAAATTACAGCGATGGAGCAGGTATTAGGAGTTGACGCCTTTCGAATGGAAACCACCCATCATATTGTGAGCGGACCGGACAGCGGTCGAACTGGAACCATGGGAACATGGTTCGCGGTAAAAGGGGATACACTCCTCGGTGTAGCTTCAGGTACGAACACAGGCCTCGATCCTATTACTGCACAACTTAATAAAATATCCTCAGTCTCCAATCAGGATGAACCAGATGAGTGGCCTGTTAATGTTTTGGTCTTTCCCTTAAAGGTTGGTAAAGAATGGGCTTATTTTCGTCTTGATCCCACATTTTTGGGGAAGAAAGTGGTTGAAGCTATTGATGAAATATCTGTTCCCGCAGGAAACTTTGAGGCTTTTCGGATTGTGCGGCATTTCACACGTGACGAATCTGAAAGTAAAATAATATATTCCACGAATCAGTGGTTTAGCTCGATTGGTGTGGTAAAATATACTGAGAATAGTGACTATGAGGGTGTACGGTGGTGGCATGATGAAAATGGAAACATAATTGACGCAAAGAATATAAGGACAATTCTACTTTATACTATGGAACTGGTAAGCTATCAAATCAAAGAATAAGATTTTAATTGTCTTGCGGCGTCTATTTCTACCGTTTGGCAACGGAGGGATTTATAGAAACGCGCAAGATGCTGCTGATGAGGTAAAAAACACGCACCAGAAACTATTATTTTGGACGGAGAATCTTATCTGACAATAAAAGCGGTCATAGACCGCTTAACAGAAAGAGTAGTATAAAACTAATTCTACTGATTTATCAATTCGTTAAACTTTACCCGGGTGGTTCTGCCTACAAAGCCGGTGCCTTCTGTTAGATTCCAAGGAGCAAGAATATCAGAAGCATATTTTTCCTGGAATTTAATCACGGAGCTTTTTGTTATTGGACCGAACCAGCCGGTAGCCGGGACATTTTCCGGATAAGTCGGTGGCCCGACTTCCTGTTTTAAGATGATCTGCAAATATTTAATTTCATCTGATGTTTGGCCATACTCAAGATTTTTATCAAGTGTGAAATCAGACGGAATTCCTTCGTATGTTTTCTTGGTTTTTTCCGCTTCAGACAAAAGGAGCTTAAGTTGAAAAATCGCTTCCGTAATTTCAGTAATTTTTGCTCTGATTTCTGCGACTGTCATCGTAGAGATTGGTTTTTTAGTAATCGGTTGTCCCTGTGTAAATCCGCAAACGATATTTACCGTGAAAGTCGAGTTTGATCGAATAGAATTTCCCGCGTTGTCAACTGCTTTGACATACCAGGTATGGCTTCCGCAAGGCAAGGATTGGCTGGGCGTTATCGACGTAGTGCTGGAACTGATATCATCTCTGTCTAAAATCCCGTCGATGTATAGTTGATATTTTGCCAATCCTGATTCTGGGTCAGTTGAAGCGTTCCAGCTAAAAGTAGGCGTAGTATCGTGTGTGCTGGTATTGTCATAAGGAGAAGAAAGATCAAAAGAAGCTGACGGTGCAGTGTCTTCTTCTACTTCAAAAATATGGTCTGAATACGCTCCCGTGTACGTGAAAGAAATTTCGCCGGAATCATCTGAAAGATATGTATTGTAGCGTGTTCCGTCAACTTTTACCGTATAGTAAGTATCTGTTTTTAGATCTCCTACCGTGTGAGCAACTGAAAGAGTTCCTGTAGCTGTTTCTGTCCATTTTTTGTAATAAGTGCCCGAAGTATTCCAGGTGTTTATAGCAACATCAACTGAGCCAGATGATGGAGTAACAACCATATTGATTTCTGAGGAACTATTATATGGTTCTGTTGAATAACTAATTACTCCGTTTGCATATATAGTGTTTGTTATTCCAGTGTGTATTCTATCTGGCACATAAAATGCGTGCCTGGTATAAGTTAGTTTATCTTGCGAATGCAGAGAAGTGAACTCGGAAGCATCACTTAACCATCCTTTATGAGGCCAAATCTCAATATCAAATGGATAATCAAAATCGGTTAAAGGTTGAGCAGTATCTTCTTGGTAAAGATAAATTCGTATTTCGTGCATATCTGAATTATTTACAATAGAAATATTATCAGTCGGAGAATTAACTTTAACAGCTATACCTATCTCCCCGTAAATATCATCATATAAACGAACATTATAGGTATTAAAGCTTAGATTATGAATAATTGGTTGGAAACCTAGTCTATCCCATCCTGCCCAACCATTAGCTCCAAAAGAAGCACTATCATCATCATCAATATAAAATACGCCGCTGGTAATAGTACCAACACCTAAATTCTGAATATGTGTACCGACTGAGGCTGCTATTGGAACTGTGAAACTGTTCCATGTCGAATTATCAAAGGAATAGCGATATATAATATTTCCCTCCGTCCGTTTTCTTACATAAGCTTTTATATTATATTCCCCATCCGGTATAGGAAGAGGAATAGCCAAAGCAGGGACGGTTTCCTTATTATCATAATACATTAATGTTCTTCCTGAATCATCAGTATTATCCCATTTTGTCCATAGTCCATCATCATTTATAAGGGATAAAGTAATATATGGAGACTCAATATCTTCGCATTCAAAAAAAAGTGAAGTGTAATCTGGCTTTTTTAAAGAAACATAAATATCTTTAATTGAAGCAGAACTTGTTGCATTAGAAACACTACCTTCAATTTTTAATTTATCACTATCGTTCCATGTTTTAAAAGTTGTATTATAAGATACTTCTTCATTAGCAGTTCCCTGCATTTGAAGAGAAGTTTCATAATCAGAATTACTTGCAATAATATTAGTTATAGTAGCATATTCATAAGTGGTAGATGCATCACTATAGTTTAAAGAATAAATTAATTGATCCTCAAAATCATAACCTCCACTATGTATTGTCTTTTGGGCTTTATATAATGGTGCATAAATGGATGTTTCATATTGATGTCTCTTATCTCCATAGTGCATGTTTTGTGTATTTTGTCTTACTAAAAAATAAGGAGAATTGACTAATGCTGAGCCTAATCCAGAATTTTGATAATAAGGATCATTCACATATTGGGCTGCTTGTAAAATTGGATTTTGTTTGATGCTTGTTGAAGCATACTGATAATGATTTTGTGCAAAATTATTAATAGTTTCGTTTGTAGCATGATCTGCAGTATAATAAATAGTAGTGGCAGCTCGTCTATAACCTTTTGTGATAGGACTTGATAAAACACCACTTCCTAACTCAAAATCTAATTGATATTCAAATTTCCAATCTCCGGTTTCAGCCACTGTACCATAGTAATCATAAATATCAGAAAATATTAAACCAAGACTTACATTATCATCTGTAAACTGCCAATTAATCCAAGGGAAAGTATTGAGTTTAGGGCTATGTATTTGTTGAATTTTCATTGAAGTAAATTGAGCTATATTACCATCTTTGTCAGTTCCATACCATTTAGTGGTTAAATTATTATTAATCATCCAACAAAACTGAAATTGATTGGTTAAAAATCCATCTTCATCAATTACAACAGCGCTTGCCTCGCTCCGGAAATACGGTTTTTTTGCCCAAAATGTCCAATCTATAATATAATCAGTACCATAACAATTATCATCTCGAGCTCTAATTCTTATGGTAGTTGAAGTATTTTCTAATATACTTAAAACTATATTATTACTGTCTGATAATACACAACCTCCTGATAAGTTAGCTAATCCCGATCCCTCAAGATAACCTAAACCATAAGTATTAATACCTTCTTTTACTAAATTATTTGACCATTGACTATTATCTTTTTTAATATAAAGATGGTGAATTATACCTCGAGAAGTAGATGCATTTGCTTTTGGAATAAATGCTTTATAATATTCGTTTTCTATAATATAATTGTTTTCATCTTCAGTAAGAGATATAAATTGATCTTCAGATAAAGCGGCTCTAACTTCTTCAGGTTTTAGTATAAAATAAATCACATTCACTAAAATATAGATTATAAAAAGATTGATCAAAAACAAAGAGAGAAAAAAATGAAGGTGTCTTTTACTAGTCATATTTAATATATATACCGAACTGTGTCCCAAACCTGAAACAGTTTAGAACGAGTTCTTAGTATAAATTAGTTGTGAGTTTTGGGTTAAATTGTTAATGCATCAGGACTTTGGCCGTTTAGTTTTGAATGGATTCGGTCGTGATTGTGATAGCTGATAGTTTGGCCGCCCGGGAGTTTCAATTCCTCAAGGTTTTCAGCTTCCCCAAAGACTTCTCTCCATTCATTTTTGAAACGACCAAAGAAGGATTCTATTTCCGGATTGTCAGAAGGTCTGCCTTTTCTGGAATTGCTCAAACTGATATTGTTTTATTTTAATCAATTCTCCGACATATTCATAACCCTTAAATCCCCAGATTTGAAGCAATTTTCTCAGGGTTTTATGGCTCAAAACGATGTTTTCTTTGTTTAAAGCAGAGAGTATTCGTCTGTAGCCATACTTAGGATGCTTGATAATGATTCCTTTTATTGTTCCGTTTAAATGTTCATAGTTCACCGAGAAATCTACTTTGTCTTTCTGTGCCTATTCTGATCTATCCGGCACTTTGTAATCGGAGCGAAGCGACGCTCTCCAAAAATGTTAAGGGTGCCGGATAATTTCAGAATCAGGTGTCGGAAAATTTAAGAATACGCATTTCTGCCGATAATAGGTACTCCGATTAATCTTGAGAATTCCAACAAGCGAACTTACTGGATATTGTACAACAAATAATTTCATCAGATTAATTTTTCCAGTGCTGAATCTCAATTTCTTTATTGCCAATGAGTTTCTCTAATTCCTCAACTTTCTTTTCTACTTCATCTGATTTTCCCTGTTCAAAGATATGATAACCTTTATTCAGGAGCTCTTTTCTCTATCTGCCAATTAAATTTTGATTGATGTCGTATTGTCTAGATAATTCAATTTGAGAAACATTACCTCTGATTGTCTCAATGGCTAATTGAAACTTTAATTGGACATTAAATCTCCTTCGCTTAATAGATAATTGGTTGTTGTTTTTGGTCATAGATTTGGGCTTTTTTAAGCTAATTACGTTAATTAACTCCATCTTACCATACAACCAAATTTATACCAAGCTAAGTGTTGCATTTTCGGGGTTCATTTCCTACATTCTGTACTCCTATTCTAAAAACTCTCTTTAAATTGTTGCAGGTTTGGGGCATAGTCTCTAGAGTTTATATAAAATATATGATATTTATACTATAACATATATTATTAATAGGTAAAAGTGAGATTTCAAATATAGATTTTCACATGGTTTAAAACGGGAATTTTAATTGTCGTCAATAGGGGAATATAATTGTCGCCCATCAGGGCCAGATAGGCTGTAATAGGGAGTTCGATGTGATGATATGGGTAAACTGTCCGGGCTTGCCGGGTTAAAGTTGAGAAGGTTTCGTGGATCGAAGATAAACTCTCGATAACGACGAATTACGCTTGGTTTTTATCTGGGTGGCCAAAACTACTTTTCTTGTCCGCGGTGCTTTCCATTCAACATGGCACGAGGTATTCTGTTCGGTGGAGATGGCTGTCGAATGGAAGTGGAAACATCTATCTTTTGAGGGAATTACAGCCATTGGTGCTGATGAGTTCCAATGGTGAGGCGGTCACCACTACGTGTCGCTTGTCTATCTGATAGACAAAGAATGTAAATATCTGCTTTGGGCAGGAAATAAGTATAAGATAAAAACGCTGTGGAGCTTTTATCAACGATTTAAGACCCGTTTTCGTATTCTGAAGCAATACAGTTTATGCAAAATTATAACTTGAATACCCCGTTTTGTAAACGGGGATGAAAAGTTATCCTTATGCAAGGACAGAGGGAGACAATGTAACCGCCGAAGTAATCAGGAGATATATTCGATATCATCATGAACAAGAGAAATCTCCACGTAAGCAAAATTTGTTTGATGGAAGCCCCGCCTTGTAGGCGGGGTAATTCACTCAAAATATCTTGGAATGATTCTAATGTTTTAATGCTTTTTTATATATTTCCATAAGTAATTTATAATTTCTCTCTGCAGTGTATTTCGCTTCATACTCGCGCCTTGCATTAATTCCCATTTCTCTCATTTCATCTGGGTGCTCTATTGCCCATTGAATTTTAGTCGCTAAATCATCTGGATCACCTGGTTTAAAATATAGCCCCGTTCGTCCATTTTCCACTATTTCTGCAATCACTCCAAGCCGAGAGGCAATTACGGGTACACCACAGGCGAAAGCTTCTATTGCAACAAGCCCAAAGGTTTCATAATAACCTTCAGAGGGCCAAATTAAAAACCTCGCTCCCTTTATTAAAACGATTAATTCATCATTAGAGAGACGACCCACAATCTCAACGGACTCTAAATGATTTTTCTTTAAGAAATATTGTATTTCTGTTAGCAAACGGCCATCCCCTCTTATTTTTAAAGGAACAATTTTCAGCTTCTGCCAAGCCTGCAGCAATGTGAATACCCCCTTTTCTGGATCGAGACGACCAATATAGAGGGCATAATTCCTCTTCTTTTTTGATGTTAAGCCTGGGTCAGGATGAATAAAATGTGGTTTTATGATTATCTTGTTTGATGGTAGTCCACCTTCAATAAACTTTCTCCTATAAAACTCTGTGAAAACAATGTAGGTATCAACTTGTTTTTGCCAAGTTTTAAGCAACCGATGAAAAATTAACATCGCTGTTACAACAGCGGTTTGAATATATGATTTCCGATAACAAGCATAGCGAAGACTTGGCCATGGCAGAGTCTTTCCAAGGCATTTTTCGCAGGTTTGTCCGTTACGATATAATGTTGCTGAAGGGCATAAAAGTCGAGGATTATGAAGAGATTGTATAACTGGTACGCCAGCTTCTCGGCAAGCATAATAAACCGAAGGTGAAATTAAAGGGAAAATATTATGAAAGTGTACCACATCCGGCTTCGTAAAATTCAAAAACTTGTTGAACATTTTTTTAGTTTCAAAATTATAAATTGAATTAATGGCAAATTTAGCTTTCTCTAAAAGATTATAATTTTTAATTTCTTTATTATGTCTTGTAAATTCAATGACCTCATGCCCTTTTGATAAAAGCAAATTTTTCTCGTTTTGAAAAACATTATCTTCTCCACCTGGGAATTGATAGTAATTATGAACTTGAAGAATTTTCATGATCTAATTATTTCCCGGATCACTTTGTCTAAAACACTAATGAGAGTTGTATTAGCTAAACTAATCCGAAAATATAGTAAAGCAAGAGTAACATCTGAGAAAGCAATATCTATAAATCTAAGATTTCTAATCATTCGTATCTTTCTTATAATCGACATGATAAAAGTGTCATTTTTTAATAGTATTTGTGTACTAAGAATAAAATAGAGTGGATCAGCGAAGATTGGAGCCTCTTCTGAAAAATTTTCCCAATCGTAGAGAAATAGATTCTTATTTACAATACTTACGTTCCATGGTGCAAAATCTCCGTGGGCAAAATAAAAGCGATAACCATTAAGAGGTTCGTCTTTTTCTAATAATTCAATTGCTTCAACCCACTCATCGAAAAGAAATTTTACCTTAGGCCACCATGAAAGATTTTCAATTTTTATGTTTCTATACGATGTTGTTACTAGCTCCAGCCATGCTTGTTGGTACAGGTCGCCCCAAGTTGAAGGTGGTGTCCTTGTGTTTCGAGGAATTGGGGATAATAGATTATACAATGAACCTTTATAGTTGCCGTGCTGGAGTAGTTTTGGCACTTCAAATGTAGCAAATTTCTTGTCATTAAAATATAACAGTGCATTTCTTTCTCTTAACGTTTCGGCATAAGATACAGGATCCTGCGCAATTTTTGCGAAAGCAATAGATTCTCCTTCATTATTTAAGAGAAGAACTGAATATTTTTTTCTCTCTAATTGCGGTGGAAAATAAAAAGCAGGTATTAATCTATTTTGTTTTAAAACATCTGTTATTTCTGATATCCAGCCCTGCCAGTTGAAATTTTCCAAGCGAACTGAAGGCGTATCCTTTTCACTGGCAAAAAATTTAATTGCACCAAATTTTGCCCCTACCCGAATAATCATCCAGGAGACTCTTGCAAGTAATTTGTGAGGAACATAAAGATTATGTAAAACATTAGATAATGAAATCAATCCAACGGGAAGTGAAAGACGATCTACGCCTTTTATTTTTATATTATAGAATCTCATGCAGCAACTCCAAATTTAAGTGAGTCCGCATTTTTTGAGGCTATAGTACTGAGCCAAGAAATCAAGAATAACCTGTCCTAATTTTTTCCCCATTTCCTCTTCAGAGCCGGAAACATGAAGAATCGTATCAATACGACCTTCTTTATAGTGTAATTTCCAAGCCTCTATTTGCCTCGCAATCTCGTCTTTGCTAAGTTCATTTTTCCTTTCATAAATCCGATCAACTTTGTCATATAACATAATTGTTATGTCAGGTTTTGGGATAAGTCTGTATAAAAGCATTGTCCCTTTGTTTGATGAAAGACCATAACGCAACGGATCTACTGACATATCAAGTGCACAGCGGTCATAAAGAATTAAGTGAAACTCGGTAATTGGAGGATAATGATCTCTCAACCAGTGACCCAGAAAGAAGTCAAGCCAATAGTATAATAGTCTAATTGTGTTAAAGTTGCCCTTTTCTCTTCGCGGTGCTACTGCCGTGTTCGTCTGTGGATTTTCCTTTCCCGCGAGCATAGCGAGACTTGGTAAAAGTCCCGGCCTCCAGTGCTTTACCCCTACATCCAGCGTGTACCGTCCTAACCACTCAGAGGCTATGCGGATATTGGTGGACTTGCCCACGCCGTCTGGACCCACTATGGCAATCACAGGGGGTGCGTTTTTAATATACAAACACACTCTTCTTTTGATATTTGTCAGAACGTTTATAAGAGAGGATATAGGGTGTTTTATAAGGTGTTGTGTTAGCAACTTTACACGAAATGACTTCTGCCACTCTTGCAGAGCGGGGAGACCAGTAAAGACTGCACGCCGGAAGCCCCGGAAGATTTTTTCTCCAAACAAACTCTTATATGCCTCTGCTCTTTGGCTCTGAAGTAATTCTATCCAGAAAGGCAATCTTTCAACGAATTTGTTTTGATGGCTATAATAAAGACATCTGATGGCTTTTAAATCCGTCCCTGACATTGAGACCTTGAACGGGCCTTTCATTTGGTAATCATCAAGCGTTTTGTCGATCGATATTTGGTTGACAAATCCCATCAACCAATTTATGTCACTATACGTCAGGTCAAACTGCATAGAAATATTATCACCAACAAAAGTCACTTGATAAAGACCATATGCGTTGTTGCGGACAAGGAAATCTTTCCATCCAAGACGATAGGAAACAGAAATGGCATCTTTAATAGCAGTGGCGCAATCACTTTTCGCCATTACAATATCAATATCCCTTCCCATTTCTCTTGGGTATCTCTCGAGTCCATTAACGACTGCATAACGAATACCTGAGTCCAACCATTGATGGGCTATTGCTTCAGATAGCTCAACCCGGGCCATATGCTGCTCAATCGTAAAATTTGAGAGAGCCCGATTTAGAATTCTGTATTTCATACTGTATCATATCCTTTCTTGAGTACCTTTTCATACCGTTCACAAAGTAACCGAGCGGTTTTTTCCCAACTAAATTCTGTTAGTACCAACCTTCTTGCGTTTTCTCCTTTTCTACGCAACGCATTTGGATCGGTGCGAATGGCCTGTATGAGTCTATCTTTTATTGAACCTATCGTAGGTTCTGCGACAAACCCTGCATCATATTTCACAACTAAGTCGGCCGCATTGCTGCCTGGAGTGACCAGACAGGGCACACCACATGCTAAAGATTCTATCAGAGAAAAAGGCATTCCTTCCCATCTCGAAGGATGGACGAATAAATCCGCACTTGATAAAGCATGATATTTTTCAATACCATGGATGGAGCCAGTAAACAATATATTTTCAAAAATCCCGTAACTCCCGTAGCTGTTGATCTGTTTTTTGATCTTCTGTTTTCCTCCCGTATAGTTAGAACCTATAAGGAATAAAAAGAAAGTTATGTCTGGGAATCTTATCTTTATTTTTATTAGGGCATCTACAAGTAGGTCAAGCCCCTTGTGCACAGGGTCAATTCTCCCCATAAAGACTATTTTGAAACTATTTCTACTTTGAGGGTAATGTGTCAATAACCATGATGTGTTAAGTGATTTTGGTACTTCACTAATATCGAATCCCTGGGGGATTATTTCAATGTGAGCAGTTGTACCATACTTTATAATGTCATTCATTTCACCCTGTGAAAGAGCATGGATAAATACAGAATTGTTTAGTAGCGGAAGTTGAAAAAGATATCGAAAGACTTCCTTCCTCAGTCTATGGTTTTTTTTTATCACCATGGGGGAAAGGACAGCATGGGGAGTTATAGAGTATGGTATAGCTTTTTTTTTCATAAATTTTGTTACAACCCAATTCTCGGGGATATAGCCGCAGTGCAAATGTCCGAAATCAATTTTTAAGAGGCCGCTCGATATATCTTTGTAAAATTGCCTAGGTAAAAAGAATTTCAAGGGATGTGGTTTGTATCTTATGACTTGTACACCAGGTGGAACTTCGAAGTCATCTTTATTTGATAAATAAACAATCGTCACAGAATGGCCTAGTGCGGCTTGAGCAGAAGAAACACCATATAAAAATTTAGAAATCCCCGCTCCTCTAAAACGGTGAGGTTTAAATATTGAGAAATGAACAATTTCCATATGAAAGTCTCTATCTCGATTTGATAAATTTTATCCATACTCTTACAAAGATATAATAATATCTCAAGATTTTATAAACAATAAGGTTATATTTTTCTTTTTTGAAAAATCTTATCCCATATTTAAGAAGCGTTTTTTCTCTTTCTAACCAAATACTACTCATATCTAATCGTGACTTGTTCATCCCAGTCCATCTAAATGAAGCTAAAATTTCTGGAAGATGGTAGAATCTATAGCCAAGCTTTGCCAATCTTAAAAAATATTCCAAATCCATAGAATAAATATAGCTTATATCAAGATAATGCCCTTTATCTATTATATTCCTCTTAAAGAATAGTGAAGTTGTGGGGATGTAACACCTGTAATACAACATGATATTCAAATTAAACTCTATCTCTTTCATTACTTTAATAATTTTCCCATTATAATTTACCATATTATAATCCCCATAAATCAAATCAGCCTCCGGATTTCTCGCAAAAAAGGGTACAATGCTATTGAACGCTCCCGGTAGATAATAGTCATCCGAATTCAACCACCCAACTATATCCCCTGCTGCCATTCTAAATCCTTTATTTATTGCATCTGATTGCCCCTTATCAGGTTCTGAAAACCAAATTAAATGTGGATATTTTTTTAGCACCTCTATCGTTTCATCAGTTGAACCACCGTCAATGATGATATGTTCAAAATTAGGATAATCCTGATTTTTTACACTCAGGATTGTGTCTTCAATAAATCGCCCTTGATTTAATGAAGGTGTAACGATAGAAATTTTGGGGTACGTTTGATTCATTTTGATAAAGCCTCTTGGTTATAGCTTTCTACTATATGACTATAGTTGTAATTTAGAGTCAAGATAGTTCCAGCCGCCAGCAAAATCCAGAAAAATATTGTAAAATCATAGAAAAGTGTGTAAATAAGGTGTGTAATAACACAGATCTGAATAGCATACCCCATAAATTTATAATATCTGTCGCTTTCTACTCGCACATATCTTCTCATTTCTGCATACCAATAGAAAAGTCCAATAAATAATAAAAGAAACCCTACAAGTCCAAATTTCAAGAAATTCATGATATATCCATTATGGACAGCAACACGCTGCCATTTATGACCATCAAACCATTCACTATATCTTCCAATGCCCTCGCCTAAAATTGGTTGTTTCATTGCTTCCTCAAAATTTTGGCGCCAGCCTCTTAGACGCCAAGAACCAGTTGGGTCTTCTCGCGGATTTTGAAGAAAAATTGCACTTCTCGCTAAAGTTGCATAAACATCCTCATCTATAAAATTTCCTATGATTGGCACTAAAAGCGTAAGTGAAAGCAAGCCAATACTAATGATGATTCCGCGTATTGAAATTTTTTTAAGAAGAATATAAGCTGCTATTATTCCAACACTCATTGCCACCCAAACTGATCGCACTTGTCCTATAATAAGAACTACGAATAATGTACTTAAAAATAAAATAACCGTTGGCTTATGTTTTTTAATTCCTCCACTTATGAAAAAAAGGTATATAGAAACGAAAAGAAAACTAAGTAACAAAGCTTCTACTGAATTAAGAAAGCGAAAAGATGCTTGACCTACTAGCCCTTCATTACCCCCAAAGGAAAAAAACTCGATGAAACGAAAAAAAACCATAATTACTATGAACTTTATGACCCAGTTTATTAAGTACCTTATCTCTTGTCTATTTTTAAACATTGTAATAACAAAAAAGTAATAAATCATTGGGAATATATACCATCGCGCCTCGCCAACAGCGGAATAACTGTAACTTGGAATTCCTCTTATGACTGCAACAATACCCCAGATGAAAAACAATAAAAATAATATGGTAGACTTGTGTAAAGGTAAATTAGCAAACCCTCTAACAAGAAGTCTGAGCAAAAGAAAAAATAAAAGTGATGCCAATACCAAATCACCAAAATATATTTTTGCGCCACCAACTGTAAAGAGGAGGCCTTGCTGAAATGGAAAGTAAAAAAGAATTAATCCCCCAAAAAATAGAATGAATATTTTTCTAGGATTTATTATAAGTAATGTGGTAAGAAAAAAAACTACAACGAGAAATAAAAACATTTACATTTCCTACTTATCTATTTAAACCATGTAAACATCTATTATTAATCAAGAATACTTTTCTATAAAAAAATTACCGTATTTAATCTCATCTTATTCATTCACTTCTCTCTGAAAATCTAATTTAAAAGGTTGACCGCTCATTTTAGCCATCTTAGATTTATTCATATTGAGCAGCAATTCAGTAGTAGCTTCTTTCACTTGTTCAACTGTCACACCAAGAATACAATGAGCATCTTGTGAAATACAGCCATCTCGGCATGGTGGGATTGGTTTTTCCGGTTGCACTATCCTGTGGGGGACGCCCCAGGGACCGAAGCGCGCAGGAGAATTCACATCTAATGGATCACCGTTCACTGGGAACGACGATATTTCCAGAACCGGGACACCGAGAGCGGCAGCCATATGCATCGGACCACTGTCGTTTCCGATGAAGAGAAGGCACTTTTTCAACACTGCTGCGGTTTGACGTAAGGTCGTCTTTCCGATTATGTCGATAACAGATTCTCCAAGATGGTTTCGTATCTTCTCTCCCAGATGTTCTTCGCCCGGCCCGCCGATCAGCAGAAGACGAACGTGGTACTCGTTCACCAGCCACTGACCAAGCTCAATAAAGTTGAAAACAGGCCAAATTCTAATTGGAATACTGGCCGAGGGAGCGATGCTTATAATAATGTTAGGGGCTTGGACGGGAAATAGCCGTAATAAATTATTAGCATATACTTCATCATCTTCTGTGAGCCACAATTCCAGACGGTCATCATGGACCGTTCCGCCGATAAACCGTAGTAAGTTCAGGCCTCGTTCAACCTCGTGTTTTACCTCACGATCATCGAGGGCGTGCGTGAGCAGACGGTCGTATCCTCTGTTAAATCGTCTTTTGTTATTATTTACCGTTTCCGAATACCCTAATCTCCGGGAGGTGCCGCTGAAATATACTAAATATGTCCCGTGATATGAATCGGTATCCCAGCGGGGTAAAATTGCTAAATCAAAATGTTTCTTCCAGAGATGGTGTTTGGAAAGTTTTAATGTCCTCCATATTCTTACATACGGTGCCAGATATTTGGGGGCTTTCCAATTAAAACACAGAACCTCATCAATATAAGGGCATTTTTCTACTATATTTTTTGTTTCTTGATTCACGACGAGAGTAATCCATGCATCAGGCAAATTCCGTCTTAGTTCACGGAAAAATGGTGTTGTTAAAACAATATCACCAATCAAATCTACACGTACTACTAATACATTTTTTACTTGTGTCAGTTTAATATTTTCGTTGTGCATATCAGTGTATTCAAGCTTTAAAAAAAAATTTCCAAGGAACTGGACAACAAAGGGAGAAGTCGGCCAGAAAAGGATTTTTTTTAGTAAATGGGTTGCCCCTTTTAAAAATTTAAAATGCTGTAACATTTTCTGAAATTTTAACAAAAAACTTAATTTTAACATTATTTTTTCCTTGCAATGATCATTATCTCAGATCCTGTTTTAAAAAAATAATGGATTGGTTTCATCAAATAAGAAATCATCGCACAAAAGATAATTAGAATTTGGTCAATAAGAATCCAATCTTGATAGTTCTTCCCCAAAAATATTTTTACTTTATTTAAAATGCTATTTATACCAAAATAATAGACTGATGAGTCCCAGCTATCTGCAGTCCAGACTTTCTCAATTTCAAAACCTGAATCTTGAACTAAAAGCTTAATGTTATTCGGATTGAAATGATAGATATGAACATAAGGTTGCTGTAACCATACCCATTTAGCTTTTCGCAGTTTCTGACCTAAAGAACAATAATTTGGCAAAGCTATAAATATCAAAGCATGCTGGCGCAACTTTCTATTAATTTTAGTAAGTAATTCTCTTGGGAATGGATAATGTTCCAAAGTGTGATATATGGCGATAGCATCAATATCACTAATAGATAATTTATCCATATCTTTCTCGTAATAACAATTATTTGCTTCATGGATCAATTTTTTGCTTGTTGAAAAGTCATAACCATATGATTCATAACCAAATCTTCTTAGAACATTTACGAAATATCCGTGTCCGCAACCAATGTCTAATACCTTTGATCCGGGACGAATATATTTTTTAATTCTTACCATTCTGTGGTGAGCCTGGAGTTTTTTTAAGACTTTCCACTTCTCAAACCAACTATAATCATAATCTCTTTCATATAGAATTCTTATAGTATCAAAATCGGGCAATGGTGAAGCGAATACCAATCCGCAATTTTTACATTTTTTAAGTCTATATTCAATTTCATTATATAACCATGTGCGGTCGTAAATATTTAGTTCAAATTTGCCTTGCATACAAATTGGACATAACAATAAATCATTAGCCATATTCATTTCTTTAACTTGTATCGGTCACAACCTTGTTAACTTCAACGCCAATGCGAGTTCAATTATCTTCTTAAAATTCTTAGAAACAATTATTATAGAAAGATTCATTTTAAATTTATCATATGGCAATTTAAAGTATCTTTTTATAAAGTCTATTGATGTAAGCGTGAACAATTTATTTTCTTAAAGCGAAAGCAAGTCCAATAGAATAAGGAGGTGTTAATATTTTCTTAATTTCCCAGTTATCTCCATTTTGAACAAGAGATTTAACAAGCCTTGCTTTCTCTGTAAAATAGTCATGTACCAATATTGTACTTCCACTTCTCATATAAGGAAAAAAGAAATTATACTGATTTAATGTTTCTTGCGCATCCTCCGGACCGTCTAAAAAAAGAAAGTCAACTCTTCCTATTGATGAAAGAATTTTAGAGTATATTTCCTTGTAATCACCTAAGTGGAATTCAACGAACGGAGTCAAGTTTTGTAAGTAAATCTGATAGTTATTTCTTGTCTCATCATAAAATTCTTTGTTTGTTTCTACTGTGTGGATGATTCCTGACCCATTTTCATACAATGCTTGACTGATGAAATAAGTACTACCTCCTCCCTTCCAAGTTCCAATTTCAAAACAATATTGGGGTTTATATGTTCGAACTATGGTGTATATTAATTTCCTTTCCTCATACCATAACTGTCCCCTAAGCTTAGGGTGACCTTCTAAGAACCACCGTATTAAAAAAGGAATAAATGGCCGAATTAGTTTCCACAAAAACTTTTTTCTTTTCCCAAAGCTATCCGTTGATCTTAAAATTATTATAAGTTTTTCAATCATGGAATTATTTTTCATTTTTTTAGAATTTCATTCATAATTTCTCTCCATCTATCTATAAAAGCATTTTCACTGAATTTTTCCACAGCAACTTCTCTTGTTCTATAGCTATGTTTTTTGTGCCATCCTTCCTGTAATTCTGAAAGTTCAATAATAGTTTTTTCAATCTCTTCAAGACTGTCATTGGCAAAAGTAATTCCAAAATCTTCAGTGTCAATTCCTGCTTCTTTCGTCACAATAGGAATTAAACCTGCGTACATACATTGAACGACAGAACCAGGTTGTCCTTCTCCGCATGTTGGAAGGATTACATATGCGGATTTTTGGACTAATTCATAAAATGTAGTACCATTCACTCTTATCCGACCAATTGGATGAATATTTGGTGTTTTATATAATTCCTTATGGTAGCATTTACAAAAGTCTCTTTCATTTTCAACGCTGCTGCAAATAAAAAAATCGAGATTGGGATGTTTCGGGAAAATTTCTAGTAGCAAATCTAACCCTTTCCTAACCTGTTCTCCACTTCCAAAGAAAAGAAAGTTTTTGCGTGCAATTGAAAAGTCTTTCGTCTCTCCATAAAATTTTGTTGTTTGAAAGCCATAATTATTGAAAGAGTAAATTGGTCTTTTGAATATTTCTTTCCATGTATTCGTAGTAAATTCATTTCCAAAGCCTATTATGGCGTTGGCATTAAGTACATAAGGCATGTTCCCCGTATTTAATTGACGAATCTTAACTCTACAGTTTCTTCTTTTATACAAACTTTCATAACGCCTTCTTATATTTTTATTATACACAACATGGTTCATTCCTGTAGAAAGATATATCTTGATCACATCTTTTCTTAAAAGAGTTTCCATGCCATTAAGATTAACCCTATGACTTATAATAAGATTGTAATCTTCAGAAAGCTTAAATCTCATATCCTTCACATCCACAACATCAACCACATAACCAAACTCGCCTAAAACAGCAGTAATTTGCTTACATTGCTTCATATTCTGGTGGTACAAAAACTTTGGGTCATCTTCTTTTAAAAGAAATGGTTTAAATAGATAAATCAAAAGTGCACGCTTGTTGAAATCTTCTTCGTTAACCTTGTTAGCGTTGTAAATAACAGGATAGCCAATAAACCTTCTTAAATTGGCTCTAAACTGTGTATATATCTTCTTAAAAAAATACTTCATTTTAAACCTATATGCAATTTTCCTTATGATTTCCATTTGTTTAAATTTTCTTCTGTATTGTTCCAGCATTCAAGTATCCTGTATGACAGAACTTTCAAAACTTCATGAAATTTATTAGGTTACTCCCATTGGTTACTTTATTGAATCCATCCACAATCGCTTAATAATCCTTACTAATGGAATCCATTTGAAAACAATCATTAAAGTAAAATAAGACACTAACAACGCAACGGGGATTGTAAATACTAAAGTCGTTGAGCAAATCTCAAAGTTTTTAAAAAGTATTACATAGAACAACGATGCTGCCAAAGGTATGATATGAAAGCTAATCACATTTTTTGCGTAATGCCATATCTCTACATGAATAATCTTACTACACTCGTATCCAACAAGGGTTATACCCGGTATGGTCGCAACCAGCATAGCCACGGCTGTTCCTTGAATACCCCAAAACTTCGTAAATGAGGGTAATAAAACTATGTAAAACACAACTGTAAAAATTGAAAAAATACCGATAACCTTTGAATATCCAAGACCCATTGTAATTAAATTTGGTACAGTAGTAAGTGAGCCTATAAGACTGCTAATAGCAAGCAAGCTTAAAACCAACCATCCCTTCTCTGCAAATTCAGTTCCCATCCATGTTAACAATATTGGTTTTGAGAAAATGAAAATCATCAAAAAAACTGGTATCGAAAGTGCCGCAAAAATCTTTGAGCCTTCAACGAATGTCTTTTGTACTTTTTTCATGTTTTTTTGAGAGCCGAGCTCACTTGCGAAAGGAAAAAGAACGCCGAATGCATTACTCAGTAATCCGCCAAAAGCATTAATAATCTTTGAAGGCACAATATAAAAAGTAATTGCTGCAGGCCCCAAAAAGAAGCCAACAACAAAACAAACAATATAATTGTTGAATAGAGAAGATACCCTAGATATAAACAAGAAAATGCTAAAGCTAAATAAAACCTTGAAATAGACTTTATCAAGTACGAAGGAAAAGCGCCATTGAGGCAATTTTTGTCTCAAAATGAAAAAATAAATTACACATACAATAAAAGTAGAAACAACTGTTAAAAAAATGATTTCCTTCAGCCCACCACCATGATAAAGCACAAGAACTATAAAAAGTATGAGCAGGAAATTTGTAACAACACTTACCTTACTTGTTATGTCATACCTCTGCAACCCCATTAACACAGAACTTAAAGTTTGAGATATCATTTTAAAAAGAAATCCTATAGCACTCATATAGAGACAGAGTTTTGCGTCAATCAAAAAAGCTGAAGAAACTCTGAATAATGTTAAAATGGGTTCTGCGAAGATTACTAATACGGCTGAGCCAATCAGTCCAGCGACAATTTGAACCCATAACGCAGCATTAATTGAACGACTAATACTTTCATCATCCCCAATGGCTTTATATTGGGCTGCAAACTTAATCACACCCTGACCAAGTCCCAGATCAAGCAAACCATAATAGCCAACTAAACCTGTAAGCAAAGCATAAATTCCGTATCCTTCTAATGAAAGTTTATTAACTATATAGGGTGTAGCTAAAAGTGAGATAAGAACAGTTGTAGTCCAGGCCCCAGAATTATATAAGCTATTTTTAAATACCTTGTTATCAGGAGTAGAAGCTGATGAACTAAAGCCCGATTTAGTTTCGATTCCTATATCTTCATATGTATCAGACATAATTTAACCTGTAGGCATTGTTAAATGAGATAGTACGTAATCAAAACTCGACAAAAAGTCAACTTGCTTTAACTTGATTGGAGAGTGAAAAATACATCGCAAGATACGTGACAAGAAAACCGTTTCGAATTCCTTTTAATTACAAGATAGAATTTATAACGATACCAATTTTATAAATTTCTATCCTTTTGCAATTCACTTTCAATCCATCGATATACAATAGCCAAACCATCTTCAAGTGAAATTTGTGGTTCCCAGTTTAAAACCTGTTTCAATCGTGTATTGTCGCTGTTTCTCCCTCTCACTCCTTGTGGTTTGCTGAGATCATGACGTTTTATTAGCTTTTTACCGGCAATATCAGCAATAATATCTATAAGCTCATTTATCGTTACCAACCTGTTGGTTCCTAAATTAAGAGGTTCTCGGTATTCAGAAACCATCAGTCTCATCAATCCTTCAATACAGTCATCAATATACATGAATGATCTTGTCTGTTTTCCATCTCCCCAGATTTCTATTTCATCGCCATCTTTAGCCAGTGCAACTTTACGACAGATTGCAGCAGGAGCCTTTTCTTTGCCCCCATCATACGTTCCAAGCGGTCCATACACATTATGAAATCGGACTATCCGTGTTTCGAAGTGCATATCTTCCCAATAGTATTGGCATAGTTGCTCTGTATAGAGCTTTTCCCATCCATAACCACGTTCTGGGGCGGCAGGATAAGCATCCTCCTCTTTTAAAGGAACTACATCCGCATCATTCTGTTTATACTGTGGATAAACACAAGCTGAAGAGGAAAAAAGAAACCTTTCAACACCATTGATTCTGCTCGCTTCCAGCATATGGGCATTGATGAGTATATTATTTCTCGCAATGTCCGCATGATAAACGGTTATATAGCCAATACCTCCCATATCAGCGGCAAGGTTAAAGACCTGGTCGATACTCCGTGTTGCTTGGAGACAATTAGCCCAATGGCGCAGATCGAGTAATTCAAATTCATCTGCCTGTGTTTCTTCAAACTCAGGGTATTTTAAGTCTACACCCCGTACCCAGTGATCTTCATTTTTAAGTCTTTTTACCAAGTGATGGCCAATAAACCCACCAGCCCCGGTTACAAGAATTCTCATTTCCACTTTCCTTTCCTATAATCGTTAGATTCTGAATAGCTTATTCCAATCAAAGACTAATTGTCTTGAGATTTTGAGAATAAACAGAGAATTATTATATAAGTACCTTTTCCATAATCTGTGAGGCTCTTTATAAAGCCGAAATAGCCATTGGAGACCGCTGTTTTTCATCCAATCCGGTGCATCTTTGATCCTTCCCGAGAGAATATCAACTGCTGCACCGACTCCAATCATAACCCTTGTATTTAACTTTGGGAGGAATTCCGCCATGAACCGTTCCTGTTTTGGGGTACTGAGTCCAACCCAGAAAAAATGAGGCTCGGAATTGGCTACTTGTAAGATTAATTCTTTCTCTTCATTTTTATTGAGTGGTCGAAATGGAGGGGTAAATGTCCCAGCAATTTTAAGGCCTGGGAATCGCTTTTTCAGAAACTGCGCTAATTCGTCGGCAACACCTGTATTACCCCCATAGAAAAAGTGCCGATATCCGTAGTCAATTGACTTCTTGCACACTTCAACCATCAAATCTGGACCATAAATCCTCTCAATATGCGTGTGGCCGTATAGTCTCCCTAACCATACTAATGGCATTCCATCAGGGACTGTTAAACCGCTCTGATTATGAATATTGAGGAGTGTTCTGTCCCTTTGTGATTCCATTACTCCATGTACCCCAGTTACACATATATAGCGCTTTTCACTATTCTCAATCCAATCTAGGATTGTTGTTATAGCATTTTGGATAGTGGTATCATTGACGCCTACACCTAGGACATTAAACCGGTTACTTGTTTTTTTTGATTTCACAGTTCACCTTCATCCATCTCAATATCGCAATTGGAGTCAGGATGATGATTTTTAAGTCTTCCAATAGGGACCAGTCTTGTAAATAGTTGAGATCAAACTCTGTACGTTTTTTAATTTTTTCAATACGGTCTGTTTCGCCCCGATATCCGTTTACTTGGGCTAAACCAGTGATCCCCGGTTTAATTTTATGTCTTAGCATATAACCAAGTATTTCCTTTCTATATCTTTCATTCATAGCTACCGGATGAGGTCTTGGACCAACAATCGACATTCGGCCTTGCAGTACATTGATAAATTGCGGTAGCTCATCAAGACTCGTTTTCCTTAAAAACGCTCCAACTTTCGTTAATCGAGGATCATTTTGAGTCGCCTGTGTGAATTTATATCCATCCTCGCATACATTCATTGTGCGGAATTTCCAAACCTGTATACGTTTACCATGAAGACCGTAACGCCATTGTTTAAAAATAACTGGACCAGGAGAAGTAAGTTTTATGGCAAGAGCGATAATAAGCATAACAGGGCTTGCTAAAAGCAGAAACAGCGTCCCAAAGATTATGTCTTCAGCTCGTTTTAATACAGCATTGATTCCACAAATGTGCGAATTAGCAATAGAAAAAACAGGTATGTTACCTAAAAATCTCATATCAGCATAACTTTTTAAAGGAAAGGAAGTATCTGGTATTAGGTACGTTGAACATGTTGAATTGGATAGTTTATTTATAAGCTGTGTGATTTTTTTATCTTCCCGCATCGGCAAAGCAATGTAGACAACATCAACCGTGTTGTTACGGACATATTCGGGCAATTCGTCTAAAGAACCGAGACAGGGATTGCTTTTAACCGTTTTTGAATAGGAATCATCAAAGTATCCCAGAATCTTCGTTCCTGACCACGGGTTCTCGTTTATCCAGCGTTCTAAACGCTGTCCTATATTAGTTTTTCCCGCTATCACCGCTCGCTTAATATTCCTTCCCCGTTTTCGGCAGTACCTGAGGAATGATCTAACTGTAGCTCGCTGCACAAACAGAACGAGAGGCCATGCGACTGCCCAGGATAGAATTACTCTGCGTGGGAAGAAAAGGGAAAGCTTCAAAAGATAGATAATAGTAAATAATAGTAAATAAACGATAATACATCCTTGAATAAGCTTATTAAACTCTTCATAAATTGAACCCATTCGCCATGACTGATAGAGTCCGACGGAAGAAAAGCTCATAAGGATTATAATGAACA
>CAYXJR010000062.1:0-26083 GCA_964465145.1 uncultured Porphyromonadaceae bacterium | reverse complement strand
TTTTTTTATTTTACTGAATTTCAATAGTTTACAAAATTATATACACATGAAAAACAAACATTTACTCTTTGCAATTGCCCTTGTTCTGACAGCAGGATTCTCGTCCTATGCGCAGGAAAGAATTACGGGAGAGGTTATGCTGACTGGTGAGAATAACCAGGAAGTCAAGTTCCTCGACCCGATGAATCCTGAAAGCTGGCTCCATGCTCGTCGTGCAAACCAGTACTCCGGAGAAGTGAGCCTTGAATACTTACTACGTGCCCAACAACAAGTTATCGACCTGACTAAAAAAAGCGGAAACTCGTTGAATATGGCATGGGATGAATTAGGCCCCAACAACATTGGGGGTCGGACTCGGGCTTTCATTGTTGACCCTACAAATCCTTCTATTTGTTACGCAGGTAGTGTGGGTGGAGGTTTGTGGAAATCCACAACAGGAGGAACTTCCTGGTCCAAAACCCACACCACCGACGGAAAACTTTTTGATAACCAGGTAGTCTCTGCAATTTGCCGGACTAGTAATGGTGACATTTACTTTGGAACAGGCGAAGGCATGGCTATAGTGGAAGGAATTCCAGATAACGCATATTTTGGTTTTCCAGGTCAGGGGATTTGGAAGTCTACCGATGGTGGAAACTCCTATCAGCATGTTTCCTCAACCTGGACCGGCGATGAGGCCCAGTCAGCTTTTATCTGGGTAAATGCCCTTGCAGCAGACCCCAGCAATGCCAACAGGCTTTATGCTGCAACAAAAATGGGCTTACGCATGTCGGATAACGGCGGCCAGTCCTGGGTGAATCCTATACCCGATATGGATGGCGTTTCCTCTGATGTCCAGGTGGGCAGCGATGGGACAGTTATTGCCTCTGTCGGAAATGTTGCCTATTTATCTGCCAATGGCAATGCAGGCAGCTTCGTAAAAAAATCAGCAACCAACGGAGATGTAGATACCGTCAGGCTAATCAATGAACTGGAAATTTCCAGGCTAAAATTTGCTTTTGCCCCAAGCGATCCGAATTACATCTATTGCATTGCTGCTGGTTATACCAGAAACAACCTGGGTGTAGCAACAGCATGGCCGTTGGAAAATGTTTATCAGTCTACCGATAAAGGACAAACATGGAAAGTGATTGGACCGGGTGGATCCAGCTTATTTGAATTCCTGGGCAATAAAGGTGATTACAATATTGCCCTTGCAGTAGATCCCAGCAACCCTGATTTCATCTTGGTTGGGGGACAGGACATGTGGAGTTGGTCCTATGCCACAGGATGGGAGAAAATAACTCTTACCGAACCCACTGAACTACGGAACAGGGGCTTTTATGTGCACATTAACCAACATACCATCGTATGGCATCCAACCGACCCCAATACTGTTTTCGTTGGAACTAACGGAGGTATATCTGTCACTAATAATAAAGGTGATACCTGGAGACAATTAAACCGTAATTTCAATGTTACCCAGTTTTTCTCAGTTGCTTTCTCCAATAAAGGTGAAGTCCTTGGAGGCAGCCTGGATAATGGTATCCTTTATATCGACTATCAGGGTAATGATCCTATGTATGCCGACTGGTGGGGTGGACAACCACCTTTCGCAACATTCTTCAGTTTTCGTCATGGTGGTGAAGTGGGTATGTCAATGATTGATCCGAATATGAAATTCTATACTACTCCTGGTGGAGCACTTCACAGGAGGATGATTACTGAAGGCCAGGTTACAACCCAGGCTGATTACCAACCTGTTGGAGGGGGAGGGCCTTGGCTAACACCAATGGCTATCTGGGAAAGTTTTAACGATCCCTTGAGCTGGGATAGCATTATGTATATTGCCGACAGGGATTATACCGCCGGTGAAACCGTTGTCACTAATTCTGCACTCGGCGCACGTCCACTGAGAAAAGTTCTGGATGAAACCCTTAGTGTTGGTGATACCCTGATGATACATGACACATACCAGGGAATGGTGGCTATTGGAAAAAAAGATATTGCCGCAGTGAAAGTCAACCGTGGAGCCTTAAATATACGGGATGAATTTCGGGGAAAATTCTATTCAGTAATACCAAGGAAATCGAAAAATATAGCAAGGGTTCAGACTAATGACGTCGTTATTGAGATCGAATTCTCCAGGGATGGAAATTATTTATATACCGCTATATGGGATGTCTCCGATCAACATTATAAAGTGTATCGTATATCCAATTTACAGAATGCACGGAGCAGGAGTACAACTTGTACAGATACAGGTTTTGATCCTATGACAGGTCTACCTACATATGTTGAGGAAACTGCAGAAATTGGACATTTTGACCAGATTCCTACCAGTATTAATGTTGATCCTAACAATCCCGACAACGTGATTGTAACTACAGGTAACTATGGCAATGATAACTTCATTTACATTTCAAGAACAGCCACCACCGCTGCCGATTCCACACATGCATTTGTACCCATTCAAGGTAACCTGCCGCAGGCCCCGGTATTTGATGCTATGTTCAACTGGAGAGACAGCAAAGAAGTAGTTGTAGGTACAGAATATGGAGTTTGGTCCACTAAGGATATCTTTAGCGCCTCACCAAGCTGGTCAAGCGAAAACGCAAATGGAATGGAAATAGTTCCTGTTTTCGAACTTCGTCAGCAATATTTTGAGAACAATGCCGAATGGGGTATTGAAAATCATGGAGTGGTTTATGCCGCTACCTTTGGCCGTGGATTGTGGAAATCCGAAACATTCTCTACTAAAGGTGCCACAAGTACGGGTCCGGTTATAATCGCTGAAACCAACATTGATGTTAATATCTATCCTAACCCAGTTGCCGACCTGGCCCAGATTCATTACAAACTGGATAAGGCTGGAGATGTGGAATTCCAGATCTTCGACCTTCAGGGACGAATGGTCAAGCTGATAACTCTCAATAATATGTCAGCCGGCGATAATGATTATAGTATCGAAGTTGATGACCTCCAGTCTGGAGCATATATGATCCGGATGAACGCCAACAGTCAGAAAAAGACAACCATGTTCATGGTTAAATAAGAAGATTTATATACGATTTAAAAAGAAGGTGCCTCAATATGAGACACCTTTTTTTTGTATCTTTGTGAGCGTTTTCACAAAACGTATTATTGATAACTCTTAAGCAAATAATCATGTCTAAAATTAAAGTTGGAATTAACGGTTTTGGTCGAATCGGCCGGAACGTTTTTAAATTGATCACAGAGAGGCCCGACCTGGAAGTTATTGGAATTAACGACCTGACAGATACTAAAACCCTGGCCCATTTACTTAAATATGATTCGACCCAGGGCAAATTCCCTGGCACTGTTGAATATAATGACAATGCAATAATCGTAAACGGGCAACCCGTTACCGTGACAGCTGAGAGAAGTCCCATCAACATTAAATGGGCCCAGACCCCGGATGTAGTTGTGGAATCTACCGGCATCTTCCGTCAGAAAGAAAGCCCCAAAGGAGGATATGGGGACCATCTGAAAAATGGTGCCAAAAAGGTTATCCTGACAGTTCCTTCCAAGGATAAAATTGACAATACCATTGTACTTGGTGTTAATGATGATGCATTACGTCCGGAAGACCAGACTATTTCCAATGCCAGCTGTACAACCAATTGCCTTGCTCCTATTGCCAAGGTACTGAATGACAATTTTGGAATTGAAAATGGCCTGATGACTACCATCCATTCATATACTAATGACCAAAATATACTGGATGGACCACACAGTGATCTGCGTAGGGCCCGTTCTTGCGCTGTATCTCAGATTCCAACTACAACAGGTGCCGCTAAGGCAGTGGGCCTTGTGATTCCTGAACTGAATGGTAAGCTCGATGGAATGGCAATTCGTGTTCCTACCCCAACAGGCTCACTGGTTGACCTCGTGGTTAATCTGAAAATCGAAGCCACAGTGGAGGAAATCAATGCTGCAATGAAAAAAGCTGCTGATGGCCCTATGAAAGGCATACTGGAATATACTGAAGATCCAATCGTTTCTGTGGATATTATCCATAATGAACACAGTTCTATTTTCGATGCTTTAAGCACAATCGTTAAAGGAAAAACTGTTAAAGTATTGTCGTGGTACGACAATGAGTGGGGCTACTCTGCTCGGGTTGTGGATCTGATCGAGAAACTTTTTTAAAGGCATAAAACTGTCCTTTACTTTTTAAAGGCCCGACTGCATTTCCCAGTCGGGCCTTTTCTTTGTAGTTTATGCGAACAAATAATATGAATTGCATAAATTGGGTTCATAATTTATTCAGGTTATGAGGCCTTTGGACCGTCGTTTTGCATTATTGGAATTTTTAGGTGAATTGTTTCGCGACATCTCTTCTGAAGTCCCTGACAAATATCCCCGCCAGGCACAACAACTCCAGGATCAGCTCAAAACAATCAGCCATTTAAATCCCTGGTTTACCTCTGATTCTGTTTACCTCGCAATCTCCAACTGGGGACAATCCCTGACATCTAATTCCATATTAAGCTGGGCCTCAGGTTATGACCTTCCAGGAGATTTCGTAATTCCCAAAACAGTAATGGTGATCATGGCCGGAAACATCCCTATGGTTGGTTTCCACGACTTTCTTTGCACCATCCTTTCCGGACATCGTTTTGTTGGCAAACTCTCCTCCCGCGATAGAATTCTTTTCCCGATGGTAATTGAATGGATCCTTGAATTTGATCAGGATTGGAAAACCTTCCTTCAATTTGCAACCAGTATTCCTCCTGATCCAGAGATCATTATAGCCACCGGGAGCAATAACACAAGCCGACTAATCAGCCAGAGATTTGCAGGCCGCTCCATGATTGTTCGGCACAATCGTAATTCGATCGGGCTTCTTTCCGGAGAGGAATCTGAATCTGAACTTGAGAATCTGGCAGATGATATTCTATTGTATTATGGGCTTGGATGCCGTAACGTTTCAATGATACTGCTTCCGGTTGGCTTCGAACTATCTACCCTCACCCGGATTATTGAACGTACGGATATGATCCTCCCGTCTCCTTTTGAAAACAATCTGAAATACCAACGGGCTAAAGCAGGAATGCACGACATTCCTTTCACCGATGCCGGCAAAATATTATTTATTAATAAAAATGAGCTGAATTCTCCTCTTGGCATCATCCACTTCTCCTACTACAAAAATCCTTTTGAAGCTGAACTTTTCCGAACTGAAAATTCAAACCAAATCCAATTAACAGTCGGAAATCCTGCAGTATGGAAGAATGTCATTCCTTTTGGCAATTCCCAAAAACCTGGGCTGAGCGATTATGCAGATGGAGTTGACACTTTGGAATTTTTGATAAATATGTCATGAGCAATCCTATCAAATACCTGTTGATCATTGTTGGTCCCACAGGGATCGGTAAGACTGACCTGAGTATCCAGCTGGCCAGCCATTGGGAAACGGAAATTATTTCCTGTGATTCCAGGCAGATGTACAGGGAAATGATTATTGGAACAGCGGCACCTTCTTCAAAACAATTATCCACCATTCCACATCACTTTGTTGGTAATCTCTCAATCCACGATTATTATAACGTATCCCATTACGAAACGGAAGTGATTAGTTTGCTCGATAAACTATTCCAGGAAAAAGACATGGTAATCTTTTCAGGAGGCTCCGGCCTTTACATGGATGCTGTATTATACGGAATGGATGACATACCGGATCCGGATCCGGAATTAAGGCATCGCCTTACGCAGCGACTTTTCAAAGAAGGTGTGAAAAAACTTGCAGAGGAATTACAAGAACTGGATCCCGAATATCACAGAGAGGTTGATGTCAACAATCCTAAAAGAGTTCTTCGGGGCCTGGAAGTATGGTATTCTACCGGTCAAAAATTCAGCTCGTTCAGGATCAGAAAAAACAGCTCCCGGCCTTTTAAACCAATAATGGTAAATCTTGAAATGGACCGGAAGGAATTATATGCACGCATAAATCATCGCGTTAACCTTATGATTAAAGAAGGCCTTGAAGAAGAAGCCAGGCGCCTGTATCCATTAAAAGAGCTAAACGCATTAAACACTGTTGGATATAAGGAATGGTTTGCCCATTTCGATGGTCAATATTCTGCAGAGGAGGCGATCCGCCTGATTAAGAGAAACTCCAGGCATTACGCCAAACGTCAGATTACCTGGAACAAAAAATACCATGAGATGCTCAATGTCCATCCCTCATCAGTAAAAGAGATCATCCAGTGGGTTGAAACTCAAAAGGGCTTGTTGGGATAAAATCCATGTTTCAATACTCCGTATTCATCCCTTCCCATTATTTCAACCCAAAAAAAGGAGCTGGCAAAACCACATCCATAACCGGCTAACTGCATAACTGAAGTAATAATGGACAAAAACCCCACTTTGATACTGTGATTTACATAAGCAGAAACAGAAAAAATCAGCACAAATAAGAGAAGCAATGGGATGAGATAATAAAGATGGAACAATGCCCCTGCCGTAATGAGAAAAAGTGATCCAAAAAGGAAGAAACTGGGAATCCAGTACAATACTTTTTTCGTTTCGGGGTAAACCCGGGAAATTATATATCGAGTATATCCAAACCGATAGACCTGCCGGAAAAATTGATTCAGGGTAGATCTCCTTTTATGATAAACGAAGGCATTATTGAAAAGGGCAGTATTATACCCGCGTTTGATCAATTCGATGCTAAAAACCATATCCTCCCCAGGATGCATTCGGGTGATTGGAAAACCACCCATTTCCTTGTATAACTTACTGCTTATCCCGAGGTTGTAACTTCTCGGGTAAAATTTGTCTACCTGATGTTTCCCTCCCCTGATCCCTCCGGTGGTAATCAGGGAGGTCATAGCAAATGAAATCGCTTTCTGGACATTATTAAAACTACCCGCAGCCCGGTCGGGCCCGCCAAAGCAATCAACAGGATCATTCCCCAGGTAATCATGGATTTTTTTCATCCAGTCTGGAGGAACGATACAGTCGCTGTCGATAAACAAAAGATAATCGCCCTTTGCCACTTCCATCCCGGTATTCCTGGCTATCGCGGGGCCTTGATTTTCACGGTCGAGATAGATGATCGGAAATTTTTGCTTGTACTTTTCAAGAAGTTTGTCCGACTTACGGAGGGAACCATCCTCCACCAAGATAAATTCAAAATCCACAAATATCTGTAATGAAAGAGACTCCAGTAATTCAGTGACCTCCTCAGGCCGGTTGTAAACAGGAACTATTATGGAAAAAAATGGCATTAATTATTAGGTTTAATGGACAAATAAATAATTTCTTCCTTTGGCAATCTGTATTTGTTGATCTTTTCATTACCCAATCGAAGAGGGTAAGCAATTTCTTCAACTTGAAAACCTGCTTTCCTGAGACGTTCCGGGAAATCCAGGCCATAAATCCTAAGATGGTCTTTTTGTCCAAAGTGCTTTTCACGATCGGATGGACTGGTGATAGAAGCATCTTCATAAGTCCTCTGTCGGGTATAGTCGAGTGGCACCTGCATTATTGCCTTCCCTTTGGGTTTAAGAATACGGAGCACTTCCTTAACTACTTTTATATCATCTTCAACATGCTCGAGAACATGATTGCAGATAAAGAAATCAAATTGATCATCAGCGAGGGGTATACTATGCAGATCAAAATGAATATCTGCGATAGGAGATTCCAGGTCGGCTGTGGTATAATCCAGATTCTCCAAATTTCTGAATCTTTTGAGGAAACACTGTTCAGGAGCAATATGGAGTACCTTATATGAAGCGGTAAAAAAGTCGGTTTCGTTTTTAAGGTATAGCCACAGTAAGCGATGTCGCTCCAAAGAGAGACAGGAAGGGCAAAGGGCATTGTCCCTACCCTTCACACCATACGGAAGAAATGTACGAAAGGAATGATCACAAACCGGACATTCCACCTCAATACCACGATACCAGAAACGTAATAACCAGCTTAAAAGGTAGCTGAAACGAATCAGGACCGGCCGTGGTAATCGGCGGATCAAAAAACGGATCAAGCTTTTCATAATTCTTCTTCGATCAGATAGTTGTTACGGTCGTGGGATGATCGGGAAACCAACTCTCCCAAAAACCCAGTGAGGAAGAGCTGCACTCCGATAATTACCATTAACAGGGCAAGAAAGAAAGCAGGTTGCTCGGTGACTCCTCGGGGGCTTATGTGATTAGCTAATGAATAGATTTTCATACCTATAATCCAGGCGGTAATAAACAATCCAATCAGCATCATAAGCATCCCCATAGTGCCAAAAAAATGCATGGGCTTTTTGGCAAAGCGGGTAATAAAACTTATAGTAAGTAAATCAAGCGGTCCGTTAATATACCGTTGAAATCCGTATTTAGTAACACCATATTTGCGTTCCTGGTGTTGAACAACCTTCTCTCCAATATTTGTAAAACCTGCTCTTTTCGCAAGAATTGGGATATAGCGATGCATGTCGCCATACACCTCTATACTCTTAATTACCTCCCTTTTATAAGCCTTGAGGCCACAATTAAAATCATGCAATTTGATACCGCTGGTTTTCCTGGCAACCAGATTAAAAAACTTGCTTGGCCAACGTTTATTAATAGGATCATAACGTTTCTTTTTCCAACCGGATACCAGATCATATCCCTCTTCACGTATCATGCGTACCATCTCAGGAATTTCTTCCGGATTATCCTGAAGGTCGGCATCCATAGTTATAACAATCCCCCCTTTGGATTTAAGGAAGCCGCAGTGCAGAGCGGCGGCTTTACCATAATTTCTGCGGAATCGTATGCCTTGAATGGCAGGATACTTCTTTCGCAACTCGCGTATTACCTCCCAGGAACCATCACTACTCCCATCATCCACGAGGATGATTTCATGGCTCAATCCTGCCTGGGTAATTACCTGGTTAATCCAATTTGCCAGAGGCTCCAGGGATTCACTTTCGTTGAACAGCGGTATAACAATGCTTATATCCACACTTATATAGATTACTGGTTTTCCCTGGCTCCTTCGTCCTGAACCCGTTCCATAGCAGATTGAAAGGGATCACCCTCCTTTTTGACAAATATTGACACAATCAAGGAAATAAGAAGACCGAGGAATGTAGTTCCAAAAATTGTTGAAATCACTTGCCATCCTGGAGTCTGCATCCCTTGCGCTATTACCATGAATTGCTCTATCTGATCATCAGGGAATCCCATGCTGTAATAGGCTTCCTCAACAGCCGAAAGGGATTCTTCTACCGAATCAGGATCAATCCAATTCAGGAACAACATTGTATAAAAACCAAAAATTACAGAGGCAAAAAACATAACACGGATACCAAAGCCAAGAGCCTGGCCATACCGGATATATCCCCTGCAGTATTGATCTCTCCAGGTTTTGATACTGTGGTAGACGGCCCCGATCAGGACCGCCCAATGGAAATACTGAAACAATCCAGTCGTTTTTATATGTGTGATCCACACCAGGACTGACATTGCCACCAGTATCAGGCCAACAATTAACCCGTGATTCATGGATACCTTAATGCGTTGAGACTTGGATTGTTCCATATTATTGCAAAACCAACAAGTTGCAAAGATATCGGAATTTTAGCTGAACAAAAAAAAATTCTTACCTTTGCCCGTGGGTAAGTCTTATACGACCAGCTCCTGCTGAACTCCCCCAGGACCGGAAGGTAGCAAGGGTATGTGGTTGTAGCGGTGCGATATAAGTAGCTTACCCATTTTTTTTAGTTTTAAAATGTTAACATATTAATTAGGCAAATTAGGATCCCGATGAGTGTACAACGTAAAACCTTTTTCGCTCTTGTTCTTCCAACCCTCATGCTTTTAGTGGTTTCCTGCAACTCATTTGGTAAGTGGGAGATAAATTATGAAACCGGGACTTTCCCCGATAGTGTGGTCAACCTCGAAACGGTTAATACCCGCTTTGATGATTATAATTCAGCCGGCCCTCCGTCAATAGGATATAACTTCGGCCTGGTTTTTTCCACCAACCGGGCAAGTGAGGGAGTAACCTATGACCTGATATCATACGACCTGATTATTTATTTCAATCAGTACGATGGCACCCTGGACTTGTTTGGCACGGTAGGTAATTACCCCTATATATACCTGGCTGACCTGGCCAATTCTGAAAGCAATGAATTTGGCCCCTCTACAATAGCTTATGCAACGCAGGACTTTCTTTTCCTTTTTTCCTCAGACAGAACAGGAAATATGGATATTTATTGTTCCTATTTTGATGAATATACTTTCTCGGGTGGATCCATGGCAGATCCTACTCCCTTTAGGATTAAAGGTATTAATTCCAGCTCTTATGATGCATATCCTACCTTTCTGCCGGATGGTACTCAATTTATTTTCTGCTCAAACAGAGACGGGAATCTGGATTTTTACAGACAAAATATCGAATACCCCAACAATCTGCTTGCCTGGGCAAGACAAGATACAGTTTATCAGGTTGAACCCTTGGAAGTGCTAAACTCCCCTGCTGAAGATGTGTGCCCATATATCAATGGTAATTTATTGGTTTTCACCTCTAAACGATCTGGTGGTTATGGTGGTTATGACCTGTACTACTCGATCCTGGGAGAATCGGAATGGTCGGATCCGGTGAATTTTGGCCCCTCAATTAATACTGAACATGATGAATTCCGTCCAATAATCTTTTTTGCCCCCAAATTTGATAATGATCTGATGATCTTTTCATCGAACCGCCCTGGAGGGAAAGGTGGGTTTGATCTATATTATGTTGGAATTCCAAAAATGATGCAATAATTTTCAAAACTACACTATGAAATTTTTCTTAGACACTGCAAATCTGGATCAAATTCGGGAAGCCCAGGATCTGGGAGTTCTCGACGGAGTAACAACAAACCCTTCCTTAATGGCTAAAGAAGGAATCAAAGGAAGAGAAAATATTTTAAACCACTACCTCAAGATCTGTGAGATCGTTGACGGTGAAGTAAGCGCTGAAGTAATTTCAACAGATTTTGAAGGAATGATCAAGGAAGGGAAGGAACTTGCCTCACTTCATCCCCAAATCGTGGTTAAAGTCCCAGTCATCAAGGATGGAATCAAAGCAATAAAATATTTCTCCGATAAAAATATCAAGACCAATTGCACCCTGGTTTTTTCCCTGGGACAGGCCTTATTGGCAGCAAAGGCTGGTGCTACTTTCGTGTCACCATTCATCGGCCGGCTGGATGATATTTCATCTGATGGAGTAGAGCTAATCAGGAAGATATCAAACCTCTATAATTATTATGGATTTGAGACACAGGTTCTGGCGGCCTCGGTTCGTCATACCATGCATATAATGCAATGTGCAGAAGCTGGTGCTGATGTAGTAACCTGCCCGCTGCAAGCTATTCTTGGCTTACTCAATCATCCTCTGACGGATATTGGCTTAGAAAAATTCCTGGCTGATTATAATAAAGTATAATTTTAAACCTGCTTAGGGAAGAAATTATCAATCATGTTAATAAAGCTATATAACGAGAATCCTAACCCGATAAAAATCAGGGAGGTTGTTGATATATTGCGTAAGGGTGGAGTCATCATCTACCCAACTGATACTGTTTATGGACTGGGTTGCGACATCACCAAACCGAAGGCTATTGAGCGAATTGCCAGGATAAAAGGGATTAAACTGGCAAAAGCAAATTTTTCCTTCATTGTCTATGACCTCAGCCATTTAGCTGACTACACCAAACCTATTGAGAATGTGGTGTATAAATTAATGAAAAGAAATCTTCCCGGCCCCTTTACCTTCATCCTGGATGCCAATAACAATGTTCCAAAGTTGATGAAGAGCAAGAAAAAAACAGTGGGAATAAGGATTCCCGACAATGCCATTATTCTTGAGATTGTTAAAGAGCTTGGTAACCCTATCCTGACAACCTCTGTCCACTCAGAAGATAAGGTGTTAGAATATACCACTGACCCGGAACTCATTTATGAAGATATGGGCAATCTTGTTGATCTTGTCATTGATGGGGGATACGGGAATAATGTTCCTTCAACAATTGTTGATTGCACTGGCCCGGAAATCGAGATAATCCGACAAGGGCCTATGGAATTGGAATTATAATTATTTTTTCCAGTACGAGGGAGTAAAAAGGACAAGCACAGTAAACAACTCCAATCTGCCCATTAACATCAAAAGACTGAGGACCCATTTCCCTATCGCGGGAAGGTGGGCAAAGCTTTCAGCTGGCCCTACTGATCCAAGCCCCGGGCCAATATTACCCAATGATGCGGCGACCGACCCCATGGCCGATTCCAGATCCAGCCCAATAAGTGACATCACTAATACACCTGCAATAAAAACCATCATATACAGGGTAACAAAATTCAAAATGTTTGAGGTCACCTTATCTGGAACAGCATGCTTGTTGTAGCGAATAGGAATTACCGCATTTGGGTGCAGAACTCTTTTTAACTCCAGATATGAATTCTTGATTATCAACCAGACCCGAATAATCTTTATTCCACCTCCTGTAGATCCTGCAGAACCACCAAAAAACATCAGCATAAACAACAAAACAACCAGTATGGGTGCCCAGGTAAGGAAATCAACAGTTGCAAATCCTGTGGTTGTCATGATGGAAACTACCTGGAACAATGATTCCCGAAAATTAAGTTCAAAAGATCCTTGTCTCGTCAGGGCCAGAAACAGGGTAAAGAAAATTGTAAACCCTGCTAAGAAAAGGGTGTAGGTTCTGAACTCTTCATTACGCCATAGCTTATGGGTTTTCCCTTTCAGGGCAAAGTATACCATAGTAAAGTTTGTCCCTGCAAGAAACATGAAAATTGTTATAACATAATGTATATAAGGACTGTTCCATGCCGCTATACTGGCCTGTTTTGTTGAATACCCGCCGGTTGCCATAGTAGTCAGGGAATGACAAACAGAATCAAACAAATCCATCCCTCCCAGGAATAATAATATCAATTCAAGACTGGTAAGGAGAAGATAAATTGCCCATAAACGTTTGGCCGTTTCCTTGATTCTAGGGTGCAACTTATCTTTTGTTGGTCCGGGGACCTCGGCAATAAATAATTGAATCCCTCCAATACCGAGTACAGGTAATATAGCCAACGACAGAACAATGATCCCCATTCCACCCAGCCACTGAGTCATACTTCTCCAAAAAAGAATGCCATGGGACAATGATTCAATATCATTCAGTATAGAAGAACCAGTTGTTGTAAAACCCGACATAGTTTCAAAAAAAGCATTTGTGAAATCAGGTATTGCTCCGGTTAAAATAAACGGTAAAGACCCGAACAAGCTAAACATGAACCAACTTAGTGTCACAACAAGAAACCCTTCACGCTTCCCAAAAGATCTGTTAGGCTTGCGGGATAGCAGAATCAAGATAAGCGCACCTCCCAAAGTGATCAAGGTTGAAATACCAATCATCAGGGAATCGTCCTCCTTATAGAACAGGGAAACCGGGATAGACAGAGCCATAAATACTGCCTCCATCAGGATCAACCTGCCAAGAATATGTATAACAACCCGTGTACTGATCATCCTATTTGAATAGTTTCTCTACTTTCGATATTGCTTCCGGGAGAGTGAAAACAATAACCTTGTCATTAGGTAATATTTGGGTAATTCCCCTCGCTATGAAACCCTTCTTTCCCCTGATTACTCCACCTACGATAGCCTCCAACGGAAAGTCAATGTCTTTCAATTGAGCCTTTGTTATCCTGGATCCTTCCTGGGGAATGATTTCCATAACTTCAGCATCTGTACCGGTGAGATATTTTACCGAAGAAATGTAAGGGTCCATTGTGAAGCCAAAAATATGGCTTGCTGCAATGAATTTTTTATTGATCATTGAGTCTATTCCGATATTTTCGGCCAGGCTGATATACTCAATATTTTCTACCTCTGCAATAGTTTTCTTAACTCCTAGCTTCTTTGCCTGAAGGCAGGTCATGATATTGGTCTCAGAATTCCCCGTAACAGCTATAAAAGCGTCCATTTCCTTTATCCCCTCTTCAATCAACAGATCCAGATCACTCCCATCACCACGGATAACCATGGTATTGGTTAGTTCATCAGCCAGCATAAAACTCTTTTCCCTATCAATCTCAATAAGTTTAATATTGGCCTTATTTTCCAATTGCATGGCCGTACTCGCACCTATGCGGCTGCCCCCGAGAATCATAATATTACGAACCTGAAAATGCACCTTCCCTGAAATCTTCATAATATCCTTAATCCCTGACTGGTCGGTGATTACATATACCACATCGTGCAATTTAAAACGGTCGTTACCCCTGGGGATTATTGTAGTGCCATCTCTTGTGATGGCAACGGCCCGAAAGTCCAGCTCATTGCTGTAATCTGCCGCTTCAAGCATGGATTTGTCAATTATGGGTGCATTCTCATCCAACCTCACAACTATCATGGAAATCTTTCCCCCTGAAAAGTTTACAAGTTCAGAAGTCCCAACCTGACTAAGCAAACCAACTACCTCACGTGCAGCCAATTCCTCCGGATAAATTAAGGAATCCACTCCCATCTCCCTGAACAATTCCAGATTGCCTGACTGGAGGTATTCCGGTTTATCAATACGTGCAATGGTTTTTTTGGCGCCAAGTTTTTTGCCTAATATAGAACCGGTCAAATTTATCTCCTGAGTAGGAGTAACAGAGATTAGCAGATCTGCCTTAGCCACGCCTGCATCCTTCAGCGATTGAATGGATGTTGAAGAACCATTAATTGTGATCACTTCAAAGTGGGACTCAAGATTAAGCAGGCGCTCATTATCAGTATCAACAACAACGATATTGTGGTTCTCCCTACTAAGCATTTTCGCCAGGTGGGTTCCCACCTCTCCGGCCCCAGCAATAATAATTTTCATTTTATGAAATTTTTACAAAAGTACAACCAACAAGAATAGCTTTTTGCTTATAGTCTTTCTTTTTAATTATTTCATCTGTTAAAAATTAATAATCAATCCTAACAAGCTAAATATTAGCATAAATATGAGAATCCACAGGATTCTATGATATAAGCTCAGACGATTTACGAAAAATAACACTACAATAAAAAAATAATAAGCAAAAATATGTAACGGGTTAAAGGATACAAAGCTGATCATGGCATGAGGGAAATTGGCAATACCATCACCCAGCCCCACCATCAACCTGATGATAAAGTCTAAAATCTCACCTATCAGGGAAATTGAAATGCCCGCCGATAGAATAGCCAGATATATGGTAGCCAGATAAAAAACCAGCAGTCCAATAGGAACCAATATTAGATTTCCTAAAATAAAATACACGGGAAACTCATGAAAGTAGACCAGTACAAAAGGTACAGTAAGAGTCTGAGCAGCTATACTCACACCTGCAAAATTCCACATTTTCTTTAATAATCCCTTCGAGGATCTGATTAAACGCGTCCAGGGTCCGTAAACTATAAAAATCCCTGCGACTGCCAGGTATGAAAGCTGGAAGCCAAACCTGAAAATAGCAAATGGATCAAAAGCTGTTTGAAAAATAAAAGCTATAATTAGCACTTGCAGGGGATCCACTCTGCGGCCTAAGATGCGGCTTAGGGCAAATAGGCTGATCATCCCCGCAGCACGCTGGACAGATGGACCAAACCCCGTCATAATAGCATATGCCCACACAGCTGCCACCGCAAGACTTTCAACCAGGAAGATCCGTCTAAACCACCTCATGAAAAAAAATAACCGTATGAAGATCAAGTAAATAAGGCCGACATGCAGACCGGAAACTGCCAATAAATGTGATATTCCAGTTTGCCTGAACACAGTCTTAATTTCTGGCGAAAGGTCATCTTTTCTTCCGAGCAGCATAGCCTTGACAATAGCAGCCTGTTCTGGTCCCATCGAGCAATTATCCAACAGATCACACAAGTGTTGTTGGAATTTTTCTGCCGAAATAAAGGGGTTGTTATTCCCCATGGATCCATTAAAATCTGTTGGTTTCCATGAGTTGATCCATCCTTTTTTTCTCACCCCTTCACCGGCCCAATACAATCTTTCTGGAAAATCTGTTGGGTTCTCCCTTTTTTTGACTTTTTCCAAACGGGCCTCACACATGATAAAAGTTCCGGGTACCGGTACTTCTGTCAGAAGCTTTCCCGATTGCAGCATTACTACCTCACTGCAACTCCTTGTCAATTCTTCTTCTTTGAACCCTATTACCCTCATTTTTATTCGGTGGGAGCGTTCTCCATTCCATACCCTTATTATCTCTCCTATAACCTGAACCGGCTCATTGGTTGGGAGGTTACCATTCCCAGACTTTACAAAGGTGATCTGAAAGGATGTTACAAACAGAAGGAGGAATATGTGTAAGGATGCATGAGGAATGGCAGCTACTGATCTCGGAATGATATACAAACAAACTAAGACGACCACCAGCCAGACCAACATTATCCATACCGGATTGATTATCCAAACAGATGAACAAGCCCAGGCTGTTAGAATTCCAAGAATCCAAAGAGGCAATACACGTACTAGTATGGACATTCAATTTCTACAGTATCCAATACTATATATGCATTATATAGGGGAAAATGGAAGAAGAATATGGAAAAAATGCTTATTGGTTATTCACTGTCTTCCCACGACTTAATCAACTCCTCGAGGGATTTTCCCATATTCTGGATAGATACGATGGCGTCTTCGGCAAGATCATGACTGGGATATTTTTCAAGGAACTCCAGGTAAAGGCTTTTTGCAGTATCGTACTGCTGCATTTGATTTTCATAGATAAATGCCTGCAGGAAAATGCAAAGGGCTGCCTTGTTAAAATTGGGATAATTATTCAAAATCCGCTGGAATCCCTCAATAGCCCTTCCTGACATTTCCAGATTCATGGCGATTTCACCACCCTTGAATAAATATTCAGGAGCAAGGCTGTCTTCCGGGTAAGAATTGACAAAATTCTCATATGTCTGTATCATTTCCTGGGCCTTAAGTCGATCAATAGGGCCAAGTGAATCAGATAACAAACTAGTTTCCTGCCTGACTATTTCCTGACGCATCTGTTTTTTTCCCTTGTTAGCTCCACAGGAGTATATGATTATAGCGAAAACGAGAGGGAAAAATAGTTTCATTTTATTCATCTTGGCTCACTTTTTAGCGGGGAAAATCATTTTATAATGTGCATTAGTCTTACCCCGGGAAATATCTCTGAGTTTTCCTTTCAACAAACGTTTTTTTAGCACCGATAGTTTGTCGGTAAATAAAATTCCGTCGAGATGGTCATATTCATGTTGTATTATCCTGGCAGCCATACCGATAAATTTTTCATCATGCTCCTGAAATAGCCCATCAACATAACGAATGCGTATTATGCCTGGGCGGCTTACCTCTTCATGAATTGCTGGAATGCTAAGACAACCTTCAGTAATCAATTCCTCATCCCCAGCGTAATGATATATATCTGGATTGATAAATACCTTTCTGAACCCCTTGAGACTGGGTTCTTCATCTGCATAAATGTTGGCATCCACAACAAACAATCTGATAGATAATCCAACCTGAGGGGCAGCAAGGCCTACTCCCTCTGAGGAGCTCATTGTTTCAAACATGTTGTCTATCAAGTCGCTCAATCCATCAAAATCAGGTCCAATATCATCAGATATCTTACGAAGGAGTGGACTTCCATAAGCATAAACCGGAAGTATCATATCGTCCTTATTGAAAATTATTACTCTCCATGTATGATTGCAGAATTATAGCTGCGCTAATTGAATCCACCAGAGCCTTATTCTGCCTTTGTTTCTTTTTCAAACCACCATCAATCATTGCTCTAACAGCCATTTTTGAGGTAAATCTTTCATCGACCATGTGTATTGGAATACCGGGAAATTTCCTCGACAAACCTTTCACAAAGCTCTCAACAAAGCCCGCCGATTCAGATGGCTGGTTATTCATTTGCTTAGGGAGTCCAACGATAAAAGCGTCAACCTTTTCCTTATCCAGATATTCCTGAATAAAAATAAAAACCTCATGAGAACCCACGGTAGTTAAACCCGATGCTATCATCTGTCCAGGGTCAGTAACAGCTATTCCCACTCTTTTTTGGCCATAATCTATTCCCATAAGTCTGCCCATCAGTATTGAAAAATCAGGATGCAAAGTTAGCAGAAATAGATTCTCTGACAGCATAAAATCGGAAAAGCCCGATCACCAATAGGTGATCGGGCTTTTCGCAACTTTAACCGGATAACTCAACTTAACTAAACATTATACAGGCAACCGCAGTCGCCTGTGACCAAGACACCCTTGAAGTGCCTGGCAGAGTATATAGAGAAAATTTTTAGTCAGAACGCTAAGGTATTGTACACATTATATTCAAGTACACACCACTTCAGGGAGCAAATATACATCAGAATATTTTCCTATCCAAATAATTTCTCAACAAAAATATTCGCAATTACATTTTATTCATTAAAATCCATTGTTGCAAGCCTCTGGTAGCTCTTATATCTCCATTTTGCGCTTTTTTCCGCAGCTTCAAAAAGTTCATTAGCATGTTCGGGAAATGTCTTTAAAAGAGATGAGTATCTAACTTCACCCATGAGGAACTTTCTGAATAGAGTCCAGTCGGGTTCCTTGGAATCGAGTACAAATGGGTTCTTGCCTTCCTCTTCCAACAGAGGATTAAATCTATACATTGACCAATAGCCGGATTCCACAGCCGCTTTCATCTCGTGTTGAGTCATGCCCATTCCTGCGTGCAGGCCATGGTTAATACATGGTGCATACGCTATGATCATTGAAGGGCCATTATAATTTTCGGCTTCTTTAACGGCTTTGAAGAACTGACTCTGGCTGCCTCCCATAGATACCTGTGCCACATAAACATAACCATAGCTCATAGCCATCATTCCCAGGTCTTTCTTTCGAATCTTCTTACCTGAGGCCGCAAATTTAGCTACAGCTCCAATCGGAGTAGCTTTGGAGGATTGTCCTCCCGTGTTGGAATAAACCTCGGTATCCAAAACCAGGACATTAACATTTTCACCGGAAGCAAGGACGTGATCCAGGCCACCATAACCTATATCATAGGCCCATCCATCACCTCCAATAATCCAAACGGATTTCTTAACCAGATACTGTTCCATTGGAAGAATTTCCCTGGCAACTGAATGTTTTTCGGATTTCAAGGCTTTAACCACAACTTTTGATGCTTCTTTAGATTCCTCAGAGCTTTCTCTGGTTTTGATCCAGGTTTCGAATGCTTCTTTAGTAGCCGGTGAAACCTCTTCAATTGCTGTTTTCATGAAGCGCTCAATCCGATCGCGCATCTGCCGAACCCCTACAGCCATACCATATCCATATTCGGCATTATCCTCAAACAGAGAATTTGCCCAGGCCGGTCCGTGGCCGTCAATATTAGCACAATATGGGGTTGATGGAGCTGACCCTCCATAAATGGAAGAACATCCGGTTGCATTAGCAATCATCATCCTGTCACCATAAAGCTGGGTAATCAACTTAATATATGGAGTCTCGCCACAACCTGCACATGCTCCTGAAAACTCAAAGAGAGGTTGAGCAAATTGTGAATTCTTGACCGTTTTTTCTTTAGGCAGGACAGTTTCCTTGTAGCCAACTTTTTTATTCATATAATCCCACCGGTCCACTTCCTCCATTTGGGTCCCGAGAGGCTTCATTATAAGTGCCTTTTCTTTGGACGGACAAACCTGTGCACAATTTCCACAACCGGTACAGTCCAAAACACTGACCTGGATACGGAAATTGTATTCTTTAATTCCTCCTCGTCCTTTCTGGACACTGGTTCCTTCAGGAGCTTGAGCCAACTCATTCTCGCTAAGGAGGAACGGCCTGATAGCAGCATGGGGGCAAACAAAGGCACATTGGTTGCACTGAGTACATTCTTCAGTTTGCCACTCGGGTACATTAACGGCGATTCCCCTTTTCTCATATCCAGCAGTTCCGGCGGGGAAAGTTCCATCTTCACGGCCAAAGAATGCACTTACTGGCAAATCATCTCCATTTTGATTATTGATGGGTTCAACCACCCTTTTAATGAAATCCGGTATATCACGGATATCTACTTCATTTTCCACCTGAAGAGTTTTCCATTCTGCGGGAATTTCCACCTTAGTCACATCACCACCCCGCAAAACGGCAGAATAATTCATTTTAACGATTTCTTCACCTTTCATACCGAAGGACTTCACAATAGCCTTTTTCATTTGTTCTACTGCCTGGTCGTAAGGAATCACATTGGCAATCTTGAAAAAGGCAGATTGCATGATGGTATTTGTGCGGTTTCCCAAACCAATTTCCTCGGCAATCTTGGTAGCGTTGATAATATAGAATCCGATTTCTTTCTCAGCAAGTGTCCTTTTCATGGCATTTGGGAGGCGCTGTTTTGTTTCTTCCTCGTCCCAAATAGAGTTAATCAGGAAAGTTCCTCTTATCTTAATGCCCTTCAGCATGTCATACTTATCGAGGTATGATGGAACGTGACAAGCGACAAAATCAGGGGTATTTACCAGGTATGGGGATCGGATTTCATGATCGCCAAAACGAAGGTGAGAGGTTGTAAAACCTCCTGATTTCTTTGAATCGTATGCAAAATAAGCCTGGCAGAACTTATCAGTTGAATCACCGATAATTTTAATGGAGTTTTTATTGGCTCCCACAGTTCCGTCTGATCCCAAACCATAAAATTTAGCCTGTATAGTGCCCGCAGTTGAAAGGTCCATTTCTGGTAAAAGGGGAAGGGATTTGAAAGATATATCATCCACGATTCCTAATGTAAAGCCATTTTTTGGCTCATTCATCTTTAGATTTTCAAAAACTGATAATATCATTGAGGGAGTCGTGTCCTTGGAGCTCAAACCATAGCGCCCACCAACAATCTCAGGAGCAATATCCATGCGATAAAACATGCTAAGAACATCTTCATACAAAGGTTCACCCACTGCACCCGGTTCCTTTGTCCGGTCAAGAACGGCAATCCTTTTAACTGACTTCGGAAAAACCCTCATAAAGTATTTTTCAGAAAAAGGCCTGTAAAGATGACATGTGATCATCCCAACTTTCTCACCCTTTTTAATCAGGTAGTCAATAACCTCTTTGCTGGTCTCAGTAACCGAAGCCATTGCGATAATAATATTTTCAGCCTCTGGGTCACCATAGTAGGTGAAAGGATGATATTCCCGGCCTGTCAGCTTAGTAATATCCTGCATATATTCCTCAACTATATCCGGAACGGCATCATAAAAAGGATTAATTGCCTCCTTAGCCTGGAAAAAGATATCAGGATTCTGAGCTAAACCTCTGGTGACGGGGTGTTCAGGGTTCAGTGCCCTTTTGCGAAATTCCTGTAACGCAGCATAGTCCAAAAGTGGAGCCAGATCATCTATTTCCAGAGATTCAACCTTCTGAATTTCGTGAGATGAACGGAAGCCATCGAAGAAATGGACAAACGGAATTCGGGATTTAATAGCAGCAAGGTGCGCCACTCCGGCCAGATCCATGATCTGCTGTACACTCCCTGTGGCCAGCATAGCAAAACCAGTTTGACGGGTAGCGTAGATATCACCATGATCCCCAAATATTGAAAGTGCATGAGCAGCAACACTCCTGGCACTTACATGAAAAACTGCTGGAAGAAGTTCCCCAGCCATTTTGTACATATTAGGAATCATAAGAAGCAAACCCTGAGAAGCTGTAAAAGTGCTTGTTAATGCACCTGATTGCAGGGATCCGTGAACAGCACCTGAAGCTCCTCCTTCCGATTGCATCTCGGTGACTTTAACTTTTTCCCCAAAAATATTCTTTCGATTATGGGCGGCCCATTCATCAATATACTCTGCCATATTAGATGAAGGGGTTATGGGGTAAATAGCCGCTACTTCACTAAACATATAAGCTATATGGGCAGCCGCATAGTTACCATCACAGGTTAGATATTTCTTTTTCGACATCTCTTTATTGCTTTTGATATATTAAAAAATCCTCAATTTTGTCGCGCTAAGTTAAGGCAAACTGTCATAAAAAATCATGATAAAAGTTAGTTTAGAAGAGGTCTAAATCGGGGGGGGGCAAATAAGACTCAAGATACAAGATACAAGATACAAGACTCAGGATACAATATAAAAGAGCTGGTTCAAAACCTTATAATAAAACAAAAAAATCAAGATTTAGAGACTATTCTGATTTCTTGATTCTTTTTTCTTTATTTCTTGATTTACAAATCTTGTATCTTGAGTCTTGTATCTTGAATAGTATCTCCCTACTGACTATTCATCGATATCAAGAACTCCTCATTTGTTTCGGTTTTAGCCAGTTTATTCCGCATAAACTCCATGGCCTCCAAAGAGTTCATATCTGCGAGGAAATTGCGGAGCACCCACATCTTGCTCAGGAAATCTTTTGGATGCAGAAGGTCTTCACGGCGTGTGCTGGAAGCTACAATATCCACAGCAGGAAATATCCTTTTATTCGAAAGCTTCCTGTCGAGTTGCAACTCCATATTACCAGTTCCTTTGAATTCTTCAAAGATTACTTCGTCCATTTTCGATCCTGTTTCAATGAGGGCTGTAGCCAGGATGGTAAGTGAACCTCCATGCTCGATATTCCGGGCAGCTCCGAAAAAGCGTTTTGGCTTGTGTAAAGCATTGGCATCCACTCCTCCGGAAAGGACTTTTCCTGATGCAGGCTGAACAGTATTATAGGCCCTGGCCAAACGGGTGATGGAATCCAGCAGGATGACTACATCATGCCCGCATTCGACCATTCTTTTCGCCTTTTCCAGGACAATTGTGGCCACCTTAACATGCTTTTCGGCTGGCTCATCAAAGGTAGATGAGATCACCTCCCCTTTAACCCCTCTGGCCATATCTGTTACCTCCTCAGGACGTTCATCAATCAGAAGAACCATTAGATAAGCTTCCGGATGGTTTGCCGCAATGGAATTGGCAATCTCCTTGAGGAGAATTGTCTTACCAGTTTTTGGCTGGGCCACAATCAGGCCCCGCTGACCCTTACCAATAGGAGCAAACATATCCACTATCCGGGAAGAAATACTGGGATTTTTGTGTCCGGCAAGTTCAAATTTCTCATTCGGGAACAAGGGGGTGAGGTAATCAAAAGGAACCCTGTCACGAACAAACTCAGGATCCCTGCCGTTGATCTCCAACACCTTTATCAGGGGGAAGTATTTTTCTCCCTCTTTTGGAGGGCGGATACTCCCTTGTACTGTATCCCCGGTCTTCAAACCAAAAAGCTTGATTTGAGATTGAGAAACATAAATATCGTCTGGCGAATTCAGGTAATTATAATCGGCTGAACGTAGAAAGCCATATCCATCAGGCATGATTTCAAGAACTCCGGCATTGATAATAAAACCATCAAATTCATAATATTTTTCCGGCTGTGGCTTTTTTTCCGGACGTGGATCTCTTTTCAGACCCTTATCCCTGTCGGACTGAGGGCGGTCATCCCTTATAGCTTGTTTTTCCTGTGGAGGCCCTTGCATTTCAGATCTGTGAGCAGGTCTTTCTTCCTGAGCTTCATGCCTGGACGGACCACGTTTTTCCCTGTTTGGATCCTCCGTCCTTTCAGGCCTCTGGTCCCTCTTTAATATTGGTTTGATGGAGCCTTTATCTGCTGCGGGTATCACTGGTGGTGTACTTGCTGCGGGCCTGGGAGTTTCTGCTATATGGGCCACCTCAGGCTCAGTGATTTTGGTGGAAAATAATGGGCCATCCGGCCCTTTTGGTTTTCTGCGCCTGCGCATTGCGTTTTCGGAAACAATCGGCTTGATGCCGGCCTTCTTGATGGGCCGATCTGGTTTTTTGACAGTTTTGCTTTCAGCGGCAAGAATGGCCTGTTGATCAAGAACCTGGTAGATAAGATTTTGCTTTTTGTATGATTCTACCCTTTTTATTTTTAATCCTTTGGCAATCTCTCGCAAGTCAGCCAAAAGCTTCTTATTCAGCTCTAAAATGTCGTACATATAAGTTTGTGAAATTAATTTTTGTTATGTTCTAACGTAAGGAATAGGGGAAGTATTCTATTTGAATCAGTTAATAAAGATTTGAGTGGGAAAAGCCCTGCTAAAAGAGGAGTTAACGATGCAAAAGTAAGGAAAAATTCCGCAGTTACAAATAAAAAGCTAATATTTCGCCCTTATCCACTGAAAAACTGCAACTTATTCAATGCCAATCTCGTATTTTAGTTTACCATTCTTCCATTCAAATGCTCTATGCGGCAGCTCAAAATTACAAAACAGGTTACGAACCGGGATCTTCCCTCCCTGGATATATATCTGCAGGAGATTGGCCGTGAGGAATTGATCAGTCCAAATGATGAAGTTGAGTTAGCTCGTCTTATACGAAAAGGAGACAAAAAAGCACTCGAGAAAATGATAAAAGCCAATCTGCGCTTTGTTGTCTCGGTTAGCAAACAATATCAGAATCAGGGACTCACCCTCTCCGACCTGATTAATGAAGGCAATCTGGGCCTTATTAAAGCTGCCCAGCGATTTGATGAAACCAAGGGGTTCAAATTTATTTCTTATGCTGTTTGGTGGATTCGTCAATCCATTTTGCAGGCTTTAGCTGAGCAATCCCGAATGGTACGCCTGCCCCTTAATAAGATCGGTTCAATCAATAAGGTCAACCGCACCTGGTCAAAAATGGAACAGCAAATGGGCCGCACACCCGCCTGTGAAGAGGTGGCTCGGGAAATGGGCCTGGATATAGAAGAAATAAAGCGGGTAATGGCAAGCGGAAGCCGGCATATTTCAATGGATGCTCCTCTGATATACGAAGAGGATGGGACTCTTTATGATCAGATTCTCAATCCGGATGCTCCCGACCCGGAGGATAAACTGCTTCATGACTCCCTCTGTAAAGAAATTGAAAGGGTACTTAGCTGCTTAAAACAAAGAGAAGCAGATATCCTGAGGCTTTATTTTGGGCTTAATGGTAAAACACCTCTATCACTTGACGAAATTGCTGAGAAATTTGAATTGACCCGTGAAAGAGTTAGGCAGATAAAAGAAAAGGCCCTTAATATTATCAAAAGCAGCAACAGAAAAAAGATACTCAGGAAATATCTTGGATAAGAACTTTATGGTTACTTTGGAAGGACGCCAATAGGCCCCCGCCTGTTATTCCGCAAGCATGCCATAAGGTCCCTGCCTGCGCAGGGATGACACGGTGCTTTTGCACACATTATTTTAGTTCCTTCAACTTCTTTATAGTCCCAACAGGATCGTCAGAGGAGAATACTGTGTTCCCCGCAACCAGAACAGTTACTCCGGCCCTGACCAGACTTTCGGCATTGTCAAGGGTGACTCCACCATCCACTTCGATTTCAAAATTTAGCCGGTGTTTCTTTTTTAACTCGTCGAGCTTTCTGATCTTTTCCAGTGTACCGGGAATGAAACTTTGCCCTCCGAATCCCGGATTCACTGACATGATAAGTACCAGGTCAAGATCAGAGAGTACCTCCTCCAGCAGTTTTACGGGTGTATGTGGATTGAGACTAACTCCTGCTTTCATACCCTGTTCTTTAATCTGTTGAATCGTCCCGTGCAGATGAGTACATGCCTCATAATGAACAGTCAGGATGTCGGCCCCCAGATCTTTAAAATGGGAAATGTACCTCCCTGGATCAATAATCATCAGGTGAACATCCATCGGTTTTTTTGCATATCGTTTTATAACCTTAATCACCGGTGTGCCAACAGATAAATTCGGCACAAAAACCCCATCCATAACATCAACATGAAACCAGTCGGCCAGGCTGTTATTAACCATTTCAATATCCAGCTGAAGATTGCCAAAATCAGCGGCAAGAAGGGATGGGGCAACGAGGTGGGACATGGTTTTGGTAGATTAGTTGATTGGTTGATTGGTGGATTGGTGGATTGGTGGATTTGTAGATTTGTAGATTAGTTGATTGGTTGATTGGTTGATTGGTGGATTGGTGGATTTGTAGATTTGTAGATTTGTAGATTGGTAGATTGGTAGATTGGTGGATTGGTGGATTGGTGGATTTGTGGATTTGTAGATTTGTAGATTTGTAGATTAGTTGATTGGTTGA
>CAYXJR010000061.1:0-26131 GCA_964465145.1 uncultured Porphyromonadaceae bacterium | reverse complement strand
CAGCACAGCTATGGCTGTCCAAAATCCGTTAACTTTTTTTCATGCGTTTGCCCTGCTAAAGGCTAAAGGCAAAAGTAAGGGATAAGAAATACGGAAAAAGGTCTTCATAGGACTGGATTTTCGGGTGAAAATAGCTAAACCTGCCAGGCCTTGTAAGGACCCGGCAGGTTAAAGTTTCAACCTAAAGATACCTCTATGTAAAGCAGGTCCTTATCAAACGACCTGATAAAAGCTTTATCAATCTGCACTTTAAATGATTTCCCTGAAAAGAGTAGCTGCCCATCCGCCATGATTTTAAGGATTTGGCACTGACTGGCAGGTTTATTTTTATTGTTGGAATAGACTATCCTGATCCTTTGGTTTTGGAAGGTGCATTCTATACTGGTATTTCCATTTTTATCAAAGAACCAATCGGATAGTTTTGGATTCAGCAGCAGGTTTCCATTATCACCTCTGATGCCAAAAATCTGAGTCAGCAGACTGATGAAAATCCATGTAGAGGAACCTGTCAGGTACATATAGGCTCCACGTTCATCCGGTTCATAAAAAGATGCAATTTCTGGAAATGTCTTAGCGGTTTGACTATCCTGTGAAATAGAATATATATCATGGAACATCTGGTAAGCATATTCAAGTTTCCCTTTCTTAAAAAGACCATGGATGAACATTATATTCTGCTGCATCCACTTACTTCCATGTTCCTTATAACCGTATACAAAACCAGTAATTCTCCCAATATTCATATCGATATCGGGATATTTTGTGCAAAGTCGCAGTCCGGGAAAATCAGTATTTCCAAGGATATTCCGCGCCGATTTATACAATTCGTCCACCTTTTGATCATCAGCAATATCAAACAGAACAGGCATTACCTGAGAAGTCAGATCCATTCTGAATCCTTCCTCAAATAAACCATGCATAGGATATCCCAGATCGTCGTAATGGCCGTTAAAAAATTCAATACCCTTCTCAGAACTAACCCATTCATTGTTTCTAATCTGCTCCCCTGAATGCTTTCTTTTCTCTTCAAGATCCCGTATCAGATCATCCAGATCAAACTTTTTCTGTTTACCAGATACCTTTGACTTTATTTTTTTAAAATATTTTCTTAATAATTCCTGTTTTTGCTCCGGAGATTGGTAATTTACATGTCGTTGACCTCTGGTCCGATCAAGTAAAACAGTAATTTCCTGTAATATATATACTTCTTTCTTTCCGCTGGTTATTAGGGTTTTAAGCAAGTTTATTAAGATATCCAGGTTACCTGCATAAAAACTTTGAAAACAAACAGATTCTCCATTATTCCTGGCCATATCAAGAGTGTCGTTCCAATCGGCACCCTCTAGTTTCAGGATGTTATGGTTTCCAACGTTATAAAAAGCTGAAATCTGTTGAATAAGCACATGTTCCAAAACCGTACCCCTGTATTCATTTCCTTCATTGGACTTCAGCCAGGTCCCGTCTGCTGGTGTCCAACCCTTATCTATACTTTGGCTGCGATTGATAAATTGGTCTTTCCAGTAATTGATAGACTGGAAAAGCACATCAATATCCCCGGTTTGTTGAATGTAAAAGTTGAGGGCAAACATAGGCCATGCACCATGATCACACCAGGTACGGGGTATGTTATTTCTATCAGCTTTGAATTCTCCTGGCTTGTCACCAATTATGGTGGCATTACTACCATCTATCCTGACACCTTTAAGATTGTTGACGATTTCATCTCTAGCACCTGACGGATCCACCAGGAAGATAGACAACAGATCCTGCCAAAGGTCTCGCCAACCACGACCTCCCCTGCCATAACCAAAATCAGGAAGGAAGCTGTTTCCATAGATTTGCCTGCATTTCAACTGGAAAGCCAACCACTTTGTCCACTCGTCAAAATCTGGCTGTCCGGTTTTGAACCTGACTTGCTGAGTTAGAGTTGACCAATATTCATCGGTGTCCTTCAATGAAAGATCGAATTTGTCCAATGAGTTATATCTTTCAGCTATATCTTCAGCATTATCCTCATTGGTTATTCCAACCACTACTACAAAACCAACTTTCTCGCCAGATTTCAGTTCCAGTTCAGTAAAACTCATCCCTGCTACTGCTTCAACCCCATTTCTCTGTCCTGTAGAAATTTCAGGCTCAGACAGGTCTTTCCATACTGTTTCTGGATTATTCAGGCTTCCTCCATCACCAATGAAATCTTGCATACGGGTCCATATACGATCTGGTTTTTGTTGATTCTCTCCATAAGCATATGTAAAATAACTGGTTTCATTTTGCCGATGACCGGTTTCATCATGAACAATTGTTGGCTTAAGACGAACTCCATTGTCATCCCGATAGCAATTCTGAAACATGGTGGTAACCTGGCGGTGGTCTCTAAGATTATCGGCATGCCTGCCATAAAGAGGCAGAGCCACAAATGGAGTAAGCATAATTACCTCATTCCCTTTGTTTACAATAGTTATTTTCCACAATTCCACCTGGTCTTTGCCAGCAGGTACCGTCAAACACATTTCTGTTTCCAAAGGGATATTGGGATGTCTTTTTTTTAAAATAAAACATCCAGGACGTGCAATAACTTCAGATTGCTCGGGTGTATCAGTCCATTTAAGAGCTTGCTGCACAGGGCTCAGTCCATTTATAGACCATGGGGCAAGCCCCTTAATACGCAGCCAAAAATACCTGCTATTGTGGGTTCTGTGAAGATCTTCTGTAACGACAGGCTGCATCAGGTATTTATTAAATCCTGCAGAGATATCCCCCTTCAAATCCGGGGTTACCGAACATCTCATACCGGCTTCATTCATAAGTGGAAAATACAGGCGGCTGGTATGATCGGGATTATCGGAACGGAAAGACCCCCTTCCATCATTTAGGTAAACCCACAGTGGCTTGCTGGCAGACCTTTCCTGTTTCTCTCTGTCAATCATGGCCCTTTAATTTTTTACCAAAAACGGAATATTTGCAGTTGCACTATGTCCATTACCATCTGATACATACACAAATAATCTGTATTCACCATGGGAATCAGGACAATTGAATTCCACGGATCCATCTGAAACAATTTTAAAGCCAGTTGAAATGCTGGCAGGTCTTTTCTCGAAGTCGCCTCCATCACTTTGCTTATTTTGAGGAACTTCCGGGATTATTTCCCAGATTGTTGAAAGTTCATCACCATCAGGATCCTCAACAAATACCGAAGCTGTGCAAGCTTCTCCGGGATCAGTTGATATGCTGGAATATGCTGTCCTGCCGTTCATGACAAGTGAATCGAGGCGAGGGGTCTGGTTTGCCGGCCATTCACCATTCCAGATGAAATGCATCACATCAATTGATGCAGTTTCATCCCCATTTTCAAGAAACATACCGTACCATGTTGGTGTCCTCTCCTGTTTCTGACCCCAAAGGAAAACATAACTGCCCAAACAATTATTCCTGTCTGCTTCAATAACGTTTTTATACCTGTACAGGTAGGATTCAGCCTTATTTTTGCTGTTTTGCTCTATGGGCCTCCCCCACTCCGTCAGAGGCGATTCCCAATGCCCTGTGGCCCCCCATTCAGTAACCAGGTAGGGCCCGTCATAACCTGCCTCTTTGATATATGCAGGCAGGTTAATTATATCGGCATATGATTGAAACGAGAGGAAGTCAAGGTTCGGACAGCGAATTTTCATTTCATCCCACAGACCTTTGCTGAACCCCGCCAGCATTGTAGTGGCCGGATGGTTTGGATCCACTTCATGTATCATCCCGGCAATGTCATTTACTACATCCCAAACGGCAGGATTTGTAGTCCTCAAATTCAGTTCATTACCTATTCCCCATGCCAGCAGTGCAGGGTGATCTTTGTATTTAAGAACCTCTCCTTTAACATATTCAAACTGGCTCTTAACTGCTTCAGCATCATTATAATCAAAACCATGCCTTTCCCTTGCAATTTCAAGTCCCATACAGACCATCAATCCATTTTCCAATCCTTTATCAAGTACTTCCTGGCCCGAATGTTTCCCGTTGTCGGTTCTCCAGGTCCTGAAGGAATTGGCACCATGTGCTGCAAGGGCTTCGATATTTCCAAACTCACATCCCGCCCCTTTAACATAAAATGGATTTCCATCAACTGTCAGGGTATATCTTGAATCAATCTTTTCAATTTTTACAAGCCTGGGCCTATCCGCTCCATTTTTGCCAGTATCAGTGCAGGCAATAGCTGAAAGTAAAAATGTCCCAACAGTAACAGATAAGATTAAAAATGTTTTACAACTCATAATTTTACTTCCTTATTAGGTCTTTTTCAAGCTGCTCCAGGGATTTTTCTTTAGTTTCGGGTATAAATATTGCCGCAAAAAATAATGACAATAGCGCCATTCCCCCATAAATAAAGAATGTTCCTGACGGTCCTACATGCGACAATTCCCAGGGAAAAACAAGGGTTACGCTAAAGCTAACGAGTGAATTAAAAAATCCCACGAAGGATATTGCTATACCCCTGATAATATTCGGAAAAATTTCTGAAAGCAGCACCCACATAACCGGTCCAAAGGAAATAGCAAAAGAAGCCACATAAAGCATTATTGCTGATAATACAACAACAGTATTTACTTCTTCTATGGGTTTATTAAACGTTACCCCGAGGGTCATCAAGGCAAGGGCCATTCCGGCAGCACCCGTAATCAGCAAAGTCCTCCTGCCCAATCTGTCGATCAGGTTTATCGCAACAATTGTAAAAACCAGGTTAGTTAGCCCAACGACTACAGCCTGCATAAAAGCAGCCTTGGTTCCACCGCCGGCCTGCTCAAAAATAGTTGGAGCATAATACATTACAGCATTAATCCCGGTTATTTGCTGAAAAAATGCAATTGTCAGGCCGATAATTATTATAAAGGAATATTTGGAATCGAACAGGTTTTTAAATGTCGACCTTTTAGTATCCCTGTTAAAACTCTCCTGTATCTCGCTCAGGCATGACCTTGCATACTCTATACCGCCAATTTTTTCGAGAATTATCCTGGCCTGCAGTTTATTTCCCCCTTTATAAAGCCATCTCGGACTCTGAGGAACAGAAAAGAGTGCAGCAAAATAAATCAAAGCCGGAAGTGCCTCCACTCCCAACATCCACCTCCAATTATCTTCGCCCGTTTCCAGAAGGAAATAGTTGGAAAAATATGCAGCGGATATGCCAATCACAATATTCAACTGGTTGAATGAAACGAGGCTCCCCCTTTTTTCAGCCGGTGCAATTTCAGCGATATATATGGGCGCAATCAAAATGGCACCGCCGACGCCGATTCCCCCAAGGATCCTAGCTGCGATGAAAAAGCCAAAATTTACAGCGAGGGCCGAGCTGATTGCAGAAATGGTAAATAGAACAGATGTAATAATGAGCGTCCTTTTCCTTCCAATCCTGTCACTCACAGGGCCGGCAAGGGCATTTCCCAGCATAGCACCCATGATCAGGCAGGAAACCGACCAGCCCAGCTGCATCTCACTCAAAACAAAATACTTCTGAATAAATGGCACGGCACCTGAAATCACCGCACTGTCAAAACCCAGGAGAAAACCGCCAAGGGCTACAATGAGGGCTGTTATAACTGTATACCTTTTATTATATTTCATATTTCTGCTTTTCAATTGCTTTAATTATTTGATTGATATTCTGTTATTTGATTTTGGAGTCGGATTATTTTATACGAAGTTGTGCCCGTTTGGCATTATCATCAGCCGCCAAATGCCTTAAATCTCTTAATCCTTATATTCCTGAGATACTACTTATCGCTAATAACGGATAATTATCAGTAACCCGAATTTTGCACAAAGGCCCCGGCAGAAAGGTCAACTTCTGTTTGTGGTATCGGCAGGAAACCTTTGGTTGCAGGATTAAATGTTGCCTGAAATAACTGCTGGTCACCAACATAATTGGTGCCCCTGGGTCCGGTATCTAACAATTCCTGACTGGCGGTGGAGATACCCTGACGAAGGAGGTCGAAATATCTGAGGCCTTCGAGGGATAATTCCAGTCTCCTTTCCTTAAAGATATTATCCAAGGTTGCAGGCACACCACCCGGCAGGCCGACTCTTTGCCTCACCCTGTCGAGGTATTGTTGGGCATTTCCACTTCCGAGTTCTGCAGCCATTAATAACACGTCTGAAAAACGTATTACCCTGTAATTGCAGGTCCTGTTAAGCTCAAATTGTCCATCTATTCCCCAATGCTCGGCATCAGAGCTGTACTTTTTGGAATAATAGCCTGTATGCTGATAACCTATCACAAGTTTACCGTCGAGCTCTTCCTGTTTCAGTATGGTATAATTCAGCCGCGGATCCCCCTTAAGGTCATCAACCAGCTTTTGGCTGACAGGGGCGAAACTCCATCCCCTGTTCCAGTTTTTTGATCCGGTGACCCTTGGCCCCTGCATCTGGGCTGCCAGATTGCCGTTTCCTCCCCTTACATATCCCCAGTCCCACCAGGCGGGTGTATCCCCATAAGATATTTCAAAAACTGATTCTATGCCAAATTCACCGGCCAGTTTAAAATTATCTTCATAATTTTCAAACAAATCATGGCCACTGTTGCTGATCAGGTCTTCAAGGTAATCCAAAGCAACAGCACTGTTTACTTCCTTGCTTCCGGCCGTTAATTCTTTACCATAAACGCCATTATAGAAAAGATATACCCTGGCAAGCAATGCCTCCGCAGCCCACTTGCTAATCCTTCCTGCTTCAACGGCAGAAATGCTTTCAGGCAGGTCGTCTATTGCCTCAACAAGATCGAGGGCTATCTGGTTATAAACCTCATCAGGATTGTTTTGCTCCTGCTGATATTCAGATGGTCCTTTAATGGTGTTGGTCAGCAGAGGAATGTTCTCAAAAAACCTGACCTGCTCAAAATAAAAATAGGCCCTCATGAATTTAGTTTCTGCTATAGTCCTCTTTTTAAAATCTTCAGTTGCATCTATCTGATCAATAACCTCCAGAAAAAGATTGGCCCTGTATATTCCGATGTAGTTCTTGATCCATATTGAATGTACAATCTGGTTTGTTGTGGGGATCTGAAAGGTATTTAATTCATTTTCATCCTGCCCGTCATTCGCATCGGAACCTCCTGCAAAAGCATCATCTGATAATATATCAGATACGGTTAAAAATGGGGCCCAGCTCACCCCGGGAGACGACTGATAGGTAAGAACATCATAAACAGCCACCAGTGCCTGCATGGCATCATCTTCGGTTTGATAGAAGTTTGAAGAAACCTCCTGGTCAAGGGGTTTAAGGTCCAGAAAATCCTCACAGGAAGTCATTAGCATTACAATAAGTAAAGCCTTTGCCGTATATAATAATGTATTTTTCATATTCAACTCGTTTTCTGTTAGAAAGTCAGGGTTGTTCCCAAACGGATAGTTCTTGCCTGAGGGTAAATACCCCTGTCAATACCAATATCAAATGAACTCATAGCACCGATTTCAGGGTCGGCTCCGCTGTATTTTGTAAAAGTGAAAAGGTTCTCCATGGATACATAGAACCTCCAGGTTTTGGATCCGATCCGGCTGAGAAAATGATCGGGTAAGGTATAGCCTAATTGCACGTTTTTGACTTTGGTATATGAGCCGTCCTCAATATAAAGGTCTGATACCCTATAATTATTATTCACATCTATCCATGTATACCGTGGAGTTGTCGTGGAAGTACCCTCACCTGTCCACCTGTCCAGTATTGCCTCAGGACGGTTAGTGTACCTCAGATCCTGCCTTTGCATTCCATTAAAAACCTCCTGACCGTATGCACCAATAATAAGTACCGACAAGTCAAACTGCCTGTATTCTATGGATGCATTCATCCCGAAGGTAAAATCCGGAGTGGGATTACCAATCATAGTCCTGTCATCTTCATTTATCACACCGTCTTCATTAACATCAACAAACCGCACATCACCCGGCTTAGCTTGAGGCTGAAGGACTTTTCCGCCCACTCCGATATGCTGGTATACTTCACCGGTGTTTTGGAAAATACCGTCTGTCTTATAACCCCAGAAGTATGCAATAGGAAGGCCTTCTTCGGCCCTGGTAACCATCCCGGCAATGGTCCAGGTGGCACCTGGCAATACCTTTTCTTCATTCCCGATATTGGTCATCTTGTTCTTGTTATAAGCACCATTAATACCAATGGAATAGCTTAAATCACTCAATACATGACGCCAGTTCAATGACAATTCCACGCCTTTGTTCTGAACGCTTCCCACATTTGCAAAGGGGGGATCATTCCCAACATGGGCAGGTATAGGTATCCTTTCAAGGAGGCCTGTAGTGGTTTTTATATAATAATCAAGAGTAGCTGTAAGCCTGTTATTGAAAGCGCCTAAATCCAGAGCTGCATCAAATTGCTCAGATTCCTCCCAATGAATATCAGCATTTTCAATATATGCAGGAGATGCACCAGTCATACGTCCGCCGCCGAATAGGTAGCCCCTGCTCTTGTCCATTACTGAAATAAACTGGTAATTGCCAATCTCCTGGTTACCATTTTTACCCCATGATGTCCTCAATTTCAGGAAATTGATATTCTCGAACTCTGGAAAGAAATTTTCATCGCTCATTAACCATGAAACCCCCAGGGAAGGAAAAACACCGAACCTCTTATTGGCGCCGAATTTCGACGATCCATCCCTGCGGATAATACCTGTAAAAGAGTATTTGTTTTTGTAATCATATGTAACACGGCCAAAATTTGATAATAATGCTGAATGAGCGGCGCCTCCTCCTGCCGTCCAGGCAGTGTCAGACGCCATATTGAGATAAACATTATTGGGGTCGGTTATTGGCACTTTAGCATTAAAACCCGACAAGTCTTCATAATTAAACTTGCTGGCAGTCATCCCCAGCAGGGCTGAAAAACTATGATCATCAATTTTTTTCGTATATGCTAAAGTATTTTCCCATTGCCAGGTATAATAGCGGTTAATGCTTTTGGAAACTGATGTTTTGTCAATATTCAATTGTGCTCCATTAAGATAAAACAGAGGCCTGTAAGAATCATTTAGTACATAAGCCAGGTCAATTCCTAAACTCGTATTAAGTTTAAGCCCTTCCATAATCTCAAGCTCACCAAAAACGTTCCCCACAAGTTTATCCACCCTGGTTTTTCCTGTCTGAGTCTCCAGCAAAGCAACCGGGTTTATTACCTCAGCGCCAACCAGGTTTGAGATCCCGTAAACCTTGCCGTCCTGACTTGTTACAACCGGTTCAGAAGAATAGGGATAAGTATCCAGAACATTTTCATCCTCTTCGTATAATGGGGTCAATGGATCAAGATTGAGAGCAGAGCTGTATGCGCCATTGAATGACTGATTGCTTCCTATGCCTCTTCTGGTAATATGAGAATAGGCAAGATTATTTCCGAACCTGAACCTGTCATTTACCTGGTGGCGAGAGTTCAGCCTGGCCGTTATCCGGTCGAACTGCGACTTATCACCCCCGATAATCCCTTGCTGTGAAAAATACGACAATGAAGATGAATAACTGGATTTATCATTACCGCCCGAAACAGAAAATTCGTTGTTTGTTATTGGGGCATTTGCCTGAAAAAGTGCTTTCTGCCAGTCGGTGTTGTACTTTGTAATCTCATTAAGATCAAATGATTCCGATAAGCCTGCATTCCTTGCTCCTTCGTTCATGAGCATTCGGTACTCATCACTATCAAGCATATCAATCGTTTTTGATACATTCTGAATACCCTGGTATCCTGAGTAAGTGACGCTCATTTCACCCTTTTTACCGCTTTTGGTGGTAATAAGGATAACCCCGTTTGCAGCCCTAGCACCGTAAATAGCTGCAGAAGCTGCATCCTTAAGGACATCCATTGATTCAATATCTCCCGGGTTCAGGTAATCAATTCCTCCAACAGCCATACCATCGACTATATAAAGAGGTTCTGCATTACCGGTTGTTCCGGCACCCCTTACCCTGACGGTAGGGGCTTCTCCGGGCTGTCCGGACATATTAGTAACCTGGACTCCAGCAGTACGTCCCTGCATAGCTTGTTCAATCCGGAGAATCGGTGTGGATGCAATCTCCTCGGCATTAACACTCGCAATTGCTCCTGTAACTACCTTTTTCTTTTGAGTACCGTAACCAATAACCACAACTTCATCAAGTTCTGAGGTCTTGGTCTGCATCACAACATCAATCACCGATCGTCCGTCAACAGGCACCGTCTGTGGTTCATACCCGATATAAGAGAATTCCAGTGTAGCAGTTGGGCTTGAAACGGTGATGGCGTAATTTCCGTCAAAATTTGTTATAGCACCATTGCTGGTTCCCTTCTCCACTATTGTTGCACCAGGTATTCCTAATTCTGTTTCCGCATCCCTGACATTGCCGGTCACAGAATGGCTTTGGGCATAAAGATTGTTTGAACAGACAACAATACCCAGTAATAATATTAGTCTGTAAATGTTTAGTCTCATAAGTTTTAGAATTGTTTATTTATAAATAACAGGATTAATTCTAATGTTTACCTGAGGTTCAGGCATATGAAAAAAGGAACAAAATATCTTATTGCTTCTTTTGAAATACCCGTACATAATCCACCTTCATCCTTTGCGGAAAAACCGTTTGGGAATCTGGGTTCCCAGGCCAATTGCCTCCCACTGCAATGTTAAAAATGAAGAAGAACTCCTGGTGAAACTCACTCATGTTTTCAGATGTAATACTGGCATCGTAAAACTCCGTATCGTCTATATACCATTTAATGGCCGATTCGTCCCAAAGAATTGAGAATACATGATATTTATCGGCATAAGTCCCTGATGTTAAAGTATATCCACTTCCTGTTTGAGCATGATTCCCGTCCTCATCCCAATGAATGGTTCCATGAATCTGGTTTTCTCTTCCGCCACCGCCGACCATCTCCATAATATCAATTTCCCCGGATTGCGGCCATCCCACAGAAGATAAATTATTCCCGAGCATCCAGAGTGCAGGCCAAATGCCCTGCCCCTTCGGGAGTAATGCCCTGATATCTATTCTTCCATATTTAAAGGATCTTAAATTCCTTGTAATTAATCGTGCCGAAGTATAATTGCTCGACTGATATTTCTCTTCCCTGGCCTCGATAGTAAGCACTCCATCACCAACCCAGGCATTTTCCTGTCGGTAATACTGGAGTTCATTGTTGCCCCAGCCGCAATTCGGGCAGCCCGTGCCAGTTTCAAATGACCAGTTCTCGTGTTTTATATTATTGCCTTCAAACTCATCATTCCAGGTCAGATCGTAACCTTCGTATGAAACGGAACTTATGTAACCATCATCAACCGACACATCCTTTCCCACCGTTACCTCAATTTGCCTTACTTCGCGAATATACCTTCCCGAAACACCAAAGGCCCTCACCTCCACCTGGTATATCCCTGTCCGTATAAATGTGTGCATAAACTCCCCTAAAGTATTTTCTAAAACAGGACTTTCCCCGGAATCTATATATAATGAATACATAATTGCATTTTCAGCACTTGCCTTAATAGTGGCAATCCCGGAACTGTCATCCGCCAGGCTTATCTCAATAATGAGATTAATGGGATCTTCATTATTTATCGAATCAACATCGCCGCAAGAAAATAAGAAGCCTGCCAGGATAATAGCCAACATAGATTGATTGCTAATCGAGTTACGCATCAGGAAAGTGAAATAGCTGTGATCAGCCTTGACTGATCACAGCTATTAAATTATTTAGTTAAACCTGAAATTACGAATGTAGAAAGTGCCATCAACTGTGTGGCCTGAACCACCGATTACAAGGCCTACCAGGTCGAGATCAGTTCTTGTTTTTGGGGTACCTGTAGCCACACTGGGTGATTCTAAATCAAAGGTATATGTCTTCCATTCATCCACTACAATTGTAGCAGGATCAACATCATACTGTACCCAGCTGGTCCAGAATTCCTGGGTTGCACTTAAATCAGCAATCCACAATTGAATGCCCGTAATCAAACCTCCTTCTGAATAAGTATTGCTGCTGGGAATATAAACATCTATTGAGAATGATGTAAAATTATCAAACTGGATGTCAAAATCCATTGCAAATTTAAGATCTGCATATTGCTCTGTACCTCTGACATACATTCCAACTTTGTCTGCTGCTGCATCGGCAGGGTCGTCAACGCCTACAGTAACAGTAACAGCTGATTCTGTTGGAATAAGATATTTTACATCAGCTTCACCGGTAGAAGCAAACGTGTTGAACATCTCGGTAGGAGCAAAATTATCAAGATCTTCACCATATTCTTCAGCCTCAGTAACAATGTCAAGCTCCATGGACGGATCATCATAACTTGCATAAGTGAAATCCCAGTACAATCCGTCATATGTATAAGATATCGTTAGCACATCATATCCATCCATCTCTTCGATAACAGCTTTAAATGTACGGCTTGCCTCAGGTACAGCTGATTCAGCAGCGGTTCCAAGCTGTGGCATACCCATCCAGGCTCCGTTTCCGGTCAAGGTAATTTCACCCACTGCAGGATCATAAGTAAAGGCATGTGTTCCACCAAGCCATGCACTGACATCGGCACCGTCCTTATTTATCATATTTGCCGCAACGGCCTCAAAACAAATTTCATTCACCGCAGTACCGGGAAAAACTGCAACTTCACCCCAGAAAATTCCATTGTCTTCGAAAATAAATGAGCCGTCGCGTTTAAATGTGAACTCATGCTGGAAAACGCAAGGTCGTGCACCATCATTATACAGGGCCCACCATGACCTGGTACCGGCAGCATCCGGTCCTACACCAGCGACTGAACCCTCTCCCCTCCATAATTTCCATGTTTTGGAAGTCTCACCGGCAAGGAGTGCCAATGCAGAATTCGGATCGGTAATATCTATGCTTTGAGAAAAATTAGCCGTAGCGCTGACGCTATTCGTAGCAGTTAAAACAACCTGGTACGTCCCGGCAGTAGAATAAACATGAGTTGGATTTTGTTCAGTGGATGATTCACCATCTCCAAAATTCCAGGAATAAGTTGTCGCATTTGTTGAGTAATTTGCAAAAATTACTTCAAGAAAATTGGTTTCACTAATCGTAAACTGAAAGCTGGCAATTGGATCCTCCGGAATTGGCTCTTCCTTCTTGCACGAAGAAACAGCAAGTATAGAGAATACAATTAAAAGAAGACCTGCCCTCTTCAAAATTTGAAATCCATTACTTTTCATAATAAGCTTTTTAAATTAATTATTCGTTTTGAGATAAGAATTTGATGCATCCTGGAATCTAAGGTAAGGCCAAAGGATACTATTATGCAAAATACCAAACTCATCAAAAGTACATCACAACCATTACCTGACTACATCACAAACTCATCATAGCGTAGGTAATAGATTGATAACATGAATGATTAGGATAACATGAAATACTTCAATATACTTGCTATCTCCCAACTATTCTTAAATTGTTAAAATCTAAGAATATAGTCAGCCAGGTTTTCATTATGATCCAGGATTAACTTTTTTCGAAGTCGGTAGCGACTAATCTCAACCCCCCTGACAGAGATGTTCAACAAAGGGGCAATTTCTTTTGTTGAAAGGTTCAACCTCAGGTAAGCGCACATTCTCAGGTCTTTTGCAGTTAAATCAGGATAGGCGTTTTTCATTCGCAAAATAAAATTTTCATGCACCTGATCGAAGTTCATTTCGAATACTTTCTGTGAATTTTTATCCTCTATATTCCAGTCGATTTTTCTCAGCATTCGTCGAAGAGTATTTTTAACATCTTCTGACTGGGCTTTTTTCTTCATAAACAGCATTTCTTCCTTTATCTCAGTCAGAAATCGGTTCTTTTGAATTATTCCCATGGTCTGGTTGGCCAGCTCCTTGCTTTTATGACGGATATCTGCCCTGAGTTTGTCATTTCTAAGTTTCTCAATCTCCTTTTCAGCCAGTTCTGATTCTCTTTTAAGTTTTAATTGTTTATGCAGCATCCGGCGCTCCTCCATGATCTTCGACCTTCTCTTTTCGCGCTCCAGCTTGGTATTTATGACTTTCCATGAAATATACAGGCCCATGGTAAAAAGCAGGAAATAGGAAATATATGCTACAACCGACCTGTGCCAGGGAGTTCTGATATGAAAATACAATTGATTCTCCGAAGTAATTGCCCCGAAAACATTTCTTGCTTTTACCCTGAACAAATACTCACCTTCCCTGAGATTTGTGAAATCAACAGTATTCATGCCCGACCATGGACTCCATGAATCCGTTAGCCCGTCAAAAATATATTGGTATTCAGTTTGTTTGGGATCAGTAAGAAAAGATGATACAAATGATATTCTTAAGTCATTATCCCGGTAAGGAATATTGTTCAAAGGATGGCCCGGATGCTTGCGGCTGAGATCATTCTGGTATTCGAGCTTGACTTTAAAAGAACTTTGATTCCTTAAACTTGATAAAGAGTTAAAATGGAAGGGTGGCTTTTGATGATCATCCATCGCCATGTTCATATCCAAATGGACAAACCCATTATCCGTGCCAATTAGCAATTCCTCATCCCCGATAAAAGATATGTTTTCGAAAGAAGGGATAAATGATCGGGCAATTGGAGCTAATATTTTCTTATCCTTAATAAATAAGGTATCAGAAAAGATTTGCAAAAACCCACCTGTCTTTTCCTGAAAATAAAAATAATTATTTTGCTTTTGATGAATTAATTTTGTAAACCTGCCACCCTCCTGAAAGTTGCGATTCCAAAATACAGCTGGAATAAAATCTTCTATTTCAGAATCATACATAAAAAATCCATCAGAATTAGCTACTAATATCTCCTTACCTATTTGAAAAAGTTCATTGAAATTATTAGTACCCAAGCCACTTGAAATTCCGAATAATTTAACATTTTTTACTTCTCGCAAATCCTGACTTAGATCAATATTATAAATTCCCAGATAACCATGTCCCATCCATATATTTTTGTCTGCAGTGATAAGCAGAGTACGACAGGATTCTTCAATTCCATCAATCTTAAAATCGAATTGAATTCCCTGAGGCCCCTGCTTATAAACTACCATACCATTGTAAGTTCCCTGCAATATGTGTTCAGTGTCGCCAGGTATAGTAATAAAATTCCATCCTCCTGATTGATCGTAAACCTGCCTGACCTGTCCCTCTCTTATCGCAAAGGTACCACGGTTATGGCCAACCAATAATTCATCACAATAAACCATAAGTGACCAGACCTGCCCGGATAATTCAGGAATCCTTCGGGCAATTGGAATTTGGGTAAATGAGGCTTTCCCCATATCTGCAGGTATCCAAAATAAACCTTGGTTGGTTCCGAGATAGATTTTCTCTTTGAATAAAACTACTGCATAACCCGCGCCAATATCATCAGTAGTAAGTAAATTACTTATGGGGGAATGAATAAATATCTGATCAATACCTTTATCCAAACCCATCCAAAGATTTTGTTCAGCATCAATAAAAAGACTTAGTACGGTGTTGTTTGCTAAGCCTGTTTCCTTGTTTAGATGAGTTATAATATTCCCTTTGTTATCCGATACAACCAAACCATCCTGAATAGATCCCCAGAAAAGGTTATCCTCTGTTTGCTCAAAGCTAAATAATTTGTTTTCCAGGAGGAACTCATTAACAGGAGTATTCCAAGGTAGTCCCTGAACTCCATCAAGGACAAAAACTCCATGATTTTGGGTGCCAATAAGGAGTTTTCCATTTACTTCCGCCATTTTCCAAACTTCGTAATCAGCTAAGAATTCCCCGCCTGGTACTGAAGTAAGTTGTGACTGATCTATTTGCATCAGTCCCACACCTCTGCTATTGATGTATAAATGCCCATCAACCTGCTGAAGAAAACCAAATTGCTGATCGGGTTCAATAGTTTGCCAGGAATCAGTTGCCTTATTGAAAATCACCAAAGCCTGATAGCTTTGAAAATAGTAATAATCATCCTGACGGCAGATTTTCCAGAACTCACCAGGCTTTGAGTCAGGAATATTTTCAGCAAGTGATATATATTCCAGTTTTCCAATTGAATCTGGAGCTAAATAACCAAATTCATTATAAGCTCCTGCAAAAATAGTCTCATTCTCATCGATATATAAACATCGGACCACAGACCTGTTTGGCATTGGGATAATCCCCCATTTCAAGCCATCAAACTTTAATATCCCCTGGTTATTTGCAACATAAAGCACTCGGTTACCTGCCTGTACAAAATCCCAGTTCTGAGTACCTCCATTATAATCTTGTTTGGAATAATTAAAAATAGAGGGAATTCCTTTGTCCTTGACCTGAGCCGACAAAGAAAACAAGCCTGACTGAATAGCTACAAACAATACTATCAGGAAACTAAATCTATTGATCCTGGCGATCGGCATCATCAATTACCATTATATAAGTGTTTGTTCAGCAAATATAGCAAAGTGAAATAGATTCTATTTTTTCATTTTTTTTGAAGAATAAAAAATAAATCCCAATTTGATAAAATAGTGGACATCAAGTTTGATATATTTTGAAGCTAACTCAGAGATTTAGATATTATAAGAGGCTTATGAGAAATCGGTTTTCAAAATCGTTTGATAAAATTCAAGTACAGACGATGGTAATTCGCTGAAAAGGTAGCTGATGCCTCGATCCAGGGGATTCGAGACATTGTGATGAAACCATTAAGGTTCTTTGTCGGCCTTATATCGGTGTCACGAACCCTATATCCTGAATTAATCCCCATACTCACCATCTTACCTACCCGATAACGTATATTAATACGGAATCCTTGCCTGGTTGCCTCTTCCAGTAAACGGTCTGCGAAATCCTTAAATGTTTCAAAATAAATTACATTTTTTCTTGTATCATAAGAGGCAAACAGAGTTAGCATTTTAAACATCCTATAGCGAAGAGAGACATATAAACTGGTTAAGGAAGGGGATGTAGTTGGAATTCCCTCCACCATTTTATACAATTCCAGCTCCATGGAAGTGAACAGGTACAAGTTCCTGACAAGAGAATTGGAATGCTGAAAATAGGCGAATCTCCTGTCGACTTCACCTCCATTCCTCTGTTTTAAAAAGGCAAGTGAACTCTGAACCTGACCTTTCCCTGATGGGATGGAATGACTGACATAAGCACCGTATTCGAACAGCTTCAGGTTTATTCCATAGTCGCTGTAATCAGGATGTGTCCCAACAACCTCCAATTTGAGCAATTAGCATTTAGGATTCATTTAATCCTGCCGATTTGGTATTTGAAATTTTAGTAAATTTGGAGTATCCCCCTTTTATAAACCCTTTTATAAACCTATAAATCTAATCTACTATAATAACTTGAAAATGAAGAAGATTTTTTCTTATATTTTGATTGTTATCCTTATACTGATTCAAGTATGCATAGAAGCCTGCCAAAATTCTAATAATAGCTTAGAATTAATCCAGATTATCAATATTGAAGCCGGATTCAAGAACCAAAAGGAGCTGTTCCTAAGCGATATAGCTGACAGTATTGGCTATGTTAAATTGGAGACAACTCCAGAATGTCTAATTGGGAATGGAAATGCACTTATCCGTGATAACAAGATTTTCTTTAAAATGAGCAATCCTGATCGCATCTTAATATTTGACATGGATGGAAAGTATATATCTAAACTCGACAAAATCGGCAAAGGGCCAGGAGAGTATACTGGTATATTTCAATGGACCGTAAGTCCAAGAGGCGAGCGTCTTGCATTTTCAGATATGGCAACACAAACCATTTATCTTTATACTTCTGAAGGCGATTTCCTTAACAAAACAAGAGGTACATTTATGTGGTACTCTGGATTCTATTTCAGGAATGATGAAGAGTTATTGGTATGCACCAGAGAAGTATTAAACCAAAGCCCAGATTTTCCTGTAATTTTGCAGTATACAGATAATTTAACAGTGAAAGACACTATTCTTTCTAAAGAGTGGATAGGTGTATCCACACTGCCTCCGGGTTTACCAGGCATTCATATTTCATTTTATGTACACCAGCGAAATTTCTTTTATAAAGAAATGGCCGCCGATACTCTTTACGAATTGGATGATAAATTTAAATTGGAGCCGAGATTTGTATTTGATTTGGGCGACAAAAGCATGGATCTTAATGCAGCACATTCTCCAAACAAGGATGCTTATTATCAACTCCACTCATTTTGTGAAACCAAAGATTATTTCAGCTTTGTTGTTGGATATCATAAAAAGATGACACTCATGTATTTTGATAAGACATCTGTTGAACTATTTTCTCTGCCAAATAATTATAGTGAATATGGTGATCGCAATCAGGTATTTAAACCAAAAAATGATTTGGATGGTTTTGATTATCCATTCAATACATATGATACCTATGACGATAAATGGACATCCCTGCACCATATTGTATACCTAAAGGAATTAGAAAAAGAAGGTTTTTTTAGTAAAGCATCCTTACTAAATCATCCCAACAGAGCAAGATTAGCAGAGTTAGTAAAAGCCAGCCATTTGAATGATAATCCGATAATTAGGATTTTGTATTTGAAATGATACGAATCTTAATGCCAATTCATTTCATTTTCCACCCAAGGTATACTCCGGGCAGAATATGTGCAATATAAAGCATTATAATTGCATGGTAAATCTGAATTTTAGTCTGGGTCAAGGCGTAAACCATCACAAGGGCTAATACAAGAAAAACAAAAACCCAATAGGCAAACCTCAATGCCCGGTGGTAGTCAACAAGTTCGCGTTCATCAAGTTTATCCACTTTATATGTGAGAAATTTCCCTATTCCTGATCGGTTAAAAGCAAAATAAAAAGTTAACATCCATAAGCCTAGGCTAAGGGTTCCAGAAATATTTAACCATGAGCCAGGCTCATATCGTAACTTGAAATTCATAGCCACAACAAAAAAGGCAAAGCTTAAAAGATGAATAACTATGCTTCCTTTTCGCAAAAGTTTCAGCTTGTTGTCTGACATAATAGAATCTTCTAATTATATGCGATTTGTATCCGTTATCGGTTATCCGTTATCCGTTATCCGTTATCTGTTATCACCCCAAAAACTGCTTCAGTATTTTACTTCCTCCTCCAACCCAAATAAACTGCCGGCAAAATATGTGCTAAATAAATCAGACCAACAACAGGAATGATATGTGGCATTTTTTTTGTCAGGACACTAAAAAGTAAATACGCCAGAACCACAATTGTAAAAATGCTATAAGCGAACCTAAGGGCCCGGTTACTAATAGCATATTCACGCTCATCAAGCTTTGGAACAATTGTATGGGTAAATTTCCACAATCCCGTTTGCCAGAAGCTGTAATAATAGGTGTATAATAGAACCAGGAGGGCAAATATCCCGGTTACAATCAGGCCTATTTTGGTTTTGTTGACTGGAATAGTAGTCCAGCTCAAAACCAAAAAGGCCAGAGCCAATAGATTTAAAACAATTCCTGTTCTTAACCTTAATCTTGATGTAAAAAAACTCATTATATATCCTCCTTGTTTAACTGTATTTCCCCGTTCCCCGTTCCCTGTTCCCCGTTCCCCGTTAACTCTTCGCTTATTGGCTGCATCGCCTTGGTTGAAAACACAAAATCAACCGGCACTTTAAACACCTCGCAAATCCTGAAGGCAAGGTCAAGACTGGGATTGTATTCCTCACGCTCAAGATAGCCCACAGTCTGAAAGTTTACCCCGATCTTATCCGCCAGCTCTTTCCGTGAAAGCCCCCTCTCCTGCCGCAGCACTGCGATACGGTTATATATTTTTCGTGATTGCATTTTTTCGTTACTTGGCGACCAGTGACTCAGTTATTCTTTTCCTACCCACCCCCCCGGCCCCCTCCCTGCTGGCAGGTAAGGGGGGGGATATTTATTTTCCTAAATTATAAACTTATAAACTAAACACTCTTCATCCAAGATCTAACCATTCACTATTCACTACATCTTGTTGTAAATATACAACACTTTATATTAAATACAATACATAACATATTTATTAATGCCTCGAATCATCCTTTTCCTGTCTTTTCTTGTATAAAAAAAAGGCACTATCTTTCTGTCCTCTGAAAACCTTGATTAAAGACCAAGATCAACATATGAAAATATCTCTTTTCACAACAGAAAGTGGCAAAACATACGTTTTACCCTTCTTCCTGATTGCTTGCTTATTTCTACTATCAGGATACACTAACAGCTTGCTGGATGTGCTGAACAAGTATTTCCAGGAAGGGCTGAATATATCGCGGGCTCAATCGGGACTGGTTCAATTCGCCTTATACAGCGGCTATTTCCTTATGGCCCTTCCTGCTGGTATGCTTTTGAAAAAATGGGGATTCAATAAAGGAATCGTTACAGGCTTATTTGTTCTGGTTGGCGGCTCATTACTTTTCATTCCGGGAGCCTATTTTCAATCATTTTACATTTTTCTGATAGCGTTATTCATCATAGCCTGCGGTTTTACATTTTTCGAAACAGCCGCTAATCCTCTTGCCACTTTCCTTGGATCCAAGCCAGGAGCGGAACGCCGTATTAACCTTGCACAATCTTTTAATGGTGTCGGATGGATACTTGGTCCATTATTGGGTGGTTTAATAATCTTCTCAGAAGGCGAAAGCGAAGTCACCAACTTCAAGAATTTACCCATCCCATTTATAATTCTTAGCTCACTGGTTCTACTGATAGCTTTATTTCTGATTAAAAACCCATTGCCTAATATTCAGTCAGTTAGCGATGAAAAACTTACTCCTGGCACATCAGTTAAACCAATATTCAGACACAGGCATCTTGTTTGGGCAGTTATGGCTCAATTCTTCTATACTGCTTCGCAAACAGGAGTTAATAGTTTCTTCATCAATTATGCTACTGAAACAGATACCGCGATGAGCAACCAACAGGCAGCTGTTTTATTGTCTTTTGGGGGCATGGGACTATTTGTTCTCGGGCGGTTTACAGGTAGTTTTTTTCTTAAGTGGATCAAAGCACACAATCTGTTGGCAACTTATGCTGGGGTTTGTGCCTTACTTATGGTGGTTGTGATTATGAGCCTGGGGAAAATTTCCATTATCGCACTGATAGCAACCTGCTTTTTCATGTCTATCATGTATCCCACAATTTTTGCCCTGGGCATTAAGGATCTTGGCGTTCAAGTCCCAAAAGCCTCATCCATACTCGTTATGGCAATAGTTGGTGGAGCTTTATGCCCTATGTTAATGGGCCATATCGCAGACATTTTCTCTATGCCAATCGGTTTTTTTGTTCCGCTCGCCGGCTTTATTATTATCCTTATGTTCGGATTATATGGCTATCGCGTCCGTTCATAAAATTTTTATCTTTAATTAAATATCTATTACATGCTCCATGATCCAAGTAATATAACTCCTCCTGAAGTGGATAAAAACATTTTGTTGGATCAGATGGACGTGGATGTTTTAAGAAGTTTGGCTCACCAATGGGCGGGGATTGCCACCCTGCCAGTACATAAAGAGAAAGCTGTCCTCTGGCAAAAGCTTAATGATCTGGAATCTGTTCGGCCAATGGTTTGGATAAATGAGATCCCATGGCATGAGATGAATTTCAATGATGAGCTTACTCTGAGATGTAAAAATCCCTGGGCAAGGAGTCAGGAGGATCTTATGCGTAAAACTATTTATCAATGGAAGCACATGCCCGGGGATATGATCCTTAATCCCTGGCTTGATTGTCCGCTTTCCATCCACAGTACCGATTTTGGGATCCTTGAAGACGTTGACCTTGCATTCACCGATTCAAAAAATGATGTGGTTTCCAGGCATTTTAATATTCAGATCCGAGATATGGATGACCTGGATAAAATCAAAATGCCAGTCGTTACCCATAACCAAAAAGCAACAGAGAAACGCTTTCAGGTTATGAATGAAGTCTTCGGCGGCATAATTCCAGTAAGGAAATTGGGACAAACACATATTTGGTTCACTCCATGGGATTACCTTATCAGATGGTGGGGAGTGCAGGAAGCAATGCTCGACCTCCTTTTGAGGCCGGATATGGTACATGCCTTTTATGAAAAGATGGTGCAGGCATGGATGATCGAGCTGGACCAATTTGAAAATCAAAATTTATTATCCCTGGATTGTAATAATACCCGAATAGGATCCGGGGGATACGGTTATACAAATAAATTACCGGGAGAGCCATTCCAGGAGGGAAATGTTAAGCCTTACAATATGTGGGGCTGCTCAAATGCTCAGATCTTCTCAGATGTTTCACCTGAAATGCACTGGGAATTTGCCATCGAACATGATCTTAAATGGTTGGAGCGATGGAAACTAACTTACTACGGATGCTGTGAACCACTGGCAGGTAAGAGTCATATCCTGAAACGCTTACCTAACTTGAGGAAAGTATCATGCAGTCCCTGGAATGATACGAGAAAGGCTATCGATGAGCTGGGAAGCGATTATGTGATCAGCCGCAAACCAAGCCCCGCTATCTTTATTGGCAAACAATTCGATGAAGATCAAGCCAGGAAAGAGATCAGGGATTTTTTAACACAAACCGAAGGCCAGTGCCATGTTGAGCTCATCATGAAAGATATATCTACTGTACAATACGATCCTAAAAGACTATGGAGGTGGGAGGAGATATGTATGGAGGAAGCAGAGAGAATGGGGAAATAGGGAACAGGGAACGGGGAACAGGGAACAGGGAACGGGGACGAAAAAAGACCAAATTAACCTGAATACACCTGAATTAACCTGATATACCAGAATATTTATTTTGATCACAACCCGTATTTGGTCAGGTTTATTTACTGTAAATATATTTACCTGGCGTATCTATTTGAATCTTTCATTGTGAGAAGGTTATATTGATTATTTTCTGTATATTGAATGACCTTCAAACTAAATCAAGGGAGTGATGAAAAAGTTATTACTGCTGCTCGTTCTTTCTTTCATCTTCGGTTTATCTACACTTTGGGCCCAGCAGGTGGTCTCTTCAGGAGGAGCCTATTTCAAAGGGACTAATGCTTCATTGTCCTGGACTATTGGTGAACCTATTTGCGAAACTGTATCCAATGGTATGATAGTACTCACTCAGGGATTTCAGCAGGGGCACCTAATATCTTCGGCAGTTGGCGATTTGCTTTTACCTGGCATTATCAGCAATGTATATCCAAATCCTACAGACGATGGTCTGAACCTGATCTTTAAAGACGGGGATTTTTTCAAACTGGAGTTTTTCCTCTATAACCTTGAAGGAAAAGCCTTGCTCCAACAGTCGGTCAAAAGTGATTTGACCAAAATCGATATGCGATTTTACCCAGTGGGTGTTTATCTGATAAGGGTTGTGATGAAATCGGGAGAACCGATACGATCTTTTAGGGTGATAAAGCGATAAAGTATTGAAATCGCTATTTATCATCCAAATTTTACTGAATTGACCAATTAAAAACTAACCTAATTCCAATAATCATGAAAAGATTATTAATCTGGATCCTGGGTCTGGCAATGGCTTCTGTTTGTTATGCCTAGGCCCCAAACAGTTTTAAATACCAGGCTGTAGCCCCGGGATGCCTCAGGGACTGTCCTGGCAAACAAAAACGTTGTTTTTAGAATCAGCATCTTACAGGGAGGTGCATCAGGGACGCTTGTATACCGTGAATTGCACAATGTATCGACCAATGAATTCGGATTAATAAACCTAGAGATTGGCAATGACGCTACCATTAGTGGTTCTATGACCGGTATCAACTGGGGAACTCAAATCGCTGAAACTAATGCAAACCTGGCTGGCAACGGAACTACCTCCTCCCCTCTGAAAATTGCTCAGCATGGGGCAACAGGCGGGCAAGTTCTTAAATGGGATGGATCGACCTGGCTGCCAGGGACGGATATGACCGGCAGCAGTTTTTGGGCTCAAAGCATGTCAAATATCTATTATACAAACAGCTCATATCACATGACATTAGACAAGAAAATAGAGGCAATGAGTACTCTTCTATCGGAACAGCAAAAGCAAATCGAAAAACTAAAAGAATTAACCAAGTAACGAATCAACGAATCAACCAATCAACGAATCCACTAATATCACAACCCATATTCAGCCAGATCGATTTTCGATGAATCGATAATAGGCAGCATCTCTTCAACAAACTGTTCTTCAGATGTTGGAATACTTTGGACACTAGCCTTGATCTGTTCAATCCAGCCCACTTCATTTTCAATATTCATAAGCTGGCCATTCTTAACACCATCCTCGATGAGCCGTATTGCTTCCAGGCACCCACGTGTGGTTGCTTCAAGATAAGTTCTGCCCTTAACAATTTCCCCTGCTATCAGAATTACGTTTTCAGGAGTAAGGATAAACGCCTGAGGATCGTAAAAGCTATCTGAGTCGGAAAATAGTTTTTTTAGATTCCTTACTGATTCCCTACCCGTTTTTGTAGCCGAGTTCATAAGTCGCACATCAAACTCCAGCTGTTCCATACTAACTGTTGGGGCCATCCCGGCCAGAAGTTTAATATTCTGAACTGATTCATTTGACCAAAGATCTGCGCAGGCGGCTGTAATATTTCCGAGGGGGCTGAAGTGCGCACAGGCAGCAGATTTACCCTCCATCGATATAGGTACCCCTGCTATGGCTTTCAGGAAAGGCCCCTCATATCCACAGTCTTTATTAGGCCCTTTAGCTCCCATTTCATAAGCCATAAGTGAACGAACCACAGTAGCCACCCTGGCTATTGCCGCAAATATCCTGGGTATGAATTTCTTCTCAGCCAGTACCATGGCTGTATTACCAAAAGCACAAGCTGTGTCACCAGCCGGTATTTTATCAATCCTATTAGCCAGTTCAACAATTTTGCCCCACAGCATTCGCATATCTCGTACCCCCAGTACAGCCTGAGAGAAAATAAACTGCCGTATATCACACATCATCAGAGCGTCATCCGAAATCTCCTTTCCTCCAGTAGATTCTATTGATAAAAGATCTGCTCCAGCTAAAGCTCCCTGTTCAAACAATTCCATCATGGGAGCCATGTATTTCGAAGTACGGGGCTTTGGAGGACGGTCAAAGTCCCTAAGATCGTTGGGCGTCAAGCGGATCTCACTTCTCAAACCATGCTGCTGATAGAAATCCTCACATAATTGATTCATCTCCTTAACCAGTTCAATCCCGATCTGAGGTTCCAATGTCATTTCAATAACAGTCTCAAACTCCAGAATAAGGCCCTGGGAATGTAAATCCAGGGCTCGTGTCAAAGCTCCTTCAGCTATTTCGTGGTATTGCCTCCTGAGTTCAGGTAAATTCTTCATACTGACCTCAATAGCCGGCATGGTAAAGTTCAGCTCAGGATAAACTAAACCACCCCCAATTACCAGTCCACGTGAGGTGGTAACCGGATTTGGAGAAACGCCAAAACAAAGTTCTTCAGCAGTTTTTATTGCTAACTCACGATATTTCATCTTCCTGTTGGTTTAGACTAATTATTAGAAATGGTGAAAACCATATTTCTTATCCCATTTTAAAATTGGACAAAAAAGTTGACGCAAAAATACAATTTCCTAATTTACAATTTCAAGTCTTAAATGTTAAAGTTCCCCGCCATAATGAAAGCCCTGTAAACCTGCATGAATTAAATTTGAGATCGCCCTACCCTGACAGATTAATAAAATTGCTAATTTCAAGCCATGAAGACGACAATGAAACTCCTATTTTCTGCGCTATTGCTGGGATTAACCAGTCAATTTGCATATACCCAACTAACTGTCCACCATGTATTTGACAACAACATGATAATTCAGCGGGATAAACCAGCCAAAGTATGGGGCTGGGGGAATCCTGGAGAAGAAGTCGTAGTGGAATTTGACGGACAAGTTAAAACTTCAACCGTTAAAGAGGATGGAAGCTGGGAATTGTTACTCGATCCAATGCCTGTAAATACTGATCCTCAAATGTTTAAAGTCAGCAGCCAAGGAGATGCGGTGGTTTATCAAAATGTCCTGATTGGTGATGTTTGGATTCTGGGTGGCCAGAGCAATATGAAATTGGATTTAAAACGGATCTATCATGGAGATGAAGAAATCGCCTCAGCCAATTTTTCAAAAATCCGTTTATTGACGATACCGGCAAAAGCCAGCCCGATTCCGGTAAATGACTT
>CAYXJR010000060.1:0-26736 GCA_964465145.1 uncultured Porphyromonadaceae bacterium | reverse complement strand
TTCCCTCCAAAAAAGACTTCCAGGGGATCAACATCTACTCCATTGCGCGCCATATAGATTTTAGATCCTTCGCGGGGAGACGGGTTCCACATCATATCGGCCCCGTTATCACCTGTCAGCCAGGAGCTTTCTCCATAGACGATATTCAGCCTTTCGCCTGTTGCCACATCAATGGCGTAACCCGGGAACCAGCCCATTCCGGTTTCGCTGATATAGCTTGAAGCTTCTTCGTTAACAGTGTCTGCCCCGCTGCCGGCTTCAGCAGGAACTCCCCATTTATCAACAGATTGGTCCACCCTCAGGTCAAACTTTTCCACACCACCGCGGGCCAGTTCCTCTTCATCAGTAGTTTCTATTACCGGTGAGCGCGTCCATTTTCTTCGGTCGGGGGTAAAGTAAATATCTACAGAGGCTAGCCGCTGTTTTGAAGGATTAATAGCTGCCCTGGCCTTGTCATATGACACTCCATTGGTTCCAAGGTATGCTTGCTTGAAAGGAGCCCAGGTACCGCCAAGAACCTTCTCGTAAACAGCATCAAGGTCCCCATCATAGTCGCTCCCAGTGTAACCCGAGCGTATCCAGTTCCGTGGGCTGTCACGGTCATCATCCGGGACAAACCTTAACCAGAGTCTGGACGGATCTTCAAATTCCATTGTTGCTTCCAGGAAGCCGTTGTTGACAGCCCCGGGCTTGAAGGGTATCACCTGCTGGGTAATGTTTATCGACAGGCCCCAGTTTAGAATAAGCTGTTCGTAATCCCTGCTTATCATGCTTTCGGAAAAAACCGTATCACCCTTAGTGTTATAGACATACCAGCTTCCGTTAACGATCTCACCGTTCATGAAAGAGCTGCTTTTGAAGTAGTCGACGGAATCAAATTTCACTGTATATAAATCCGCGATAACATTATTAGGATCAATAACTTTTACCTCAAAGGGGCCCTTGCCGTGTTCATATTTAATTTGATCTACCTTCCATGGAGGACCGGCCATGATTGAATCACGACTCTCACTGCTCATTTCAAGAATATTTAAGCCTGAGCCATGCCCTTCGACCTGGGTGATGAAGGGAGAATCGCCATAACCGGCCTGGAGAAACCGATCCAAGTTTTCAGGTTCAGTTTTATGAGGAGTAGCCCCGTAAATCTTCACCGGGCCGTCAGCCCCTTTTCGGCCGGCCTTATATGGCATCTTCTGCCCTTCAAAGCTATCGGGTTTATTCTGGTCGTATGGCAGGTAATTATTATGGGCATAGGCTATGGCAACATAGTAGTAATCCTTGAAGTTGACCAGCTTATCAAAGCCTTTAGCGAATAGATCTTCCTCCACTACGAAGGAGTGTTCTATGCCCTGGTCTGCACCTTCCACTTCAATTCTTGGTATATTGGCCTGCATCTTCTGGTTCCATTCATAATTAACGATCTGGCTGATCCCGTCCTGTATATCGCACTGGAAAATAAGCCGGGCATTATCCGGATCCAGTTCAATCGCGTCCTGAAGGCTTGAATTATGATCCTTCAATTGCCAAACCTGGTATCCCTGGAATTTGTATTCGGGGTCACATTCAGGATCATTCTGGGGGCAGACAATAAATGGGTCCCTTTCGTTGTATCTTTCCAGATAATTGTTTGAGTTTGGCTTATTCCAGATGTGAAAAATCAATTTATTATCCTGCTCCAAAATGGTTAGCTCCGGTGCATCCGGCCCATCCATCACCTGGAAGCAGTTATCGAACAGGCTTTGGGCCTTTTCATCTTCCTTGAGCATTTTGTCCACTGAAGCAAAGAGTCCACCATCATAAGACCTTGCCCAGACGACTCCAATAGTTACATCATTAACGGAACCAGGTTCCATGGTGAATGGGCCGGAGATTTGTATTAATCTTCTGTCTGCCGGGCTGTTACCTGCATCTACTTCAGTCCAGGGAGGCATCGGAATTCCACCCTGCCCCCATCCGCATGGATCTGAAGACCCTGGATACTGGAAATCAGTAATTGGGCCTTCCTCTTCAACCGGATAATTATGGCTTGCAAAATATCTCCATCGCTTACCCATATAATTGTACCCATGAAAAGCCTCAAAATAATCATCAGGATAACAGAACCAGCATGGCCCGACTCCTCCATGAACTATGTAAGCCGAGAACCTGGTCATTCCTAATCTCTCGTTATCAACAATACCGTCTCCAAAATTTAATCCATTTATATTACCATTGAGAATACAATCATTACAAATCAGATTATTATTTTCATCGTAGCTGGAACAATCATCTAATCCATTTGGGTCTTTATAAGGACCCTCGAGGAAATCAAATCCTATAGCCGGTGGGTTTACCCCATAGGCATGCTCTTCTCCATTACCGTCAACATTCTCACCATTATAGAAATATCCTACCCCTCTTGATACGTCACATCCGGTAAAATCGTCGAAGGCATACCCTAAATCACCATCAACATATAGTCCGATATAGCTATCAAACATCGTGAGGTTGGATCGGTTGATGAGCTCAAAATTAAGGAAGCTCATATCATTAAGCTCATCATTAGTAGAGAATTGAAAAGCCTGAGCTCTTATTTCCATCCCGATTGCTTCCCCATTGGGACCACTATGGATATTCCCATTATCATTATATACCCACCAGGTATTTTCATCTCCAAAAAGCCTTGGCTGCCTTTGCTCCCGGGATGTGCCACAAGGAAGAATGCCATCCAAATCAAAGAACGGGTGGTCACCATCCATCGGGTTGTAGGTGCCATCCTTATTGTTATCCCAGAAAGGTGCCAGGTAATAATCGTAACCTGCCGCAGCATCTCCATGTGCAGGCCAGTCTAAAATTATTTGCGGAATTGAATATCCTCTGAAGTACTTTGACCTTTCCTCTTCAGTTGAATTATACCAATCTCGGAATGTCTCAACCTGTTGGCGGCTGATATGATAATGTCTATCATATTGATAACAGCTCTCATAATCAGTTGTACCTTCTTCTCCGACCACAGTTTTCAGTGGACCTGGCCAATAATTTCTGGAACCCTTATAAATGGCTGCAGAAAGTTTAAGCACTCCATTAATATCCGTTCCCCCTATCCAAATGCCACCCGAATAGATTGATGTTTTTCCTGATCCCTTTGGGATTTCATATCCTCCACGTTGATTATTTGGATCATACCAAAGGATTCCATCTGTATGAAGATAAGTCCTAACATTATTAAGCGAAATTTCAGTGATAGTCTGTCCTATCTGGCATCCGGCAGATAATGATTTTAAATCTTCATTGGCAATGGCATCCAGAAATAATTGGTGGGACTTTTTTTGAGCAAAATTACCCCCAAGACTGAAAATCAAAAGAAAACCGAGTATCAAGGTCTTTTTCATAGTCAACCGTCCTGACAGACCAGGCATAATTAAATTCAGCGGGGGAGCTTTTGTTTTTGGATTAGCTTATGATAAAGATATAAAAAAAATGAAGAATGAAGAATGAAGAAATTCGGTAAATCGGTAGATTAGGAGATCTGTTGATCCGTAATTAGGTTTAATATTATGATAATACCGCGTAGCGGTTTAATAATTGTAGCAAATATTGCACCCCACACCCGCAACATTTTCCCCGTAGGGGATTAACATTTTGCCTTCTGCCTTTTTGCCTTTTGCCTCAGATTGGTATAACCCCTACGGGGCAATAAATTTAAAAATGATAATGCCTTAAGCCAGGATTTTATGGATTGCATGGAGGAAGTGAGCCACAAATCACTCGATCAGTTCTCCGAACAATGGCTCACAGTCGCGGGCCAGCCAGAGCTTTCTGCCGAATGGGAGTGGAAGGGAAAAACCAGTTCTGTCGATATTCAATGCCGGCAGATGCAGGATCAATATCTTTTTAAATTTCCCCTTGAATTAAGGCTTATTGATAAAGATGGAAAAATAATATCTGACACTCTGATCAGGATGTCGGACAAAGGGGCATCATTCAATTGGCACGTTGGTAATCAACCTGATAGCCTCATTATTGATCCTGAGGTCAAGCTGCTTTTTGACAGGCGTTAGGTTTTTTATGACAAAATTTCTTGTTTATCTGCCATAATGCTAATTTTGTCCTCTGGCATAATTTATGTACATATCAACATATTTGTATAATACATTAAATATGAAAAATAAAGCACTGATTTTTTCAATTGTCCTGGCATTAGGTTTATTATCCTGTAATCAGGCAGGAGCAAAGTTGAAAGTTGATGAACCGATTTCCCACTCTACAAATGTGAGCCTTGATTCCGATCAGCAGAAGGTTCCCAGTGATAAACCTATCCATCTGAAAAAGAAGGATTTTCTTGAGAAGGTCATGAATTACGAAAAAAACCCAACTGAATGGAAATACGAAGGAGACAAGCCCTGTATTATTGATTTTTATGCTGATTGGTGCGGACCTTGCAAGCAGGCAGCACCGGTACTGGAAGAACTGGCCAAAGAATACGAGGGTCAGATCTATATTTATAAGATCAATACTGACCAGGAAAAAGAATTGGCCGGGGCATTTGGAATCCGAAACATTCCGGCCTTTCTTTGGGTACCCATGGAAGGAAAACCACAGATGTCTTCCGGTATTGCCCGTTCCCAGGCCGAAACAAAGAAGATGTTCAAGGACATGATTGACAAAGTTTTATTAGAACAGGTAAAAACAAATTAGATTGGAAGGTAGTGAAGGGTGACGAGTGACAAAAAAAGGGTTACGTGAGGTTACTAGATTGATGGCCTTGCAACACCAAAAAGGTTGGCTATGACTTGCTGGGTGACAGGAAACATGATGTGCCCATCAGGTTGAGTGCTGTATCACCCCAGAACCAACAAGCTCCTCCCCTTCGTACCAGGCGGCGAATTGACCCGGGACAACAGCACGTTGAGGATTATCAAACAGGATGTATGATCCTTTATTCTTAATAATCAAACGTCCTTTCTGTAATTCCTGACGATATCTGATTCTGACGAGAAAATCTTTTTCGTCTCCCGGGATCATCGTCTTGTCGGGCCTGACCCAGTGCAAGTCTTCATTCCTCATGAACAACGCCCTCTTGAGCAGTAGAGGATGATTATGTCCCTGACCAACATAAATTATGTTTTTGACAGTATCCGTTGCCACAATAAAAAGTGGTTCGGGTTTTCCTCCTATATTAAGACCTTTCCTCTGCCCTACCGTATAAAAATGGGCTCCATTATGAGTCCCAATAAAATCCCCTGAATCCTCAGAAAGCACTAATGGTGAAGCTAGTTCCTCTATACTGGCTTCCTTCGGATGAGTTGGGAAACTCTTAGGGATCTCGATAACGTTTCCCTTCTTTGCTTCAAGCTGCTGCTGAAGGAATGTGGGAAGGTCTACTTTCCCTACAAAACAAATTCCTTGAGAATCTTTTCGCTCTGCATTTGCCAGATTCTGCTCTCTCGCAATTTGACGAACCTGTGGTTTGGTTAGTTCACCAAGGGGGAACATTGCCGTTTTGAGCTGGTTCTGATTTAACTGGCATAGGAAATAGCTCTGATCCTTATTGCTATCCAATCCTGCCAGTAGCCGATAAAAATCCCCATCCTTCGTTTCCTCCACTCCTCTGCGGCAGTAATGCCCAGTAGCAACATAGTCGGCACCTAGCTTTAAAGCCTCGAGGACAAACGCATCAAATTTTATTTCGCGATTACACAAAACATCAGGATTGGGAGTCCTTCCAGCAGCATATTCTTTGAAAAGATAATCCACCACCCTGCTGCGGTATTCCTTGCTAAGATCAACTTCATGAAAAGGGATACCCAATTTTTTTGCAACCATCTCGGCGAATAGCACATCATCTTCGTAACTACAGCCGCCAGATTTCAAACCAGTGGTGTCATGCCAGTTCCGCATAAACAAACCAACCACATCATATCCCTCATTTTTAAGAAGATATGCAGCCACACCGGAATCTACACCCCCGGATATACCGACAACGACACGAGTTTTTTTCATCAGGATGCAAAGATAAGAAAAAGGAGTGACGAGTGACGGGTGACGGGTGACGAAAAAGGGGATTGGGGACGTAGGGACTGGGGGAAAAAATAAGACGTAAGATACAAGATTCAAGATTCAAGATACAAGATACAGGATACAGGAAACCTCCTAAACCTTATAAATTCCCTAAACCATTTTTACTATCTTTGATATGATTACCCTCCTAGTAGTTATTAGCCATGGTAGAACCCGTCCTGTATATTGGTGCTGTGCAATCCCTGTTCGCCGGAGTTGTTATTGCCAGTAAGCGGCCGCAGCTGATTGCCGACCGTTACCTGGCAGCCTGGCTGTTTATCATTGCCTTTGAGATGATCCTGGCCCTGGTTAAGGTTAAATTCCTGAATTATCTACCGTACCAACTACCTTTCCTGGTAGTTCCATTCATATATGGTCCATTGTTATTTCTATACGTAACTTCTCTTATATCAGAAAAACCCCGATTCAGGCCAATCAATTTACTGCATTTCCTGCCTTTTATGATTCTTTTTGTAATTGCATTCTTCTTTAAAGATATTAAGGGTCAGGAAAATCCATCTGTGCCTTTCCCTCAGGATAATCCAAGTTGGTTTGCCCGCTCGATTTATAATATTCTCATTTTTAGCTCAATTTCTCTTTACACCTCTCTGGTACTGGTTCTCGTTGTTCGTCATAGAAAGAGAATAAAGGAACAATTCTCTTTCCATTCGAGCAGAATTACCTTGACCTGGCTTTTTTTCGTAACTCTAACAGTTTACTTATCTTATTTCCTGACCTTTGTGGTATCAGGAATTAACATATTTGTCATCTCTGTGCCTTTTGAGCCAATTATTTTTACCTATGTTGGATTAACTCTATTTTCTTTTGCTTTCAGTTTTTATGGGTACAGGCAAGCAGCTATTTATAACCGCTATCCTACAGGATTTCCATCAATGCTTAGTTTGAAAGAAGAAGAACCTGTGAAATATGCTAAATCAGGGTTAAGCGATTCCAGCTTAAAATCAGTGGTAAAACAGTTGGAAGAATTGATGAAAAAGGAAAAGTTATACCTACGGCCAGAGCTTTCCCTTGCCGATGTTGCTAATCAGCTCAAGGTTCCACGGCATCATTTAACCCAGGCAATGAATATCCAGCTCGGTAAGAATTTCTATACGTACATTAATGAATATCGGGTAAAGACCGTTATTGATAACCTGAAGAAAACCGAAAACAAGCAATTTACAGTTCTGGCTATTGCACTGGAAAGTGGTTTTAATTCCAAGTCAACATTCAACTCTGTATTCAAGAAAATCACAGGCCTTACTCCATCTGATTTTATCCGCCAATTAGAAAGTGCGAATTAGCTGGATTGCACCGATTTTATCGTCCCCCCTAATCTAATACAATACATTGGTATTCTATGGAGTAACCGTCTGATCCGGCAGGTTCGGACGAACTGTTGATGTATCCCGCATATTCTGGGCGACAAAGGGCTCGTTTTACAATAGATTCGCTTAAAAAAACACCTTATGATTCGAATTTATAGATGGCTTTTAATTCCTCTGGTTTGTGTTTGGTCGATGCCTTTAACCGGACAAGGATTATTCTCCTCCACCCTATCGGATGCAGAAGGATCCGGAACAGGAATCCTAAGCATCGGAGGATTTATGCGGGGAACAATGTATTCCGGCTGGAATTCCCAGGATGAAGCAAATATCAAAAGCAGCTACGCAGAATCCGCCTTGAAATTGACTGCAAAACCCAATCAATGGGGAAAGGCTTTTACCGACATACGTTTCCGTACAGGACTTTTTGACGGACAGCCTTCCTCCGTTGTTGAAGTCCGTGAAGCATATGTGGACCTATACTTCAAAAAATTCGACTTCAGATTTGGGAAGCAAATAAAGGTTTGGGGACGTGCAGATGCCTTCAATCCAACGCAGAACCTCACTCCTTATGATTATTTTCGCCGGAGTCCTGATGCTGATGACAGACGACTTGGTAACCTGGTCATGACCGGCCGTTTTCATCCCACCTCATTTATTAAACTCGAACTGAATTGGGTACCATATTACATACCATCAGTTTATCGGTTTGATGAGCTGGATCTGCCTGATATTGTAAGTTTTACCGATGGACTGTATCCCAGTCCTAATCTGAAAAATGGCTCCCTGGGTTTGAAAGCCGATTTAATTCTCAACAAGCTTGAGGGATCCGTCTCCTATTTCACAGGATATGATGCAATGCCAGGATTAACCCCGGGAAGTTCGCCTATGCCTCCTTTCGAAGATTTCACTATTTCCCTGGCTCCCAGTGCATATAGACAGTCAACTTTAGGGGCGGATTTTGCCGCAAACCTGGGTAAATTTGGAATACGAGGCGAATTTGCATGGAAAAATCCAGAGAAGGATTTAACAAACCCAGCCCTGCCAATGGAAGAAATTTCATGGGTTATCGGCCTGGACCGATCCTTTGGATCTCTGCGAGTCCTGGTGGAATATTTTGGAAAGAATATCCAGGACTTTTCACCTCTGGGTCCCCCCACAGATTTTAACCCGGCAATTCTGCAGGATCCAAATACCTGGCCTTATCTTGAGCCGATGATGGTTGACCAGATCAGGTATTACAACCGGATTCTTTTTGATCAGACGGACGAATGGATCCATAGCGTTTTCGTTAGACCATCTGTGTCATTATTCCACGAAACACTGGAGCTAGAGTTTGCCGGGCTATATAATATTACTACCGAAGAATATATGATCCGTCCGGTGGTCAGTTACCAGCTAGCTGACGGAATAGAATGCAAGGCAGGTTATGAACATTATTACGGACCCGCCAACACAAGTTTTGAATGGATCAGGAAAATATTCAACGGTTCATTTGCTGAAATCAGGATTAGCTTTTAAATGAACAAAATCACCTACATACTGGCAATTGCTTTTTTGGTCCTTCCCGTACCAGGTTTAATGAGTCAGGCACATCTTAAGGTAGAAATTTATAATATACGCTCCAACAAGGGACATCTCCTCCTTTCTGTTTACAACAATTCCGAACAGTTTCCCAGGAATCCGGCTCCAGGGTTATCAGATATCCAGGTTTCAAAAAGAGACATGCGAAAGGATACTGTGAATTACTTCCTGGATAATCTTCAACCAGGAAAATATGTCGTTGCCATATTGGATGATGAAAATGGTTCGGGTGATATGGAGTACAACCAGTTAGGCATCCCGATGGAAGGATTTGGTTTTAGCAACAATATCAATCCCATGTTTTCAACGCCACCCTACCATAAATGTCAGTTTGCCATCAAGGAAGGGATGAACAGTATAAGTATTAAGGTCAGGTATAGATAATCCGGTATGAAAAAATTTGCACATATTATTCATAAACATCGCGTTACAGTGATGATCCTCTGTTGGGCTGTGGCTATTGGGATGGGTTTATTTCTCCCCCGAACGGAGATAGACCCGGAAGTAGAAGCACTTGTTCCTTTAGATATGCCCTCCAGGCTAAACACCGATAGTATTGAAAATATTTTTGGCGGGAGCGACAATATAGTATTGCTTTTCGAGGCAGAAGATGTGCTGCAGGAGGAAACACTGAACCGGATCAAATCTATAGAAAAGTCACTGAAGAGATTACCGGATATCGAAAATACCATCTCTCTTTTTAGTTCAAAATCCATTAAGGGGGAGGATGGGATCATGATGGTGTCCCCGGCAATCAATAGAATTCCCCGATCAGAAAGACAAAGGGAAATGCTCAGGGTTGATCTGACTGATAATGAACTGGTTTATAATATAGTGGTTTCACCTGATTTTAAGTTTACTGCCATTATCGCCACCTTACAAAAAGAAGTCAACGATGAATCTGTTCTTGCAGATATTCAAGAGGTATTAATCAGCCTTCCCGGACCTGAAAAAGTTTTCATGGGTGGTATGCCGGTTGTCAGTCAGGCTATTTCTTCCGATATCAACAGGGATTTAGTATTCCTGCTTCCTCTTGCCCTGATCCTTATGATTCTCACACTGTGGATCTCCTTTCGGAGTTTTAACGGAGTGTTTTTGCCTTTCAGTATTGTTATTATGTCGATCCTGGTATCGATGGGCCTTATGCCGATTTTGGGATGGAAGCTGGCCATAGTCAGTGTTCTCCTGCCTATTATGCTGATCGCAATAGCCAATAACTATGGCATTCATATATATAACCGGCACCTTGAATTAGAAAGACAAGAGTACAAGAATCTTTCTGGAGGTGATAAAATTATCGCTATATGGAAGGCATTAGCTAAGCCAGTTTTCCTCACTGGGGTGACTACGATTGCTGGAATCCTTGGTTTGTTGAGTCATATTATTATACCGGCGAAACAGGTAGGGGTTCTGGCAGGCATAGGGATAGCCTGGGCGTTGATTATGAGTTTGTTATATATACCAGCATATCTTTCTGGCCTAAGTCCATCAAGAACAAACAAGCCTGGCAAAACCAACATACTGGAAAAGGGATTAAGCAGGCTTGCCACTCAGCTTATTCATCACCCGAAAGAGACGCTGGCCACAGCAATGGTTATAGTGATATTTATGGTATTTGGCATTTTCAGGCTGCATGTTGAAGGCAATACCGTAAAATTCTTTGGTAAAGAAAACATAGTCAGGAAAAGTTCAGACCTTATTGATCTTCACATGGGTGGCTCACAAACTATTGCTATCCATTATGCAGGAGATATTAAGGATCCTCAACTTCTGGGTAGGATGCTCGCCGTGGAAGACAAATTAAAAGAGAAGAGGGGTGTTGGACAGGTTATGTCTATTGCCAGTATAGTTAAAACAATGAGCAAAAGCATATTAGACCCGTCTGACCCGGATTATAATAAGATCCCGGAAAGCAGGGATGCCGTAGCTCAATATTTTGAATTATACAGTTTCAGTGGAGATCCCTCTGACTTCGAGCAACTTGTGGATTTTAATTACGAAAACGCTCAAATGATTATTCGGATTAATGAGCCTTCCAGCGTTCAGGTACTTAAGGTGGTACGGGAAATTGAAAATCTGACCAAAGATGATCCCACTGTTGCCCGTATTGGCGGAATAGGCTTGATAACAGCAGAAATGACTGACAAACTGATTCGTGGTCAGAATCGATCCCTGGCTTTCGCTCTGATTGTGGTCAGCCTGCTTATTATTTTAATATTCAGATCCTGGCGGGCAGGAGCCTTGGCTCTGGTTCCACTCCTTTTTGCCTGTATTGTACTCTTTGGAATGATGGGCTGGCTGGGGATCAATCTCGATGCGGCAACCGCTCTTCTTTCATCTATAATGATTGGAGTTGGAGTGGATTACACCATACATTATTTATGGAGGCATCAGCAGGAAATCAAAGCTGGCAAAACCACGCAGGAAGCTATTATTAAAACACTTACAACCACTGGCAAAGGAATTACTTTCAATGCATTATCCGTAATGATAGGTTTCGGAGCCCTCCTTTTCAGCAGTTTCAACCCAATTCGTTTTTTTGGATTTCTAACTACCGTTTCCATTCTCACCTGCTTAATCGGAGCCCTTTTCATCATCCCTGCCATAATACTAATATGGGAACCCGGTTTCCTTGGACATAAAAAAAATGTAAAAAAAGTAAAAACAATATATCATGAAAAAAAATATCCTTCTCATAACCCTCCTGCTTATTCAAGTAACGCTTCTGGCTCAAACTGATCTGAGCCCTAAGGAAATCATGGAAAAATCCATGTCGAATACCAAACTCAAAGGACTTGAAGCAAAAACAAGGCTAGATATTAATGATGGGAAGGGAAATATTCGAACAAGAGTGACAACAATGGCTTCCAGGGTTTTTAGTGATGGGACGGAGAAGCGAGTGATCGTTTTTGTTTCACCAGCTGATGTGAAAGGAACCGCAATGCTCATTTTTGATAATGAGACTGGTAATGATGATATGTGGATACGCCTTCCAGCCCTTAGAAAGACCAGGAAGATTGTCAGCTCTGAAAAAAGCAAATCCTTTATGGGATCTGAGTTTTCCAATGGAGATCTGTCTATCGGATCCATCGATGATTTCAGTTATGAGCTCGACGGTGAAGAAGAAATTGGTAAGGAAATGTGCTGGAAGATAAAAATTATTCCAAAATCAGAAGAAACAGCCGATGAAACCGGCGTAGCTTATAAATATATGTGGGTATCACAAAATGACTTTGTACCACGACAAGCATTCTTCTTCGATCTGGATGAAGAACCCTGGAAGGAAATGTCTTATTCAGGCATAAAAATGCTTGATCCAAAGGATAAAAAATACTTCATCACACACATGGAAATCAAGAACCTTCAGAATAATCGGTTCAGTGTTATGGACATGGAGGAGGTTCAGTTTAATCCGGCTGTTCCGGATGAATTTTTCACTATCGCTTTTCTTGAAAGACAATAAAAGACACTAAAGCAATTTTTTTACCCCGCTCGAACTTGCGAAAATTATTAAGGGGGATTTCAGTTGTATTCAGGTTAATAGCGTTCAGATGTATTTTTCATTCCCTGGCTTTGTAAAAAAGCCATAATAATGACAATTATATGTGAATAGAAACAATAATTAGTCTAATTTTATTTTTGTTGAAATTAGAAACTGATGGTCATGAAAAAATTTTCTTTATTAATAGCCATGGCAGCCCTTGTTGCCTGCCAGACAACTAAATATGAACCAGGGATAGAAACGGCCAGGGATAAAGACGCCAGGATGGAATGGTGGAGGGATGCACGTTTTGGTATGTTTATTCATTGGGGGCTCTATTCAGTACCTGCCGGACAATGGAATGGAGGAACTAACCATGCCGAATGGATTCGGACAACAGCGCAAATACCTCTCGAAACTTATGAAAAGTTCCTCGATGATTTTAATCCTGTGAAATTTGATGCCGTTGAATGGGTTAAAATGGCCAAATCAGCGGGCATGAAATACATTACCATAACCTCAAAACACCATGATGGATTCTGCCTTTTTGACTCAAAACAAACGGATTTTGACGTGATGTCGACCCCATTTAAAAGGGACATTATGAAGGAATTAGCTGATGCATGTCATGATGCGGGAATAAAGATCTGTTGGTATCACTCCATTATGGACTGGCATCATCCAGATTACCTGCCCCGAAGAAACTGGGAAAAGGACCGGACAGTGGAAGGAGCTGATTTCGACAGGTATGTTGAGTACATGAAAAAGGAGTTAAAAGAACTACTTACCAGGTACGGGCCAATTGGAGTATTGTGGTTCGACGGTGAATGGGAAAATACATGGAACAATGTTTATGGTGAAGAAATTTACAATTATGTCCGTAGTCTCCAACCTGATATCATAATTAATAACCGTGTGGGAGCCAGCCGTGCAGGAATGGAAGGACTCACACAGGAAGGAGGATTTGGAGGTGATTTTGGGACTCCTGAACAAACAATACCCGCCACAGGTCTTCCAGGTGTAGATTGGGAATCCTGCATGACAATGAATGATCACTGGGGATATAACCTCCTGGATAAAAATTTCAAAACGAGTAAGGATCTGTTACAAAAACTTGCAGATATTGCCTCCAAGGGGGGTAACTTTCTTCTTAATGTGGGGCCAACTGCAGAAGGAACTTTTCCTCAGGAAAGCATTGATCGTCTGGCCGATATCGGTCGGTGGATGGATATAAACGGCGAGGCTATTTATGAAACACAGGGCAGTCCTTTCAAGAATCTTGAATGGGGTCGTTGCACCCAGAAATCTCTTGAAGGAGGAACTCGTTTGTATTTACACGTTTTCGATTGGCCTGAAGATGGTAAATTACTGGTTCCAGGATTAGGAAGCCAGCCTATCAGGAGCTTTATCCTTGCTGATCCTAATCAGGAGGAACTAACGATTACAAGGAAAAGAGATGCTGTTGAGATTGCTTTGCCAGGGAAAGCTCCGGATCTTGTCAATTCTATCGTGATCCTTGATATTGTGGGCGATGCGGTAGTTTATGAAGCACCTAAAATCGAAGCCGGCAAATCCAATTTTGTTCAGGATTTGGAAATACAGATCATAAAAGATGAAGACAAGTCCCAAATCCGCTATACAATGGATGGTAGTGAACCGAATGAGAACTCCCCTGTTTATTCCGGTCCTATTATTCTTACTGAAACCACCACAATAGCCGCTTGCTGTTTCGTCGCAGAAAAACCCATAAGCAATACTGTTTATAGGACCTTTAGTAAGGTAATCCCGATTTCAGGTAATTCTTTGCCAGGCTTGAAAACCGGTCTTAAATACAATTATTACGAAGGAGAGTGGGATAAAATCCCATCCTTCTCCGGGATGAGCCCTAAAAAACAAGGAGTTGTAGAAAATTTCGACCTGGCCGCCAAGGAGATTGAAGAAAATTTTTCGATTGATTATCAGGGATTTATTGAAATCCCTCAGGATGGTGTTTATACTTTTTATCTCACATCCGATGATGGAAGCAAGATGTATCTGGGAGACGAGGTTTTAATAGATAACGACGGCCTTCACAGTGCTAAAGAATTGTCAGGAGAGATACCCCTGGGAAAGGGAATCCATGCTATTCGAATCAGCTTCTTTGAAAATACCGGAGGAAATTTACTTAACCTGTCGTGGGATGGGCCTGGAATAGAAAAACAAACAGTTCCCTCTATTCGATTATTCCATATCAATTGATAAAATAAGTAAAACCAATACCCGGGCTAGTCGTAAACAGGAAATTAACATTTTTATTACCTTCATACCGGAAACCGTCCCCCTGTTTTTAGTATTTCAACATTTATATAACGATGCAGCGCTTTTCTGTATGGGTAAGGGTTTCGATTGTTATGGGCATAGGCCTCTGTGCTTGTCAGAAAGATAATCTGCCGCCCGTACCCCTTTTCACAGTTTCACCCCACCAGGGCGACAGCCTCACTGTTTTTTATTTTGATGCCAGGGAAACTTATGATCCTGAAAGTCCGGATTTTGGCATACAGGTTCGCTGGGATTGGGATGGGGATTCTAATTGGGATACAGATTATTCCCAGCAAAAAGAGTACGCAATGCGGTTTAGGAGCAAGGGAACAAGGATCATTATGATGGAGGCAGTCGATCCTAAAGGCTTGACTTCTTTAATCCCGGATACAATTATTCTTTATGTAGATAATCCTTTTCTCGATTCATTGGTTGATCCCCGTGACGGAATGGTTTATAAAACAGCGAGGATCAATGGTTACTGGTTAATGACTGATAACCTGAGGTATGGGCTCCATATCCCCGATTCTCTGTGGCAGACAGATAATGACCAGGCTGAATATTACAGCTTTAAAAACTCTGAGGATAAATTATCATACGGTGGGCTTTATACCTGGGATGAAGCCCTGGATTATGATTACAAGCCAGGTTTACAGGGCCTTTGTCCCCCCGGATGGCATGTACCGGAAGTTAGTGAGTGGGAGGATGCACTGAGCATTTTCAGAAGCTCAGGGATAGACTTACTGTACTACCTTGGCCCGGAATCACCATCCGCTTTCAATCTTGAATTTTACGGAATGATGAATTTCGTTAATCCCGGCGACTCTACAACGGGCTATTTTTACGAGCAGTCCAAAGTTGCTTATTGGGTATCTGATAAACCATTTACAATATTCCAGGACCCGGACAAGCGTATCCAAAGAATTGTATTCCAACGCTTTAATTGGGAAATTGTTCAACATCTTTACCGAAGGGCGGACTACTCGATCCAGGATCCACTATATACGTATGCAAGCTATATTAGGTGTTTTCAGGACAGGGAGTGAATGGTTAATGGTTAATGGTTAATTAGTTATGAGATTGAATGAATAGTTTAAAATATATATTAACCTCTTTTATATTGATTTTATTTTTCAGTTGTGAGAATGAATTGGATCCTGTTCTGCCTATGGATCCGGTACCGGTTGTTTATGGTTTACTGGACAATTCTGACACTGCACATTGGGTTAAGCTCACAAAATCATTTATTCTTGACAAAGGGCTGGTTAGCCAAAATATATCGACCGATTCATTGGTTTTCCCGGGTGCACGTGTTTTTCTTGAGAGATGGAATGGTGACTATATCTTTGACAGGGCTGAGCTAATTCCATATGATATTCTAAGAGAAGATGGCTTATTTCCATCCACCCCGAACCCACATTTCTATTTGCCAAAAAATGAGAGTACCATGGGGCTATTCAGTGATCCAAATCCCAACGATGTTGTTAAGCTGATCATTGATATTCCCGGGCAGCCGGTTGTTTTTTCTCAAACTATTCCACTGGGACCAATAAAGATTATGAATCCCAGAAGGGATGGTGAAACCGCATACTTTTTTGGGGATAAATCATTTGAGATAAAATGGAGTGCACATGGAGCTTATCATGAAATGTATCTGGAGTTTTGTTATTCAGATCATTATGATGATTCTGTTCAACAACGATCGGTGAGCTGGAAGGAATTTCATAGTATACCTGGTTATCACCATTCTCCTTTTACAGATTACATTACAGGAACCAATCTGATGATAAAAATTGCAGCTAATCTGGATCCGGAAAAGGCTGTCAGGTTCAGAACTTTTGATCGCATAAAGGTTCATTTTTATTCCTGTGATGGAATTCTTTATACCTACAGACTTACAAATCTTGTCAAATCCCTGGACCATGCCGGTGTTCAATTCAATAACATCGTTAATGGAATGGGGCTTTTCGGAGCCAGATCCAAAGCTGAGACCTGGTTTGGGCTGGGATACCTGGAGCTTGATTCCCTGGCAAAGGGACAGTACACGAAGGATCTTGGCTTTGTGAACTGGTGACACAAGATGATTCAGGTGATTCAGGGTGATTCGAGGTGATTCAAGGGCCATTTCTTCCTGTACACACTTTATACTTTAAACCTGTTACTTACGACTTACTTTTGCCTTTTGCCTTCTGCCTTATTTTAGCGACGCCTTGGTAAATATATATTCCGGGATATTTACATTAAACTGGATATCAGTGATTATGAATTCCGTTCCGTCACCTCTTTTGAGCATATCCTTGTAATGGATCTTCGTCGGGAACCATCTACCCTCAATCTTCTTAACCTCCGATAATTCTGTTCTTTTTAAAAGGGTGCCTCCTTTGGCATAAAGTTCTTCCTTAAGGGGGACCAGCTTTGATTTATCAATCCATTGTTTCCTGCCAGCATAGGCCACATCGGAAACTTTAGCCTTCAGGCTGATGACATAACAATCAACACCGTCAATATCTTCAGAACCGGTAAGTTCAGCATCATAAATATCTGTTAACTTCCGGTCCTCCATCATATCTTCATATGAGAGATCTGATCCCATCACCGATTGCCTCAGCATATGTCCTGATATCTGGATTATCCGGTCGGTTGAAGGAGAATACATCCATAACTGGTCTTCCAGTTTCAGCATTTTGGTTCCCTTTTCCCTGGCCGGGGCCAAATATTCAGAAAAAGATTGATTATCCCCTGCAGTCCACGATTTCAGCTCCATAGTTCGTGATCCCCTGGCCGCATGAACAGTCATTTCAGAGGTAAATACACGATTATCCGATGACATATTTTTATCTATCTGATCTAAAATCTGTAAAGCTGTGGGGTTCTGTGCAAATCCCTGGGAGCAGATAAGTAATCCACTCAATATCAATAGTGTTCTCATGCTTCTAATTCTTTAAATAATCTTGCTGTTTTTCTTTTATAGATCCCTATACCAGCCAGCATAGTCCCTAATACAGTAGCAAATACCCCAGGTATAAAACCAATATAATAGGTAGTCGGTGTAACTTTGCTTCTAAAAACTGAGGGCATCATTATGGAATTATTCTGCATCATTCCTGAGATATCGATTCCATTATTCTGCATCCAGTAGGATAGTGATAGTCCGATCCCGGCTCCTATAATACTTCCAATAATCCCTATCAAAACTGATTCCAGGATCATGCTCCTGTAAACATGGTTTTTTGTTTCCCCCATTGCCAGTCGGACTCCCACTTCTCCATATCTTCTCAATCCTCCGAGTAATCCTGCATTCCATAAAACAAGGGACATTGCAAGAACAAATATTGAAACTATTAAAGCAACCATATTGTCGGCAAAATCCAGGTATGAGCTTAATTTGGATAAATCCTTAAGAGTAAATGCCTGGGGTGCAAATGGATCTTCAGCAACTGAATAGCCGGAATTAAACTGCTGAGTTACCGCAATAGCATCTTCATCATTATATTGTCCATCCTCAAAATACCCCAGTAATTCACCAGCGCCATCAGGCATATCAAGGGCAATCATTGCATCTTCAATATCAACGATAATTGCTCCCTTGTCAAGGGCGCTAGTACCAAACCTGACTGTACCGGAAAGCGTGAAATTATAAAATGCCATACCTCCGCTGGCTGTCGACCCAAACAATGTAATCTGATCACCAGGTTTAACATCCAGCTTTTCAGCAAATTGATCACTCAGCAGTGCTTCCCCCGGCTGGTCAGGAATTTCACCCTTCACAAGCGAAGATCTGAGATTAAATCTCTCGATCTCTTTGCTTTCCTGGCTTAACAAATCCAATCCCCATCCTATCCCTGGGCCCTGGGCCCTTGTTTCTCCATTTTCATCAGGGATGTCAATTAATCCCCCGAACCGTATGCGCGGAGTCCACTCCATACCGGGAAAATCGGTTGACAGTTTTTCCTTCAAGTCGCTAATATTAAATAAAGCCAGGTCGTTTGGCATCTGATCTTCGTCCTCAGCATATGCATTAGTCATGACTTTTACATGCCCTGTTGTAAAACGGGCATTCATGTCAACCATATCACCCAGTACACCTGTGAGATAGGCATGCATAAAAACTGTTAACACCACTCCCAGTACAACAACAATGATAGGGAGTACGCTTCTGTGGCGGTCTCTAATGAGGCCTTTAAATAAGAACTTTATCATTGTACTTTCCCCCTTATTGCATCTGTTGGTTTCATTTTAGATATTTTTCGGGCAGGTATATAACTAACAATGGTGGCTGCAATCATTACAAAAAACACTGTTCCGACTATAAGCCCGATACTGTAAACAGGTATTATGGTATCGGCTATTGCCAGGCCCATATCATCTGTACCCTCAGGCATGGGGATCCCATTATTAGCTTGGTTTATGAACAATGGTATTCCATAAACAGCTCCCAGGCCTGCTGCCAGAACGGCATGCATGGCTCCCTCTATGGTGAATAACCTTACCACCTGTCCTCTTGTCATCCCCAGTGCTATCTGGGTACCTATTTCCCTTTGACGGCGGAAAATGGATAAAATCTGCGTATCAAAAATGGCCAGCATAGCCAGCAATAATAGAATTACGTAGAAGACTGATGTACCTATCGATTTCGTTTTTATAATCTTGGTAACTTCCTCGGTTAGAAATTCAAAATCCTTATAAACAAAATCACTGTTAAGGATCTCAGCATCTTCCTCCGAAGAAGATATAATAATTGTGGCTTCATTATCCAGCTGGAGCATTTCCTGCAGAATTTCCAGGGGAATCCAGAATTGGCCTGCATCAATAGAAGGGACATTACAGTTAAAAATATCTGTGATTACTACATCCCTCGCATCAAAAGTACCATAGGCATCCCTCCATCTCATAGTCACGAGGTCGCCTTTTTCCAGCCTGTTTTTCTCGGCCATTCTCTTACCAATAATTGCTGGTATTTCCTCCCGCTCACCATTAAGAGAAGATGTAGGAAGTTTAATAACCTTCTGGTCTGTTGGAATACCTTTAAGGATAATTGACTGAACACGTCCGTCCGGGTAAATTGAGGCTGATGTAATCAATACAGGGGCAATTTCACCCGACTTGATCCCGGAGCTGAATTCACCCGGCATCTTTGCATGGCTGTCTTCCCATGTAAAAGCATCGTAGGGGTTAAAATCGGAATGCCAATACTGCGAGCCCCCGGTTTCCCACTCTCTCATATCACTTTTGGCCTGATTGTTCCATCCGTCCAGCATACCATTCATATAAATGATCATAACATAGGACAGGGAAAGAACAAATACATTCAGCCAGGTTCTCAACCCGGCGCCCAAAAGGTTTCTTATAGCCAATTTAATTGCTAACATGATGAACCTCCATTCTTATTTTTTCACAATTTCGTCAGCTGCAATTTTACCATCATTCAAACGAATGATCCTGCGCAAATACCCGATAACCTTTTCGTCATGTGTGGCAAATAAGAAGGTTGTGCCCAGGTTTTTATTCAATTCAACCATGGTTTTCAGGATATGATGGGAATTATCTGCGTCGAGGTTAGCCGTGGGTTCATCAGCCAGTACAATTTCCGGCCGCTTAACCATTGACCTTGCAATGGCAACGCGCTGGCACTCTCCACCTGAGAGGGTGCCTGGTTTTGATTTTGCGCGATCGGCCAATCCCACCCAATCAAGAGCTTCCATAACCGCTTTTTCCCTTTCGGCGGAGGATTTTTTCAGCAGCAACAAAGGAAACTCCACATTTTCAAAAGCCGTATAAACCGGAAGCAGGTTATAGGTTTGAAAAATGAATCCCAAGCTATGGTTCCGGAGGCTGGCTGCTTCTTTGTGATTGAGTTTGGAAATCTTCCTGTCCAGGACAATTGCCTCACCAGCGGTTGGGGTATCCAGAGATCCAATAATATTTAACAGAGTGGTTTTTCCAGATCCACTCGGTCCCACCAAACCAGAGAACTCCCCGGCAGTAATGCTAAGGCTAATTCCCTTAAGAGCATGGAATTCCCTCTTTCCCATAGGAAAGCTTTTTACCAGTTCCAATAACTGAATTTTTACGTCTTTTTCCATTGTTTTAATGATTATAAACGAACATTAATTGAATACCTTTTCCAGCAAATACATTAGGCTCATCAAGATTCTGATAGATCTGAAACTGATCCGGATTCCAGAATCCCATAATGTAAAAGCTCCATTTATCGTATACCATCTGCAGGTTAATAAACCGGTACCAGGATGAATTGGTCCAGTCGTAATAAACCATAGCAGATAGGCTGTGAAACATTGTTATTGGATAACTGACTGATACGGCTGAAAAGCTCAGGCCTTTCGTTTTTTCAAAAACCTTATCCCCCTGCCCATAATAGAATTGCTCAGCAATAGCTGTAAGGCCATTGCCCAATCCAAAAGTATAATCGGCACCGACAGTTAACTTCCGACTGTACAATCCCAATCTAATGTCGGGAAAAGCCTTTGAATAGTCGGCTCGTTCAATACTGGCTTCAAACCACAATCCGGCAAGCAGATCCCACTTACCATCTAATCCAAGACGGAATTCGGGTATTGGATCCCCTGATTCAGGAGTTAGAAATTCTATAGCTGCTTCCCTGGGATCAATCTGGCGAAAATGACCACAAAGAGCGAATTCGCCGGGTCCAGCTGGTAGCTGAATTCGACCACCAAGCTCAGGCCGCCAGGCCCAGCTTGAGAATTGCTCCCATCCTTTAACCTGCTCTTTTCCAGTTAATCCCCAGATCCATAAATTCGCATTGTTGAGAAAGTAATACCTGAACAATGCTCCATAAACCCCGTCTGTTAATTGCAGAGGGTCACGGGGATCCATCCTGTCGAACCACATGAGGGGACGAAGCATGGTAGCACTACCGAAATTAATTTTCTGCAGCCCCAGGCGCAACTCGGCCTGGTCCCCTGAAATGCTTGCCCAAACACGGTAGGGCTTCAACTTAATATTACTGTTAAGAGAATCAGGACTCCAAAACTCCAAATACGTATTGGCATTAAAGGATGCCTCAGCTTTGAGATTTAATCCGCTTTCAGTTTTTTTTGAAAAAATGAACTCTGGAATATAGCGTAATCCGCTCACATTGGAGTAAGGCTTGCTAAGACCAGACACATGCAATCCGGATAATTGACCTTTGAAATCAACATTCTGGGGGAATCCGGCTGACACTCCGAGAATCAAGATTAATGATATGGATATTAATTTTCCCATTTATTTTTCTGGTGCCCATTATTGAACCGGGACAAGCCCGGTCCCTACGTCCCTAATTCCCTAATTCCCCTTCCTCGGCATTATTCCATAGAAGAAAAAATTCAAAAGTTCCATGATAACATCCCTTGAGGAACCATATAAACTCATAAGTCTCTGATCATTTGCCAACTCCATTATATGCCCCATAAAGAACAGCATGAATTCAACTTTTACATCAGATCTCACTTCCCCATCTTTTTGGGCTTTTGCAAAACCTTGGACAACCTCAGATAATATCACTTTGGAAATATCTGCATAATAAGCTCTTAACTTATCATCTGTCCCTCCAAGAATTTCTTTAATCAACTCATCGCTTAGGTCCTGGGTACCCTCCAACTTCAAGCGAATCATCTCTCTAACTTTTTCTTCAAATGGAATTTCACGATTCATTAGTTCACGATATACTTCAAGACTTTCTTTAAAGGTGTTGTCCAATAGGTAAATGGCCAAATCAGTCTTATTTTCAAAGTATTTATAGAAAGTAACCTTACTAACTTCTGCAAGCCGGCAAATTTCCTCAATGGAAACCCTCTTGATCCCAAATTTCCAGAACAATTCCCGTCCCGCCTCAGCTATCTGTCTGATTTTTGGATTGTTTCCTTCATTTGTATTAAACTTAACCATATTGCCAATACTTTACGTTTTTCGTATTTATTAACTATTTTAGTACAATATTAAGAAATAGTTAATCAATCTACAATAGATTGAGTAGAAATTATTTGTAATTCTTTGCTTTAAGGTTGTGTCCGTTATCCGTCGTCCGTTATCCGTCATCCGTTCCCGGCAAGCCGGGACTGTCGCTGCGCTCCAGCATCCGTCATCCGGTATCTATTCCCTGCTCCTTCCTTCGGATTTATATCGGTCCAATAGTACCGTTAACTGCTCAACCACATCAGGATTATCGAAGTAAACATTGTTTTTTTCTCCGGGGTCAGACTTCATATTATATAGTTGTCCCAATGGTTCGCCAAGCCCTGGCTGCCTAATTCCTCCGGAAAAACCCCCTGGGCCTAGTCCAAAGATCAGCTTCCATGGACCCTGTCGTATAGCGAACAGCCCTCCCCCTGAATGATGGACCAGTGCTTCACGAATAGGGTTTTCCAGACTTTGGCCCATATATGCCGGAAGAATGCTATAACTATCAGGGGCTGCATTATCCGGCAGTTCCACATCCAAAATTTCAGCCATAGTGCGCATAAAATCGATATGGCCAATAAGTTCGGCGTTGATGCTTCCTTCAGGTATAAATCCAGGCCATCTAACCAGATAAGGAACACGGTGACCGCCCTCCCATATGTCAGATTTTATTCCGCGCCAGGGAAATGAAGGATTATGCCCGTATTCCCTCACTGAATTGGTAGGGCCGGCATAACCCTCCCCATTACGACCGGGGGAACCATTGTCGCTTGTGAATATTACCAGTGTATTATCTCTAACACCAGTCTCATCCAACGCTCTTAATATCTCTCCGATGCAGAAATCAACTTCATTAACAAAATCCCCATACCGGCCAGCTTCAGATTTCCCTTCAAAATCAACGGTCGGTGCTATTGGAGTATGCGGCGCCGTAAGAGCAAAATAGAGGAAGAAGGGTTTTCGCTCATCATCATTAGTACGTTCATGGATATAATCAACTGCCTTTTTTGTAATGGCGGGCATTACAGCTTCAAGACGCCATCCAGGCACCATAAGTCCTCTACCGCCAAAGAGGGAATCTGGCTTCATCACAGTTGGGATTGCCGTTACCCGATCGTTCTCAATAAATGTGTAAGGTTGAAAATTAGGGACATCGTCCCCGAAGTAATAATCGAATCCACGTGATATGGGCCCCTCTCTAATAGGTTGTGAATAATCCACCAAAAGCCCTGGTAAAGATCTTTTTATGTCAATACTATCTGGGAAAGCCCATTCCCACCCCAGGTGCCATTTACCAATACAGGCAGTATGGTAACCGGCATACTGAAAAAGATTTCCCACCGTATACTCATCCTCTCCGATCAGTGGTGGTTCCCACTGCCATAAAACACTGCTCTTCAAACGAGTACGCCAGGCATACCGCCCGGTAAGAATTCCATATCTGGTTGGCGAGCAAACGGATGAAGGAGAATGTGCATCGGTGAAACGCATACCCTCACCTGCCAATTTGTCCAAATTCGGTGTTGGTATTTTCGACTGTGGATTCTGACAAGCCAGATCCCCATAACCCATGTCATCGGCAAGGATAAAGACAACGTTAGGACGATCCGGAGGAGCTTCACAAGAAGAAAGCATTACCACTACCACAACCAGTAGTGATAGAAAAATGATTTTAATGTTGTTCAAAATAAATTCCTTTCAAGATTTAAGATACAAGAGACAAGATACAAGATTAAAGAAACTATTACAAGACGCAACACGCAATACGGAACACGGAACACGGAACTTTTTTGGTTTGCTTATTTCACATGAAAACCCGAAATTTGACTTTTCCCTGAAATTCAAATTTTCTATGAAAAGTGCCTGGTCCTGCTTGAATCTAATGCTTATTATAAGCCTGCTGTCATGTGAGAAGGAAAATGCTCCTCCGCAGGCCAGATTTTCTATCGATCCGACTTCCGGGAACAATGAAACAATATTTAATTTCGACGCGTCCGGATCTTCTGATCCGGATGACCCCATTGAGAAGTTGGTTGTGCAATGGGATTGGGAGGGGGATGATTTTTTTGACACCCCCTTTGCTACAAGAAAAACCGCAGATCATCTTTTCGCTGATCCCGGGGAATACATGGTTATAATGGTAGTAAAAGATCCCCGTGGTATGACGGATACTCTAAAGCAAGCTCTGATTGTTTCCAATGCCAACCTCCCCCCGAACCCGCCAAGCAATCCCTCTCCTGAGAGTGAAGCAGCAGAATTGGGCGTCAATATTTACTGCAGTTGGGAATGTATCGACCCTGAAGGAGATTTATTACTCTATACGATTAATTTCGGGACAAGTAATCCTCCTGAACTTCATCTGAGTAATTATGCCCAAAATTCCTTTGATCCGGGCAAGCTGGAATATGGAACTACCTATTATTGGAATGTAAAAGCCCGGGACAGCAAAGGGAATACAGTGGAAGGTCCACTGTGGAAATTCACCACCATTGACTTGAATTTTGGCACACTTACAGATTCCCGTGACGGCAAATCCTATAGCACTATAGAAATCGGAACTACCTGGTGGATGGCTGAGAACATGAATTATGCTACTGAAGAAGGCAGCTATTGTTATGAAGACATCGAAAGTTATTGTACAAGATTTGGGAGATTGTATAAATGGGAATCAGCAATGTTAGCTTGTCCTGAAGGCTGGCACCTACCCACTCAAAGCGAATTCGAAGCCATGGTTGATTATCTAGGAGGTCCTGATGTTGCAGGAGGGAGACTAAAGGACTACAATCCAGGAACATGGAATAGTCCAAACCTGGGAGCAACTAACATTTCAGGATTTGGTGCCCTACCGGCAGGAAGGCGTTATGGCGAGGGTAATTATACTGGCTATAAGTATTATGCACAATTCTTTTCTGCCACCGAATATGGAAGTGAGGATGCGTATAATCTCACTCTGGGATACGATTACGAACAAACCTATATCTATAATTTCAAAAAGAAATATGCAATTTCAGTAAGATGTGTAAAAGACTGAATCAAAACCTTTTTGTGTAGATATGGCAATAAGGAGTCCCTCCGGTTTTTGCATAATAATCCTGATGATATCTTTCTGCCTGCCAGAAGGTTGTGGCAGATGTAAGCTTTGTTGCCACTTTTAATCCTTTTGATTCAAGTATTTTGATAAGATTCTCTGAAATTCTTTTCTGGCTATTGTTTGTGTAAAATATTTCAGACCGGTATTGATCTCCAATATCTGGTCCCTGCCGATTTACCTGGGTAGGATCGTGAATTTCAAAAAACAACTTCGCCAGTTCTTCAAAGCCGATGAGCCCAGGATCAAATGTAACCCGAAGAGCTTCAGCATGCCCTGTAGTATGCGAACAAACCTCCTCATAAGTAGGATTTGCTTTATACCCTCCTATATATCCTACCTCTGTTTCAAGGACCCCGGTGGTTTTCTTGAACAAGTGCTCCACTCCCCAGAAACAACCCCCTGCAAATATTGCAACTTCCTGCTTATCTGACAATTTTATCTGATCTGCCGGTATAAAATCCATGGATATAGAATTGACACAATGCCTTACGTTTTTCTCTGTAAAACCCTCCCCGGTAAATACATGCCCAAGATGACCGCCGCAATTACTGCATGTAATCTCGGTTCTTACACCATCGGCATCCACATGCTTTTCCACCGCTCCGGGTATTTCATCATCAAAACTTGGCCAACCGCAATGTGCATCAAATTTATCAGAGGAATTATAAAGTGGTGATCCACACTGCTTGCAAATATATACTCCCTCTTCCTTGTGATCCTCGTATTTTCCCGTGAAAGGTCTTTCTGTTCCCTTATTAATAATCACCCGTTTCTCTTCCTGGGTCAATTCATTTCGTTTTGTGCTATCCTGTGACATAAGGCTATTTCCAATCAATCCGAAAAATATTAATATTAATACTCTTTTTAACATCTCGCTCATTTTAACAGTGAAACAAATTCAGACCTGTTTTGGTTTAAAAATTCGGGATGCGGGATGCGGGTTGCGGGTTGCGGGTTGCGGGAAGCGGGTTGCGGGAAGCGGGTTGCGGGAAGCGGGT
>CAYXJR010000059.1:0-27125 GCA_964465145.1 uncultured Porphyromonadaceae bacterium | reverse complement strand
AGTGATGTTTTTTTGCTCGTATTTATTCGTTTAACACTTTGAATATAAGCAAAATGCATCACTTTTCCTAATTTCTATTTTACATTTTTAAGTGTTAATTCATGAGGACGGGTCACTTTACCTTAATTTTGATGAAGAACTGGTCAGGGAAACCTGTGTTAGCCACCAGGGTGAATTTGTAAGTAAAAGAGTAAAGGATTTTTATAAAGAAAAATAGAAAAAATGGAAAATATTCTTGAATTTATATTCGTAAATAAAGAGGCCATATTTGTAATTGCTTTATCTATTTTGCTGGGTATTGAAGTTATCTCACATGTTCCTGCAATCCTGCATACCCCGCTCATGTCGGGAGCTAATGCTATTCACGGAGTTGTAATCATCGGTGCCATAATAGTTATGGGCCATGCCGATACAACTGCATCCTTAATATTAGGATTCATCGCTGTTGTGCTTGGCACGCTGAATGTTGTCGGTGGTTTCGTGGTTACCGATCGTATGTTGGATATGTTCAAAAAGAAGCCTAAAACTAACTAGACATGGATAATGTCATTGGAATAACTCAGAACCTGAGATTTACCATGGGTGAAAGCATACTGGAGATTACTTATTTGATTGCCTCCGTCCTTTTTATTTTTGGATTAAAAATGCTGAGTCACCCTGAAACTGCCCGCCGGGGAAATATTCTGGCCGCAGTGGGAATGGGACTGGCTATAGTAGCAACAATCCTTCTACACAAAATGGACGGGGGACCCATTGGCAATATTGGGCTGATTCTTGTTGCAATTGCGGTAGGAACCGTTATTGGCTGGATGATAGCCGTAAAGGTTAAGATGACAGCAATGCCTCAACTTGTTTCCTTTTTTAACGGGATGGGAGGGGCTTGATGCTGCCCAGAAGAGGGTTTTCCCTGTGGCAGTTTTGAAAAAAGACCGGTGGCCGCAATCGTGAAAAATTATGAAAATCCTGACCATAAAACCAGATGCAGGAATTGCCAGGGCCACGTGTAAACGATGTAATGCTATTAATTGTAAGTGTTTTTGTGTAAACGATGTAGTGCTATACAACACTTAAGCCTTAATGAGTAAGTATCCCCAGCTTCCTCTCTTCTTCCCACTTTCCGCGGGTAAAATCAGGGAATTTCACAGGAATACTTCCCATTTCGACGGAGATTTCTGACAGAGGCCCGACAACGCTCCAGGATGATCCGTCATATACATCCATATCCAGGGGAAGGCCGCGGTTCAAATTATCTACCAGGCGATACATCTCTACAAAATCCATCCCCCCATGTCCGCCATAAAGTTCGATTTCCTTCTTGAGACGATCCCAGATGGGATGATTGTACTTGTCGCGAATGGCTTTGTAATCATCATCATTCAACCACTCATGACCCTTTTCTTCAAGAGCCAGCCTGGATGGATATCCTTCATGATAGGCCCTGGTTCCTGCCAGGCTGTTCTTGCGCGTATAAGGTCGTGGAGTCACAACATCGTGATAGAGATGAATCATCCTGCCCTTGGCAGTTTTGATCAGAGAGGTATTCATATCTCCATGTTTAAAATCATCACGATTGTAAAACTCGTCATTCCGGTCGACACTCCTTGACTCTTCAGCTAAAGATACTGCCGGACTGCTCATCGAGGTCAGATATTCAAAACGGTCACCTCGTTGTATGCCCATATACTGGGCCACAGGCCCCAATCCATGAGTGGTATAAAGATTTCCATTACGTGCAACGTGATGACGAATCCTCCACTGATTATAATAGGAATTACCGAACAACATTCCTCTGAGGTTATGAATATATGCAGCCTCAGCATAAGTAAGAGTGCCAAATATGCCAGATTGAACCATGTTCAGAATCCACAACTCCTCATTTCCATAACAAACATTTTCAAGCATCATGCAATTCCGCTGAGTTTCCTCGGCGGTGTTAACCAGGCTCCAGGAATCCTCAATGGTAAAAGAGTTCGGCACTTCTGTAGCCACATGTTTGCCATGCTGCATAGCATATACCGCCATCGGTGTGTGCCATTTCCAATTAGTAAATACCAAAACCAGATCAATGTCATCCCTTTCAACAAGTTCTTTCCAGGCATCAGGACTCCCTTTATATACTGCCGGATCATGACCGTTCTTCTTCATTCTGTTATATACGGCATCGGCCTTTCCCGATCGAATATCACATATGGCAACAACTTTTGCCTTATCAGGAGACATCACTTCAATATGTTGTGACATTCCTGATCCCCTGTTACCCAGGCCAATAATTCCGACCCGTACTTGCTTAATAGGATCAACAGTTAAACCCATAACTGATTGGCCCGATTTTGCGGGTGTTTTTTCGATTCGTTCCAGAATCTCTTCCGCATTTGTATTCTTCATACCAAGCCCCAAACCGGGGATTCCCATAAACGCACCTGTGAGTGCGGAGATTCTTAAAAACGACCTTCTGTCAAGATGATTTTTCATTTTGATTAATTTTGATGAGACAAGCTTTCTCGGTGGCTAATTTAGAGGATATATTTCTGTCGGACAACATCCCTCCAACTGCTTTTGCTATCTTTGTCATAATAATTATGAACAAGAGAGTTGATCTCCTATGGAATTTCGGGAATTAGGTGAAACCGGGATGAATGTTTCAATCCTTAGCTTTGGAGCTTCCTCTTTAGGTGGGGTTTTTCATGACATCAATGAAAAGAAGGGTATTGAAGCTACAATAGAGGCTATCGAACTGGGTATTAACCTCATTGATGTGTCTCCCTACTATGGTTTTACCAAGGCTGAGGAAGTCCTAGGTAAAGCTCTTAAGCAGATTCCCCGGGACCAATACTACCTTTCAACCAAAGTAGGCAGATATGGAACATCTGCTGGCAAAACCTGGGATTATTCAGCCAAAAGAGCCGTTGAAAGTATCAGTGAAAGTATGGATCGCTTAAACATCGATTATATCGATCTAATTAATTGTCATGACATTGAGTTCAGCAACCTGGACCAGATTATTGGTGAAACTCTACCGGCCCTGCATGAATTAAAAAGCCAGGGATTAGTAGGACATGTAGGGATTACCGGGCTGCCTCTGGATAAAATACATTACATTGTTGAACATACAAGCCCTGGTATGGTTGAAACTATCCTTAATTTCTGTCATTATTGCCTGAATGACGATTCTCTTGCTGATGAGATTGACTTTTACAAGGACAAGGGAGTTGGGATAATTAATGCATCCCCCCTGAGTATGGGGCTTCTAAGCGGGAAGGGGGCACCCTCCTGGCATCCTGCTTCAGCTGCCATAAAAAATTCATGCAGGCAGGCCGCATCTTTTTGTCAGGAGAGAGACTACAGAATCGAACAGTTGGCTGTACGATACGCAGTAAGCAATCCGAACATTGCTACAACACTGATCAGTACATCCAATCCCGAAAACATCCGGAAAAATGTGAGATGGGCTGATGAGGAGCTTGATGAAGGTTTACTTTCGGAAGTACTGGATATATTAAAACCTATTCACCGGGAGACATGGGAAAACAGCTAGATGGGATACAGGATACCCTGGTAATCAAAGTTTGTATTGCCGTTGATATTAAATAAGAAATGTACCATTATGTTAGTTAAGCTTGAAAATATTTCCTGCGGGTATGAGTCGGAAAAAGCTATCGAGGGGGTCAATCTTGAGATTTGCCGGAAAGATTTCATTGGAATGATCGGGCCAAACGGCGGTGGTAAATCCACTCTGATAAAATTGATCATGGGGCTTATTAAGCCATGGACCGGTCAGATTCTATACGGTGAAAATGAATTTGGAGAAAAAATAAAAATTGGATACCTTCCTCAATATCACGAATTTGATCATAAATATCCCATCAGCATTAAAGAAGTTGTCTTGTCGGGGCTGGTAAAGCATGGATCCCTGGCTACCAGGTTTAACTCTAAAGACCATAGCAGGGCTAAAGAAGTTTTAGCCCTTCTGGGCCTTCAGAAAATTGGTGACAAGAGTATCGGTGATTTATCCGGAGGGCAGATGCAACGGGCTTTCCTGGGCAGGGCAATCGCTTCCAGCCCTGACCTTCTGATTTTGGACGAGCCGGTAACATATGTTGACAACAAATTCGAACTTGAGTTATATGAATTTCTGAAAGATTTAAATAAATCTACCGCTATCCTCCTGGTCAGTCATGATTTAGGGCAAATCACCTCTTCCGTTAAAACTATTGCCTGCGTAAACGGTCGTCTTCATTATCATCCTACCAATAAGATTACGGAAAAAATCCTGGCAACGTATAATTGCCCGGTCGAGCTTATTACACACGGAAAAGTACCACACAGGGTATTGAAAAACCACTAGTCAATGTTAGAACTGTTTTCATACACTTTTTTCAATCATGCCCTAATAGCAGCCTTATTGGGCAGCATCACCTGCGGAATCATTGGCACTTATGTAGTCACCCGACGCCTGGTATTTATAGCTGGCGGGATTACACATGCTTCTTTCGGAGGCTTGGGAATGGGCTTTTTCCTGGGCTTTAATCCTCTTATCGGAGCCGGGATTTTTGCGGCAGTGGTAGCCTCAGCAGTCGAAGCAATAAGCAGTCGCAATAAAATCAGAGAAGATAGTGCCATTGCCATGGCCTGGTCTTTTGGAATGGCATTAGGTATAATTTTCATATTTCTCAGTCCCGGGTACGCACCTAACCTCATGAGCTACCTATTCGGATCCATCCTAACCGTAAACCACATCGACCTTTGGTTGATGTTAAGCCTTGCCCTCCTGGTTATTGTAATTTTCACTGTTTTTTTTAACGACATCCAGTTCATCTCTTTTGATGAGGAATTCGCCCGCATAGGTGGTACACCAGTGAAATCCATCAAATACTTACTAATTGTACTTGTGGCCCTGACATCAGTACTTTATATCAAAGTGGCCGGGATAATCCTGGTCCTGTCTTTACTGACCATACCTCAAAATATGGCAATGCTTTTCAGTCGAAAACTAAAAGGGATAATAATTCTATCTATTATTTTCGGGATGATCGGTTCAGTAACAGGTTTATTGATATCATATTTTCTCGATATCCCTTCAGGAGCCTCAATAATCTTTTCCCTTGTAATCCTATTTGTTATAGCTTTCTTGTTCCAACGGATCAGACTAAATTTGGCCAGGAAATCTTAAAAAATGTGAAAAACACCTCGTGGATTGAATATTCCTTTGTTAATCACCGCAGTAATTCTAATTTTATGCCGCCGTTTTTATTGTCTCCCAAGTAAACCTCTTGTTTTTTTTATTGTCTAAATTCTAAAACCAGGTTTTATGCTCTCAACGTGGGCCAGATTTTTTGTTGTATTAGGAGTGGTTGTTGTGGCTAGCCTAACATCATGTGAGACTGATTTTCAGATTAACGCTGAAAATCAAGAAGTTCCTATAGTGTATTGTGTGTTAAACACAAGCTCTAACATTCAATATCTAAAACTGAACAAGACCTATCTTATTGACAAGGCAGCCTCTGAAAATCCACCTGCACAGGATAGTGTATACTTCGATGGGAATATCCAGGTAGTTTTAGAAGGCTGGGATAATGGTAAGGTTACCGAAGTATTTATTTTCACGCCTACCAATGAAATTCCAAAGGATACTGGTTTTTTCCCAAATGAAACCAATATCATTTATAAAACTGAAGCCAGTATTCGACCGCAATCGCAATACAGCATTAGTATTTACCTTGAAAATAAGGAAAAAATACTTTACGCAGAAACAGAATCATTAGGAGCCCTTCAGGTAATTGATCCCCTTGATATTCCGGAAAGAAAGATTAGTCTTAATATCGGGCAGAATTACACATGCCGTTGGAAACCTGTTGATAATGCCGGAATTTACCAGGTGATTATTAACTTCTATTATATGGAATATGAAGGCCAGGACTCCACTCTGGAAAAAGTTGTATGGCCTCAGTCATTCACCTCTCCCCTAACCAATGCTGAAAGCCTGACCAAGGAAATCAGCGGTTCAAGATTCTTTAATATCATGGGTGATTATATTCCGATAAAGGAGGGTGTAACGCGAAAGACGCTGGGATTGGATTTTTTAATACTCAGCGGAGGACAGGAAATTAAGTTTTATATTGAATCTACTGCTCCATCAGAAGGAGCTTTGATGGAAAAACCTGTTTATACCAATATTACCAATGGACTCGGAGTTTTCAGCACCTTATCAAGGGCCATTATACCTATGATCCCTTTTGGTTCTGTAACAATCGACTCATTGGCTTACAGCCAATTAACCCAGCAGTTGGGATTTCTGGATCATAATGGGTTACGACTTAATCAATAAATTTCTATGCTATTCAAAAAAAAGGAAAGAGAGATGAAAAATACATTTTCTAAATTATTTAACTCAGTCCCTGTTGTAGCATTGATAATCTTTCTGATAGCTGCCTGCGAACCTATAGACCCGGGGCCAGGGATAATAGATAATCCGGATACTAAAATTACCGGCACTCTGGAGATTGAATTTAGAGTACCCGGTTCCTTTCTTCCTCCTAACCGCGTATTTAGGGCCGATCTTAGCCTGGCTATTGATGCTGAACACCTCTATCAGGGGAATTTTTTGCACGTTGCTAACGTTTATAATAACAAGCTGATCTACCAGTTCAAGCTGGAGCCCGGAAATTACTATTACAAAGCTGGGATCATTTGTGTAGCAGGTGGAGATTCCTGCTCAGCTGCAGGATTTCCTGGAGGGGAAAATGGCATGAAATGGGCTGTCGGAGCGGCCAATGTTTCTGCTAACCAAACTATTCATGTTGTGCCCCAATTTACGCAATAGAGAGTTAGGGAATTAGGAAATTAGGGATAGAGATTTGTAGGGTCAGGGTTTATCCCTGACCAGGATGGAAGTTCAGATAACGATACTTATGAAGATTTATAATTATTTGCTTGTTATAATTTTTATTTTGATAGTCATTAGCCTGACTTTTTGCGAAAAAAAGGCAACGATTATTGGCCCGCCTGAGGCAAAATTTGTGGTTAGTCCGGAAAATGGGGCGACAACAACAGTTTTCAATTTCAACACATCAGGAACTACAAATCCCGGACTGGAAAATCCGGATCTTTTCTTTCGTTGGGATTGGGATGGAGATGGAAATTGGGATACCCATTTTTCAAAATCCAGGGAATATACAAATCGGTTCTATATCCCGGGCACATATGAAGCACGAATGGAGGTGAGCAATGAAATTGGTTTAAGGGATACCCTGGCAACCACTATCAACGTTTCGCGTGGGAACAGCCCTCCCTTTCCGGTTTTAACTGTTCAACCAGAGTTGGGACATATCAGAACAAATTTTATTTTTGATGCTTCCGGAACCCACGATGATGAAGATTCCCTAAGCAGCTTGCGATTCCGATGGGATTGGGAAGGAGACGGGCATTTTGACACTGAATTTTCCAATGAATCGGTGATTGAACACGTATTTTCTGAAGCCGGGAATTATCGGGTGATCTTACAGGTCCGGGATCCATGGGATCTCACAGCAAGGACCAACCGACTCATGGACATCTCATTGAATAATCCATTATTGGTGGTTGATTTCACCTGGGCCCCGGAAGGCGGAACAACCTCAGATGTATTTACATTGAATGCATCATCAAGTCACGACCCTGAAGATCAGTATAATTCCTTCCAATATCGTTGGGATTTCAATCATGACGATTTCTTTGATACAGAATTTTCTGATAACCCGATTGTTGAGCATGAATTCAAAGAAGAAGGGGAGAATTCTATTAAGCTAGAAATAAGGGATCAATATGGATTGACTAAATCGGCAACTAAAAAGATTTTTGTGTTGCATTCCAATCAACCTCCTGTTGCTACATTTAATATCGGATCTGTATACGGTAATCTCACCACAGAATTTTATTTCGATGGAGAGGGTGTGCGGGACGATGAAGATTTCTTCAATGTCCTTGAAGTTCGTTGGGATTTTGAAAGTGACGGTACTTATGACACCGATTATAGCATGACCAAAACCGCCAGGCATTTCTATGGTTTTGCCGGGGATGTTAAGGTGACAATGGAAGTGAAAGACTCCGGTGGCCTTACCAACACAATCAGCCAGATGATTCATATTTCTTCCGGTACCAATCAAACCGACCTGGTGATAGATTTAGATAATGGAGTTACTTATGGTTCTGTTAAGATTGGGAATCAATGGTGGACAACTGAAAATGTTAAGGTTACAAGTGGCCGGGCCTGTTACCGGAATAGTTCTGCAAACTGCGAAATATTCGGTGGCCTTTACACCTGGCCTAATGCCATGCAAAATAGCACCACGGAAAAAGCACAAGGCATTTGTCCTGATGGTTGGCATGTACCCACCGAAGCAGAATGGAATGAGCTCTTTGACTTTTTGGGACCGGAACAAGCCAGAGTGGAGCTTGAACCAAGTGGTTCAACAGATTTCAGAATGCTTTATGCCGGTCAGCAAAACACCTCCGGTACATCTGAGTATGGCGGGACGGTGGTAAACTTCTGGACTTCCTCCAAACTGACAGGTAGCAATGCCTGGGCATTTTCTTTGCAAGACGGTAAAGACCAGGTATGGAAAATCACCCTCGGGCAGAGCTATAAAATCAGTGTACGCTGTATTAAAAATTAGTTTTTTATTACAGAATTTATTCCGGTGGCAATTTACTCATCCGCTGCTGGTTGAAATATGCCCAGTACATCAGTACCAACACAACCATTACGGCAACATAAGCACCAATGGGTACGGCAGGTGTATCACCGGCAGCATAGCTATGCATACTTGCAGACAGGAAATAATTAACCCCAAAATAGGTCATTAATATCGAGCTGAAGCCCAGCAACGATCCAAGGTTGAATGAAAATGGTGAATTCAATCCCTTTATATTGTGCATGTGACCAACGAAGGTGTAAACCAGGATGGAAACAAGACACCAGGTCTCCTTTGCATCCCAGCCCCAATATCTGCCCCAGGCTTCATTGGCCCATATTGCTCCAAGGAAACAGCCGATGGTTATCAGGTATAAGCCGACAATAACAACGACTTTGTTAATATTGGTCAAATGCAGGATATGTTTATCTATGGTGAATCTATTAACATTGGTTTTCAATATATACAGCACTAATACCACCAAACCTATCAGCGCCCCGAGGCCCAGGAAGGAATAACTGGTCATAATAACAGCAACATGTATGGTCAGCCAAATAGATTTTAATACTGGAACAAGATTGGTTATCTCCGGGCTCATCCAGCTCAAATGGGCCACCAATAGGGCAACCGCCGCCAAAATCGCAGTAAGAGCCATAGCCATTTGGGATCTTCTAACAACCATAAATCCAGCCAGAAGTGCTCCCCAGGCGACAAAGATCATTGATTCATAACCATTGCTCATTGGAGCATGCCCCGATACATACCACCGGATTGACAGCCCAACTGTATGGAAAAGGAAGCCGAGGAACAAGAGTCCCGTAAATATCCAACTAACTTTTAACTGCCATTTTTTTGGTCTGAACATGACCATAAATTGGATAATAAGTAAAATCAATCCGATAGTGGCATAAAAAGGAGCTAATCGCTCAAAGACCAGGATCTTATTGTAAAGAACTTCCAAAGTTGCCTTCTTATCTGATGGGATTACCTCAGATCCATATTTCTCCTGGTAACTGGCAATTGCTTCACGCCACTTCTGTGCTTCAGGGGCATTACCTGATTGCAAGGCTACCAGATACTGTTGAAAGGAGGAGGCCACAAATAGTGAATCCATTGCTGGCAGCCCCTTGGGTTTACTTTGAAGATCATACCATTTGATATGAGAATCTGCGGGATCAGGAAAAATTTTAAGAAGACCGCCATTTACCGCCATATAGAACACATTCAGTTTCTCATCCAGTTTTATGACGGCCTTATCTGTTCCTGTTCTAAGATTTGGTTTCTTTGCATAAGCTACATTCACCATTCCGGAAAGAATATATTGCTCCCCATTGATAAAAGCACTGAACGACACTTTGGGACTGTTCAATCCTAACTTGGCAGCTATTTCCGAGGATTCGATCTTAAAGATTGGCTGTTGTTCCCAATATACAGGATTCATAAGTATACGCAGCCAGAATTCTTCCGGCAGCATTGATTGATACTTGTTTGATTTATTGATCTTTTTAACGATATCCTGTGCAACAGTATTTAGAGGCATGAACCGTCCTTCCGAACCCTGGGCCCAAAGTTTTCCAAATGCTTTAACTTCGGCCTGATCAAGTTCTTTCCCCGTAGTTGCATCCTGGCTATAAGCAGCTGAAAAGCCCATGAAAAGTAAAACAGCGATGAGGGCCATCGCCCCTTTTCGGGTGGCTTTAACTAGAGCTCCAAAACGGCCGTGGCGAGTAAATAAGGCTGCTATTATTGTTATTATCATAAGAAAATATCCTAAATAGGTGACAGAGGTTCCTATCTTATCGTGGTTAACACTTAGGACGGTCCCCTTCTCATCATTTGCATCATAAGAAGACTGGTAAAAGCGATATCCTCTGTGCTCCAGTATATTATTCATAAATATTCTATGCGGCTCCTGCAGGTTATTCTCCTTGTCTATAAGCATTACCTCACTTGCAAAAGAGGATGGAGAGTTAGAGCCAGGATATCTATCAAGCTGGAAATCAATTAATCTCAAGGAAAAAGGTAATTTTGATTCCATCGTTCCTAAACCTGCAGTAAATTTGACCCCACCAAGCTCAAAATCATACGGGATCAGCGGGCGGTTTAGAAATCCACGCAGCAATATTTCTTCATTTGAACCATTCACTTTTACCTTCAATCTCAGTACATCAGGTTGACCAGAATTAGCCATTGAACTGTTCATCTGAGCAGCCATGACCGCACCTGGTACATAATCGGTACTTTTAAATTTGAGATGATTCCCGAATGCTTCAACTTTGAGATGGACCTGCCGCTTGCTTCTTCCAGACAGCAGGACTGATTGCTTCTCCATTACCCGCTCACCATCCTTTTCCATCTCCACATAGAAATAGGTATTAAAACTTGAGATAGTGTTTGAAGTTTCGCCCTCACGGATGTGCATTGAACCTTCTGAACCGATATAGCGAGTCAGTCCAGCTCCAAGAATGATTACCAGAAAGGAGAGATGGAAAAGAAAAACCGGCAATTTCTTCAGTACATAAAGTTTGTACTTGAATATATTGTAGAAGATATTCAAAAAAGTCAATAGGATGGCCAATTCAAACCACCTGGCATTATAAATAAGGGCTTTGGCAGCGGTGATTCCACTTCCATTCTCAATAAAAGTTGCTGACCCCATAGCTATAGCCAAAATTACAATCAATACACCCATTGAGGTCATCGAAAACAGCTGCTTTAAAACATTCTTTATCATAGCACTAGCAATTTCTTTGTTCCAATTTAAACCTATAAATTCTACCCTGTAAAAACAAGAAAAAGGCTAAAGATAGTATATATACCACAGTGGCCCAATTAATACTACTGTATCCTTTATGAACATTTAGATTCACAATTGATGGTACCCAATAGTCATAAACAAGAACTAACCAGCCAAAACTATTCTGCGATAGCCCGATAAATAAAGTTATTCAATGGTAACAATTCACGACAAGACTGGAGGATTTTCTCAATGAGGTTAGGGCTGATGATCCACTCTTCCGGTATGCTCCGACTGGCAATAAAATGCTTGTTCTTGATCAGTTCTATCTGCTCTGCATCTGGAGAAAAGCCCTGGGGAGGACGTTTGAGTTTATCCTTTTCATAAAAAGAAAATTTCTTCTGGAAATTCTTGTTCTCAATAACCTCCACAATATCCTCAGGAAAATTCAAAATTTCCTTGCGGATAGCTTTGAGTTGATCGGGGCCGGGTTGGTAAATCCCTCCGGCCAGGAAGGACTCATCTGGCTCAATATGAAAATAATATCCCGGTAATTGAGCTTTTCTCCCTCCACCGATTATGTAGGCACCCATTTGTGTTTTATACGGAGTTTTATCATTGGAGAACCGAATATCCTTGTATATCCTGAATACTGTATTTTTTGCAGTTGCGCCTGCTACCCTTGGATCAATCAGTTGAAGTTCGGAAATCAGTGAGTCAATGAAATTATCAAACGCTGATTTTGCCTCCAAATATTTATTTTTATTGGCATTGAACCAATCCCTGTTGTTGTTTATTTCCAGCTCTCGTAAAAATGGTAATATAGATTTCATTGCTATGATTTATTTTTTCCCCTGTTCCCTGTTCCCTGTTAACCGCTCCCTTCGTCCCTATCTCCCTTTATACTGGTAGCCCAGCCCATTAATCATTTCTTTTACTTTATCAAGATCTACATCTCCTGTTATTTGGACTGTACCATCAGTTAAATTTGCTTCAGCTTTTTCAATCCCAGGAATGCTGCTCACATTATTTTCAACTGTGGATTTGCAGTGATTGCAGGTCATTCCCTCTACCTTAATGGTTGTAAAAAGATTCTCACTCATGTCAGTTACTTTATGTTTTTTTGTTTTGTGTAATCTTGGCTGTATCCATTTTGTATAAACACTCAGCAGGATGACTCCCATGAGTAGAATGGTGGATAAAATTTTTATCCAATCGGGTAAAAATCCATGCTCATGGTCCATTATCGCAAAGTTGGTGAACCATGATGCAGGGAGAAATTCATTTATAATAGTTCCAAAGAAGAAAGCTCCTCCGATGATGGATAACATATAGATAAATAAGGCTTTGCGGCCCATTGATTTACCCACTACGGTCATGGTAGCTACGTTGGTCGCCGGCCCGGCCATAAGAAAGGCAAGTGCCGCACCCGGAGATAATCCCTTCATCAGGAAAACTGCTGCTAAAGGAATAGAGCCTGTTGCACAAACATACAGAGGTACGGATGCTACCAGAACCATAGTCATCTCCAGCCATGGATTACCGATGTATTGGGTGAAAAAGCTATCTGGTATCAAAACGGACAAAAAAGCAGCAGCCACAAGTCCTATAATCAGCCATTTGACAATATCTTCCACAAGCTCTCCAAATCCGTAAGTAATAACAGTTTTCAAACGACTACCAATACTCACAACCTCAGCTGAATTTTTCTTCTTCAGGATATTTCCTTTTGCCATATTCCATTGTTCCTTTTCCAACCCGTGGCTCAGGCTTCCTCCAAGTATCCCTGTTAGGAAAGCCACCACAGGCCTGATGATGGCAAGTGGTAATCCAAGAAGACTGTAGGTAGCTAAAATAGAATCCACTCCTGTTTGGGGTGTTGATATGAGAAAAGAGGTGGTCGCCCCTTTTGTAGCACCGTTTTTATAAAATGAAACACCCGTAGGAATCACCCCGCACGAACACAAGGGCATCGGTACTCCCAGAAGGGCAGCATTTATAACCGATCCCAATCTTCTACGGCCCATGAAGCGGGTAATTCCTTCAACGGGGAAAAAAGCTTTAAGCAAGCCTGCAAAAAGAAATCCGAGCATAAGGTAGGGAGCCATTTCACTTACTAAAAAATACAATTCGGCGCCAAAATCGCGAAGCCAGTTTATAAGCATATCAGGTAAACAAATAAATTTAATATTGGTTGAGATTTATTATCCTGCCCGGCATTATCTGAGGGAATTCGGAGAAATGTATTATTCATCATCCAACTCCTCAAAATCAACATATTCGCCCTCCTCCCTGGGAATTATCTTTCGCTTTTTTTGCTGCTCAGCTGATCCTCCTGAAGGGTCATGAGGGGTCTGCTTTTTTGCGAAAACAGAATAAAAAAACATCCTGATCAATCTGTAAACCAGATACACAAGCAGCAATATAGCTAGATAACGAATCATTTTCGGGTACAAAGATAAGAAAATGAGGGAACGGGGAACAGGGGACAAAAAAAGCACCCGATGGTAATCTTATATTTTGTTAATCAGATGTTCCACCAAAATCCTGACCCCTATTCCGATCAATACTATGCCTGCTAATATTTCCAGCCTTAGACGAGTTAGCTGAGAGAATTGAGCACCAAGGAGTACACCAGATGTGGCAACGACAAAAGTTGTAAGGCCAATGATCAACCCGGCGAGCCATAGCTGGACCCCGAGCAACCCGAATCCTATTCCCACTACGGTGGCATCTATGCTGGTAGCCACACCCATTATGGCCAAAGCTCTTATCTTAAGAAGGTTACCCCTGGGTACATTTTTTCTTTGGTGTATTCCATCCCAAATCATTTTACCCCCTACCACAGCAAGCAAAATGACGGCCACCCAATGATCAATAGATTGGATAAATTGTTTGAGGCTCAAACCTATTACACCACCTATAACCGGGGCAATTCCCTGAATCAATCCTAATACCAGCCCCACACGCAAAGCATGTCTGAAAATGACAAACCGGGTAACTACTCCTGTACAAATAGAAACAGCAAATGAATCTACAGCCAAACTTAATGCCAGCAGGAAAAGAGATAACAGTCCCATGAGGAAAATTTGGGCAAAAATACTAAGATTTATTTGACTCGGTAATTATAAAGGAACAGATTATCTCCACCTACAAGAAGGTTAAACTCATTATTGGAGATCGACAGATAACCAATGGTAAACATTGTTCGTCCACGAAGAGGAAATCCCTCATATAATGAACCATCCGAATTCACCAGATATATCTCCTCCCGGCTTCTGGTAACCACACCGATCTTTTTTTCGTTTCCCGGAAAACGATAAATGGCCGGTGGATGGGTAATTTTTGCATCCATTTTTTTTGTGAATAATTCACTTCCATTGGAGCTAAACACCTCGAGCCTATCCTCATCCATAAAGATGAAATCGCTATTCCCATCTTTGTCAAGATCCTGATATTCAAAATAATGATCAGGCCCAAACTTCTTAATTTTCTTACTCTCCACCTTCCCATTAAAATAAATAAAATTCACTGTCCCTTCAACATCAGGAACAATCAGACGAGCTTCATGACCAGCATGAGGGCCTTCATAAAGGAGATTATTATTTGCTGAGCGGGCGAATTGCTTTTCAGGGCTCACCCTCACTGATCCCCGCCTGTCAACAATATAGATCCGCATTTCATCTGCGAAAATAATGTAGTCCTTATTCCCTAATCGTTGAAACAAAACAGGCTGGTTAACGATACCCTCCGTCTTATCAAAATCCCAGCCTTTTACAAGACTACCGGTTTTATTATAGAGGTAAACCTGCTTATCGCTACAGGCAATGAAAATCCTGTAATCCCTATTTCTGTCGTAATCAAACAGGGCCATACCATTGGTAGCCGGGGCTCTCAGATGTATGGGATATTTATCTACATAATTGCCCTCCCTGTCAATCAGGTGAATGCCATTATCTGTGGAAAAGAGAAACTGGAGTTTTCCGTTTTTGTAATAATCAATCTGGAAAACTTCAGACCGTATAGCCTCCTCCATTGGTAAGTTCCAAAGAATACGACCTGAACTATTTACAAGGTACAGTTTATTTGCTTCATCCTGTACCAATATCTCTTTGGCATTGTTACTGGGGTTAGAAACCAATACAGGTTTAAAATTCAGCGTTGTTTCCAACCTGCTTTCCCAAATTGTTTCAGGCCTGTCAGGTGAATTGTCGGCAAATTTAAAAATCATGTTATGAAAATAGAGGTCGCTGCGGGGCTGGCTTTGGATCTGCAGGGAAAAGGCACCCATTTTTTGCAAAAATTTTTCATTGCTTAAGATCCAATTATCCCATTTAGCATTCAGCTTTAAGGAGTATAAAGATGCTGATCTAAAGGGAGCAGAATAAAAATAAAAATTAGAACGTGAGACAATTGACTCAACCGTACTCTGGAAAGTCGGATCTGTTGAAAGGGTTTTATTAAGTTCTGTAAAATAGATAATATCCTGAATGGCCTGGCGGGAGTCGGCGATAATCAGGTAATTGCCTGCAAAACCAAAATAGCGGCCTTCGACCTCCCTGAACATCGGGCCGAAGAGTACCTCAGGAATATTTTGAACTGGCATTTTGTATATTAAATGCTGTCGTTCACGGTCAATTCGGTATGTAAACTGATAATCTCCGAATTCCTTCCCTTCCTTCCTGGCAACTTCCATAATCCAACTGGTAATTGTTTCCAGAGCCATATTACGGCTTTGTGTTGCAATTATTACTGCTGTCTCAACACCTGCATCTGAACCAGGTAAATAAGCCAAACCTGCTTCCCTGCTTAGGAAGCTCATGCATTGGGAAACAACGTCCTGGCCTGTTATTCTCTTCAATTCATTGATATAGGATTGTCTTTCCCGATGGGAATCAGAGCTGGAAAGGAAGGCATCAAGATCCTCCTGGTAATGTTCGGTATTATTAAAACCAATGGCAAAAAAGCTCAGGCAATTGGCCGGAAGAACCTGGTCAAGTTCAATCTTTTGCGGCTCCTGTCGTTTGAAAATATCCAGCCATGCTGTGGTGTCGCCTGAACTGGCAAAACCATTTAGTAAAACAGCATCGGGGCGGAAAGTGAGATCCAGCTCCAACCATTGACCATAAATCTTTTCATCTGTATTTTTTATTCCCCCATTTGATAATGCCCTGCTTATAAATTCAGGGAAGCGTGATAGATTGACAAACATATTCCCATGAACATTCTGGCCGGCGGAAAGCGCCACCTTATTAAAATCTGGTTGATCCTGCAGGCTAATACCATCTTTAACCTGCCGGATTGCCATTTCTATCAGTGTCTCTGAGGGGCTGATCAAAATATAATCCTTCAATTCTGATACCAGAATCTTTTTCGAATCTACCCCAAAACTAATGCTGGAAATCTTAGTCCTGATGTATGTCCTATTGGATATTTCACTTTTCTTGCCGGCTAATTCCTCAATCAAATCAACCAACTCGGAGGCTCGCATTTTGTCGCTGGAACGAAAAACGACAAAATAATCAAACTGCTTATCACCTGTCTGATGAACAGACAGGAAAAAAGGTGTATTCTTCAATCTTTCGGCTATGGGAGCAGCTTGAAGCATAAGTGTATCGAAATGCTGAAGTCCGGAAAATATTGGTGCCAATTCCTCCACCATTTTCATGCTTTCAGTTATCCTGCTTGCGGAGCTGAGTGTTTGTAAAAAATCTGTTGTAGATTGATTTTCTAAAAGCAGAATCGCATTCTCAGGTACGGCTTCAAAAGAAATGATGCGTTGATCTTTGCTCTCGACATCCCGAAAGAAAAAATAAAACAGTAAAATCGGAATCGCTATTAATAGCAGGATGATCAGAGGAAGGGACTTTTTAAACATAAGTAAAACTGCTTGAACTTGACAAAATTAACTTTTTTTACCTAATGTTTATGGATGGATAATGCCTAATAGCTATCTTTGAACCCCGAAGCTTAAGTTCACTCGGGGAAAACCCCCAACCAATTTATTAATCATTAAGCCCTGAGCTTCACAAACTTGGGAAGGTTTAATATGGAAAATACCAAAGACATTCTGGTTCTGAAATTCGGAGGAACTTCGGTGGGCTCACCATCAAGAATGCGCGATGTGGCCAATCTGATATCCAACGACATACGTAAAATAGTTGTTCTGTCGGCAATGGCAGGAACGACGAATGCATTGGAAGAATACGCATCTTACTTGTATAAGAAGGATAAAATACCTGCGCGGGCATTGCTGAAGAAGATGAAAACATATTATCTGGAGGTTATTGATAAATTGCTTCCTTCTTCAGTAGGGAGACAGAAAGGCATGGAGCTGATTGAATCCCATTTCGGCTATCTGGAGAATTTCAATCGCGATCTTTTTACTCTTTTTGAGGAGAAAGCTGTTCTGGCTCAGGGAGAAATGATATCTACCGCACTAATGCATTTCCTTTTGGAAGAGCAAGGTACCTCATCAGTTCTGATTCCTGCCCTTAACTTCATGAGGATTGATAAAAACCAGGAACCAGACGATTTTTACATAAGAGAGAATCTTGTTCGTGAACTGGATAAGCATCCCGGAGAAAAATTGTTTATCACTCAGGGGTATATATGCCGTGATGCCTTTGGTGAAATTGACAATCTCAAAAGGGGGGGATCAGATTATTCTGCCTCCCTGATAGGGGTGGCCATAAAAGCCAGTGAGATTCAGATCTGGACTGACATTGACGGTTTTCATAACAATGATCCACGCTATGTGGAAAAAACCAGGAAGATTAGTCATTTGTCCTTCGCTGAAGCAGCTGAACTGGCTTATTTCGGTGCGAAAATCCTTCATCCAACGAGTATCAGGCCGGCAAGGGAAAATAATATCCCAGTCAGGCTTAAAAATACACTGGATCCGGATTCTGATGGGACTCTGATAACAGCAAGTACAAGCGATGGAGGATTAAAAGCAGTAGCTGCCAAAGATGGCATAACTGCCATACGAATACGCTCAGGAAGGATGTTATTGGCTTTCGGATTTCTCCGGAAAGTATTCGAGATCTTTGAAAGTTATAGAACTTCCATCGATATGATCACCACTTCAGAGGTTTCTGTTTCTGTGACCATTGACGATACCGGGCAGCTTGAAGAGATTATCAGGGATCTGAAACACTACGCCAATGTTGAAACACATTCCGATCAATCCATTGTTTGCGTGGTAGGGGACTTGATTGCTGAGAAAAAAGGTGTTGTCAGGGAGATTTTTGATGCCTTGGAAGATGTGCCAATAAGAATGATCTCTTACGGTTCCAGCAGCAATAATATAAGCTTGCTGATCAATACCAAAGATAAAATACAAGCACTGAACAATTTGAGTAACAACCTGTTTAAATAATGATGAAAACGGAATATCCCGTACCCCTTTTCTCAAAGCTGGAAACACCCTTTTATTATTATGATAAAAAGGTTCTGCAATTTTACATTGAGAAAGTGAAGGAGGCTGTGGAGAAATTTGGTTTTCACATGCATTACGCTTTGAAGGCAAATGCCAACGAAGCGATCCTGGCCCCCTTGGTCGGAGCAGGATTCGGTGCAGATTGCGTGAGCGGTGAGGAAATTGAAGCGGCTATAAGAGCTGGCTTTTCTCCGGAATCAATAGCCTTTGCCGGAGTGGGTAAAAGCGATAAGGAAATCCTGACTGGATTGCAATATGATATCTTCTCTTTTAATGTTGAATCGATTCAGGAATTGGTAGAAATCAATCATCTGGCAAGAGAAAAAGGCAAAACAGCACGAATCGCACTGCGCATCAACCCGAATGTGGATGCTAAAACTCATCGCTACATAACCACCGGCATAGAGGAAAATAAATTTGGCATCAATCCATGGGAATTTGAGGAGATCCTCGGCTTATTAAAATCCCTTGAGAACCTCAAACTTGTTGGACTTCACTTTCATATCGGATCCCAGATCACCAACCTCGATGTATTTAAAGGCCTCTGCAGCCGGGTAAATCAGATTCAGGAGTGGTTCTGGAATAACCGCATCATTACCGAACATATCAATGTTGGTGGAGGGCTGGGTATTGACTACTCACAACCCGACCTAATGCCTGATTTTGATCAATTTTTTCAGATTTTTGCCGACCACCTGACCCTCCGGCCCAACCAGCAATTACATTTCGAGTTGGGCAGGTCATTGGTGGCTGCATCAGGAAGTTTGATCTCCAGAGTATTATTTGTAAAAAATGGAGTAAGGACCAAATTCGCCATTCTGGATGCCGGAATGACTGAATTGATCCGCCCGGCTTTGTACCAGGCATTTCATAAAATTGAAAATCTTACTGCTCAGGGGCCACAGGAAGCATACGATGTTGTCGGGCCTATTTGTGAATCCTCTGATTGCTTCGGCAAAGCCGTCAGACTTCCCCCAACAAAAAGGGGCGATATTATTGCCATTCGGTCAACCGGGGCTTACGGAGAAGTAATGAGTTCAGAGTATAATTTACGTAGAAAAGCTAAGGCCTATTATTCCGATCATATCATAAAACCATGAGCAAAGCTAATGCAAATCATCAGGGTTCCCGGCCTGTCAGACTAGTACTGGAAGACGGTACCAAATTTCACGGCTGGTCCTTTGGTTACGAGGAATCCGTGGCCGGGGAAGTGGTGTTTAACACGGCAATGGCCGGCTACCCTGAAAGCATTACCGATCCCTCCTACCGTGGACAAATCCTTACCCTCACCTACCCATTGATTGGAAATTACGGGGTTCCGGGAAAACAACGGGAAAATGGATTATTGAAATTTTTTGAATCAGACGACATACACATCACGGCCCTGGTAATTTCTGACTATTCTTTTAACTACAGCCACTGGAATGCTGATCAAAGCCTTGCCGACTGGCTAAAGGATTCAAAGATTCCCGGGATTTACGGCGTTGACACGCGTGCACTAACAAAGCACCTTCGGGAAGAAGGAGCTATGCTCGGAAAAATCCTTTTTGATGAGGAAGATATTCCCCTCTACGATCCGAACCTCGAGAATCTGGTAGCGCAGGTCAGTGTTAAAGAGGTGCTTGAATATGGATCAGGGAAGCACCGTATTCTTCTTGTTGATTGCGGAGTAAAGAATAATATCATCCGCTGCCTGCTTCGCCGGGACACCACAGTGATCAGGGTACCATGGGACCATGATTTCACTACTGAACAATACGATGGACTATTTATCTCCAATGGGCCAGGTGATCCAAAAAGATGCAGTACCACAATCAATCACATCAGAACGGCATTGACAAAGGATACTCCAATTTTCGGGATCTGCCTGGGCAACCAACTGATGGGTCTCGCCGCAGGTGGCGACACCTACAAACTAAAATACGGGCACAGAAGTCATAACCAACCGGTATTGCAAAAGGGTACCAACAAAGCATTTATCACCTCTCAAAACCATGGTTTTGCATTGGACGACAAGACCTTACCTGAAGACTGGGAACCGCTGTTCACCAATCTGAATGACAATACCAATGAAGGAATAAAACATAAGAGCAAAGCATTCTTTAGCTCGCAATTTCACCCTGAAGCCAGCAGCGGTCCGACGGATACGGAATTTCTTTTCGATGACTTCATAGAACTCATCGAAAAGCAAGGCAAATGGCAGAGGGCAGAAGGCAAAAGTAGGTTTTAAATATTAAGGCAAAAGAAAAATGTAGAGACTCATAATATGCGTCTCAATAACGGGTAACGATAAAAATGGAAAATATAAAAAAAGTCCTTGTCCTTGGCTCTGGAGCGTTGAAGATAGGTGAAGCAGGAGAGTTTGATTATTCCGGATCCCAGGCTCTGAAGGCCCTCAGGGAGGAAGGTATTGAGACAGTCCTGGTGAATCCAAATATTGCAACCGTCCAGACATCCGAGGGGGTTGCCGACCTGATATATTTTCTTCCCGTAACCCCATATTTTGTTACCAAAGTCATTGAGAAAGAAAAGCCTCAGGGTATACTTCTTGCTTTCGGAGGACAAACAGCTCTTAACTGCGGGGTTGAACTGTATAAGACGGGCATCCTGGAGAAATATAATGTTCAGGTTCTTGGAACCCCCGTTCAGTCTATTATCGACACAGAAGACCGGGATATTTTCATAAAAAAGCTGGATGAGATAGATGTTGATACTATCCAAAGTTTTGCTGTTACCAGGCTGGAAGATGCCAAAGAAGCTGCCCGCAAGCTGGGCTACCCGGTGATTATTCGTTCGGCATACAGCCTCGGAGGACAGGGAAGCGGGTTCAGCAACAATGAGGATGAGATGGATAAGCTGGCAAAAAAAGCCCTGACTATGTCGCCCCAGATCCTCGTGGAGAAATCGCTTAAAGGATGGAAAGAAGTGGAGTATGAGGTTGTTCGCGACCGGTATGACAATTGTATCACGGTGTGTAACATGGAGAATTTTGATCCCCTGGGCATACACACCGGGGAAAGCATAGTAGTGGCTCCTTCACAAACCCTTACCAACGCTGAATATCACAAACTTAGAGCTCTTTCAATAAGAATTATCCGCCACATTGGGATCGTTGGGGAATGTAATGTACAGTATGCCCTGGATCCGGAATCCGAGGGATATCGTGTTATTGAGGTAAATGCCCGTCTGAGCCGGTCTTCGGCCCTGGCATCAAAAGCTACCGGCTATCCTCTAGCATTTGTGGCCGCCAAGTTAGCCCTGGGATATGGACTGCATGAACTGGTTAATGCGGTGACCAAGACCACCACGGCCTGCTTTGAGCCTGCCCTGGATTATATCGTCTGCAAAATCCCCCGGTGGGACCTCGATAAGTTTGAAGGAGTCTCCCACGAGATAGGATCGAGCATGAAGAGTGTGGGTGAAGTGATGGCTATAGGACGCTCTTTCGAGGAGGTAATACAAAAAGGACTGAGGATGATTGGTCAGGGTATGCACGGTTTCACCGGTAACCGCGGCATTAAGATTGCCAATATCGAAGAGGAGCTTGCGGTCCCTACCGATATGAGGATCTTCGTTATCGCTCAGGCTCTCGAAGAGGGATTCAGTGTCGACCGCATACACGAACTCACTGGGATAGATAAATGGTATCTGGTCAAGCTGAAGAATATTTATGATCTGAAAGAAACGCTTACGAAGGTCAATTCCCTCGAAGAGCTTCCCGACAACCTTTTGCTGGAAGCCAAGAAAATGGGGTTCTCAGATTTTCAGATTGCCCGATTTGTTATGAGCAGTACCGTAGAGAATATTGAACAGGAACTCCGGACTGTTAGGGATCACCGCAAAAAGAGGGGTATTGTCCCATATGTAAAACAGATTGATACCCTGGCGGCCGAATATCCGGCACAAACCAATTACCTGTACCTTACTTATTCAGGAATAGAACACGACATTGATTTCCCCGACGACAAGCAATCTGTTATTGTCCTGGGCTCCGGAGCGTATCGTATCGGCAGTTCGGTGGAATTCGACTGGTGCAGCGTAAACGCCCTGAAGACTATACGCGACCAGGGTTTGCGTGGTATTATGATCAATTATAACCCTGAAACCGTTTCCACCGATTACGATATCAGCGACCGCCTGTATTTCGATGAATTATCCTTTGAAAGGGTGATGGATATCCTTGATCTGGAAAATCCCATGGGGGTAATCGTGTCCACCGGCGGGCAGATTCCCAACAATCTGGCTCTCAGATTACACAAGGAAAACATTCCAATCCTGGGGACTTCCCCGATATCAATCGACAGGGCAGAAGACCGGCACAAGTTCTCAATGATGCTCGATACTCTTGAGGTCGACCAGCCCGAATGGAAAGAACTTGCAGATATTGATGATATTTTTGCATTTGTCGACCGGGTGGGATTCCCCGTTCTTATACGGCCTTCCTACGTACTTTCCGGGGCTGCAATGAATGTTGTGTCGAATAAAGATGAATTAGCCGATTACCTGAATCTGGCCACTCTGGTTTCCAAACAACACCCGGTAGTGGTAACGGATTTTATTGAGCAGGCAAAGGAAATAGAGATCGATGCTGTAGCCAGCCAGGGAGAACTTCTGGCATATGCCATGTGCGAGCATGTTGAGTTTGCCGGAGTGCATTCGGGAGATGCAACAATGGTCTTTCCTCCCCAGAAACTATATTTCGAAACGGTAAGGCGTATAAAAAAGATCACCCGGCAGATTGCGGCTGAGCTAAATATCTCCGGGCCCTTCAACATCCAGTTCCTGGCAAAAAATAACGATATCAAAGTTATTGAGTGTAACCTGAGGGCATCACGGAGTATGCCATTCGTGTCCAAAGTACTGAAGACAAACCTTGTTGAGATGGCTACCCGGGTAATGCTCGGACAAGAGGTAGAAAAGCCCCATAAATCTATCTTCGATCTTGAGCACATAGGGGTAAAAGCCTCACAGTTTTCCTTCTCGCGACTGCAAAAGACAGATCCCGTACTGGGAGTTGATATGTCATCCACCGGTGAGGTGGGATGCCTGGGTGAAGATTACGATGATGCGATCCTGAAAGCTATGCTCTCAGTAGGCTACACTATCCCAAAAAAGAATATTCTATTGTCTACCGGCCCAATAAAAGACAAGGTTACCCTGCTTGAAGTCAGTCATTTACTGGCCGATAAAGGTTATGAGCTCTTTGCCACCCGCGGTACAGGGGAATTCCTTAGGGGAAATGGTATTGATGCCACCATCCTCCACTGGCCCGATGAGGAAATCCATCCCAATACACTGGATTATATCCGTAACGGGCTGATTGATTTAGTAGTGAATATACCAAAGAACCTGACCCAAGGTGAACTAAAGAATGACCATATCATTCGCAGGAACGCCATAGATTTTAATGTACCGCTGATAACGAATGCCAGGTTGGCGGAAGCCTTTATCTCTGCGTTTTGTAAATTGGATATTGATGATATCAGTATAAAACATTGGGGAGAATACTAAACTTACTAAGGCTTGAGGAAAAGTATGAGGAATCAGGCAAAAGTTTTAATTGTTGGTGCCGGGCCGGCGGGGATGGCAACTGCTTTATTCCTGGCAAAGAAGGGGATACCATCTACTATTATCGAAAAGGAAAAATTTCCGAGGGATAAAATTTGTGGCGATGGATTGAGTGGCTGGGTGCTTGCGATGCTGGATAAGCTGGATCCCATAATTACCGAAAAGCTAAGAAAGGAGCCCAATATACTGGATTCCTGGGGTATGCGATTTTTTGCCCCAAATATGAAAAGCATCCTTCTCCCCTACCGGAATAAAAAACAACCCGGCCAGGCTCCTGGCTTGCTGATGAAAAGGATTGATTTTGACCATTTTCTTTACAGGGAAGTCAGGGATAATTCACTTATAGAGATTTTTGAGGAAACAGAGATAAATCATTTTGTGAACGATGATAAAGGTGTCCTGTTAATGGACAAATCCGGCAAAAAAAAGTTCAGAGGGGATATTGTCGTTTTTGCTGACGGAGCGAATTCCAGATTTGCCAGGGAACCGGGAGGAATTATCAAAAATGACAAGCAGAATGCGGTTGGAATTAAAACTTATTTCAAGGGGATCAGGGAACAGGGAACGGGGAACAGGGAATGGGGAACGGTTAACGGGGAACAGGGAACAGTTGACGGGGATGTGGGATCCGGGATTAGTGAAAAAGGGGGAAATGCGGTGGAGTTTTATTTTCTTAAGTCGATATTGCCGGGATATTTATGGATCTTCCCATTGGCGAATGGTGAGGCAAATGTAGGGATGGGAATCAGAACTGATATTATAAAAAAGAAGAAGATAAATCTTAAATCAGAATTGTTGAGATGTATTGAGGAGACACCGGAATTAAAGGATAGGTTTTCCGGGGCTGAACAGATTGGTAAGTTTCAGTCGTGGGGCTTGCCATTGGGATCAAAAAAGCAGAATATTTCCGGGGATCGTTTTCTTATGGCTGGAGATGCAGCTTTTCTGATTGATCCCTTTACCGGGGAAGGAGTTGGCAATGCATTAAATTCCGGGATGCATGCAGCGGAGCACATTGCAGATGCTGTTCAGGCCAATCGTTTCGACTCAGAATTTAACAATAAATACGACAAGCGTGTTTACGATAAACTCTGGAAAGAGCTAAAGGTCAGTCGCAGAATACAAAAAATGCTAAAGTACCCCGGATTGATCAACTGGCTGATGAACCGGGCTGTAAACAATGAATCCCTAACAGGCTCCTTCATCAGGATGATTGACAATGATAAAGAGCGAAAAAAGCTCCACCGGCCGGGGTTTTACGTGAGGGTTTTGTTCAGCAGGAATAAATAGGTTCGTGTTGCAGGTTGCAGGTTGCACGTCCTCAGTTGTCAGTTGTCAGTCTTCAGTTCGTGATCTAATAAAACCAATCTACTGATCTACCGATCTACTGATCTACAAATCTACTGATCACCTATTCCCTAATTCACCATTTTTATTTACCTTTGCACCCATTCCGATTTTCGGAAAAGGACCTGTAGCATAATGGATAGTGCACCTGACTACGGATCAGGAGGTTGGGGGTTCGAGTCCCTCCAGGTTCGCTTGATAATCAAGAGGTTAGGCGACTGATTATGCTTAGCCTCTTTCTATTTGCAAACATTTTGCATAACAAATGGGATTCAAACCTGAAAAGGCGTTCCTGTGATTTATCCAAATGACCCCGGAAGACAATGCCTACCAGATGGCGGATCATCCATATTTTAGGGGGGGGGGAATTAAAGGTGGGAAAAGCGGATATGTTGACCAGTCCCCGCCGTTTTAGGTTGACCAGTTCCCGTTGAGTTACCTAACAATGGTTGTTAATAATCGGAAAGGCTTATCGCTGTTGAGGTTCAAGTGGTCATTCAAGTCCGGCGGACACTGACAAAAGAGATTGGCGGAAGGTGGTCAATGGGATCCGGCAAGGGCTGGTTTTTTTATCGGCTTGTCCAATACGTGTACCCTAAAACGCATTATTTCCTATTGGACCAGCCTGGGTTATCTCCCATACCTCCAGCACCTCCATCTTACACTTCGGACAGTTCTCCAGATGAATCCTTATATCATCTGACAGTTCAACTTTTTCAATCTCAGCTAACCACTCAGCACACTGAGCGATTTCGTTTTCATTAAGTCAAATTTTCATAACAGGCCTTTATGAGTATAGATACATTTTGAGGGGTTGTGGAAATTAATTGACCATTTGATGGTAAACCTATTTTAGGACAAAACATACATCATTGAAATAATAATCTTTATATTATCTCACGTAATTTTGTAGGCAATAAGGGCACTCCCGTGTCTGAGATAAAGTACTCCCTGATGGATCATAATATGTGCAAAATGTTGCGCAGATCCAAGGCTTACTTTTGTTTGGCTGACAATCTCAAATCCTGAGGGGTTTGCTTTTACCAGGGCCAGTTCTCCCCGTATACTGTAACAATAAAGCATTCCATCAGCATATATTACGTTTCCCGGATTGAGGACGCGGGAGACATACATTTCTTCACCGGTTTTCCAGTCCAGGCACCTCCACTTCACCCGCTTGTCCTCCTCAAAAGATTCATATATATAACCATCCACCAGGACAGCTCCACCAGCACGGATATCCCCGAGCTGGTTCTTCCATACCACGGACACTGAATCTCCATCCTCGGGTAGTTTCAATTTGCCTCCTCCTCCACATATAACCGGATCTCCTCAAGCTTTCCGGAGCCCACGAAGGTAACCG
>CAYXJR010000058.1:0-29543 GCA_964465145.1 uncultured Porphyromonadaceae bacterium | reverse complement strand
AGTTAAACCCATTTGGCCGTGATTGAGTAGCCTTTGTTCAATTACCGGATGAACTTCGGTCCAAAAAATTCAATTTAGATTTTTAAGTAACATGCTAATGAAATTAAGGACATTCTGTCCAAACATCTTGGATGCATCAGCCGGGATGGTTGATGCGTAAGCAGTATTCCCAATAATAGTTACGCCATGATAGACAATATCCTTATACCTTTGTGAAACTTCGCAGTTCCCCCCGCTGGAGGAAGCAAGGTCAACAATTACGGTACCCGGCTTCATGCTTTCCACTGTTTCCTTATATATCAGGACAGGTGCTTCCCGACCGGGAATTTGTGCGGTGCAATTGTACCTGCAGCTGTCATGAACATGGGAAAGAATGTTGGCAGATGCATGGCTGCATCCAGAACAGCCTTATACCCGGCAGCCGTGGCCATTGAGGATAATATATCCATCGACTGGGCCTTTGTTGTCCTGGGCAATATATCCATGCTGAATGTGGTCAGCCTTTTTCCCAGTACCTGAACATTTTTTTTAATCAGGGCTCCGACAGTAGCGGGTTGCATTACAACCCTTCGTTCATATGGCTTCTCTTTCAGTATTCCGATTATCATATTTTTTGGTTTTGGGAGTAATACAAAAATACCGTAAAGTTGTTGAATACTTTATAGAATAAACAGTCGTAATGATTAAACCCTTTGACAGGCAATTGCTTAAGGATGTATTGGCGTTAAGTCCCGGCTATTTTTTCCCGTTCATCCCGGATAGTTTATGATGCATTGCATTTGCTGCAATCCGGCCGGCACCCATAGCTTCGATTACTGTGGCTGACCCTGTAACAATGTCGCCGCCTGCATAGACAAACTCCTTTGAGGTCTCATTGGTTTCGGGATTGACATTAATATATCCCCATTTGTTTCGCTCAAGATCCGGAGTGGTTTCAAAGATTATCGGGTTAGGGCCTGTCCCAATAGCAACTATTGCCAGGTCACAATCCATAATAAAATTTGAGTTATCCATTGGTACAGGCCTTCTTCGTCCCGAGGCATCCGGCTCACCCAGCTCCATTTGTATGCACTCCATGGCCTTTACGCGGTTATCTTCCGTACCGATATACCGGATGGGGCTCGTCAGTAGCTTAAATTTTATACCTTCTTCTTCTGCATGATGGACCTCTTCAGCCCTGGCAGGGAGCTCTTGCCTCGACCGCCTGTAAACAATTTTCACTTCACTTGACCCGGTTCGTATTGCCATACGGGCACAATCCATGGCTACGTTTCCTCCGCCAATGACAGCTACTTTATTGCCTCTGGGCATGGGTGTGTCATACTCCGGGAATTTATATGCTTTCATGAGGTTCATCCTTGTAAGATACTCATTAGCTGAGAAAACATTACCAAGCGCTTCCCCTGGGATCCGCATGAAAGTCGGCAGTCCGGCTCCCACACCAATAAATACAGCATTAAAAGATTCCAGCAATTCGTCAATGGTGGTCAACGGGCCGACTATATGGTTCATTTCTATCCGGCAGCCCATTTCTTTCAGGTAGTTAATCTCGAACTGCACAATGGATTTTGGTAATCTGAATTCAGGAATACCATATGTAAGAACTCCACCGGTTTCATGCGAAGCTTCGAAAATGGTAACTCCATAACCGAGGGAACGCATGTCGGCCGCTACGGTTAAACCTGCTGGCCCTGATCCAACAACAGCAATCTTTTTACCTGTATTTTTAACTACCAGAGGGGCTTTAACAAGATCCATATTCCTCTCATAATCAGCGACAAACCTTTCAAGCCGCCCAATGGCAACAGGTTCATCCTTGACCCCTACGATACATCTTTCCTCGCATTGTGATTCCTGCGGGCAAACCCTGCCGCATATAGCCGGCAGAATATTCCTTTCCTTGATCTTCTTTGCCGCCTCATCAAATTTATTTTCAGTGATCAGGGATATGAATGCAGGTATATCAATGTTAACCGGGCATCCATCTATGCAAAGGGGTTTTTTGCATTGAATACATCTGCTTGCTTCAAGAAGGGCGAGATCAGTTGTGAATCCATATGGGACTTCCTGGAAATTATGGGCCCGCAGGGTCTTGTCCTGCTCCGGCATTGGCTGCCGGGGTACCTTAACCTTCATTTTTCTCTCGTCAGCTTTGCTCAAACCATTCCACTCACAACCATATCTGAGACAAACAGAAAAAGGTATCAGGCGCGATTGGGAGGATATAATTATCCGGGCAACATCATTCCCGCATTCACCGCAACTGGCATTTTTATCAACCAGGCTTTCATGGCAGGAGGGGCAGGTCAGGTCGTCCATGACCTCCCCATGTTTAATATCAGCAGATGAGGCTGCCTCAAAAACATCAAGGTAAGGGCTCAATGTGATATCAATATCTTCATTTTTATACCTGGCCTTGAAAACCAGGCGATTGGAGTCCTTCTTTTCAACATTAAAACTATTGTTGCAATGGGGGCAATAAGAACTTAAGAGGGTTTTATATTTGAGATCCTTAAGGTCGTTGTCATGCATAGCGAAGCAATTTAGCGAATAGAGAATAAAAGTGAATCTTTTTCATCCTTCAGGTATAGGGAATTTCTTTTTTCCAACTCGTCGAAATCAACAGTATGGCCGTCAAAATCCGGCCCGTCCACACAACAAAATTTTGTCTCCCCCGAAATAGTTACCCTGCAGCCACCGCACATTCCTGTACCGTCAATCATCACCGGATTCAGGCTGACCATGGTAGGCATATCAAATGTCTTGGTCAGTTTGCATACATTCTTCATCATAATAATAGGCCCGATTGCATAGACCAGTTTAATATCATTCCTTTCACTCAGATAGGTCTTAAGCGGATCAGTGACGAAACCCTTTACTCCGGCACTGCCGTCATCAGTGGTAACTATCAGTTCATCACAAAGGGCCCTCATTTCATTTTCGAGGATAAGCATATCCTTTTCCCGGGCACCAATAATGCCGATGACGTGGTTTCCTGCCTCTTTAAGGGCCTTGGTAACATGGTATAATATAGCAACCCCGGTGCCTCCGCCAACCATAACCACGGTACCATAATTCTCACGGTGGACAGGTTTTCCCAAAGGGCCTACAATGTCTTGAATCATGTCACCCTCGTTTAAGGAGCGCAAAAGGGCGGTGGTTTTCCCAACCACCTGGAAGATGATGGTAATAATTCCGCCAAATGCATCCGCTTCAGCAACAGTCAAAGGAATTCGTTCCCCGGTTTCATTAACCCTCAGAATAATAAACTGGCCGGCTTGTACTTTCCTGGCAATTTTTGGCGCACTGATATCCTGACGGACAATTGTGCCTTTTGCCATTGTTTGTTTTGATACTATTTGAAACATATGTTAATTATCAGATAGAATTTAAAATGGTTTTTGAATTACCTTCAGAACTGTCTTTCAGATGGATATTTTCCGGGTCCCACAGGCATTATTTCCCCTCTTGAAATTAAGTCCATAAAAGTAAAAGAATGTTTTCTCTTGACAAAGTTTTATTCTGAAATAGTAAATAAAGATTCATTTATCAATCAGCACTTGCCAAAAGTAAAACTATTTATAACTTTGTGCCGATTATGAAAAACACAACTGCATTATTCTCTATCGCCCAGATGTACGGGATGTTAATGCAAATGGGGTAAGTCGTCTTACCCCCGCCTTCCTTGTTTTTATTTCCTCATCCCAGTTTGATAACTTTCAATTATCCTGCTTTTATTCATGGCAATAGTAATTAAAATTGGGGGTTCTAATCTTCAGAACTCCAACAGTTTAATCAAAGTAAGAGAAGTGGTTGCTCATTATAACCAGCCAGTTGTTTTGGTTGTGTCGGCCTTCAAAGGGCTGACGGATAGGCTTTTCAGTATTATCAGTAATCCCCATACAACAAAAAAAGAAGTTAGCGGGTTTATAGACGAGCTATGCAAGCGCTATCAACCTATCCTGGAGGGCCAATTCTCTGATGGTGAAATCAGGGATCATGTAAGTAAAGTATTCTATCAAAGGCTTGACAAACTTGAAGAACTCCTCACAGCTGTAAGGTTGATGGGAGAGGTTCCTGATTTTATTGAGGATGAGATCGTAAGCTCTGGGGAGAGGTTCAGCTCCCTAATATTGGCGGGGTTTCTCCGTCAGACGGGCCTTGATTATTCAGAGGCTTTACCCGAGGAAATAGGGCTGATCACAGATGGCGAATTTCATAATGCATCAGTGGACCTGGTTAAGTCGGTTGTGAACTTAAAAAAGGCTTTTGCTGGAAATCGCAGTTATGTTGTCCCTGGATTTTATGGATTGTCGGAGGAAGGCAAGACAACTGTTTTCGGCCGGGGAGGAAGTGATTACTCGGCTGCGGTTATTGCAGCTTGTCTGGAAGCAGAATCATTGGATGTGTGGAAGGACGTTGATGGATACATGAGTGGAGATCCCGTAATACTGGAATCACCGCAACAAATTGAAAACCTGAGCTACAGTGAAGCGGCCGAACTATCTTATTTTGGAGCTCATATACTTCACCCACGGACGGTAGAGCCTTTGAAATCAGCAGGCATCCCAATCCGGATTTTTAACTACAAACAAGTTGTCAGAGGCCTTTTACCTTTTACAAGAATTGAAGCTCATCCCGTTTATGATCCCAGGGTTATTAAATCGGTAACATCCTCGGATGGATTTGGAACTCTTACCTTGCGCGGACCTGGGGTAGGAATTAAGCCGGGCATCCTGGCACGTGTGACTACGGAACTGGACCGGAATCGTATCAACATTAAATCCGTTATAACCACCCAGGTAGCTATTAGTCTTCTTCTTGATGAGAAAGATCTGGCTCTGGCTTCAGAAATCACTAAATCTTTGAATATCCACGGAATTGATGCAGTCGACAATGCAGGAAAACTGTCACTGGTAGCTGCTGTGGGAGAGGGGATTTTAGAAGAGCCAGGAGTGGCAGCTCGTATCTTCACGGCTGTTGCCAGGGAAAAGATAAATATACGGCTTACCAGCTTTGGAGCGTCCAAAGTGGCGGTTTATTTCCTGGTAAACAGGGATGACAGAAACCTCGCTCTGAAGTCAATACATAATGAATTTTTCAATCATCCTAAAAATTAATCTGTATCTTAACATGACATCCGACATCCGACATCTAATATCTAATATCTAACATCCAACATCTGACAAAAAATATTAAATCAAACGCCATGTCTTATAAATTCGATACATTACAAATACATGCCGGTCAGCAAGTTGACCAGGACACCAGAAGTTGTGCTTCTCCTTTGTACCAGACAGCTTCCTACGTTTTTAAAGATTCCCAGCATGCCGCCGATCTTTTTGAGTTAAAAGTGGAAGGGCATATATATTCAAGAATTTCCAATCCTACTGTAGCCCTGTTGGAAGCCCGTGTAGCTGCCCTGGAGAATGGTATCGGGGCATTGGCAGTGTCCTCCGGCCATGCTGCACAATTCCTTACAATACTTAATTTGCTTAACCCAGGTCAGAACCTTGTTTCATCACCCTTCCTCTACGGTGGGACAGTATCCCAATTCAAACATAGCTTCAGAAGCTTTGGAGTAGAATCCAGGCTTGCTGCTAGCGACAAAGTATCTGATTTTGAGCCTTTAATCGATGAAAATACACGTGCCCTTTATATGGAAACAATCAGCAATCCAGGTTTTTCCATCCCGGATTTCGAATCATTTGCCCAACTGGCTCAGAAATATAATATTCCACTTATAGTAGATAATACTTTTGCGGGTGGAGGTTACCTGTGCAGGCCGCTTGACCTTGGGGCAAGCATCGTTGTAGAATCTGGAACCAAATGGATTGGAGGACATGGAACCTCAATCGCAGGACTTATTGTTGACGGGGGAAATTACAACTGGGGCAATGGACAGTTTCCTCAATTTGTTGATCCTGCTCCGGAGTATCACGGGGTTAATTTTCATGAATCATTCGGCGATTTGGCTTTTCTTGTACGTGCTCGCGGTGTTGGCCTTCGTGATTTCGGTCCTTCTCTAAGCCCGTTCAATGCCTACTTGTTGCTGCAGGGCCTGGAAACTCTCTCTCTAAGAATGGATCGACATTGTGAAAATGCCCTCAAACTTGCCAATTGGTTAGTTAAACATCCTGCTGTTCAAAGTGTAGTTTATCCTGGGCTGGCTGATGATCCTAACCATGAGAATGCGAAAAAGTACCTGCAGCATGGGTTTGGCCCGGTTTTGAGTTTTGAATTGAATGGAGGGAAAGAGGCAGGTATGCAACTGGTGGATTCTCTTAAAATGGTGCAGCATTCTGCCAATGTGGGTGACGTGCGAACACTGGTTATTCAGCCAGCTGCCTCAACTCATCAGCAGCTTACAGCTGAGGAGCAAGTGGCAGCCGGAGTCTTTCCCGGGCTGATCAGGGTTTCTACAGGCCTGGAACATATTGATGATATTATTGCTGATTTTCAGCAAGCTTTAGACAAATAGATTGCGCATGAATACAGTACATTTTGATCAGACTATTGAGCTTGATGGCGGTGGAAGGTTAAATGGTGTAGATATTTCTTATCACAGTTATGGCAGTTTGAACGGGGATAAAACAAACGTCGTCTGGGTTTGCCATGCGCTGACGGCCAATTCGGATGTTGAAGCCTGGTGGCCAGGTATGGTTGGGCCGGGAGCACTTTTTGATACCGACAGGTTTTTTGTGATTTGTGCAAATACCCTGGGATCATGCTATGGAACAACCGGTCCTGAGTCAATCGATCCTGATAAACTGGAGCCTTATTATCACGCTTTCCCTCTGATAAGTGTCAGGGATATGGTGAAGGCCCATCAATTGTTGAAAAATCATTTGGGCATCAATGAGATCTATATGATTACCGGTGGTTCCCTGGGTGGTCAACAAGCATTGGAATGGGCAGTTATGGAGCCCGGCCTTTTTCTTCACCTGATTCCCGTGGCAACTAACGCAATAGCATCTCCATGGGGCATTGCCTTCAACGAATCACAGCGGATGGCCTTAGAGGCAGACCCTAGTTTTGGGAAACCTGAAGATGGTGCCGGAGTGGCAGGTATGAGGGCTGCCCGTAGCATTGCCCTGCTTAGCTACAGGAACGGACAAACATATAATAAAACACAGAAGGATGAAGATGAAAATCTCCTGGAGGGATTCAGGGCATGCTCATATCAACGCTACCAAGGGGATAAACTGGCGATCAGGTTCAACCCTAATTCGTATTTCTCTCTTTCAAAAACCCTTGATTCGCAAAATCTGGGCCGACAGCGGGGCGGGGTGGAAGTGGCTTTAGGCCAAATAACTGCCAAAACTCTTGCTATTGGTATTAAATCCGATTTGCTCTTTCCTCCATCTGAGCAGGAAAGGATTGCTAATGGGGTTCCCGGGGGAAAATTTGTTGAAATTGATTCATTTTACGGCCACGACGGGTTTTTGCTGGAGGTGGGAAAGATTACAGATGTGGTTCACTCATTTTTAATATAATTGATAGATGAAATCCAAAACAAACGGGAAACTCACTATAGGCCTTTTTGGCTTCGGAGTTGTCGGGCAGGGACTATACAAGGTCCTGCAGGATATCCAGACCGTTGATGCTGAGATCAAAACGATTGTTATCAAAGACCCTTCTAAAAAGCGGTCTATTGATAGTTCCATGTTCACTACAGATATGGGAAAAGTGATAAATGATCCCGATATCAACCTGGTGGTTGAATTAATTGATGATGCAGATGCTGCTTATAATATAGTAAAACAGTCTCTTAACAGTGGGAAGAGTGTGGTGTCAGGTAACAAGAAAATGCTGGCGTATCACCTGGAAGAACTCATATCTATTCAGGAGGACAAGGAGGTTGCACTGCTCTATGATGCATCAGCCTGTGGAAGTATCCCTGTAATACGAAATCTTGAAGAGTATTACGATAATGATTTACTCCAGTCGCTTACCGGGATCCTTAACGGTTCATCCAATTATATCCTCTCAAAGATATTCATGGAAAACCAATCTTATGAGGAGGCATTGAAACAAGCTCAGGAGTTGGGATTTGCCGAAAGCGATCCGAAAATTGACGTGGAAGGATTTGATTCCCTCTACAAACTTATCATTCTCTCACTTCACAGTTTGGGAGCATGGGTCAATCCAGAGGAAGTTTTTAATTTTGGTATTAGCAATCTAAGCCCCTGGGATGTGGGATTTGCCAAAGAAAAGGGATGCAAAATAAAACTCGTAGCCCAGGTTGAGAAACTGAAGGGAAATAAGTTTACCCTATTCGTCATGCCCAAATTGGTTATTCCTGATGATTATATATATAATGTTGAAGATGAGTATAATGGAGTGGTGATCAAGGGGCAGTTTTATGACAAGCAATTCATGTTCGGCAAAGGAGCAGGTGCTCTTCCCACAGGATCGGCAGTTCTTTCAGATATTACTGCCCGCAAGCATAATTACAAGTATGAATATAAAAAGAGGAATTTCTTTAGTATACCTGCCTACACCAGGGACCGTATTCTGGAGATTTATTTAAGATATATTGATGTGGTTGACCTTGGTCATTTTGATTTTGAATCCATTTCGGAAAAGTATACTGGTCCTAAGGCTAACTATGTGATTGGTAAGATCAAGCTGGACAACTTATATCGGCTGAAAAACCTTTTACCAAAGCTTAACGTATTTATTGCATGTTCTGCATTAGGGGAGTAATATGAATTATAGTGAATCGTACATAGCTTTAAAAGAGGCATTGGATCAGAGGGTTCTAGTTTTAGATGGAGCCATGGGCACCCAAATTCAACAGGCTGGCCTGAAAGAAGAGGACTATAGAGGGAAATTATTAAAAGACCATCCCTCTCCTCTACAGGGAAATCATGATCTGTTGAATCTAACCCGTCCTGATCTTATCTCAGCCATTCACAAGGCTTACCTTGAAGCTGGAGCTGATATCCTTGAAACCAATACCTTTAATGCCAATTCTATTTCCCAGTTAGATTATGGAACCGGCCATCTGGTATATGATATCAACCTTAATGCAGCCCGCCTGGCCAAATCCATTGCTGGGAACAGGGCATTTGTAGCCGGATCCATGGGTCCGACAAATAGAACAGCCTCAATGTCTCCAGATGTTGAGAATCCTGGTTTTCGTAATGTTAATTTCGACCAGCTGGCCAGAGCATACAAGTCGCAGGCCGAGGGATTGCTGGATGGGGGTGTTGATGCCTTCCTCCTGGAAACTATTTTCGATACACTAAACGCCAAGGCTGCTATTTATGCTCTTCTTGAATTATTTGAAGAGCATGGTGCGTTCTGGCCCATTATCATATCAGGCACCATCACCGATGCCAGCGGACGAACCCTGTCAGGTCAGATCCTGGAGGCATTTTATTATTCAATTCGTCATGCCAACCCACTAATTATCGGTTTAAATTGCTCTATGGGTGCTGAACAGCTCGCTCCTTATGTGAACGAACTAAACCGTCTGTCCAATACTTACGTCGGTGTACATCCTAATGCAGGAATGCCTAACCAGTTTGGTGATTACGATCAATCAGCCGAGGAGATGTCAATGCTTATCCGTCCGATGCTGGAGAAAGGATGGCTTAACCTGGTTGGGGGTTGTTGTGGGACAACACCTTTGCACATAAGGAAAATAGCGGAATTAGTTCGCAGCTATCCAGCTAGAAAAATAGTCCAGAAGCCTAATATGACTGTTTTTTGCGGGTTGGAGCCTCTGGTACTGCGGTCGGACAGCAATTTTGTGAATATTGGGGAACGTACAAATGTGGCAGGATCCCTCAAATTTGCCCGCTTGATCAGGGAGGGATTATACGAGGAAGCATTATCTGTGGCTCGTGACCAGGTGGAAGGTGGTGCACAAATGATTGATGTATGCATGGATGATGCCCTTCTTGACGGAAAAGAAGCGATGGTGGAATTTTTGAACAGGCTGGCATCAGAACCAGATATATCAAGAGTTCCGGTAGTGTTGGATAGTTCTGTTTGGGACGTAATTGAAGCCGGACTTAAGTGCTTGCAAGGTAAGTCGGTAGTTAATTCTATCAGTCTTAAGGAAGGAGAGCAGGTTTTCCTTGAGCAAGCCAAAAAGATACAAAAATATGGTGCTGCTGTGGTTGTGATGCTCTTTGATGAAAAAGGCCAGGCCGATACATTTGAACGTAAAACCCAAATTGCAACCAGGGTTTATGATTTATTGAATGGCCAACTGGGGTTCCCGGCTGAAGACATAATTATTGATCCCAATGTTTTAGCCATTGGAACCGGGATTGAAGAGCACAATAATTATGCGGTAGAATATATCCGGGCAATCGGTTGGATTAAGGAAAATTTGCCGGGAGTTAAAATTTCCGGAGGGATCTCCAACCTGTCCTTTTCTTTCCGTGGCAACTCCGCTGTGCGTGAGGCTATGCATGCCGTTTTCCTTTTCCATGCGATCAAAGCCGGCCTGGATATGGGTATCGTGAATCCCACCCTGCTGGAGGTGTATGATGAGATTGAGCCAGATTTACTGAAACTGGCTCAGGATGTTGTGCTTAATAAAAGAAAAGATGCAACTGAGCGCCTGCTGGTATATGCTGATAAAGTTAGAAACCGTGGAAAAGTCAAGGTGCAGGAAGCCGTATGGAGGACATGGGAAGTGGAAAAGCGACTGGCTCATTCCCTGGTAAATGGAATAACTGATTTTATTGATGAAGACACCGAAGAAGCCCGTTTAAAACTGCCTTTTGCTTTGGATGTTATTGAGGGTCCGTTGATGGATGGTATGAATGAGGTAGGTGAACTTTTTTCTGTGGGAAAAATGTTCCTTCCGCAGGTCGTTAAGAGCGCACGGGTGATGAAAAAGTCTGTTGCTCTGCTGGAACCATTTATTGAAGCCGAGAGGAAAGCCGGGGACTCGGCCCATACGGCAGGAAAGGTAGTACTAGCTACTGTTAAGGGAGATGTTCACGATATAGGTAAAAATATTGTGGGGGTGATACTGAGCTGCAACAATTATGAAGTGATTGATCTCGGCGTGATGGTACAGGCCAATAATATCCTTGAAGCAGCCAGGGAGGCGGATGCCGATTTCATAGGACTCAGCGGCCTGATTACACCCTCGCTGGAAGAAATGGCGAATGTTGCCAGGGAAATGGAGCAGGCAGGTATGAAACTTCCTTTACTGATAGGCGGCGCAACTACCTCTAAGCCCCATACTGCCCTAAGGATTGATCCTGAATATTCCGGGGCCGTGGTGCATATTAAGGACGCCTCACGAACAACTGGAGTAGTGAGGGCCCTTATGTCGCCGGACACAAAAGACGAATTCCTGAAAAACCTGGACCTGGAGTACCAGGACCTGAGAATAAAATATGGGAAGCGTGATAACAAAACTTCCTACCTTTCGCTTGATGAAGCCAGGAGGAACAGGATGAAGCCCGACTGGGATAATTTTGTTCCCTATAAGCCTGATGTTGAGGGCATCAGGGAGGTAAGGGCTTCTATTGAAGAATTAATACCTTTCATCGACTGGACTTTTTTCCTTTTTGCGTGGGATATTCGCGGTAAATATCCTCAGGTACTGGAGGATCCGGTAAGCGGCGAAGAAGCCGGAAAGCTTATCCATGATGCAAATGAAATGCTTGAATGGCTGAAAACCGACGGCCGGCTTAAGACGGAAGGCGTTTTTGGCTTATTCCCAGCTGCTTCACAGAATGAGGACATTCTGGTTTATGATATTCATGAAGAGGATAAAATCAAGTCGCGTCTGCTGCACCTGAGAAATCAGGAACTGAAAAACGAGGGCCCCAATTTCTGCCTTTCGGATTTTATAGCCCCTGCAGGATCAGGGCTGAAGGATTACATTGGGATGTTTGCTGTGACAGCAGGACTGGGCCTCGAGCCGATAGTCAAGGAATTTGAAGCATCGAACGACGATTACAGTGCGATAATGGTTAAGATACTGGCCGACAGGCTGGCTGAAGCTTTTGCCGAGTATCTTCATTACCATGTTAGAAAAGAGTATTGGGGATATGCACCGGACGAAAATCTCCCAATGAGTGAAATCCTAAGGGAAGAATACCAGGGAACACGGCCCGCAACGGGTTACCCTGCATGTCCTGACCATCTTGAAAAATTGACAATTTTTAAATTGCTGGAAGTGGGAAAGAGAACAGGCATAAGTTTAACCGAGACCCTGGCTATGACTCCGGGAGCATCTGTGGCAGGGCTTTACTTTTCCCATCCTGATTCAAAATATTTTAATGTAGGTAGAATATCAGCCGACCAGGCAATGGATTATGCCCGGCGCAGAGGCCTGACTATCGAAGAGATTGAAAGGCACCTGATAAATAATCTGAATTACAAGTAATATGAAAATTCCAGATCATTTGCTGTCCTCAGGCAATCCCAAGGTTTCTTTTGAAATCCTCCCTCCGACCAAGGGTTCCAGTATTCGTGAAATATTCGATACCCTGGACCCCCTGATGGAATTCAACCCCCCATACATTAATATTACCTATCATCAGCCCGAACTGGTTCTCAAAAAAAGGGAAAATGGCCTGCTGGAACAAAAGGTGGTCCGTAAAAGGCCGGGCACCGTTGCCATATCATCTGCAATAAAAAACAAATATATGGTTGATGTGGTTCCCCATCTGATTTGTGGAGGTTTTACCAGGGAAGACACCGAAGATGCCCTCATTGATCTTCATTATCTTGGTATTCATAATATATTGATAGTAAGAGGGGATGCTGATCCTTTTACCGGCAAATTCGCTCCTGTCCCAGAGGGCAATGAGCATGCCATCGACCTGCTCAGGCAGGTGATTGACATGAACGATGGCAGATATCTTGATGATGAACTTGAAAACCCCACCCCGACAACTTTTTCTGTTGGAGTAGCCGGATATCCTGAAAAACACTCTGAAGCCCCAAATCTGGATACTGATCTCCGGCATCTCAAGGCAAAGGTTGATGCAGGTGCTGAATATGTTGTCACCCAGATGTTTTTCGATAACCGGAAGTACTTCGAGTTTGTTCAGAAATGCAGGGATCTGGGAATAACAGTGCCCATTATCCCCGGATTGAAGCCGGTATCCATAAAAAAACACCTTAATCTGCTTCCTCAGACTTTCAAGGTGGATCTGCCCAACGAGCTCGCATCTGAAATGGAAAGGTGCAACGATAACAAATCGGTACGTGAACTTGGGATTGAATGGGCCATCCATCAATCACGTGAGCTGCTGGCCGCCGGAGTGCCAATAATCCATTTTTTTACAATGGGGCGAGCGGATAACATCCGAAGAATTGCAGAGAATTTATTCTGATTCTTTTTCGTTTTTTCCATTTTTCTTCAATGATTGACACGATGAAAAAATTACCTTTATGCCATGAATAAGGTAACGGAAGTTGATCTTTTTATCCCCTGTTTTGTCGACCAGCTATATCCTGATACGGCTGAGAATATGGTCAAAATATTGGAAAACCTGGGGATTAAAGTATTCTATAATACATCTCAGACCTGTTGCGGGCAGGCTGCTTTCAACGGCGGACACTGGGATATTGCCAGGGAATTGGCTGTCAAATTCCTTAAAGATTTTCCAGGATCGAGGCCAATCGTTAGCCCTTCAGCCTCATGTACCGCTTATGTGATGAATTATTTTCCCGATCTATTGGAAAATACCATCTATATGAATAATTATAAGAAACTTAAGTCAAGTCTGTTTGAGCTTTCAGATTTCCTGGTTAATAAGATTGGGATAACCGATCTTGGAGCAAAATTTGATGCCAAAATAACTATTCATGATGCCTGCTCAGCCCTTCGGGAATATGGTCTGAAAAATGAACCTCGAATCCTATTGCAAAATGTTAAAGGATTGGAAATCATTGAGATGGAAGAATGTGATACTTGTTGTGGTTTTGGTGGAACATTCTCCGTGAAACATGAGGCGATTTCCACTGCCATGGCCGATCAAAAAGCCAGGAATGCTTCGGACACCGGAGCAGATTATATGGTAACTACTGAGGCTTCCTGCATTATGCACATGGATTCATATTTTAGGAAGCAAAACTTACCAATCAGGTGTCTGCATATTGCTGATATACTCGTTAATTTCGATCAGGGGAAACTTTTCTACGATTAGATATTACCCAGGTCCTTAAACTGATAATTATGAAAAGAAAAGGCTTGAAAATTTTTCTTGGCGTTCTGCTGGTTCTTGTTATTGTTTATTTGGCCGGCCCAAAAATGCCAAAACCGGAATACAATACCGAACTTCCACATGAAGTCAGCACTCCTGAGTTAGCTGAGCAAATGATCCTTGCTAAGGATGCTGCTGCTGGCACTATCCGGCCAGGAAACGAATCCATCATGATCTGGGCCAATGATAGTTTAAAGAATAATACACCTTTCTGCCTACTTTACCTGCATGGCTTTTCGGCTTCACCCATGGAAGGAAACCCGGTACACGTGAATTTCGCCCGTCATTTCGGGATGAATGCATACATTCCACTACTTACCGAGCATGGTTTGGAAACCGAAGATCCACTTTTAAATATGAGCCCGGATCGCTTGTGGGAGTCGGCTAAGCAATCATTTGTCCTGGCTAAAGCACTGGGGGAAAAAGTCATTCTTATGGGGACATCCACAGGCAGTACGCTTGCGTTGAAGCTAGCCGCTGAATATCCTGGAGATATTGCCGGTCTTTTCCTTTATTCTCCAAACATTCGAATATTTCAAAAAGTTGCTGTCGTGTTGTCAAAACCTTGGGGATTGCAACTTGGCAGAGGAATAGCAGGAGGGAAATACCGGCTGTTGGAAGAGGACCCGGAAACTGATGCTTTCTGGTATAATAAATACAGAGTTGAGGCTGTCGTTTACCTTCAGCAGCTAATCGAGACAACAATGAAAAAGGGATTGTTTCAAAGAGTAGATATCCCTGTTTTCGCAGGCTATTATTATAAGGACGATGAACATCAGGATAATACTGTCAGCGTTAAGGCTATCCACTGGATGTTTGAAAACCTGGGAACCCCGGAGAATTTGAAAAGGGAAATAGCTTTTCCGGAAGCAGGTGTACATACTATTGCCTGTGAACTTACATCTGGAAGTTGGCAAGAGGTTCAAAAGGAATCTATCAAATTTGCCCAGGAGGTTCTGAAATTAAACTCAAAATAAGAAAGTAATACCAGCATGAAAATTGGAGTATCTCTAATCCTTGTGATGACGGCTGTATTAATGAGCTGTCAGACAGGCCGGAATAAGTATGAAAATGAGCCGTTCACAGAAAAGATTCCCCGGGATTGGGAAAACCCCGCTGTTTTTAACCTCAACAGGGAACTTCCCCGAGCCAGTTTCATGACTTTTGGATCCAGGAGTTCAGCCATTTCCAATAAGTTTGAAGGATCAGAATTTTTTTCTGACCTTAATGGAAAATGGTATTTCAATTGGGTAAGGAAGCCTTCCGACCGGCCCTATTATTTTTTTAGAGACGATTATGATATCCGCGACTGGGATCTGATTGATGTACCGTCCAGCTGGGAGGTAAAGGGATATGGCGTTCCTATATATACCAATTCAAAATATCCCCACGAGAAGAATCCACCTTTCATAAATCATGAATATAACCCTGTAGGATCTTACAAAAGAGAATTCCGGACCTCACCACTGTGGGCAGGGAAAGAGATCTTTATTCATTTTGGAGCCGTTAGCTCCGCATTTTACCTTTGGATAAATGAGCAATTGGTTGGATACAGCCAGGGGAGCAAAACACCGGCTGAATTTAATATCACATCATTTCTCAAGGATGGTAGAAATACTGTTTCAGTTGAAGTATATCGTTGGTCGGATGGAAGTTACCTTGAAGACCAGGATTTCTGGAGGTTAAGTGGTATCTCAAGGGGTGTTTACCTGTATGCCCGCAACAAGGTGCATATCAGGGATTTTTCCATTAAAGCTGATCTAACTGACGACTACCAGCATGGCATTCTGGGATTAACGGTGGAATTGCGTAATTATGGATCGCCTGATTCAATTTTCAAAGTGTCTGCGAGTGTCATGCATGGAGAATCTGTATTGTTTCAGGAGTCGGAAAAAGTAAATATTGATGAGTTATCAAATTTCATCTTTATGTCTGATACACTTGAAAAAGTCATGGCCTGGTCGGCCGAACAGCCTAACCTTTATTCACTGCTGATATCTCTTGAAGATGCAGATGGCAAGCTTGTTGAGTCGCTTAGCCAGAAGATAGGTTTCAGGAAAATTGAGATCAGTGATAAACAGTTAAAAGTGAATGGGGTACCCGTTTACCTTAAGGGCGTAAACCTCCATGAGCACCATGATGTTAATGGGCATGTGGTGGATGAGCAAACTTTGCTCAAGGATATTTTAACCATGAAGTCAAATAATATTAATGCAGTCAGGACATCTCACTATCCCCAGCCGGAGAGATGGTATGAGCTTTGTGACCAATATGGATTGTACCTGATCGATGAGACCAATATAGAATCGCATGGCATTGGTTACAATAAGGATATTACACTGGCTGACCAGCCTGAATGGGCTGCTGCGCATCTTGACCGTACCATGCGAATGGTTGAAAGGGATAAGAACCATCCTTCCGTAATTATCTGGTCTCTTGGAAATGAAGCCGGTGACGGGCATAACATGCTTGCCGATTACAACTGGATCAAGCGCAGGGACCCGTCCCGGCCCGTTCAATATGAGCGGGCAGAGCATTCTACCAATGCCCCTCAGCGCCATACTGATATATGGTGCCCAATGTATGCAGGAATCAATTACCTTGAACAATATGCCCTGAACCCCGAAAACGACAGGCCTTTGATAATGTGCGAATATGCTCATGCCATGGGAAACTCTACTGGTAATCTCCAGGATTATTGGGATGTAATTGAGAAATATCCAATCCTGCAGGGTGCTTTTATTTGGGATTGGGTGGATCAGGGACTTCTGACAACAAATGAGGAAGGAGAAGAATTCTGGGCTTATGGAGGAGATTTTGGCCCCCCGGATGTGCCAAGTGATGGAAATTTTTGCCTAAACGGCCTAGTATTCCCCGACAGGAGTGCCCACCCAGGCCTGTATGAAGTAAAGAAAGTATATGAGAATATCGATATTTCTGAAATTGATTTGAAAACCGGAAAGTTCAGAATAAATAATAAGTACGATTTCACATCTCTGTCGGCATTTAAATTAGTCTGGCAAATCGAAGAAGATGGCAAGATTATTCAAAAAGGAATTTTGGCTCTTCCAGGGATACTCCCACACCAGGAGGAGGAAATATTTATTAATTATTATTTGCCAGTCCCGGAACCCGGGAAGGAGTGCTTCCTGAATATTTTTTTTAGCAGGACAGATGAATGGACCATCCTTCCCTCCAACCATGTTTATGCAAAAGAGCAATTCCTGCTCCCAGTTCACAAGGAGGCAGATTATGAGCTGATTAGTGAGATGGAGCCTTTAACGGCAGATACTCTGGACAACCGTATCAAAATATCTGGAAAGGATTTCAACCTAACTTTTGATTCTAGTACTGGTGAATTAATATCATGGCAGGTAAAAAGGAATGAGTTGGTTAAGGAGCCCCTGAGACCAAACTTTTGGAGAGCCCCGATAGATAATGATTACGGGAATAGATTTGACAAGCGTTGCAGGGTTTGGAGAGAAGCTGGTAAACGTTTAACAGTTTCAGATATCAGCCTGAAAATTATTTCTCCTTCAACTGCATCGGTCAATTGTGAATTTGAAGTCCTTGATTTAGACAATTCACCGATGGCAAATTTGAAACTGTCCTACACCATCTACGGATCAGGAGAAGTTGGATTAGATTATTCAATTAATATCACCCGCGAGAATCTTCCTGAGATTCCCAGGATAGGGATGAATTGGATACTTCCTGCTGAATATAATAATATTGAGTGGTTTGGCCGCGGACCGTTTGAGAATTACTGGGATCGTAATACAGCCGCTTTTGTCGGCCATTATAAGGGAAAGGTTGCTGATCAATATGTTCCATATATCCGTCCACAGGAGAATGGAAATAAAACTGACGTTCGCTGGTTGTCCCTGTCAAATACTCAGGGTATTGGAATCCTTATTCAGGCTGGGACCTTACTCAGTATCAGTGCACATCATAATATCATGGAAGATTTTGAGAGTCCCGAACGTACAGATGGTAGACAGATTGATGGAGTTCCGGTAATAAACCGCCATACTACAGACGTCAAACCTCGCGATCTGGTGTCGCTGAACCTGGACTTTAAACAGATGGGCGTTGGGGGAGATAATTCATGGGGTGCAAGGACTCATTCGCAATATACTTTGAGAGATAATTACTATGCATACAGTATGCTTATCAGGCCTTTAACTTCTTTGGAAAATCCCTCAAAGATTGCCAGGGTAGCAATTAAATAATTACTTAACTGAGGATGATCTTTGAACTATCTTATTAAATTTCTTAAAGAGATTCAGCAAAATCCCATTCAGTACACCTATGCCATCATCCTGGCCAAATACAATGTATCATGGCTTTTTGTGAGACCCAGAGAAAGACTTAGCTGGGAATTGCCGGCCGGGTCATGTTGAGTCTGGTGAGTCCGTCGGGGATGCTGCTGAAAGGGAGCTTCAGGAAGAACCTATCCAGAGATACAGAGGGAGTTTTTTCAATGGTATCAGAAATAGGGGATATAGGGACGTAGAGACATGGCGAGGGGGTGTGAATAAAAAGTTGCCAAGGATCGACTTGGGCCCAACCCTTGGCTAACCGATTATCCAAACCAACCTCTAACAACTCGTCACTCTCCAAACTCCTCATGCCACTTATCAAAGGTTTGTAGTTTTTCCTGTCCATGAAGGAGAAGTTTTTTCCGGACCTTATCTATTGGTTGTTCTATCCATAGCTGACCGGGATCTTTTGAGAAGAATTTATCAGCGTATGTGATAATTTGTTCAGGCAGGGAAACCGGCATCATTGAACGGTGTGGCAGAGGCAGGCCCTGCTTGATAATATCCTCTATAGTCAAACCAGTACCGGTATGACGTTCACATACACGAGCATGTTTGGGCCATCCTTCTCCAACAAGTAGATCATGTCCCAGGTACCCATGACATATGTACGGCAATTTACCCTCGCAGCCGATGGATGGGGCATGGGTAAGAAAGATACCGATGTCGTGAAGGAGGGCAGCTTCCTGGATGAAAACTTTATCTTCATGAGGCATACCAAGCGCTTCAGCAATGCGTAAGGCCTTGGCAGCAACAGATTCGCTGTGCTCGATGAGGATCTTACGGGCTTTGATATGATCCCGGTAATACTTGGTAATGATAGGGTAAGGTTCAAGGATCATGGGCTATCTCGATCGAATTTATGGCAAATTAATAATATATTAGTCTTTATAAATCTCCAAACTTCTCAATTCCCACCCACCGGTGTTATAATCCCAGATGGCCTGAACAAAGCCGATAGGTTTAGCATCTGAAAGCCCGTAAATAGGTAAATATCCAAGGAATTGCTGGCCTTTTTTTGAAGTGTAGGGCATAGCCTCAAAGCGTTGCATGCATCCGGGTGAAAGTTTGACCGGTTTTATCAATTTCCCATTAGGATCATATAATCCCTGGTAATCCGGGTTATTTTTATCCAGAGGAATGTAGGTTCTGGGATATCCTGCGATCAATACCATAGCCTGGTAATTGTCTTGAAACTCACCATCCAGCTCTAGATCGAAATCCTCCAGAGGGTCAAAGATCAATAGGGGCTCAATCAATTCCATCGTATAAATAAAATTGGTAGTACAGCCATTATTATCTCCTGTTTCTGCCTGCAGCCATATATCTGTTATTCCATCACCGGTAAGGTCAATAGTTTGAATTTTAGGATTATATCCCCCTTGTCTTTCTTCAGGCAATTCTTCAAGATAAAGACTGCCATTTCGAGTGGCGGCCAGAAGGTTTATCTGGCTGTAATAACCACCACTCTTTGGCACAGATATGCCGAGCAGGGATATTTCTAAAGATTCATTTTTAACCTTAATATAAAATTTCTCTATCAGCTTTGTTCCCGGGTCAAGGCTGAATTCAGAAATAGCTGCACCGGGAGCTGGAGGAATTCCAAAATACACTTCTGTGAATTTACGGTAATCTTTAAGCGAACAGGAAAATCCATTTTTTATCCAGGTGGCAAAATATCTTGAGTCCTTATCTGTATGCGGGGTGGGTCCCTCCCGAAGAGGGCTTCCCAAGATATCCGATATAGTGCGTATTAGTGAGTCGCTGCGCAAAGAATCCTTTTCAAACATGCTCTTACGAAAAACAAATTCTTTTAAAAATACATTTCTCAGGGAATCAAGTAAATCAGGATTCTCTTTTAAACGTTTGAGCCAAACAGAATCCGGGATAACATTTGATTCCAGAACACCCGGTCTATTTACTTCTTGAAGTTTTTTATCTACCTCTTCCAATATCAAATTGTTCGGGTGAATAAACCGGAGAAGAAACCTGGAAACGTAAACGTCAGTAAAATAAAATTCAAGCTCACATGGCCGGTCAAACCATTCGTCATCATATCTGAATCCTGCAATATAAGCTTGTCCAGCCATGGTGTCGATTATCTGAATCCCATCACCATACTGGCTAATAACATCCTCATAAGTCCAGGAGGATAGTATCTTATAAGCATCAGCCCTAAGGGTTTTTTCCTGAGCAGGTAAGTCAATACCTGTCAGCACAAAAAAAAGCAAGAAAATGAAGCTTGATGCTTCTTTCAGATTTTTCATTCACCAAAGGATTAGAATTCAATTTTTATCGGGGGAATTTCCCTAATGCTTTCCAGGCTCAGTTTCGAATTAAGCTCTTTTGTTGTGACAGAAATCTCTTCCCAGAGTTTATCATCATAATCAGAATTTATAACCATCCCGGTCATAAGACCCACATGTATATCAGGAAAGGCATCTCTGATTTCGGGAAGTATGGAGAAGGGGATCATTTATTCGCTCTTTTCCTGTACGTTTTCCTGGTACAATTTGAGGTATTCACCGTCTTTTCTGATTAGTTCTTCGTGTGTTCCTTTTTCAACAATTCTACCTTCACTGAACACATAAATCTGATCGGCATGCTGAATTGTAGACAAACGATGTGCGACAATAATGGTTGTCCGGTTTTTCCGCACCTGAGTCAAAGCTTCCTGAACCAGCCTCTCCGACTCAGTATCAAGAGCGGAGGTTGCTTCATCAAGAATAAGTATTTCCGGATCCAGGTACAGGGCCCGGGCTAAACTGATACGCTGTCGCTGGCCACCTGACAGCTTGCTGCCCCGATCTCCAATGGTGCTATCATATCCATCCTTTGTTTGAATTATAAAATCCTCTGCAAAGGCCATTTGGGCGGCTTTTTTTACCCTTTCCAAATCGGGCAATGGATCTCCAAAAGCAATATTGCTGGTGAATGTATCATTGAACAGCAGTGAGTCCTGGTGAACATAGCCAATAAGATTTCGGAGGGATAAAATTGAAAGATTCTTAATATTCTGACCATCGATGAGTATCTCCCCATTATTCACATCGTAAAAGCGGGGCAGAAGATCAACCATGGTAGATTTCCCTGATCCTGACCGTCCAATCAAGGCAATACAATCCCCTTTATTTATTAAGAGGTTGATATTATTAAGCACAGGTTTTTCACGATACGCGAATTCCACATTTACATACTCTATCTTTTCGGTTAATGATTGGACGACAATCGGATTTTTATTTTCGAGGATTGAATTTTTGGCCATCAGGATCTCATTGACCCTGTCGAGTGATGCCAGACCTTTTTGCATGTGGTAAAAAGCGGTCGAAAAGGATTTTGCCGGGGTTAGCAGCTGGGAGAAAATTGCAATATATGCAATAAAGGAAGCCGCCGACAGGACTCCTTTTCCAGCCAGCACCATATTCCCTCCATAAGCAAGCAGTACAACGATTACCATTGCCCCGAGAAATTCAGATAATGGTGAGGCGAGGTACCTTCTGCGGGTTATCTGGTTCATCGTTCTGGTGTAAGATTCATTCCGGTCACTGAAGACCTCCTCCATGCTTTTCTGGGCGTTGAAGGCTTTAATTATACGTAAGCCCGATAGGGACTCTTCCAGAAATGCCATGAGGCCGCCCATCTGTTCCTGGCTTCGGGAGGATATCTTTCGTAAATTTTTACCTATGCTGCCTATTAGTAACGCACTTAAAGGAAGCAGAAACAGTACGAAAACAGTAAGGACCGGGCTAATAAAGAACAGGCCGGTGAGGAAAATGACTATATTAATCGGGTCCCTGAAAAATTTTTCAAGAGATGCCATTATAGACCATTCTATCTCCTGAACATCCTGTGTTGCGCGGGCCATAACATCACCTTTTTTCTCTTCGGTAAAGAAACCAATGGGCAGGTCTAATAATTTTTTATAGATACTATTTCGGATATCCCTTACAACGCCATTTCGGATTGGAGCCATAAAATAGTTGGCTAGATATATATTGGCTGTTTTCATGAAAAACATAACAACCACGAGGATGCTAATAGCCAGGAGGGCTGCCTGTGCACCTCTTTCGGCAATAATTTGCCCCACCTGATAATTGAAATTATTAAGAATGGCATGCTTTGTCCAGGCCCATGGTTCGGGATCACTTACGATCTTCTGGGTGCCGAAGAGCACCTGCAGAAAAGGCCCGATAAGAATCATGGACATAAGGGAAAAAATCACTCCCAGCAAATTGAACAAGATATTCAGAAATGCCTTTCCCTTGTATGGCCTGATGTATGTCCTGACAATGTAGAGAAAGCCTTTCATTTGCTGATTTTCTCAGATATAACGCTAATAATACGGCTTATATTTTCAGCCTGCTTATACCAGTATAATTCCATGGTGTGATCTGCCTTAGTTCCTCTCTGATTTCATCCCGAACATCCAGACTATCTAAAAACCTGGATATCACATCAGCATTGATTTTTTCATTTGTACGGGTCAGTTCCTTGAGTTTTTCATAGGGATTGGGGTAATTTTCTCTGCGAAGGATGGTTTGTATGGCCTCGGCCACTACTGTCCAGTTATTTTCCAGATCTTCCCTGATAGCCTCTTCATTAAGTACAAGCTTATTCAGCCCTTTGATGATCGACTTTATCGCAATCAGGCTGTGGCCAATTGGAACTCCAATATTACGAAGGACGGTGGAATCTGTCAGGTCTCGTTGGAGGCGGGAAACAGGTAATTTATTACTGAGGTGATCGAAAATGGCATTGGCATATCCAAGGTTCCCTTCAGCGTTCTCGAAATCGATAGGGTTTACCTTGTGAGGCATTGCCGAACTACCTACTTCACCTTTTCTGATTTCTTGTTTGAAATAATTCATTGAGATATAAGTCCAAATATCTCTACAAAGGTCAATCATGATAACATTTATCCTGCGGAGGTTGTCGAACAAGCTTGCAAGATTGTCGTAATGCTCAATCTGGGTAGTTACTTGAGAGCGGTTCAGCCCCAGGACCTGATTCACAAATTGATTGCCAAACATTACCCAATCCACTTCCGGGTAAGCTACCAGATGAGCGTTAAAATTACCCGTTGCTCCACCAAATTTGGCGGGGTATCTGAGCTGATGAAGTGCCTCCAGTTGGATGTCCAGCCTATCGGTAAAAACCAATAATTCTTTACCCAGCCGGGTGGGGGAAGCTGGTTGTCCATGGGTTTTTGCCAGCATGGGGATGGATTCCCAATCCCCTGCTTTGGTTTTCAGCAAAGAAAGCATTTCCCCAATAGCAGGGACATAGGCCTCCTTCAATCCCTCCTTTAGCGATAGTGGTGTAGCGGTATTGTTGATATCCTGAGATGTGAGGCCAAAATGCACAAATTCCTTAAACGCAGATAAACCCAGCACCTCAAACTTCTCTTTGATAAAGTATTCCACGGCTTTCACATCGTGGTTGGTGGTGGATTCAATAAGCTTTATCCTTTCAGCATCAGAGATGTTGAAATCAAGATAAATCTGTCTTAATATATCAAATTGATCGCTCGGAAAATCAAGCAATTGCGGTAGGGATAACTCACAAAGGGCAATAAAATATTCAACCTCTACCAGAAGTCTATACCTGATTAGTGCGAATTCCGAATAGTAAGATGCCAATTCTGTCACTTTCGAGCGGTACCGTCCGTCAAGCGGGGAAACTGCGGTAAGTGCATTTAGTTCCATGGATGATCAATTTTTAAGAAAATACAAAGTTACAAAAATCTGATCACACAGGAGGATTTGATTACCACATCAAATGGCTAACTTTGGTGCATGAGCCACAATGCTATTCGCGTTTCAGTAATTAAATATCTCAACTCTATTCCTTTCGTATTCGGATTAGAGAAATTTGCTGACACCTTACAAGTTGAAATGCAGTTCAATACTCCGGCTGATTGTGCCAGGAAACTCAAGTCCGGGGATGTTGATGTGGGGCTTATCCCCATATCAGAGATTCCTTCATTACCTGATAGTTATATAATAGGAGAATTTTGCATTGGAGCTGAGGGACCGGTATTCAGTGTTTGCCTGGCAGGTGACAAACCGATAGATCAACTTGAAAGGATTTATCTTGATCCTCATTCCAGATCATCAGTCAATCTGGTGAAAATCCTGGCCGCTGATTTATGGAAGAAGGATTTTATCTGGCTGGATGCTGAATCGGGCTTCGAAAAGACTCTCATAAAGCATACGGATGGAGGGGTGGTGATCGGTGATAAAGTTTTTGGGATTGCCGGGAAATACCCCTACCAATATGATCTTGCAGAAGCATGGAAAAGGCTTACCGGATTACCCTTTGTTTTTGCTGCATGGGTGGCTAACCGCACTCTTGATGAGAGTTGGATAAAGGATTTCAACAAAGCTTTAGCTTTTGGGGTTAATTCTATTCCTGATGTATTAAAACGATTTTCAGGTGACTATAAACTCCATGGTGCTGATCTCTTTGATTACCTGACAAATAAAATATCCTATCCCCTTGATAAACAAAAAAGAGCCGGTATGGCTCTTTTTCTGCAAAAACTAAAAAACAAATATTAATATTTATTCTGTCCCCGTCATGACAAATAGTGGCTGTAAATCAAATGCATTGTATTGCGGCCGCAGCCTTTCAGTATTGTAATGCCGTTGTACCACTACGAATTTTTTAGAAGCCGTAACCACCTCAATAGGGGCATTGCCATAGCGTCCATTTTTAAGGATAACGAGGCGGCCGTGAATGCCTTTAAGAATGAGGTCAAGGGCCAGGTTGCCAAATGCCATTGGAACGATTGAGTCGATTGCATCCGGGTCTCCACCTCGAACCAGGTACCCAAGGTTCTGGTGGATGATATTGATTCGATTGCCATGGTTGAACTTAGGGGTTAAATCTTTAATATGGTTGCCAACAACAAGGCCAATGCCTCCAAGTTTGGCATGACCGAACATGTCTTTCTCGGTATCCAACAGGCTCATGTTTTCAATCCCTTCGAAGGTAGCTCCTTCTGACACAATGGCAATTGCGTATTTACTGGGATTCTTCATCCGGTCGGATACCAGCAATTCAGTTAGTAATTCAATATTGAATTTGTATTCGGGAATCACGCAACGGTGGGCAGCTCCTGCCATTGTTGGCAACATGGCTGTGAATCCTGCGTAACGACCGAAAACTTCTACGATCAGTAATCTTTCATGTGACCCGGCGCTTGTTCGTAAAGCATTTATCATCGATATAGTTCGGGTAACACAGGTTGAGAAGCCAATGCAATAATCAGTTCCTGGTACGTCGTTGTCCATGGTCTTGGGAATTGCCACCACTTTGACACCCTCACTGTAAAGCCGCACTCCGTAACTCAGAGTGTCATCACCACCAATGGGGATCAGATAATCCACCCCTAACCATTCCAGGTTTTTAATCACTTCTGGAGTTAAATCATTGAACTCCTCATTGTAAGAGTTCTGTAAGTGGTTTGGAACTGTAGATTTTGGCATATGGCTTGGTCGGGTTCTGGAGCTGTGGAGGAAAGTACCACCAGTCCTTCCTGCCCGGTTAACTACCTCTTCGGTCAAGAAAATAAAGTTATTGGTATTATCATATTTCTTATCCCGGATAATTTCGGTAATCCCAGCCCAACCTCTGCGCAATCCAATTACCTGAAATCCCTCCCGGCTAGCCCGGATTGTAATCGCACGAATAGCCGGGTTTAGACCGGGAACATCACCTCCCCCAGTAAGTATTGCTATGGTGCCCCTATTTATTAAAGACATAATTATAGTGTGTTAATGAGTTAATAATCAGCTTGTAAGTAGAGTATTTTTGTACTCAGGCTTTTTGGAAAGCCCCACAAAAATATAAAAAATACCTGAGGGTTTTAATATTTTCTTTGCAAGGAGGAAGGGATATTGATGCGTGCCGGTCTGATGGTTTGGGAAATGGCTTGTGCACCTTAAGCTTGAAAATTATTTTTTCTGCCAGGTATCTGATTATAGATGTTCGGCAATTGCTTTTTTGCTAATTTTACTTAATTGAATATAGTCTTGAAATTTGAAATTGATATGAGGAAAAAAATACTGTCCTGGTTAATTGTTCTCAGCATATTAAATATTGCAGGGTATGCAAAATCAAAAGACACTGGTGGTTTATTGGGGAAGGACACGGTGAGGGTATACAGTTTTGAAATGAAAAGGCAGGTTGATAAAGCGCTATGGATGATGACTCAGAGGGCATTTGAGGCATCTGAAGAGTGGAATGCCGATCTTATTCTGATCCATATGAATACTTATGGCGGCCTTGTTGATATGGCCGATTCCATTCGCACCAGGATCTTGAATTATGATAAACCCGTCTGGGTTTTTATTGATAATAATGCAGCATCCGCAGGGGCTTTGATAAGTATTTCCTGCGACAGTATCTATATGCGTCCCGGGGGCAATATTGGAGCAGCCACAGTGGTGAACCAAACAGGTGAGGAAGTTCCAGATAAATACCAGTCCTATATGCGTTCCACTATGAGGTCCACTGCTGAAGCACAGGGAAAAGATACATTATTTATTAATGGTGAGTGGCAGTATACCTGGAGAAGGAATCCCAAGATCGCAGAGGCTATGGTTGATGCTTCTATTTATGTGGCGGCTGTTTCAGATACAGGTAAGGTTTTGACATTCACCACAATGGAGGCTATTAACTGGGGCTTCTGCGAAGGAGAAGCAGATAATATTGATCAAGTTATCAAGGATGCCGGTATAGAAAGCTATGTCCTTAAAGCTTACCGTCCATCTGCCATTGAAAAATTTTTGCACCTGTTGCTCAGTCCTGGCGTTCAGGGAATTCTTATACTGTTGATTATTGGAGGTATATATTTTGAGCTGCAAAGTCCGGGTATAGGATTCCCAATTATCGTATCTATCATTGGAGCATTACTGTATTTTTCACCACTCTACCTGGAAGGCCTTGCCGAACACTGGGAGATTTTGATTTTTATTATTGGGATAGGCCTTGTGGTTTTAGAGATGTTTGTCATCCCTGGATTCGGGGTGGCTGGAATTGGCGGGATAGCCTTGATCATTACCGGGCTGTCGCTCAGCCTGGTCGACAACGTTGTTTTCGATTTCACCAATGTTCCCTTTATAGAGATTTTTCGGGCTTTTGCATTCGTTATTTTTACCTTTTTCATCTCTCTGATGCTAACGATATTTGTAGCATCGAGGCTCTTGACGACAGTGCCCCTCAGCTTTTTGGCTCTAAAGGCTGATCAGAAGCATGAGGAAGGATTCGTCAGTGCTGATCCAGCTACGATTAATTTGATTGGGCAGGAAGGCGAAGCTTATTCTATTCTTCGTCCCTCAGGTAAGGTTATAATTGATGGCGTGGTTTATGATGCTATAGCTGAAACATCCTGGATAGAAAAAGGATCAAAAGTATTGGTGGTTGGCAGGGAGAACACTCAAATCTACGTTCGGAAATTGTAATGGACTTACCCTACCGTATACGCGATTTTAATCCTGGAGATTTCGATTCCCTATTGGATTTATGGGAAAAAACAGAAATGGGCGGGGCAGAACGGGGAGATGGCCTGGAAATCATTAAGAAAACTTTAAATCTTGGCGGACGCTTGTTGGTCATGCTTGATGGGCCAGATGGAGTCATCGGTAGTTCATGGCTAACCCATGACGGCCGTCGTATGTTTATTCACCACTTTGCCATCCATCCGGATTATCAGGGGAGGGGCCTAAGTAAACAATTACTGGAGAAAAGTCTGGAGCATTGCAGGGCTATCGGCTTGCAGGTAAAACTGGAAGTTCACAGGGAGAATTATAAAGCCCTGAACTTATATAAAGGTTATGGTTTCAAAGAGCTGGACAATTGCCAGGTTTATATAATACGTGACATATAGAAGCTAAAAAACCCCGGCTGTTGGCCAGGGTTTAGTATGTTTATATCCCAATATATTAAAATCTTCTTTCCTTGATACGGGCTTTCTTTCCGGTACGGCTTCTGAGATAGAATAAACGTGCGCGGCGAACGCGACCGTATTTATTAACCTCAATTTTGTTAATGAAAGGTGATCTTAGCGGGAATATTCTCTCAACTCCAACATTACCCGACATTTTTCGTACGGTAAATGTTTCAGTTGCTCCTTCGCCCCGACGCTGAAGAACCACGCCCCGGTACATCTGAACCCTCTCCTTCTCACCTTCTTTGATTTTATAATGAACGGTTATTGTATCACCAGCTTTAAAATCTGGAACTTCATTGTTAACCGCAAATTCCTGTTGTGCAACGTTCATTAAGTCCATTTTGGATACTCTTTTATTTGTTCGAAAATTGGCTGCAATGTTACTAAAAAAAATCCATAAAGTGAAAACGAACTGTCCGCCAGTTTCTTTTTTTTAAATTTTGTGTCAACATTAGTATGTTGAAAAATTATTTTTCTGTCTCAACAACTTTCAGTTTCTCATCCGCATCGCGGCTTACAGCTTGTTTCCACGAATCACTATATCCAAGCTGATCCGGTGAAACAGCCACTCCTGTTCCCTTATACAGGAACTTCCCATCTTTCTCCACCATTATATTTCTGTTGAATATGTTTGTTTGTTTCCCCGTTCATCGGTTACCTCTAGATAAAGCTTATGAGGAATTGCCGGATCCAGTGGCCGATAGCTGAGGTCATGGACGAGTAAATGATTCTTTGGGTCCCATTCAAATAAAACCCATTCTCCATCAATCTCGCCGCGGTAAGTATCTATCCCGCTAAAATTATCAGAAATAGTAAACCTTATCTCCCCAGCCTTTAACAGGTCATTTCCAATTATAAAATTGAGGGGCCGTATGATTGGGGGTGTAGTATCCACGGCAATGGCATAATTCCCAAAAAGGTTGGTTGAGGCCACCATGTATCCATTTTCCCAGTGTCCTCCAATCGATGATTTTCGATTATTCTTTTCAAACCTGGCAATCAGAGCGTAAGGGTTTAACTGATCTTAAACAGTTGCAAATTTCAATAAATTGATATTCAACACACTAA
>CAYXJR010000057.1:0-29554 GCA_964465145.1 uncultured Porphyromonadaceae bacterium | reverse complement strand
TATCAACACCAATGAGTTGATTTATAGAGTATTGAGAGTTTTCTTGCAGGCACTACTTACATTATTGGAGTACCGATATTTTGGTAGAGCTCAGATATTACTGTCACGATAATGGTATTAAACTTATTGAACAGGACAGCATGGGGGGCGTTCTTCCTTATAAGGAGGATTATGAAAGAATCAAGAAGCTTATTGATTAGAGAATATATCCCTTATCTGCATTTTTATTTTCTGAAAACTCGCATTGTTATTTACCGATTACAGTATTGTATAGGGCTTAATGTTATAAGTTTTCTTCAATCCTACTGATAACCTCATTGATAATAACATCCGGTGAGTCAACATCATCGAAATTTATCTGGTGGGCAATACTAGATTGCCATGCCTTGCGAACCTTTTTAATCGAAGGCTCTTCGATTAATTGTTGTGGACCAGTATATATAAAACCTTTGTGTTTCATTTTTTGAATGAATAGAGGCTTTACAATTTGCCAGTCCTTAACAACGAACCCTTGAGTAAGGTGATAAATGTCGTAAAAGTCACGAGGAGCCATGTATGAGCGTTGGAATAATGATCTCAACTTTTCAGCTATTATTTCGTTCAGGGCATAGCAAGGGATAGGCTTTGAGGATATCAGGGAATCAGAATAAGGATGGTTAACTAGTTTGTAGGCAGCAGGCAAAAGGGATAGCTCATCAGTTGAGATTTCCAGTTTTATCTTTGTAAGCCATATGTCTGATGACAATGGTTGCTGGTTTCTCAAATGATTCGCTCCCCAGTATTTGATCTTAACTTGATAACCTTTTTTCTCATTTTGATGCTGTAGCATTTTAATGTCTTCCGGGATGAAAATAATTCCGGTATGTTGTTCCACTGATTTACATACTGCATTAATGTCCTTTGACTCTAATTTGAATACAACGTTAATGGAAGTGAAATCCAAGTCTTCTGAGAATCGATACCCGGGAAAATAGCACTTACGCAAACAAGTCCCACCCTTAAAAATCAGCTGATCTCCATGATATTGATGAAATGCCGCCAGGAAATGTCCCAATACATAGTCTTTATCCACTGTATCTGGAGGCACACTCCATTCAATCGATTTTTCGCGTATTTCTTTTTGGATGATCAAGCTAATATGAGTTTTCTATGATTTGTATTATTGCTGTTTCTGTAATATTCAAACGCAGCATCCAGGATGAATTGAATTTGCCACTGTCTTCCCCACCTGGTTCAAAGAGAGTATACTTCTTTCCAAGTTTTTGTTTTGCAAAATCAATAAACGGAGTCAATTCTTTCTTTTTAAGCAATTCAGCCAAATATCCCATTCGCTTAATCACAGAAGCGTTGTTGTAAAGCTTTGCCTTTTCTATAAGGTTATTTGCGTCTAAATTTGTCTGAGAAAAAGCTTTCAATAAATCGGGCCAGTCTCCTGCATACCGTGGTTGGTCAAAGCAATCCAAAATAGTTGTTTCTAGATCGGTCAATCTATAGCTTCTGTCTCCATATCCATTCGTGACAGTCCCTGATAACTTGTACGACTTAACGGATACAAAATGGATGGGAGTGCCAAACAAATTGGTATTCCGTTTTCGCATGGTAGTTTTTATAAATACTTTGTTTGGAAATCGATCTGTCAGCCCATGTAGATGCAAAGCTGACCAATATGCCACAACACCGCCTTTTGATATAAAAGATCCCAGCACGTACGGATCATTAAATTGCGGACGAGTATATTTACCCCGCTCAATCCGATTGAGAAAACCTTTTTGATTGAGATTCTCTGCCAGGTCGTTTACATTTGAAGGACAAAACCCGAGACGTTTCTCAATGTCGTCAAGATTGAAATACAGTATCTCATGATCATCCAGAATTTGCAGAAAATCAATCTGGTCTTTTGTCAGACTTGTTGAAATATAAGTACTTTTTCCCATTTCTATTTGTGTAACGTTAGACCCCATAAACTGGGGTTGATTGTTACATGAATGGCAAATGTAGTAAAACTATTCCACAACACCATAGTTTATTCAATATTTAATTGCTCACTGGCAAGGCTCAAAACATCATTACTGAATTCTTTAAGATAAATCTCAGTAGTTTCTTCATTGGAATGGCCCATCATTTCTTTAATGACTGAGGCCGGTACGTCTTTACTTTTCAAGGTTGAGGCAAATGTGTGTCTTGCTACACTATATACTACTGCCTTAGATCCATCTTTTTTTCAAGGTCTTGTCGGGTGGAGCATTATTTTGAAATTTGCCATATTTGTTGTGTTGAATCATCCCCCCACCAGGAAGGGCTGAGCGAAGCGAAGACCAATCCTGCTGTTCAAAATAAAGCGACACAACTCCTTTGGAGTTTACATGAAACAGACTTTTAGTACCTCCCCCCCCACCAGGAAAGGCCGAGCGAAGCGAAGGCCAATCCTGCTACCCCGACAAACCAGTCATAAAATCAATCACCGCCGACCGGTACATCAAAGGATTCTATCTTATATTCTGTTTAAATATTGTGTTTTACAATTAGCAATAAATGGTCGTCCTGACAGGCAGTGGTTGAAACTTTATCCGGTTATTCTGGTCATTGCAGCTCATTTATAATAAAGATTCAGCTCATTAATTAATGTATTTGAGCTATAATCGCTAACTTTATGAGCTCAAAATAATAAAATGCTTAAGGAAAGAGAATCGGAAATAATGGAATTCATTAAAAAAATGGGAGGATCTTCTTCCAAAGAAATTTTTATAAATCAATTTGAATTTGCAGTGAATACATACTTTTAATAGTAAAATAAAAACGAACTGCCTTATCTGAAAAGGCCTGGTATTAAATGAAACGATCCCTTGTTATCACGTTTTTTATCCTTTCTGCGCTTGCCGGTTCAGGACAGCAGCAAGGCACTTTCATCGACCATTGTGATTCACATGCTTTGAAGGCTGTTCTGGTTATGGTGCCAAATATGCCGTCTTCTGGACCTCCTCGCTCGATAATGAGACCTCACACGCATATTACAGGCGCCTGAGTTTTGATTATGACTGGATTCGGGTGAGTAAATATTATAAGAACCTTAAGTATTCCGTACGCTGCCTGAAAAACGACAGGCCTGGCTGGGACAAAAAAGTAAATTCTTGGGAAAGAGCAATAATTATTCTCCTACTCTCCGATTCTCTAATTTCCCGCTCCATACCCTGGATGTATACCGGAACTCCCAAATTATTGGCGAGGGATCGGGCTTGTCCCCGGATGAACTTAATTGTCTGGCAGTTGCAGCAATTTTTCATGATGTTGGATATGTTAAGCAGTATGATGATCACGAAAAAGTTAGTGCTGAAATGGTGAGAGAATTTCTTTTAAGATTGAATGTTGATGAAGAAATAATAAGCCAGGTAGAAAGAGCTATTTTAGCAACTAAAGTTCCTCAGTACCCAAAGGATCTGATCTCTATGGCTTTGTGTGATGCAGATCTGATGCATTTGATACATAGAAATTATTTTGAAAGGATCGATAAAATGCGCCTGGAATGGAAATTATCGGGAAGATCCGATCTTAGCGAAAAGGAATTTCATCAACAATCAATTGAGTTTTTTGGTAAGCACCATTATCATACTAAATATGGGATGGAGATCCTGACATCCAGAAAGAATCATAATCTGGATAGAATAAAAGCAAGGCTTTTTGTATAAATGTACCCTATGGGCCTCATTCCCAACGGACTTTATTATTTTTCGGGGTTCTATGTTCCAAATCACTATTTCTTATATAAAATCATCAATAAGCTAAACCTTTACGCCCCCTCAGGTGTTTAAAGAGAAAATATAAAATTTATTGCCTTGCTTATCAATTAACAAACCAGATCATGAAATTAAAAATTTCCTTTGCTATCGCCATTATGGCCCTCTCTCTGGGTTTATTCTCCTGCCAGCAACTCAAAGGTGAATTACTATAGATAACAAATTCAATAACAAAAAGTTTGTAAATGGATCAGTTAATGGGGATTGGATGAGACACACGGCCCTGTGTCCCTACACTCTAATTCTCTTTTTCTCTGATTAGAGTTTCCTTGAGCGCACTGTGGTCAGTTCATTGATCCATCCACCCACTTTGTATTCCTGTCCATCACGATATGTCCACATAAATACATCATCATTGATGGGAAAGTATTGGGAATATTGGTTAATCAATTCGTTTACCCGCTTACTTTGTTCAGGATCAACCTTTTTTGCCTGAATGAATTTGTCAACTGCTGCCCAAAAAACCGCTTCTTGTTCAAATTCCTTATCTGAAACAGACATTCGGTCATCGATATACAATTTACCGATCAGAATATATGGGTCTCCCCAGTGAGGCCTTAGGTCAATGGCCTTGAGGGCATATTCTCTGGCTTTTTGATAATTTTTTAAATGGACGTATTGGATATAGGCCAGTTCGTAGTACATGTTGGCTTTCTCCTCAGATTCCTCACCCAGGCTGACTCCCTTCCCGAGATATTCCACCGCCCTCTCATAGTTCCCACCTGTAAAATATATATTGGCCAGCTGGTGGGCAGATACTGCAGAGGGTTCCAGTACAAAAAGAGCTTCGACAGATTGCGTATATAGGCCAGAATCACTGCACCCGGTCGATTTGAGAAGGTCAATGATTTTAACTAACCACTCGCTGTTTTTTTGATTTTCCTGGAACTGATCCAAATAAATATTGACTAGGGTTGGACAATCCGCTGCTTTTGAACTTATCAGATATTGCTCAATACCAGTTCTGGCCGCGAGGAAATTTTCATCTTCTGGATCTTTTAAAAGATTGACATTTGCAATGCTTATACAAGAGCTGTAATTTTCAATTACTTCTTCAGCCGTAATCATACCGGAGGAGAAAAGACTCTTGCTCGCCTTCATCAGGGTTAGAATCACAGCAGCATTTGAATTATCCCTTTGCATGGCAACTGATTCTTTTAATGTATTATAACCCTCCTCTATGGGCCGAGTACCATATTGCATAATTGATATACCTTTTTTACCCAGGATGTAACCAATAGGAATTCTCGGGTTATCACCAAAATAGGTGATTCTCTGGTCGTATATCCATAATAGAGAATCTATAAGCTGTGACTTTTTTAAAGGATCTGTTGTTGCAGATATAATCTCTTTATATATTTTTTCTCCATCTGCCCATATCCCGGTTGAATACTTTGGACAAATTTGAATCATTTTCTGCCAGAACATTTTAGCATCCGGGAAACTATTATTTTTCAGGTACCCCTTGTAAAGTGAATAATTCCTCAAACACAGTTGTTCATCACTGCCATACTTCTCATTGGATTGAGGCCAAAGCGCAGGAACGAAGGCAAAAGTGAATAATACCGCAACAATTAAAGATTTCATTTCTTGTAAAAATTAGAACGAGAGGAACGCTCAAAAATACTCTAATGAACATTTCATTCAAAGACAAAATCCGATTTATTCATGTATGAGTCAGGTTAATACATGAATGCAACATGGAATGTGGATAATCGCTGTAAATTACGGAAATCAATTCACCCAGCGTCGCTGGTATCAGGGACGCTGGGTGAATTGATTAATTGTTGAATTTCCTTCTTTTTATCATCATACATCCTGATATAACGATCTGGTACTTGATTATAGGGCATATGAGGCGGGTTCATAGATACAACCAGTGCAAATGGTTTTGAATCGTCACGAAACTGGCCATTTTCATTTTCCAGAAATCGAATGGCCATCATCAGACTAAAATAGGATCTGTATTTCATAAACCAGGATGTTGGTATCATTTTCCAAAAGTAAAAATACGCAGGGATATTCATCACATCAAACATTTTCCTTTATATTTACTTTTTCAATAAATATAAATTATGACAACCAGCGGGATGAAGGTCGGGATACTTGCTGCCGGCGGAGATCTGATCCTGATACCGGAAATTCCCTTCAGTGAAAAGAAAATTGTCAAGTACCTCCTGAAGCGGCATGCAATGAAAAAAAACTATTCCATTGTTGTTGCTGCAGAAGGTATATCCCCTGACAAAAATACATCAGCAGCCAAGTATATTGGCAATGTGATCAATAAGGGTACCGGATTTGAAACCAGGGATACAATTTTGGGATATTTACAGAGAGGAGGTACCCCTTCACCCTTCGACAGGATTTTGGCCACCAGATTTGGAGCCAAAGCTGCAGAAATGATTGCCAAGAGGGAATTTGGACGTATGGTCGCCCTGGAAGGGCACATCATTTGGAGATTAATCATTATAGATATAAATGAAAACCTTGCTTATAACTCGTCATGCCAAAACGGTACCCGGAGACGGACGATTGGCTGACCATGACCGCTACCTCACATCACGCGGACATAAGGATCTGATTTTAGTTTCAAACGAATTGATTGATTTGGGTATCATCCCGGATAAAATAATTAGCAGCCCGGCGAAAAGAACTCATCAAACAGCAGAAATTTTTGCAGACCGTTTTCAAATCCACAGGAATAATATCGCTTTGGCAGATTTCCTTTATGGGTATTATAACGTTGATGCATTAATAAATTTTCTGCAGAACAGTGCCTCTAAATTTCCCTGTATACAAATTATAGGGCATAATCCCAAAATGGAGGAACTGGGAGCTGCCTTAACGGGCTCGGTCTATAGAAGAATTCCAACAAGTGGTACATTAGTGCTTGAGTTTGATGTAAATAAGTGGAATCATATTTCTGAAGGAAGTGGTACCCTCCTACATTTTATATCTCCTAAACCGTTAAGAGATTAGGTAAATGGATTTATACAGGGCAAAGGAAATCAGCTGGTTGTCATTTAATGAGCGTGTTTTGCAGGAGGCGGAAAATCCAAAAGTTCCTTTGATCGAAAGATTTAAATTCCTGGGCATTTATTCCAATAATCTGGGTGAATTTTTCAGAGTTCGTGTGGCAACCCTTAAGCGATTGGCTGAATTAGGGTCAGGTGTACAGAAAATTTTTGGTGATGATCCAACTGAAATCCTTAAAAAGGTAAATGAAATCGTTTTAATTCAGAGGGAAAAATATGAAGCTCTGCAGAAATCTTTATTTAGGGATCTGGAAAAGGAAAATATTTTTCTTGTCAACGAAATGGAATTGAAGGGCCGGCAAAGGAGTTTCGCTTTAAATTATTTCTACCAGATAGTGCGTCCAAAGCTAATGCCCATCATGATAGATCAGGTTTCTAAATTCCCGGATCTTGAGGATGATGCAATATATTTTGCTACAATACTAACCCGGTCGGGAAAAACACGGGAGCGTTACGCACTTATCAAAGTTCCAACAGATGAATTACCACGATTCCTTATTCTCCCTAGACATAGTGAAAAGAAATACATTGTTTTTCTTGATGATGTTGTTCGGCTTGGCCTGAAAGACCTCTTCCTGATTCTCCATTTTGATTCCACGGAGGCTTTTACAATCAAACTAACCAAAGACGCAGAATTGGATATTGATGATGATCTTGGTGAGAGTTATGTGAAGAAAATTAGCCAGGGAGTTAAGAGACGGGAATATGGAGACCTGGTTCGATTAGTATATGACAGTGCGATCCCAGTCCATTTTCTTGAATATTTAAAAAGGGGCCTGGGGCTGCGGGAGGAGGAGACTTCAATTGCAGGAGGGAGGTATCATAACCTCAAAGATTTCATGCAAATGCCGAATCTTGGAAGCCATCGTTTGATTTACAAAAGGCTGCCGCAAGTTCCGCACCCATCGATACATCGCGGTTCCAGCATTATTTCAGCGATTCGGGATCAAGATATTATGCTCCATTTCCCCTATCATTCGTTTGATAATTTCACCGATTTGCTTCGCGAGGCTTCTATCGACCCAAAAGTGGTGTCTATCCAGATCAGTTTGTACCGCCTGGCAGAGAAATCCAATGTGGTTAATGCTCTCCTGAACGCTGTCAGGAATGGAAAATTAGTAACCGTCGTGGTGGAATTAACAGCCCGTTTTAATGAAAAATCAAATATTGAATATTCCCACCACTTACATGAGGAAGGGGCCAAGGTTATTTATGGAGTCCAGGGGTTAAAAGTTCATGCTAAAATTTGTCAGATCATCCGACGTGAAAATCGTAAAAAGGTATATTATACCGCTATTGGCACCGGTAATTTTAATGAAGACACATCCAGGTTGTTTAGTGATTTTCTTTTGCTGACATGCAATGCCAGGATTGGATCGGATCTGGCTTCCGTTTTTAATTTTATTCAACGCAATTACCAGATCCCGGAGTGCAAATTGGTTTTACCTTCTCCCTTCGCACTGCGAAAGTTTTTACAGGAAAGCATACAACAAGAAATTGCCAACGCACTGGCAGGATTGCCTGCATATATTCATTTGAAGTTAAATAACCTGAGTGATAATGAAATGATTAAGCTATTATATGATGCCAGTACGGCTGGAGTGAAGATCCGTTTAAATGTACGGGGGATGTTCTCTCCTATTCTCGCAAAAGACCGGCCTGAAACGAAAAACATTCAGGCAATTGCCATTATTGACCGGTTTCTTGAGCATGCCCGACTTTTCTTTTTTTGCAACAACGGAAAGGAATTGTGTTATTTCAGTTCTGCTGATTTAATGACCCGTAACCTCGACCGCCGCCTTGAGATTACCTGTCCGATAACTGATCCTCTTATTCATCGACAATTGCGTCAAGTATTTGACTTTCAGTGGAAAGATAATACACAGGCCAGAATCCTTGATGCAGACTTGAGTAATCAGTATAATTCATTAGGAAAAAAAGCATTCCGATCACAGATGGAGATTCACCGTGTTTATAATGATCATCCCTAGTTTGATTGGGAAATTGCAGACAACACTTTGCTTATTTTTTCTTCCAAATTCATGTACCCATCCAGCCAATAAATCCTGTGTCCTTCCTTTTCCATTTTCCTGAACCAGGTCATTTGTCTTTTGGCAAATTGATGAATAGCCGTATTGAGTCCTGAAAACAGTTCATCAGTATTGATTTTTCCCATACAGAATAATGTGAGGTATTTGTATTCAAGACCATAGTAAATAAGGTCTTCAGCCGGCACAGTTTTCAGGAGTTCACGCACCTCCTCTATCATGCCCGATTCAAGTCTTTTTTTAAGACGCTCGGTGATTCTCCTGCGACGGGAATCCCGATCAAATTTTACACCGAAAATTATTGCTTTCAGAACCGGAAATTCCTTTTCCGATTGATTATTATTGATATTATACTCAGAGATCTCAATGGCTCGTATTAATCTTTTTTTATGATTGAGGTCCGTAGTATTATGCAATGAGGAGATTGATGCCAGCATGTTTTTAAGCTCTTCCATGGACTTTTTTCCCAATTCGGTTCTTCTTCCAGGATCAGGTGGTACAGGCAGCAGTTTGTATCCATTGAGGATTGCTTCAATATACATTCCTGTACCTCCGCACAGAATTGGGATCATCCCCCTGTTTCGGATGTCGTGGTAAGCATTAAGGAAATCACGCTGGAATTCAAATACGCTATATTTATACCCCGGGTCTGCAATATCAATAAGATGGGAGGGTATTTCCCGGCCTTGAACCATATAATCCTGGTAATCTTTACCGGTACCTAGGTCCATCCTCCGGTATACCTGCCGGGAATCAGCACTGATTATCTCTGTGCCGATCCGGTAGGCCAGGTTGGCGGCGAGCTCTGTTTTTCCCGTTGCCGTTGCACCCAGAATGACAATCAGATCCATGTCTTTATCCTGGCGTAAGGGGTAATTCATTTGAAGTAAAGCTAAGAAAGAGAATAGATAATTATACTAATTTTGCCAGCGATGGCCAACTCAATCAACATAAAGAATAAGAAAGCTTATAGAGATTTCGCTATTGATGAAAAGCTGGTTGCAGGAATTCAACTTCTTGGCACCGAAATCAAGTCAATCCGCAAAGGAAAGGTAAGCCTTGCCGAATCATATTGCTACTATGAAGCAGGTGAACTTTATGTTAAAGGCTTGCATATAGCTGAATATGAACTGGGGACCCATAAAAATCATCTGCCTCTCCGGGTACGTAAGTTGCTCTTGAATAGGAAGGAGCTTCAAAAATGGGACAAAAAGGTGAAAGAGAAAGGCCTGACCATTATAGCTCTGCGATTATTCATAACCGATAACGGCTATGCAAAACTGGAGATTGCTCTGGCCAGGGGCAAGCGCGAGTTCGATAAAAGGGAAGATATTAAAAAGAAGGATCTTAACCGGGAATCGGGCCGCCGTATAAAGATGTAATTCTAGAAGTTTGGACTTAACAAGTAACGGGTATAGAAATTATCAATTTCCTTAACCGCTTCCTCGGCTGTGTCTACCAGGCTAAATAATTCAAAATCCTTTATGCTGATATTGTGCTCTTCAGCATGCATAGTCTCTTTCAACCATTTGATCAGGCCCAGCCAATATTTTTTACCCACCAGAACAATGGGAAATGTACCAATTTTCCCAGTTTGGATCAGGGTGAAGGCCTCGAATAACTCATCAAGGGTCCCGAAACCTCCTGGTAATACAATAAAACCCTGGGAATACTTCATGAACATGGTTTTCCTTACAAAAAAGTGATCAAAATGGATCAGCTTATCATTGTCGATGTATGGATTAGCCGATTGTTCAAAAGGAAGGTCGATATTCATTCCGGCCGATTTTCCTTTACCTCTTCGGGCTCCCTTATTAGCTGCCTCCATGATTCCTGGTCCACCCCCGGTAATAACCCCATAACCAAGCTCAGTAAGCCGGTATCCAATCTCCTCTGCGATGATGAAATAAGGATTTTCTGCTTTTGTACGGGCACTACCGAAAACAGCCACACTCGGACCGATTCGGGCCAGGGTTTCATAACCCTCAACAAATTCCGACATGATTTTGAATATTCGCCAGGAATCTTCAGTTTTTATCTCATTCCAGGATTTATTCTTAAATGCTTCGCGTATAAGTTCTTCTTGATTCATTTTCTAATCCTTTCTTAAATAATCTATGAAAATAGTTCTTCTTTCAGATATTCTCCCGTAAAACTATTTTTTATGTGGATTATTTCCTCTGGTGGGCCCTGGTAAAGCAGTTGGCCGCCTCCCCGGCCACCTTCGGGCCCAATATCTATTAGGTAATCACACATTTTAATTACTTCCAGGTTGTGCTCAATAACAATAACAGTATTTCCCTTATCCACAAGCCGGTTCAATACGTTTAGCAATACCCTTATATCTTCAAAATGAAGGCCTGTAGTTGGCTCATCAAGAATATACAATGTCATACCTGTGTCTCTCTTGGCGAGTTCATTTGCCAGTTTTATTCGCTGGGATTCCCCTCCTGATAATGTTGTGGAAGCCTGTCCCAGAGTAATATATCCCAAACCAACCTCCTTAATTGTTTTCAAACGGTGTGCGATTTGGGGGTGGTTTTCAAAAAATGAAACGGCCTGGTTGATTGTCAGGTTAAGGACATCGGAGATGGATTTACCCTTATACCGTACTTCCAGGGTTTCCCGGTTGTATCTTTTTCCGTTACATTGATCACAGAGGATATATACATCAGGAAGGAAATTCATTTCTATAGTTTTTACACCTGCACCCTGACAACCTTCACATCTTCCTCCTTTGACATTAAATGAATATCTTCCTGGCTTATAGCCGCGAACCATAGATTCCGGAAGTTTGGAAAATAAACTCCGGATATCACTGAATACTCCCGTGTAGGTAACAGGGTTAGATCGTGGTGTACGTCCAATCGGAGACTGGTCAACAACCACTACCTTATCAATATTTTCTATACCAGAGAATGAACTATAGGGCAGGGGATCTTTTACCGAATTGTAAAATTTCTGACTTAATATAGGGTGAAGTGTTTCATTGATCAAGCTGGATTTTCCACTGCCTGAAACTCCGGTTATGCATATAAACTTGCCAAGTGGAATAAAAACGTCAATATTTTTAAGGTTGTGTCCTTTCGCACCTGATAAAAATAGTGATTTGCCATTCCCGGGCCTGCGCGAGGAGGGTATGGAAATCTCCTTTTCTTTTCTCAGGTACATCCCGGTAAGGGTAGGGGCTTTTTTTATCAAAGCAGGTGTCCCTTGGGCTACAACTTCTCCACCGTGAATACCAGCCATCGGACCCATATCAATAATATGGTCAGCCGATTCGATCATTTCCTGATCATGTTCAACCACAATGACGGAATTTCCCAGGTCTCGCAGCTGTCTCAAGGCTGAAATGAGGCGGAGGTTATCCCGGTGATGCAGACCAATACTTGGCTCATCAAGAATATACAACACATTTACCAGCTGTGAACCTATCTGAGTAGCCAGCCTGATACGCTGGCCTTCTCCCCCCGAGAGAGTGCGGGTACTGCGGTTGAGGGATAAATAATTCAAGCCGACCTCCATAAGGAAAGAGATTCTGTTGCGTATTTCTTTCAATAATTCCCTGGCAATGGTATTTTGTTTCTCGGAAAGCCGCTTGTCAAGACCTTGGAACCAATGTTCCAGTTGAGCAATATCCATTTCAGCCAGTTCGGATATGTTTTTTGAGTCAATCTTAAAATAACGTGATTCTTTTTTCAAGCGTGTTCCTTCACAGGCCTTGCAGGTGGAGGTTTTAATAAACTGGGTTACCCACTTTTGGGCCTTTTTTGAATTGTTTTCTGTTTTTTGCAGGCTGATATAACTGATAATACCATCAAAACTGAGGTAGTAGTTCGAGGATGAGCCCAGGGGGGTATTCTCTAATTTGAAGTTCTCCTCTGATCCGAATAGGATCGTGGCCATGGCTGTTTCAGGGATTTTGAAAATAGGAGTATCCAGGGTAAAATCGTATTTTTTTGCAATAGCTTCCAGCTGCCAGAAGATCATGCTCTGGCGGTATTTTCCCAGGGGTGCAATGCCACCCCGAGAAATGGTCTCCCTATTGTCAGGAATGATTTTGCTTTGATCCATCTCATGTGTATATCCCAAACCTTTGCATGAAGGACAAGCACCAGCCGGAGAATTGAAAGAAAAGGAATTGGGTGCTGGTTCATCATATGAAAGACCAGTGGTCGGGCACATAAGCTGACGGCTGAAAAACCTGGGGCTATTCCCCTGGAGATCAGTTATTAAAATCACTCCCTTCCCCTCCTTCATTCCAGTCTGTACGGAGCCTTTTAAGCGTTTATCTCCCCCTTCAGAAACTTTCAATCTGTCAACAACCATTTCGATGGTATGAGTTTTGTAACGATCGAGTTTCATACCGGGTGAGATTTCCCTTAAGTCTCCATTTATCCTGACATAGAGATATCCCTTCCTGCGTATCTGTTCAAACAGTTCTTTGTAATGGCCCTTCCGGGATTTAACCATAGGGGCTAATACCTGAATAGTCTGATCCGGATAATTTTTCTTTATCAAGGTAATAATCTGTTCATCTGAGTACCGGACCATTTTATCGCCTGTCTCGTAAGAATAGGCCTCACCAGCCCGGGCAAATAATAGACGGAGGAAATCGTAGATCTCGGTGGTAGTCCCTACTGTTGATCGTGGATTTTTATTGGTTGTTTTTTGCTCGATAGAGATTACGGGACTGAGTCCGTCAATTTTATCCACATCGGGCCTTTCCATAGACCCAATAAATTGCCTGGCATAGGCCGAGAAAGTTTCCATGTATCGTCGTTGGCCCTCGGCATAAATGGTATCAAAAGCCAGTGATGATTTACCGCTTCCGCTGAGGCCTGTGATCACTGTGAGTGCATATCTGGGAATCTCTACATTTATATTTTTCAGATTATGCACACGTGCTCCGTATACCGATATTTTCTTCTCACCAGCCATTATCTGTTTTATACTTTTGCCTTCTGCCTTTTGCCTTCTGCCTTACTAAAGGTGTATTACTTCATCAAACGCTGCGGCTGCAGCTTCCATTATCGCTTCAGACATAGTTGGATGCGGGTGAACAGATTTAATCAATTCATGTCCGGTAATTTCAAGTTTACGGGCTACCACTATCTCAGCAATCATTTCTGTAACGTTGGTGCCAATCATGTGTGCACCAAGTAGTTCTCCATGTTTTTCATCAAAAATAAGTTTCACAAAACCCTCTTTAGCACCAGATGCGCTGGCCTTCCCCGAAGCAGAAAATGGAAACTTCCCAACTTTTATCTGGTGGCCGGCTTCTATGGCCGCCTTTTCAGTAAGTCCGACCGAAGCCAGTTCCGTTCCTATGGCTCCGGAACCAACCACCAACATTGTTTTTGGTTTTTCTGCAAGCACCAGGGCTTGCCTGTATCCAATTATTTTTTCTCCGTCCTGCTTTAAATCAGGTAATTCTTTCGATCGGGCACCAGTAGCTATAATTATGTGTTTTGCCGAATAGCTGGCTGACTTCCCCTCTTCATCCTTAACTTCCACTATGCCTTGCTTAAGGATCTTTCCTAAGCCCTTGATGATGTCAATTTTATTTTTTTTCATCAGGAATTGAACACCCTTGCTCATCCCCTCAGCTATTTTACGACTCCTGTCAATGATTTTATTGAAATCAGCCTCAATTTCCCCATTGATATTTATCCCATATTCCTGGGAGTGTTTTATGGTTTCAAATACCTGGGCGGATTTCAGTAGATCGTAATCCATAATTGCATTTTTTGAGAAAATAATTTACAAAATTAGTGCTTTAACCGGGATTTTCCTGAATGTCCAATCTTTATGTTTTTAATAGCTTAATTTTATACGCTAAACAGAATGAATCAACTTTTGTTGATTTAGCCTCAATAATAATGTACCTGATATGAAAAATTTCAAAGTCACCAAAGTACTTATTGTCATTGTTATTATTTTGGGCGGATTGTACCTCATTTGTCCGGAGTACTTGCGTAATACTTTGGTATACCAGTTTGCTAACATTGATGATCAGAAAATATTTGATAATCGAACTGTTATTGCCTCAACCTATGATCCCTGGGAAGAGCTGCCGGGATTTCATGAAAGAGATGTCCCAATGAAGTATCAGGCTGTTTTTGAGGAGTTTAAAACAGTAGCCTTCCTTGTAATTCAAAATAAAAGAATCATATTTGAGAAGTATTGGGACGGATACTCAGCTGATTCCAGGTCTAATTCGTTTTCTATGGCCAAAAGTATTGTCAGCCTGCTGGTGGGTATCGCTATCGATCAGGGGTCAATTAAATCCGTAGATCAGCCAATATCCGAATTTATTCCCCGGTTTTCGGATGGTGATAAATCGAAAATCACAATCAGGCATCTTTTGGAGATGAGTTCCGGACTGAGCTGGGAAGATTCCTATGCTAATCCATTTTCTGTGACTGCAAAAGCTTATTATGGAAAAGATCTTTCTGAACTTGTGCTTAACCAGGATGCAGAAAAAGAACCAGGCCGTAGTTTTGAAAATAAAAATTGTAACACACAATTGCTGGCAATGATCCTGGAAAAAGCTACTGGAATGTCGATAAGTGCTTTTACATCAAAAAAATTGTGGCAGCCTATGGGTGCCAAACAGGATGCTTTGTGGTCGCTTGATGAGGTAAATGGAATGGAAAAAGCCTTTTGTTGTTTTAATTCCAATGCACGCGATTTTGCTCGCTTCGGACAGCTTATACTAAATCATGGAGCCTGGAATGAGAAGCAACTAATATCTGGCGATTATCTGGCCGAAGCCCTTACACCCGTCAGCCATTTGAAGGATGTGCACGATGAGGCCGTTGGGTATTATGGATGGAATTGGTGGATCCATAGGCATAATGGTCAAATTGTTTATTCCATGCGTGGATATAAGGGGCAATATGTGTTTGTGATACCAGATAAGAATATGGTCATTGTCAGGCTTGGGAAAAAAGCCAGTAAGACTAAGATCGACAATGTATTGCCTTCAGATGTAATAAGTTGGTTAAATGCCGGCATCGAAATCGCCGATTGAACCAGGGTTGCAGATACCCTTGGATTTATTAAGCTTATTTGGCAATATATTTTTTAGCGAGTAATTCCCTTGCGCCGGCATAGGAGCTTATGGCTCCTGACATAACCTGTTCCTCGATTTCTTTTATTTTGCTCTGGATTTCCGCATCGGACAAAAAATCTTCCATTAACCGGGCCTTAATAGTGTCGTACATCCATGTGCGGGATTGCTCCTTCCTGTTCTTGGCCATAAAGCCGCTGCTCCGTATGTGTTTGAAAAATTTTTCTGTAATATTCCACAGTTCTTCCAGGCCTGTTTTTTCCGTGGCTGAAAGGGTAAGCACATCTGGAGTCCATCCTGATGAAGATGGAGGGAAAAGATGAATAGCATTTGAATATTCCGATCTGGCTCTTTCCGAAGGCACCACGTTATCTCCATCTGATTTTGTTATAGCAATCGCATCTGCCATTTCCATTATTCCACGTTTTATTCCCTGCAATTCATCGCCGGCGCCTGCCAGCATGAGAAGAAGAAAGAAATCTACCATGGAATGGACAGTAGTTTCAGATTGTCCAACGCCTACAGTTTCAATAAAAATAACATCAAAACCTGCAGCCTCACATAGTAGCATCGACTCCCTTGTTTTCCTTGCCACTCCCCCAAGCGACCCAGCAGTAGGGGAAGGTCGTATAAAGGCATTAGCATCAGCAGAAAGAGATTCCATACGAGTCTTGTCTCCCATTATGCTTCCTTTGGACCGTTCACTGGAAGGGTCAATAGCCAGCACTGCCAGTTTATGACCTTTTTTTGTGATGTATCCCCCGATAGCTTCGATGAATGAACTTTTTCCAACTCCCGGAACTCCTGTAATGCCGATGCGCATACTGTTACCTGTGTGAGGAAGGCAGAGGGCAATAATATCCTGTGCCATTAGCATATGTTCCGGTAGTTGGCTCTCAATAAGTGTGATAGCCTGAGAAAGTATTGTACGGTTACCTGCCAGAATACCTGTTACAAACTCCACGGAGTTCAGATTGGGCTTCCTGGCGGTCATAAATCGTTTAACCGATTCGGGGTGGACCGAAGGTGGTTGGGCCACGCCCTTATTTACTTTCAGAGTCGATTTATTACGGTCGGGTTTCATTTTTCTCCGGGAGCCTCAACTGTTCCAGCAACCCGCAAAAGGCTGGTGGAATTTTCCGGATCATTTAAAGTCAAAGTGATGGTTTGAAGTTGTTTGCCTATTTTCCCCCTGGAATTAAATGTTACGTGAAGTATTCCATCCTCACCAGGAGGGATCTCGTAGGAGCTGGGCACAGAAGCTGTACAGCCGCAGTTAGTTTTAATTTTTCGGATAAGTAGCATTTCCTTACCCTCATTTTTAAAGTTGAAATCATGTTCAATTACATCACCCTGCTTAATGGTACCAAAATTGAAGGATTCCTCAGTGAAAACTATACGAGGGGCATTGGCCTTTTGCTCAGGTGACAATTGACTGAAATCTTCCTCAACTGTACCGCTTACGGCCAGGAGATTACCCGTAAATTTTTCACCATTGAAATAAAGGTAGACCCTGCTGCTAAGAAAACCCCAGTCATCAATTTTTGTCGCATCAAAATGTCCTATTATATTCCCTTTCTGCTGTGGCTGAAGGGTTTCTGGCTGAATTTGAAAACTCAAATGCTCAGGTGCCTCTGGGATTGTGATTGTAACATTTTGATCTGAATCATTAATGATCTGGATATAGTTTGACTTTTTTTGCGTTTTAAGAACTTTTGAAACAGCAAGATGGTTGGAAGCCGACCGGATAGGGCCCATGGCTATAGGAAATTCATCAGCAATAGTTTTTGGTTTTCCCTCTACCAGACCCACAATGTAAAGAACGCTGGTTTTTTCCTTGGCATTGGACTGGACTGTGATTGATTTACGGAAAGCACCAGGACGCCTTAAAGGGTTATAACTGACCTTTATGGATCCGCTGCCGCCGGGAGTGATAGGTTCTTTACTCCACTCCGGAGTTGTACACCCGCAGGATGCTCTAACTGCATTGATAATGAGTGCCTCCTTCCCAGTGTTCTTGAAAGCAAAAGTGTGTTCGACAATACCATCCTCCTCTTTAATATTTCCGAAGTTATGGTTTAAATTATCGAAGGAAATAGTTGCCTCGGTAAACTGTGCCTGAACAGGAAATTCTCCCAGGAACATAAGGACTGAAATAATGACAAATATTGAACGTTTCATAATATTAATTTAAAGGCAATCCTGATGAATTTCCGGTGTAAAACAATTCAAAATTAATAAATTCACTGGTACATTCGGAAAATACTTTACGGAATGTGTAAATTGACAGGCATTTTTTTGTCGTAGAGATCTGTATTAATATGTGTTGTTGATGAGAAGGAATATATTACTCTCTTTGGTTTTTATCTTGTTTGCTCACCAGGCAGTTGGTCAGTTTTACAATGGTTTGCAGATGCAATTCGGTAAAAATCGGATTCAGTATGCTCGCGGAGATATTCTGGAAAGTGATTTCTTTTATTCATTTTATCGATTTAATCGATTTGATGTTTATTTCTATCCCAATGGACAAGAGTTAGCTCAGTATGTTGGAGAAAAGGCTTTTTCTGAGATTAGCCGGCTTGAGAACTATTTTGAATTCTCGCTGAGTAAGAGAATAGTATTCCTGGTATTCAATAAGTTAAATGACTACCGGCAAAGTAATATCGGACTTGTTACCGGACAGGAGAATACCAATATTGGCGGGGTTACTCCAATTTTAGATAATAAAGTATTTCTATACTTCAATGGAGATCATGAAGATCTGGATTCCCAAATAAGAGGAGCAATATCCGAAGTTATTCTTGGGGAGATGGTATTTGGAGGTTCTGTCAGGGATCGACTTGCCAGCTCCACTCTTGTAAATATTCCGGAATGGTTTCAGCAGGGCCTCATTTCTTATCTTTCTGAAGGCTGGGATATAGAAATTGAAAACCGTGTAAAAGATGGTATTTTATCGGGAAGATTCGAGAAATTCAGCAAATTAACCGGGGAAGAAGCTGCTTACGCCGGTCATTCCATTTGGTACTTCATTTCTGAAACCTATGGTGATGCCATCATTCCTACTATTCTGTATTTTACCAAAATAAATCGCAATACTTCCTCAGGTTTCCTCAACGTGTTAGGTATCTCCTTAAAAAGCCTGACTTACGAATGGCTGCATTTTTTCCAGGAAAGATATGCCGAAGAAGCGCAAATGGGGGAGGATCCCCTTCCTCCGAGAGTGAAGCTCAGGAATAAAAAGGGTGTTGAGTTTCTCCGGACCAGTATCAGTCCTGATGGCAATAGTATTGCCTTTGTTAGAATGGAAAAGGGGCAGAATAAGGTTTACCTCAGTGAAAATAATTCACTTAAAGCAAAAAAGATTTTCAAGAGCGGAGAAAAATTGGAGCAGATTGAGGATAGAACCTATCCTTGTATTGCCTGGCATCCTTCAGGACAAGCTCTGGCTATGACCAGCGAATACAAAGGCCTGATAAGATTCAGTGTCTATCCCCTTTCTACCCAAAAATGGGAACACCAGGAGCTCAGACTATTTGAGAAAATCCTTGATTTTTCTTATTCAGATGATGGTTTGTCTATAGTAATTTCAGGAGTAATGAAAGGCCAGTCTGATATTTTTGTGCACAATCTGGCTGCTCATACCAATGAGAGAATCACCAATGATCAGGCCGATGATTTCCACCCGAGGTTCGCAAATAATGGAACTCAGATTGTTTTTTCCAGTAACAGGCTATATACATCCATTGAAGCAGAAAAGGAGAATAATGAAAGATTGCCTAGTCAGGACATTTTTATTTATGATTATAAGAATAAGACAGATGAACTGGTTCGCCTTGCTGGGAATCGATTCTTCAACCGCTTACAACCAACTCCGGCAAAAAATAACCAGTATCTTTTTCTTGGGGATGATAGCGGAATCCGAAATCGGTATATGGCCAGGTATGATAGCACAATAGCATTTATTGATACCACAACACACTTCCGCTTTTTTTCCAGGTTTTATCCTATTTCCGCTTACAATCGCAATATATTAGACTTCGATGCAAATGAAGCCAGAGGGGATATTTCTCAATTGATTTTGTTTAATAATAAATATCAACTTACTCAGGAATCAATAAGGGAGGAGGCAACAAGGTCCCAATCTCTTCCGAAAACCTTGTTTAGTTCACAGGTTGAAAGGCGATTAATACGTGAGGACAGCCTAAAAACCGAAAAGGAGAAAAAACTTTTGTCGAATGCCGGGTTAACGCGCCGGATCACTCCAATGGGAGAAGGGGATTCATTGAAAGAATATAATAATCAAATTGATATAAACAATTATATTTTTGAGGAGGAAAAGGAGATCCTAAAGCAGCGGGCAATAAGCCGGGATTACATGCAGGGCAAGGAATCTGATCCATTGACTGGCAGAAAATTTGAATTACCCGGCATACGAATTTATCAGCCGGCATTTTATGTAAACTACCTGGCTTCACAGGTTGATTTCAGTTTCCTCAATGCTTCCTATCAACCATTCACAGGTGGAGCCGTATATTATAATCCAGGATTTAATATGTTGTTCAAAATAGGGACGCAGGATCTTTTTGAGGACTATAAAATTACCGGCGGGGTTAGATTTGGGGGAGATTTTGACAGTAATGAGTATCTGATTAGCTTCGAGAATCTGAGAAAGAGACTTGACCAGGAGCTTGTCTACCATCGGCAGTCCTATAAAGCAACAACTATTGACTATTCTTCTCTGGTAAAAACAAACTCCGAATCCCTGTATTACGTACTGAAATATCCTTTGAGCCAGGTTACCGCTTTCAAAGGGACTTTTAGTTTCAGGCACGACAATAACGTTTTTCTTGCAACTGATCAGCGTAATCTAATGCGCGGAAATATCGTAAAGTACTGGGGTGGGGCCAAGCTGGAATATATTTACGATAACACCATGCAGCCTGGATTGAATCTTTATGACGGGACCCGGCTGAAGGTTTTCGGAGAATATTTTCAACAGGTTAACGGAGACTATTCTGATGTTTTTATTGTCGGGACTGACCTCAGGTATTATCAACCTATCCACCGGACTTTGATCTGGGCCAACCGATTTGCTTCCAGTACATCATTTGGTAGCGGTCGCCTGATCTATTACCTGGGTGGAGTAGACAACTGGACCAATTTATCCCGTAATGTTCAAACTTTTGACTATTCAGTGCCTATTGATACGGCTCAAACATTTGTTTTTCAAACACTTGCTACTAATATGCGCGGATTCACCCAAAATATCCGCAATGGAAACAGTTTTGCAGTGATCAATTCAGAGATAAGATGGCCGATATTCAGATATTTTGCCAACAGGCCAATTAATTCTGATTTCCTTTCCAGTTTTCAATTGGTTGGATTTTTTGACATTGGTACGGCATGGACAGGAGTTACCCCCTATGATAAAAGGAATCACCTGAATCGTGAGATAATTGAGAACGGCCCACTGACTATTGAGATCGAAAAAAGTAATGAGCCTATTGTTGCTGGTTTTGGCTGCGGTGTACGTAGCCGGCTATTAGGCTATTACGTGCGATTGGATTGGGCATGGGGCATTGAGAATCATGTTATCCTGCCACGGATTTTTTACTTTTCTTTAAGTCTCGATTTTTAATTGTCCTGATCATGGATAAGCAAACCATTTCAAGCCTGGCAAAAAAATACTATCCAGAGATTCTGGCTATTCGGAGAAGACTTCACCAATATCCTGAGTTATCCTTTAAAGAGCATGAAACGCAGGCATATATAAGAAATATTTTAAATGACTGGGGCCTTAACCCCAGGGAAATAGCGGGAACAGGCCTGTATGTCGACCTGGAAGGAATCGGTGACGGCCCATACCTTGTGCTTCGGGCAGATATTGATGCATTGCCCATTGAAGAAAAAACGGATCTTCCTTTTATTTCTCAGCATCCAGAGGTTATGCATGCCTGCGGACATGACATTCACGCTTCTTCACTTCTGGGGACAATAAGGATCCTGAAAGATATCCAGGATAAGTTCCCCGGACGAATACGTTGTCTTTTTCAACCCGGGGAGGAGTTGCTTCCGGGCGGAGCTGAAATTATCCTTAAGTCCGGACTCCTGGATAATCCCAAACCGGACTATATCATTGGTCAACATGTATTTCCTGAGTTGCCGGCAGGTCAAGTTGGCTTCCGTTCCGGTCAATATATGGCATCAACCGATGAGATTTACATTGAAGTGACTGGTACCGGTGGTCATGCTGCCATGCCTGATAATCTGGTGGATCCGGTTTTGATTGCCAGTCATCTGGTTGTCAGTTTACAGCAAATTGTTAGCCGGAAGGCACCATCACATGTGCCAACAGTCCTGTCATTCGGAAAGTTTGATGCCCGGGGTGCCACGAATATTATCCCGGAAAAGGCCTTTCTCGAAGGAACTTTCAGGACCATGGATGAAAAATGGAGATCCAGGGCCCTGAAAGAAATTGAAAGTTTGGTTAATGGAATGGCCCTGTCAATGGGAGGGAAGGCAGAGTGTAATATTGTTAATGGTTATCCGGCCTTGGTAAATGACAAGTATCTTACTGGCAGGCTGACTCAAGCTGCCTCTGAATATCTGGGAGGAAATATGGTAGCAGAGTTGGAATTAAGAATGACAGGGGAAGATTTTGCCCGCTATTCCCAAATTATACCAGCAAGCTTTTATCGTTTGGGAACGGGGTTTCCTGATCGGAGCATTAATTACCCTGTACACCATTCCCGCTTCGAAGTGAACGAAGAGGCTCTGATAACTGGTATGGGATTAATGGCATTTTTTGCAGTGGATATAATGACAGCAGGTTAAAATACTTTTACTGCTCGGCTCAGGATAACAATTTTCAGCCTTTTTTTCATTTCATCCAGAGATTCTTGAGTAGGCACATATTTAATTTTTTCCCGGGCAATCACTTCGAATCCGTTTTTCTCCAACTCCTGGCTCATCTCCTCGATGTTTTTTGGACCCCAACCATAAGAGCCGAATACAATTGCTTTTCGGTTTTTCGGAGCAAGCCCTGACAGGTAGGTCAGGAATGCTGCCATGGAAGGTAGCATACGGCCGTTCAATGTTGGCGATCCCAGACAAATGTACTCAGCCCCGATCACATGGGTCATAATATCAGATATATGATTGTGCTGAAGGCTTAATAATTCTGTCTTGTAATCCAAAGACTCAAAAGTTTCCTGGATGCTTATGGCCATCTGTTCAGTGGAATGCCACATAGTGTCGTAAATGATAAGGGCTTTTTTCCCTACCTCATTCGCGGCCCATTCATGGTAAGCATGCAGGATTTCTTTCACATATTTCCTCCATATTATACCATGGCTGTTGGCGATGATATCAATATCGAGGCCGGAAGCGGCTACCAGGGCCTTCTCGACCTGTTTTGAATAGGGCAGGACAATATTGGCATAATATTTCCTGGCTTCCATCATGGCAATATCCAAAGGAAATTCATCATCAAACCTCTCTGAGGATGCCAGATGCTGTCCGAAGGCATCATTTGAGAATAGGATTTTATCTTCAGCCAGATAGCCAATCATATTATCCGGCCAATGGACCATGGGGGTCAGGATAAAATGTAGGTTTCGTTTACCAAGGTTCAGAATAGTACCCGATTCCATAGCCTTACAATTCCATTCTTGCCTGTAATGCTCTTTAAGGCCGGTTACTCCTTTCGACGATGCAATAACCAAGGCAGATGGAGCCAGCTCCATTATTGCGGGAAGGGCTCCTGAATGGTCCATCTCAATATGATTGCAGACTACATAGTCGATTTTTGCCGGGTCGATTATAGAGGAGATACGGCTCATCATCTCACTTGTCAATTGTGCCTTCACCGTATCTACAAGTGTGATTTTTTCATCTATGATAAGATAGGCGTTATAGGAGGAACCCCTTTGGGTAAGATATCCGTGAAAATTTCTGAGATTCCAGTCGATGGCTCCAACCCAGTAGATCCCTTTTTTAACTTCAATAGCTTTCATCCAATAATCTGCTTACTCCTCCAATTTAATAAATTCTGTTTTCCGCACTCCGCAAAGTGGACATATCCAGTCTTCAGGGAGATCTTCAAAAGAGGTGCCGGGGGCAATCCCACTCATTGGATCCCCTTGGTCAGGGTCGTAAACATACCCGCATGATTGACATTTGAATTTATCCATTTTTCTTCTTATTTCTTTGTGGCGTCAACAAAGATACGCTGTGATAATTCCCTGTCGAGCATAAGCATACCATGCCCGGATCCATTGATCATTTTTAGTTGCACCAACAAATTTTCAGCGGTGGATTCCTCTTCAACCTGCTCTGCAACAAACCATTGCAGAAAATTATTTGTTGCGTGATCAGCCTCACTGATAGCAACGTTAACCAGGTTGTTTATTAACCCACTGACTTTTCTTTCGTGTTCCAGCGTTTCGTTAAATATCTCAATAGAATCCGCCCAGTCCGTTTTTACCCCGGCAATGGGCTCGAGAAGGACGCGACCACCCCGCCCACTTACATAATCAAACATTTTCATGGCATGGGAAATTTCTTCCTGCCACTGAATCTTCATCCAGTTGGCAAAGCCTGGCAGATTATTATCATCGAAATAAGCGGACATGGACAAATACAGGTATGCCGACCAAATTTCGGCATTAATTTGCTTATTTAAAGCATCTTGCATCACTTTACTTATCATAATATTAACTTAAAGGTTAAATTATAAAACAACAAATAATTATTTTTTATTTTCTAAGCAACCAGCGGTTCGGGCTAGTTTTATTTGCTACTCTTCCAGAGTCCATGGAGATTGCAAAACTCCCTGGACCCTGTTACTTCCTGGCTATGCCCAATGGGAAAATCTGCTTCAGGTTGATCACCCGGGTTCAGAAAAACCCTGTATTCAGCATTTTTAGTATGTAATTCAATCCATTGAATGTAATGGGTATCCATCATGGGGTGATCCTGGTTTTGCCCAACCTTGACCCGGTATCCGGCTGCTGTTTTTTCAATAAATGGGACGTGCTTTTCTGTAGAAGTATCGGCAGTACTTTCCTCGAGGACTTTCATGTTCTGCCCACAACAACTGAGGGTTCCACCTCCAACGTGAAGCAATTCTACTATATTGCCGCATAATTGGCATTGGAACGTTAATGATCTTTTTAACATGATTTACTTATTAATGGGTTTAAAATAATCCAGGCAAATTTTCCTCAAATATAGAGTTTAAATTAGAGCCTTCAAAAAAAGCTTAAACCATTAACCTGGCCTATACCGGCTTTCTGATAGGATGGTTTTAGTATCTTCTATCTTTATAAGCTCAGAAGCCGATATGCTGGTTTTTTGCATAAATCTTTGTACAATCCTGAAGCCAAGCCAACTACCTGCCCTTCCGGGCGATTCCGGTCCGAATTCCCGAATGAAAGGTGCTTCTTTGGTAAGGCGGCTTATCAGCAAACGATCAGAAGAGTACAGAAGTTCATTTTCGATGATAAATTCCCACATGGATCGCTCATTTTCCTCGCACCATTCCAGTTGTTCCCTGCTGTAACGAAAAACTTTGTTCATTTCTTTGGTTGGAAAAGATTCGTTCAGTAAGTACAGAATCTTTCCTTCGTGGATCATGTGGTCGAGTAAGGTATTAATCATCCCTGAAGGCTCTATTTCACTCATAATCCATGCTCTGACGGCATCAACAACGATAAACTCAGGATCCATGGTTTTCCTGATATATTTGGGAATTGCTAAATTCTGGTAATAAATTGCATCAGACCCAAGGTAATTATCCAATCCTACTGCCAAAATCCCTGGTAAGCTGACAAATGACTGGTTAAAACCGGAAATATAGAAAATCAGTTTTACCGTATCATTTCTTGAGGTAATGTCCCCAAATCTGTCGATTCCCATATGGATATTCTCTGCAATATCATGTAAATCAGGATAAACAGAATCTGTTGTTTCTTTCACAGAAAGTATAACCGGGTCAGTTAAAAATTGATTTATAAATTCTGCTGCTCCACTGGCCGTGTCAGGTCCGATTCCAATAATTTCAGAGCAGAAAAGAGGGAAAAATAAAGGGTACTTAGCTTTCAAACTATTTAAATCACCATGGTCCTTAGCCAGGGTAAGACTAAAAAGATCCTGATCAAAACGATTGATCTTATGATCAGGCCTGGCCTGGTTCTTGCACCCTGAAAGTAAAATTAATATGACCAATGCAATCCCGAAAGCGTTCTTTTTTTTTCTGATCATGTCTTTCATAATATGACTTATTATATACATTTGCCTTAAGCAAACGTTTAATATTGTAAAATTCTTACAAAAATACTATGAAAAGGAAAATTATGGTGTTTGTTTTGATCCTTACCGGTGGCTATGCTTTGGGGCAGGATCAGTTTAAAGCAATAAAATTCAGCCTTGTAGGCAGCCCTCATTTAAGCTGGTTAAAATCTGATGTTAAGGAAAACGAGACAGGTCCGGTTTTTCTCGGATATAATGCCGGGGTGGAATTAGATTACTTTTTCGAGAAAAATTATGGATTTTCAACCGGTGTCAGCATTGAAAAGACAGGAGGGAGCCTGACATATCTAGATCAACAGGTTATACATTTTAATTCCGGAGCCGATACGATGGCACCAGGGACAAAAATGACTTATCAATTGCAATATATTGATATCCCACTGGCATTAAAATTTACCTCTGCAGAAGTCGGGTATACCACCATTTTTGCGGATGTTGGGTTGAACTGTCTGATTAATACAAAAGCCACGGCAACAGCCACAGATAATAATTATGTGAAAGAACCGCTGACAGATGAAATACCCTTATTTAATATTGCATACCATTTGGAGGCAGGGATATTATATTCATTTGGGAATAATTTGTCATTGATTGTTGCTGTTGAATACCGTAATACTTTTCTTGACCTTACTAAGGATCTGGGTGCTGTTGTTGCTGATAATACTCATATTAACCAGGTAGGGTTGAAGCTTGGTCTGGCTTTTTAACAGATCGGATTAATGAAAGGCCGAATATGAAGATCCTTCTTACCCAGTTGAATTATCATATTGCGAATTTCGGGGCCAACCGGGCCAAGATGGAATCTTTTATCCGCGAGGGGATAAAAAAAGGAACCGATTTAGTGATCTTCTCAGAACTTTCAATCTGTGGATATCCACCACTGGATTTGCTGGAGCAAAGGGATTTTATAGATAACTGTTTATCCTCTATTCACAAAATCGCTGACCTTAGCCATGACATTGGAATAATCGTGGGAGGACCCGCCATTAACCCTAATGTTCAGGGGAAAACCCTTTTTAATGCGGCATACTTCCTTTATGGGGGGAAAATAACGGATGTAAGGTTTAAGAGTCTCCTTCCCACCTATGATATTTTTGATGAGTATCGATATTTTGAACCGAACACCGATTTTAATGTTGTTGAATTCAGGGGCAAGCGAATTGCCCTGACAATCTGCGAGGACCTCTGGGATGATCAGCCTGTCGAGAATGCTTTCGCCCGCTCAAAACTATATCCTGTTTCACCGATGGAAGAGCTCATTGGCCAGAGACCGGATATGATCATAAATATCTCGGCTTCACCTTTTGCGGCCAATAAACTGAACGACAGAAAACTGGTTTTGGCTCAAAATGCCAAAAAATACAATTTGCCCATTTTTTATTCCAACCAGGTAGGTGCCAATACAGATCTAATTTTCGATGGTGAATCCATGGTTTTCGGACCGGATGGCCAAATGATCGATTGCTTCCCTCCTTTTCAGGAAGAGGTCAGGGAATATAGCTTTGAGGAGGTTTTATCCCCGGGAGATGAGTCATTAAGCAATGATTTTTCAAGTGTCAGCGACATATATCGGGTAGAAATGATCCGTAAGGCATTGGTATTCGGTATAAAAGACTATTTCAGAAAGATGGGATTTTCCCGTGCCACCCTGGGCCTTTCCGGTGGCATTGATTCTGCCCTTACCCTGGTCCTGGCTGCCGAAGCACTGGGCCCTGATAATGTCAGAGTTCTACTATTACCATCGAAGTATTCTTCTGATCACTCCATAAATGATTCTATTCAATTGGCTGATACTCTTGGTGTCCAATGGGATTTGGTTTCAATTCAAAATGTAGTTGACGGGGTTGAAGATCAGATGAAGAGCTTGTTTTCAGGCCTTCCTCAGGATGTTACCGAGGAAAATATACAGGCCAGGACCAGGGGGGTTTTTCTGATGGCCCTTTCCAATAAAATGGGTTATATTTTGCTGAATACTTCAAATAAGAGTGAAGCTGCTGTAGGTTATGCAACCCTATACGGTGATATGAACGGAGGCCTGTCGGTTTTGGGGGATGTTTATAAAACAGATGTATACCTCCTGGCCCGGTTTATCAATCGTCAAAAGGAAGTTATACCATATAATATTATAGACAAGCCACCTTCGGCTGAATTGCGTCCGGATCAAAGGGATTCCGATTCACTTCCCGACTATGCTGTTCTAGATAAAATCCTTTATCGATTCATTGAGTTGAATGAGCCAAAAAAGGACATCATCGATGCTGGTTTTGATAAAGATCTTGTTGACCGTATTATCAGCCTGGTGAACCGCAGTGAGTATAAGCGTTTTCAATCCCCTCCGGTTCTCAGGGTTTCCAGTAAGGCTTTTGGTATTGGCCGACGAATTCCACTGGTGGCCAAATATTAGTTTCCGTTCAATTGCTTTTGCCCATTATTTTTGGAAGTTATTTATAATATACCTAAATTAGCGGAATTATAGGGAGAGGTATGTTCTTTCCCCTGGAATGAAAATGAAATACTTTAATTCTAATACTTAACTTTAATTTTTAAACATTATGAGTAAAAACCTACGTTTTACGTTACTCGGATTGTTTGCTATGTTGCTTACATTCGGGTTTACGGTAAAGACTCAAGCACAGGATTGTAATCCTAGGCTTCTTACTTACTCTGTCTGGTTGGAGGGTTTTGAATATACCGCCGATGTAGACTCGATTGCTAAGACTGTAGACTTTACCGTGCCTTTCGGAACTGAAGATTTTTATGGCAGTTTCGATCTTATTGGTACTTTTACCATCGATGGGGATTCATTGACCCACTCTGAGGATCCTGCTATTTTGCAGGTTTCTGGAACGACGCCAAATGATTTTTCCACTCCTGTCGCATTTACTGTGCATGGGAATGATGGTGATGAAAATTGTACAGTTGAGTACTTCGTTACTATCACCGAAGCTGAGAACGGATGCAATAACATTTTATCAATCCAATTAGAGAGCTCTTTCTGGGGCTGCTATGAAGATGAGCACTATGTTGACCTGATGTTCACAGAAGGAGAGGGAGATGATTGGACCCTGGAGGTTCCTTTCGGAACAAACCTGACAGATGTCGATCTGACAATTACCGATGCTGATGATTGCTTAGGTGATTGGACAATTGATCCTGTAGTATTTACATTTAAAGTAGATACTGCCCTGGTTGTTACCATAACAGCTCCAAATGGTATTTCAACAAAAGATTACACCCTGACTGTTACTGTTGCAGATCCAAGCGATGCACATCTGTTGCTTACCTTTGGACTTG
>CAYXJR010000056.1:0-29779 GCA_964465145.1 uncultured Porphyromonadaceae bacterium | reverse complement strand
ACTTATATTCATTCGCGGTTGGTGTGCTATTTATTGCTCATGGATATTTCATATGGAAAATTTTCTTGATGTTTCCGATTTTTGATTCGTTTTCATTGGGGGTTTTTTAATGCTAATTCTTTTGGCTCTCTTTTCATTTAAGTCGTCAAATTCTGAATTCATGTTTTTCGAAAACAATCGCTTTTACATACTAAAAGTAGACAATCTTGTTAATTTAACTTTATCCCTCTAATTTTTATCCTAATGTTAAACGAAAATCAATGATTAACAGAGACTATGACTGCCCAACACAACCGGGTATCATTTGAAGATCATGTCAAGATTTGGTTAATTGATCCCTGATATTTATTTTAAAAAAGCACTTAATGTTCTTCCAGAAAGGTGGAACCGCACAATCTTGATTACATTTGATTTGCTATTTAATTAGTCATGAACAAATCTAAACGCAAGAATGACTTTATCAAAAAGCCCCAATATATTGGTGGTGATCAGGCAATGAAGGAGTTTGTGGCTAAAAACCTTCGTTATCCTGAGGAGGCAAAGGCGGCCGGGATAGAGGGAAAAGTATTGGTAGGGTACGAGGTCACAGATAACGGAACCGTGCTGAACCCGCATATCATAAATGGCATTGGCTATGGGTGTGATGAGGAAGCATTGAGGATTGTTGCCCTTTTTCGATTCAGTAAGGTAAGGAACCGCAAAGTCCGGGTAAAGGTTACTAAAAGGACGAGCATTAAATTCAAGGCCCAACAGCTGAAAATAAGTTATACTGTCACATCCAAAGCCAAACCAGAGGATAAAAAAGACACACCCATATCCGGCGACAAAGAATCTGGCTACTCATATTCAATTGATATTAAATAGATTTCTCACCCATGGATTGGCGGGATCCAGATTGCTGCACAGGCTTGTACACCGCTACCATCTACCATCTCCCGGTTCGCTATGTCCGTTTCCTACATATATTGCAAATTACTATTAGTATTCGTCCTTTGAAATGAAAGATATTTTCCGATTAAAGTGACACAGTTTAGTGAACACTCCCTGAACTCTCCCAAGCCTTTTTATTAGTCACTACTCGTCACTTGTCACCCGTCATTCGTCATTCGTCACTTGTCACTCTTTTCCAACATTAACCCAAAGTTAACCAGTCATTAACGCATATAATGGTTCAGATGAAATATTTTTGTAATGAGAAGTTTTACTTAATAAAATGAAGATTGTTTACAAATATGGGTTTCTTTTTCTGGCAGTTCTGATCTTGAACTCCTTGGTTGTGAAAGCACAGGAGGATGTTAGGAGAAAAAGTCTTTTGGAGCTTAGACAGCTCGAAAAGGGATACGTGGAGGTTGATGAAGTTGATCCCCTTATTATTCATTCAATACCTGAAATACCTGATGTTCTGGTTTTTACATATCAGGGAACTACAAATATGCGTTTGTGGAAAAAAGTGGACGATTTAAGCGTATCGAAGAGTTTTACCTTTAATGTTGAGAAGGGATATTCTGATATATATTTCCGGCTTAAAGGACAGGCAAGTGATGGAACAATCAAGATTAAACTTATCCGGCCCGATACTAAAGTTCTGAAGGAGATTAGGATAGTGCCGGGACAAGAACAAAATTGGCAGCAATCCTATTGTCTGGAGGAAATTGATGATCCTGGTTTAAAAGGTAAATGGTCAATTGAATTGTCCTGTTCCCAGGCCTCCGGATTCTATCAGTTTGTTTTTAGTAGCAGATAACCCCAGATTCGGATACTCAGAGATTAGGATACTTAGATACTCAGATTCTCGCTACACTCTATTAGCTTTTTTCCCGATCTCCTGATCTACCAATCTACAGATCCCCGTTCCCTGTTCCCCGTTCCCTGTTAACTGTTCCCTGTTCCCCATTCCCCGTTCCCTGTTCCCCGTTCCCTATTTCCAATTTCCCCATCATTTACTACCTTGGAAAACTGTTTTCTTTCGGAATTTCTATGCAAATTCAAACTGTTAAACTAAACTTTCAATTATGTCCAATTTTATTGCTGAAATGGTTGGCACTGCCTTACTCGTGTTGCTGGGTGATGGAGTTGTAGGGGGTGTTGTTTTAAGAAAATCCAAGGCTGAAAATAGCGGCTGGATCGTTATTTCGGTGGGATGGGGCATGGCTGTTGCCATGGCGATTTATGCCGTCGGTAGTGTTAGTGGAGCACATATAAATCCCGCCGTTACTCTGGGCCTGGCTGTGCGTGGGGAGTTTGCCTGGGCACTTGTTCCTACCTATATACTTGCACAAATGATAGGAGGCTTTATCGGAGCAGTACTGGTGTGGCTGCATTATCTGCCCCATTGGGGTAAAACGGAAGATCCTGCTTTGAAGCTTGGGGTATTTGCAACTGGTCCTGCCATCCGTTCTTATTGGGCCAACCTTATAAGTGAAATCTTTGGAACCTTTGTTTTGGTGTCTGCCATTCTTTCGATTGGGGCCAACGAGTTTACTGAAGGACTTAATCCACTGATCATCGGGTTTCTGATTATTGCCATTGGAGTTTCTATGGGGGGTACTACCGGATACGCCATCAATCCGGCACGTGACCTGGGGCCAAGGATTGCTCACGCCCTGCTCCCCATTGCAGGAAAAGGGGGATCGGATTGGCTGTATAGCTGGGTGCCAGTTATTGGGCCGATCCTGGGGGGAATATACGGAGCCCTTATGTACAGTGCATTATTTGATCAGATCTATGGCTCCTGGTTTCTCATTTTATCCGGGATAATTGGACTGATTATTTTCATGGCCGTCAGAAAACAATTGTCAGTGGATAAAATCGGCCAAAAAAAACAATCATGATGGAAAAGAAATACATATTAGCTCTGGACCAGGGGACTACCAGTTCCAGATCCTTATTAATCGACCGGGAAGGATCCATTGTGGCCATATCACAGAAGGAATTCACACAGATATTTCCGCATGCCGGCTGGGTTGAACATGATCCGGAGGAGATATGGAATTCCCAGTGGGAAACGGTTGAAGAGGTACTTTCACAAGCATCAGCAGGATTTAAACAGATTGCCGCAATCGGTATAACTAATCAACGGGAAACAACCCTTGTTTGGGACAGAAAAATAGGGAAACCAGTCTACAACGCCATTGTGTGGCAAGACAAACGTACAGCTCCCATTTGTGAGGAACTCAAGAGTCAAGGTTTTGAGGAATATGTCAGGGCTGCTACGGGCCTGGTGATCGATTCCTATTTTTCTGCTACCAAGGTAAAATGGATCCTCGACAATGTTGAGGGAGCCAGGGAAAAGGCTGAGCGGGGTGATCTGCTTTTTGGAACGGTAGATACCTGGTTGGTGTGGAAACTCAGCGGGGGCAAATCACATGTTACCGATTATACCAATGCCTCTCGCACAATGTTGTTTCATATTGGGCAACTGGTATGGGATGATACCCTACTTAATGCTCTCGGTGTGCCTTCCTCCATGTTGCCGAAAGTGTTACCATCTGCCTCGGATTTTGGAAAATTGAAAATGGATGGCCTCAGCATACCAATTTGCGGACTGGCTGGGGATCAGCAAGCTGCACTTTTTGGACAAGCCTGCCTGGAACCCGGGATGGCAAAAAACACTTATGGTACAGGTTGCTTTATGCTTTTAAACACCGGGTCGAAAATGTTCCGTTCAAAGCACGGACTGGTGACTACGCTGGCCTGTTCCACAACAAACCAGCCAGAATATGCTCTTGAAGGTAGTGTTTTCATTGCGGGTGCAGCCATTCAATGGTTACGTGATGGGCTGAAAATTATTAAGAGTGCTCCGGAATCCGAAGATATGGCTATACAGGCAGCAGGTTCAGATGAGGTATTTGTGGTCCCGGCATTTGCAGGACTTGGTGCGCCATACTGGGATATGTATGCCAGGGGTGCAATATTTGGTCTTACCCGGGATACAAATCCTGCCCATCTGGTGAAAGGCACCCTGGAGTCGCTGGCTTACCAAACCCGGGATGTCCTGGAAGCCATGGTCAAAGATTCAGGGCTGGAATTAAAAAGTCTGAAAGTGGACGGTGGGGCAGTGGTTAATAATTATCTGATGCAATTTCAGGCAGATATATTGGATGTTCCCGTTGAAAGACCAGAGGTTGTTGAAACCACCGCCATGGGAGCAGCATATCTGGCAGGTATAAAGATTGGTTGGTGGACTAAGGAAAATATTACCTCAAGAAGAAAAGTTGAGAGGATATTTTATCCGGATATGAAATCAGAAAAAAGGGAAATGCTTTACGGAAAGTGGAAAGAGGCAGTAAAAAGAACGATAGGGTGGAGCAAAACTTAAGGCAGAAGGCAGATGGCAAAAGTAAGGCAAAAGATACAGGACAACATGAGGAAAGGTAACCAACCAATAAACTGCATTGTCAGCATTTTCATCGCCAGTTTTTTACTTATAACTCAGCTTTCAGCTCAAACTAAAAATGACAATCCATTTCATCGCCCCGTTCCAGAGGAGATAAGCTACATGGAGTGGAAAAAAATACAAAAAAGAAGCTCTACCTATCTTTCAGATGTTAGTGTTTGGCTTAAGGATGGCGGAACGCATGATGGTTATATGGTGTCCTATTCTGAGGATTCCCTTTGGATACATTTTGGGGATGAATTGTTCAATGGGTATTTCTATCCCGAGGATTACGTCCACCCATGGCTGCATTCGAAGACCTTATACCCTTGTCACAACGACTTCAAAAAGCTTTTCCAAATAATAACTGGCGAGTTTCTTCCATGTTTAGTCGGGGTTATTCTCCACTTAGCAAGAACTTGAGGCAAATGTATCAGCAATCTTACATGGGTGCCATTGACCATCTCTATGAACGGCCCTATGCATTGCATATAGATCTCGGGAAAAGTATTGGAAAAAGATTTGAATTGGGTCTCCTTACTGACATAAATTTTGGTGATCCGGTATCAGTATATATTGGTGACCTTAATGAAGAGCGCAAAATAAATTATTCAATCTACCATACATACAAACAACAGGTATATGGTCTTTATGGTGGTATTCTTATACAACCTATTGATCGATACCTTTCTCATCGGATGGAGTTATCGATACAAGCAGGCCCCGCACTGGTACGCGCTTATGAGCATTTTGATTTCTCATGGAATGAATTCCATTCTCCGCAGAGTGGGAGTTATTATGATGAGGGAGATCATTTAATCCAGAAACACTATCTGCTGCCTGGAATTAATTTGCGCCTGGATTCCAGGTATTATATCAATCCTGGAACATCTTTTAGTCTTGCTGTTAGTTACCAGAACATAAAGGCACTAATGATCGATAAACGCAATATTCCAGGATTTGGACAATTCGGACCGGATGCATATTGGAAATACAGACTGGATTTCAGTAGTTTGCGACTGCAAATGGGGGTGAATATGCATTTTTAACCCCTTTAAATTACCATAGAATTAACTCCATAAAATATTATTATTGTCGTTTATCGATAATTTATGGGCGTTGGCCGATTTTATTTTTTTTGGAAATTTTAAAAAATGCAAATTTACTTCGATATCATGTAACAAAACAGAGCTAAATGCTTCTAATAGAATGAGACATATTAATTCTAAATACAATAAGTCCATGCAACGCTTATTTTTTATTTTGATAACAGTTTACCTTTTTGGAATATCCTCTTCAGTTCAGGCACAATCAACCAATGGATCAGTTAAGGGAAAAATAATCAATGCCAGCAATGGCGAAGCATTTTCCGATGTTAATGTGGCTGTTTATGCCTTGCCCGATACTGTTTTGGTGACGGGCACAGCGACTGGAGCTGAGGGCTTGTTCTTAATAGAAAAATTACCATTGGGAAATTACCTGATGATTGTCAAATATGTTGGATTTACCACTCAGGGGAAAGCCATCACCCTTAGCAGCTCATCCACCGATTTCGATGCCGGGGAAATGATTATGACTGAATCAGCCCAGGAATTGGAAGGAGTGGAGATTGTTACAGCAAAACCTGAGGTTATCTATAAGGATGGTAAGAAAATCCTTAATGTTGAACAATACAAGAATAGCGGAGCATCAAACCTGGTAGAGGTTTTGGAGAATGCTCCCTCCATTACTACTGACACGGAAGGAAATGTATTGCTCCGTGGAAGTTCCAATTATGTTTTGTTGATCGACGGCAAGCCAGCACCGATGACCGGTACCAACCTGTTGCGCCAGATCCCTCCTGAAATGGTTGAAAACATTGAGATAATAACCAACCCGTCCGCCAAGTATGAAGCTGAAGGAAGTGCGGGGATCATAAACCTGATACTTAAAAAACAGAGCCAGGCTGGTTTCAATTCAATGATAACCCTCATGACCGGATGGAATAACAAATACAATGGGGATGTGCAATTCAATTACCGGAAGAATAAATTAAATGTGTTCGGAGGTATTTCAGGCACATCATACTATACTGATGTAGCCGGTGATTTAGACAGAACCAGTTTGATAGGCGGGAAAGATTATGAATACAACACTTTTCTTGAGCAAGCCACAAAAATTGGGACTGTAAGCGGGAATGTGGGTTTGGATTATGATCTTAATGAGAAGAACAACCTTTCAATCAGCAGCAACATCGGGCTTTTACATTTTGATGTTGATCTGAATAACAAGGTATTCAGGGGATTTACTGAGGATGGTGTTGATGAGCAATCTTTGGCAACCAATGGATTGGTTCTGGATGGCTTATTTGTGAACCCAAAGATCGGATGGCTTCATAAATTTGACCAGGAAGGACATCAGATAGATTTCAATATTTTTACTGGTGGTTTCAATGGAGACCTGTCCCAGGATAGGAATGAATTTTTTGTTGATCAGAACTGGAACAACACTCAGGATGCATGGTTAAAGAATCAGAGTACTGAGCACAGTGTTATCCGGGATGCCCGTTTGAAAGTAGACTATGTAAAACCATTGGGATCCAATAAGCTTGAGCTGGGCACACAGATTTCACATTACAATGAAGATAATCAGTTCGTTTTAAATGAATTCGATTTTGGCTTAGACAAATGGATAAAATCAATGGATTACTCCAATGATGCTACCCTGGTCAGGGATATTTTTGCAGGTTACGGGATCTGGTCAGGGCCTCTCAAGAGTTTTAACTATTCCATTGGCTTGAGAGCGGAATACACCGACAGAATGATCAGCCAGTTAACTACAGAAGAGGATTTCACTTATTCCCGCTTAGGCTTGTTTCCGAGCGGGTCATTATCTAAAACATTAAAGGGTGGACAACAATTGCAGTTTAGTTTCAGCCGAAGAATTAACCGCCCTAACCGGCAGTTATTGAACCCTTTCCCACAATTTATTGATAATCAAACTATCAGGACTGGTAACCCTGATCTGCAACCAGAGTTTACCAACTCTTTTGAACTAAATTTTCAACAGCCGGTTAAGATTGGAACCTTCTCGGTTGAAACCTATTACCGTCAGGCTAATGATCTAACTTCTCAGGTCTTTAATGCAGATGAGGAGGGAAATATGTTTTTCGCTTTTACTAACGCCAACCGATCGAATTCTTTGGGTGCTGAATTTATGGGCAACCTCGGCTTTACGGAATGGTTAAGACTGGTAGCAACTGGAAATGTTTACTACTATTCACTTATTGATGATCGAATGACAGGCCTGGATAATGCTTCTCTGCAATGGTCGACAAGGATAAATACACTGTTTATGTTCGGGCCAAATTCCCGTTTAACTTTTTCTGGAGTTTACACTGGACCTACCCTCATGCTGCAGGGCCGCATGGCTGGCACCTTTATGCTGAACGCCGGTTATACCCAAACCTTCCTGAAAAGAGCTTCCTCCCTTACTCTGGGTGTTAGAGATATGCTTAGTACTTATGCAATTAAGATGGAAACCTACGGTGAAGGATTGCAGGTATTCACTAACCTGCGGCCTGAGTCGCCGGTGATTACCCTTACCTTCACTTATAATTTCAATAATTACCAAAGAAAGCCCCAGGAAGAGGAATCGATGGACCTGAATTTTATCAGATAAATTGGAAGTTATTTCTCTTATATTGCTAATCAAATACTTAAACCTAAATAGCTATACATGAATGTCATTGAATTGGATCATATCACTAAAACTTATGGTACGCACAAGGCAGTGGATGACCTAACCCTGCATGTGCCAAAAGGAAGCATATATGGGTTTATCGGACCGAATGGTTCGGGCAAAACAACCACTATCCGGATGATCATGAACATTCTCTATCCGGATAGCGGGAATATCAAGCTTTTTGGCAGGGAATCGATTGGCAGCACTCTGGAACATGTAGGCTATCTGCCTGAAGAAAGAGGGCTGTACAAGAAGATGAAAGTAAAGGACCTGGTTAAGTTTCATGGCGAACTGAAAAATGTTAAGAACCTTGATGAGGCAGCTGATGCCTGGCTAAAAAAGTTTGACCTTTCCAAATGGGCTGATAAGAAAGTTGAGGCCTTGAGTAAGGGGATGGCCCAGAAGGTTCAGTTTATAATTACAGTAATTGATGAGCCCGAAATAATTATTCTTGATGAGCCATTTAGCGGGTTGGATCCTGTGAATGCAGAAATTATCAAAGAAGTGATTCTGAAATTACGAGACAAAGGATCCACGGTTATTTTCAGCACCCACGATATGTCGGTAGCGGAGAAAATGTGTGATTATATCTTTATGATTTATCAAGGCAAAAAGGTGCTTGACGGAACGTTAAACTCAATTCAAGAGAAGTTCGGACATGATACTATCCGTATTCAGGCTGAAAATGGAGTTCGGGCAGTGGACGGAATTCCCGGAATTGAAAAAGTTAATGATTTTGGACAGGTTCTGGAGATTCGAATGGCTCCCGGAGCAGATTCGCAGAAGATACTGAATGCCATAATGGCGAAAAGCAGGGTGAGTAAATTCGAACTTACCTCACCCTCTCTCAATGATATTTTTATCCGTATTGCCAGTCCTGAAAACAACGAAGATCATGAATAAAGTTTGGATATTAGTAAAAAGAGAATATAAAGCTGCAGTAAGGACGAAAGGCTTCATTATCAGCCTTATAATGTTGCCCATTTTCATGGGCGGCGGTTTTGCAGCTGTGATGCTTTTAAAAGACAAAGTTGATCTTACGGACCATACTGTTTTGGTTATTGATGAATCTGGTTCGGTTGGCCAATTCCTGGTTGATGCCTCAAAAGACCGTAATGCAAATCATATTACTGATAGCGAGACTGGTGAAAAAAATCAACCTGCTTATTTTTTTGAATTGATTCCGAAAGAGAATGATTTTAATGCGCAGAAACTGGCACTTTCCGACAGGGTAAGGAAAAAAGATATCCACGCATTCCTATATATTGGACCAGATGTAATTAATCAGGGGTCCGACAGCGAAAAAGCCCGGATGTTTTATTATGCTGAGAACTCGTCCATGGATGCGGTAAAAGGGTGGGTCTCAAATAATGCTAACAGTTTTATCCGGCAGGAAAGGGTTATGAAATTAGGGATTGACAAGGCTGAGGTGCAAAATCTGTTTATGTGGATTGATGCGGAAGGAATGGGTTTGATGAAGATCGACTCAAGAACCGGAGATGTCCAAGACGCGCGGAAGAGTAGTGAATTGGAGTCTTTCCTTATTCCCTACATAATGCTACTCCTGATTTTTATGATGATTATGATGTCAGCAGTACCCTTACTTTCTGCTGTGATGGAAGAAAAAGGTGAAAGAATTGCAGAAGTTCTGCTTGGCTCAGTCACACCCTGGCAATTTATGCTGGGGAAGGTTCTGGGCGGATTGGCTGTGTCATTAACCACTGCGGCTATTTACATTGGTGGAGCTGTTTTTACCATAACCAAATTGAAGATGGGGCACATGATTCCCTACGATATATTGCCCTGGTTTTTTGTTTACCTGATTTTAGCGGTCGTGATGTATGGCTCTATCATGGCAGCACTGGGTTCTTCTTGTAATGATTCAAAAGACGCACAAAATATTCAGTTTCCTGCCATGTTGCCTTTAATATTTCCCATGCTGCTACTTTTTCCTGTAATCCAGGCTCCTCTGGGGAGCATGGCTACCTGGGTTTCTCTTTTCCCTCCCTTCACACCCATGCTTATGCTCGTAAGGCAGGCAACTCCGGTTACTCTTCCTATTTGGCAGCCTATTGCCGGTCTAATAGGAGTGGTATTATTTACCGCATTATCTGTTTGGGCGGGTAGCAGATTATTCAGATCCTGCATCATTATGGTAGGTAAACGGCCGAAGTTTGGAACGATGTTGAAATACATAATAAAAGGTTAACAGGGAACAGAATAAATTATTGTAGGGCCGGATAATTCCGGTCGCTGCTATAGGGGATAGTTATTGTTTTGAAACAGATTTGAAATAGCATATAAGGGAAGGACTTCTATTTGATCATTTTGTTGAAAAGTCCCGGAATCCAAGAGAATAGATTTAAATTTCTTGTAGTTCTTCCCAGCCCCTAATGGTATTCCCTGAGCGGATGAATGGTATATTTTGTGAACCAAACCTGCTTTTTGAAGTAATTCAAAGGCTTCTTTAGCCTGTACATTGTTTGATAGATTGCCTACTTTGGAATAGTTGAATTTTCCACCGGTTTGTTGTGTAGGGCAAGGTTCAAAGGATGATTTGGTGAAGCCTCCTTTTTTATGTCAATTAAGTTTTTGTGATTCCTGGTAATTAATAGGCATTGATGTAGTTTTGGCGTCCAGCTGAAGTTTGTCCCCTTTTTTGTCCCCCTATCTATGTGAATTGCATTGAATCTTACCATTTTTCCTTATTTTTCGTCAAATATGAATTATGGATGGCGGATCAAGGAAAAATTATTGGTATTGGCGGTATCAGCCGCTCTGGAAAGAGTTTTCTGGCGGGGCAATTATCAATCCATTTTGAGCAGGAAGGGAGAAGAGTTAAGAAACTGGATCAGGATGACTTCGTTTTTCAGGAGGATCAAATCCCCTTAATTCGCGATCATATCGACTGGGAATGCCCTGAGTCGATAGATTTTGGAAAGTTCGAGAAGGCAATTATCAAAAACAGGAATAAGTATGACATAACAATCGTTGAGGGATTGATGGTGTTTTGGGATCCCGCAATCTTCCAGCTTTTTGATTTCAGGATATTCATGGAGCTGCCGAAGGAGGAATTTGTTTTACGAAAACAAATGGATCTTCGTTGGGGCAAAGAACCGGATTGGTATATTGAACACATATGGAATGGATTCCTGAAATTCGGACAATTTCCAAAGGATCAGACACCTAACCTCATCCTCGACGGAACAGAAATGTTCGATATGGAAGAAATTCTAGAGTGTGTCTCAAAAGTTCTTGGTGTCCCTTTGTGATATCCTTAGCATGACTTTGTGTTTACCCTAGCCTAGTTTTTCCATTACAGCCCACTTGGCAGCAGCTATGGTTTCCCGGTTAACTTTCTCGGTGATCCTTCCCCTTGCCAGATCTTTTACTGCCAAATGCCCGTTCAATAGTAACAATTGGGTGATCAGATTATTGATCCGGGTTTCTTTACTATAGCCATCTACCTCGTAAAGATCGGAAGCCAGTTCCAATAATTCCTCTCCAAATTGCTGATTATTGGGCAACGACATGATCTGCTCGTAAGTCTCACTGTATGATGACAGTTCTGCGCTGAGTTGAGGAGTTACCAGTAGAGGAGAGAAGGATTTTTCAGGAGGAACTGGATAGAAGCCTCTTATATTAGACAGGTCCACTTCTATATTCTCGTTATCCAACCTGACAAAGCGAGCCTTTCGCATCTCTTCAAATTGATACAGATAAAAATTATATCTGAATACTTCATTGCTGATTTGGTTTTCAGGCATTATTCGGCCATAAGCGGCCTGAATAGCTTCTCTTACAACTTGTTTATTTCTGCTTATCTGTGGTTTCTGCAGTCTAACTTCCCGTATCAGCTTAACCAAATCTTCGGCTGCTTTTTGGGGACCGGTTATTTCTTTATTTTTCTTTCCCAGGTCGGTTGATAGTATTCCCAACTGAATATTCCTGCCAAGACCTTTTCCATTAGATCCTCCCTTCAATATTCTGATCAGGTCTTTTTTAATCCTCACTTCATCCTCTTCGGCGATAAAGGGATTACCTGCAGGTGTTGAAGCCAGTGCGCTGAAGACAGATGAGAAAAATGTACGGTCGAGCTCGAATTCAATCTTTCCCCCTTCACTCGGAGAGGCTAAAACCTGAAAACGGTTCTTTATGATATCGAAGCGAATACTTTCCACGATGACAGAGTGATCCTGGTATCTGCCGGTTTTTCCTTTAAAAATCTGGTTAACGACAGCATCAAGATCAATTTTGTCAATCATTTTATAGGAGGAGCCCAGGTAAACCTTGCCGGTTGAATTATCAAGTATCCAGTCGAGAATATCATCCAGGTAACTTCCATGTCGGTTAAGGACATCCACAATATTCTTGTCCGCTGTATATCGCAGAAGGGTCCTTTGGAAGTGTGGATTATCCGAGCTGGTAGCCTTTTCTTTACGTTCTCCATGAGATTCGCGATAAAGGATAAAGTTCTCTGGATTGGCATATCGTCTGATTCCTGCTTCATCACGTGAAAAATTACTGGCAGTGAGCATGATATCAATCTTGAAGGGCATTGAAATATCGCAAAAACCAGAAACCGTGCTTCGGGAATTCAGGTCTTCCACATTACTGTCTGCACTACTTTCAAAAAGTGTGCTGTATTGACGTATAAATTCCGGGTCAAAGTCGGTTACGCGGCTGAAATCTCCAACTTCCGTGCCTACACCATATAGATTACCCTGGTCATCCGGGAATACATGGAACATATCACCGGCAACCAGTTTGATGGAACGTATCCCTTTCAGGTCTTTGCGCATCCATTTAAGCATGAGTGCAGCCAGCATTTCAGATTTACCAACCCCGCTGTCGCCGCTGATCTGAACAACAAATATTGATCCGTCATCTTCTTCCACAACGAATAGGGAGCCATGGACTGGCATTCCACCCATTTCTTTCACCTTTTCATTGATCAAAGTGAGGCGGGGTTTCTTGATGTCGCCGAAATAATCAATTTTACGCTTGAGTGGAGTGATCAGGGTTTTAATCTTACCGTTTGGCCCGTCAAGGTCGAAGTAACCTACATGTGGGTAGGAGATAACTTTTTCCGGTGCTCCGTAAAAGACCACCACATCAGGCACAAAATCACGGATTTTATCCAGGGTAAATGTTTGGGACCCGAGCAGACGAAAATTATCGGTCAGGTATTTTAAATAGGATTTCTGAAAGACATACAACTCTTTAACCAGGCCCTGATCAAAAAGTTTACAGCGGTAGTCTTCCTCGTCGAGATTATCTACGAAACGCTTCATGCGGTCGCCGAAAAATACGGCAGTTGGGCGGGTTTTCATTTGTTTGATAAAATCCTGGCCGGTGATGTTTTTTTCAATGGACCCATTGTCATCACCGGCGAAGGGCTCGGATTCTTTCCCGCTTCTGTCAATTTTATGGAAGGGAAATTCTCTTTTTTTTGAGTCGGTGGCTATGCGAGTGTGCGTTTGAACATCCTTCTCTCCTCCAATCACACCGCATTTTTCCATAAGCTGGTTTATCCAGGCCAGTGATGCATATTTTTTATCGCCGGTTATTGCATTATTCATGGTGAAGTCGGTATACAGGGTATAACCGTGCTGGATCATTTCATTCACCGATGAATTTTGCCTGCTGAACCGGTGAGTTAATAACCTCAGCAATATATGGTTGTATTCATTGTATCGTTGAGTTGACCGGGTCTTATTCATGGCTCCTGTCAGGAAGAGAATTACCTTACGTGCTTCAGACAGCAGTTGCTCAGCTTGAATTTTTTCCCGTTTAAGGGCTTCGAGATCCTGCCATAAGGAGGAAAGAGCTATATCAAGGGTTGAAAGCATGAATTCCCCTGATATCAAACGGGATTCTCCTGCCTCGGTCTTTTTTAATTCTCCGGTGAATTTATCTATTATATCTTTCCACTTCAGACTGAAGATATCTGATTCGGTAGCCAGGTATGCATTTAGAAGTTTATCTTCCCAGATTTCCGGCTCCTGTATTTTCTGTGTTACCAGCTTTTCTGATTTACGGGTGATTGCATCCAACTGATCTCCCGGAAACCTTCCTGCATCAGTTACCAATAGTCGCACAACAGATACTAACTGGTGATCCAGAACGAATTTTTCGGGAAAAATACCGGTGTTTTCTGTAAACAGATCCAGGGCAGTATAAAATAACTCTTTCCTTGTAGGCTCATTTCCCTCCTGCTCATATGGGAGGTTGAAGTGAAGCAGCAACTCCCGGATAAATTTTTTAAGGATGCGATTATAACCTTCAAGTTTAGCAAGGTCTCCAGCTAAATCTGTCTCATTTACCCGCAAGGCCAGTAGTTTGACTTTGGCATCACTTAAAAGGGAGTTCTCCAGTTCTATAAGGATTTCCTTCATGACCAGTAACTCAAATGGCCCATCCAGAAGGTGATCATCAGGGAGGAATTCCACCTTGCTCCTGCAATATTTAAGAAGGGTCGACTTACCGTATCTGGCGATTACCTCATTGATATCCCAATCACGGATAGCTGGTATTTTCTTATAGATCTGGGGTAGGAGGTTTTCATAAACTTTTGTAAAGGCCTGGCTCCTGATAAAAGATTCCAGGTCGGGGCACTGAGCAACCGTGTCAAAAAATTCCAACACCGAATTTGGTGAAGTACCAATAGTGTTTATGTTTACTCCGGATTTTTTTGGGGAGGGCAGATAAAGGGATTTTATGTCACGAATCAGTAGTGAGGGTTTAACTGATTTGGGAATCTCCGAGAGTCCGGAAAAATCCTTGATGGCCATCTGGATGGACTCTTCAGCAGAACTCGAGGGGAATACCTTATCAAGAATTTTTTCCCGACTGCCTCCGTTGTCTTTTGCGTGTTTGACTACTAATCCCCAATAATGGATAAAGATTCTTATTGCCTGTTCAATCTCTTTTTTGAAAAAATCATACCCTTTATCTGTACCATCCAGATATCCACCAAGGGAGAAACGGACGAATCCTGCCTGGTAAGGAAGTACTGCCAGGCCTCTTTCCCGGGCAAGCCGCATTGTAAAATCTTCCAGATAAACCCGGGCCTCTTTATTAAGGATAAGTAAGTTGAAAAGGTAGGACCCGTCGGATTCCAGTATTCCAATTTGATCCTTTGTCCCGGTCTGATCGATTACTCTTAAGGCTATTTCACTGGCTATTTTTAGGCGAAGGTTGGACTCACTCCTGAATTCTTTGTTGATCCGAAAACGGTTAACGTCTTTTACCAGATGTTCTTTATAATAGGAGAAAAAAGGTTCATCCTTATATTTAAAATCATCTGGCAGTTCAAGCACATCCAGCTGATCGAGTGATTTAAGTTCATCTAAAAGGAACAGGTGAAGCGGACTTCCTTCGAATAGTGAAACACGAGGGGAGCGACCGGATTTTCCAAAAATTTTCCCGGGAACATTGACCTCTATTTCATTCTTAATGTATTCTATCAATTTGGATTTGATCTTGTAACGTGAGGCGTCTTTAGGCAAATTCTCATCCATGCGTATTTTGATACGCTTTGCCAGTTGTGCCACCTCCAGGGTGTTCACTAAAAGGAAAAGGGAATTAGTATTAGCCCGCTCAATGGCGAATAATTTCCTTGCATAGTCAATCACATCTTTACGGGCGGGAGTCGCTGCCAGCGAGCCCAGGCGGTCACCTGTAGCCCCCAGATTCTTAGTGGTAGATAGTGAAGTTACCATGCTGATGGTCGGGTAAGTCCCGAAATTGTTCATGATATAGCGGGAGATAGTCCGCCATTTTGGTTCCTCAGGATCTTCTATTTTTACGGCGTCATTGTAGGCCTCATCGAGGAACATAGTGATTTTTGTCTTATTCAGGAATTTTAGAAAGCGAATCAAGGCCTGGTTATTGAAGTCGGTGTATCCTGTTGGGTTGGCCGGATCATTAACAATAAAAATGGTATTTTCGCAGAAACGATCCCATAAGGTTCCCGAATCATCAAAAAGGTGGAAGGTATCCCTGATGTGCTCCAGCTTTGACTGAAGCCGTACGAAATCAACCCTGCCGTTATCAAAAAGTTCGATATTGATATCAAAAGGATTAATATCGAAACGATCCGGGGGGAAAAGATCCCGGTATTCCCAGGATGCTTCTTCAACAAAATATATATATGGATTGGGCTGACGATTCTCCCAGAAGAGCAAATCACGAATGATCATTTGCACATCGTCGGAGATTGAAGACTTCTCAAGGGTAGATAATTTCGAAACGAAATCCTGAATAATTATTTGGTCTTCAGGTTCTTGCCTGTCGTATTTGGCTTTTATTCCCAAATCAATTATCAGATTTTTAAACCGGCCTTTGTTATCCGCCTCATTTTCTACCTTGGTCAGATATTCCTTGTATTTTTCCAGAAACAGGTTGATCCCGAAATTCTTGTGAAAATGGTTATGTAAAGTTCGTTGGTAGTTGTCAGGTAGAACTTCAAGAACCACTTCACAATTATGAATGATCTTTTTATTGACGGGCTTTAGTTTTCTTTGCAGGAGAAATTCCCCGAAGGTTTTAATTTGAGTGCGGCCACCCCCTTCAACGATTGTCGAGATTTCTAATTTCCTGTTTCCTGAGTAAAAATAATCACGGGTTCGATCCTCGAACTCCTTCACCAGTTCGCGGTTAAGCTTTTTATGTTCTTGTGGGTCCTTGGTTCTTTCGATAAGGTGTATGAACTGGCCTAATTTCGAAAGGATATATTTATCCTGGATAATCTGCCGGGCAAACTCATCAAATTTGTATAGCATGATGTCCTGGTCCGGAGTCTCCGGGCTGGCCAATTGCTCAGCTTTAATTTGTTTGATCTCCCGGTCATATTCCATAATCTGGGCGTTGATCTTCTCCCTGAACTTCTTCAGGTTACTGCTGTTTACCTTATCCAGGATGAGCCGCAGGTTCATCTGAGTATTTGCCGGGGCGCCAAGCTTTTTTGTGTGTATCTTATTTAAGGTATTGATAATCCCATTATGGAAAGCGAAAACGAGGCAGGTATTTGTAGCCCTGGCTTCGGGAGAATCATCCAGGAAAATGGTCCGGTTGAGAAAAGGCATGAAATCTGGCCTGCTCAATATATTCTGCCTCAGATATGGCATTCTTATAGCGAACAAGGACACAGGGTCTTTTTTCATCTCCTCGATAAGGGAATCGGCATCATGGTATATGATTTCCTGCAGAATATCCCCGGTAAAGACTTCTTCCCTGAGCAGCTTGACTGCCGTTTCAGCCGTTCCTGACACCAGAGTCCGGATCAGCCCGTTCAAGCCCTTGAAATTCACAGTAGATTCGGTGCGGCTCAGGAAAAAGGCCTTTTCCTGAGCCGTTGTGTAATGAGTGGATTGGTTCACCATCTGATCCAGAACATCCAGCATATAATTCCATTGGGCCTCCTCAATGTCTTCCCTGATACCTATAACATCACGGAATTTCCTCAATACACGTACTTCATCACCTAGCAGTATACGGTACAGGAAGTCGATAGTTTGCTGTGTTACAGGCGGAGTGCCGACTGAAAAATTATCCAGCTTGAGCATGTTTTCCAGCCGGGCTTTATCAACTTCACCAACCAGTTCATGATCAATAGCATATCTTAGCTTTTGCTGAAATGCCCGGCTCTGTGCAGAATAAAGGAAAGCTTTGGAATCCTGCGTTGGGGTCAGCATCAGGCTGGTTTCAGTATATCCAGGCAGGGATTCTTTTAATTCCAATAAGTACCGGTTGATCTCAGCCGACTGGATATCCGGATCCAATTGTTCTTCATAACAAATCCGCACAAAAGAACGCATGGTTTCCATAACATGTTCCGGCAGGAAGTTCTCGGCTCTTTCGCCTAATGAAGAATATAGGTTGATAAACTCCCTGGCTTCTTCATTCAATTTAGCTTTCGGATAACCTGATAAACGCATAGCAATGATTTTATTTCAGCACAAATCTAATCTTAATGAGCTAATGAAATAGTAAAAGAATATCGGGTTTTGATTTTTTTTCAATTAATATCATTATTTGAATGAAAATCAATAATAAAAAAGTGAAAAAGAATATAAATAACATAAATATAAAAGTGAATATGTATATTTGTTATATCATGGATCGCTTATTTTCCATATCTCAGGATTTTGTTCATAGGAGCAGTAGCGGGTTTAGTCGTTTTTTACTCGACAGGATATCTCTAACTGACCGTATTACCGGAATTATAGGCTGTAGGGGGATAGGGAAGTCGAGCTTGTTGCTGCAATGCATGAAAGGAGATTTGTCTAAGGACGACAAAGGCTTATATGTAAGTCTCGATGATTTATATTTTTCCACAACATCCCTTCTGGATTTTGCCAGGGAGTTTTACAGAATGGGTGGAACGCATCTTTTCCTGGACGACTTGCATAAATATTCGAAGGCCTTAATCGACTTGAATGGTATTTTGGATGAATTGCCTGAATTGAAAATTATTTTTGCCAGTTCTGCTTTTAATTATTCTGATGAAGATGGGCTTGATTTAAAGAAAATGGCCCGGCTGCATTTCCTACCGGGTATGTCGTTCAGGGAATTCCTTGATTTGCGATACCAATTAGTTTTTCCATTTATCCAGTTCGATGAACTTTTGGAGTTAAACAGGAACCCGGGTATAACTGTGCTTAACCGCATCAGGCCTCTGCAATATTTCGACGAATACCTGAGAGAGGGATATTATACTGTGTCATCTGATTCCACACCCGAATATCAAAGTCGGGTTATTCATCTGCTCAACCATGTCCTGGAGGGAGATTTCCCCGCCATACATCACATTGATTTTGACTCGGTAGAAAAAATCAGGCGGTTGCTGTCGATCATTGCAGTTACCGGCCCGCTAAAACCAAATATAGAGAGGCTGGCTGCCGAATCGGGAACTACGCGGGACAGCCTGCTCAAATTTCTCAAATACATGCACCAGGCTGATTTAATTTCCTGGATAACCAGGGTTGGCGAGGATTTAAATTATCTCAACAAGCCGGAGCTGATGTGTTTGAATAATAGTAATTTAGTCGCAGCTGTATCTCCCGGTAATCCAGGCCGTGAAGCTATGCTGGAAACCTTCTTAATCAGCCAGATGCAAATTGGCCATCGGGTAAATCTGACAAAAGAGGGGAATTTATTAATAGATGATAAATACAGTTTTTCACTGTCATGGAAGCAGAAGGGTAATAGACGCGTGGGTTTAAAGAATGATGGCTACACCCTTTGCGATGGATTGGATTACCAGACAGGAACCAGAATACCACTATGGATGCTAGGGTTTTTATATTGAAAAACTTTTCTTTGTGCATTTTGAGTGCCCATGAATAATTATTTGCCCGGGAAAATACTAACTACTGAACAGAATGGATAGACATCAGGTTCAAATTAATTTTCTGAAAGATGAAGATAATGAGGCCATTCTGGACCTTTCCTGCAGATGCCCTCAGCATGGTGTAATCAGCGGATACCCCGACCGGTCTCCTGTTTTCAATCGTATTCATCGGCAATTGGATATAGAATCTTTCCACATGGTGGCCCGATTAGGAGAGAAGATCATAGGTTGTATAGGTGCCATTTTTACTCCCGTTCAATATGGCGATAAAACCTTTCGATCTGTTTATTTACTGGATTTTAAGGTGGATGAGGATTACCGTAAGGGAATGACGGCATACCGATTAATGAGGGAGACCTTGGATTTTCTTTTGCGAAATAACGTATTAATGGGTATTGCATGCATCATCAAAGGGAATGAGGCTTCACACATTTTTACCCGGGGAAGGGCCGGTTTCCAGGGAGCCTGCTGTCTGGGAGATATTCAGGTGAATAATATAATGCCCTTATGGGAAAGGAAAATTGATCCGCGCTTCATTCTGGCAAATCCCGGACAAGAAGATATTCCCGAACTTGTTGATTTATACAATCGGTTCTACGATACCTATAAGCTGGCTCCAAGAATGACAGATAATCTATTCCGTTATTACACAACAGAAATCGAAGGTATGGATCTTGATAATATGTGGGTGGCCAGGGAGGGAGGCAAAATCAAAGCGGTTTTATGTGCCTGGGACGAAAATATTTATAAACGGTGGTGGGTCATCAAAATTCCATTTTCTAAAAAATTACTTTTCATGTTTATGCGGTTCCTGTCTCTTTTTGTAAAAATGCCGGCACCCATCCGAATTAATGAACCTCTCAGGCAAAAAACATTGGTAATGTGTGCCCATGATCAGTGCCTGGACGGGTTAAAGGCATTATTGAGGCACATGAACAATATCCATCTGGGCAAGGGTTATACTGTGCTGCAAACACATTTCCATGCAGAAGATGATATGCTATTAGCTCAAAAAGGATTGCCGCGGTTGAAAGTGGAAATTGAAGCCTACATGGCGACAACTGATCCGGAACTGGCGGGAGAAATTGCATCAATTCCCGGTCCGGTTCATTTTGAATGGCCGATGTTTATTTAGATAACTTGATCTTATGTAAATTTCGGGAATAAGGCTTCCTATTAATTTTTCAGCAGGTTCTTCAAAACAACCTCCATGTTCTCACTCGGACGGGGAGCATGTGCGCTAATAATACTCCCATCTGGACCTATTAAAAGATAACGGGGTAAATCATTTATGAAATATTTATCTGTAAAGGAATTGGATTCTGAATCCTGTATAAGTTGTATTCCTCCGAGCTTTTGCTTATCCAGTATATATTCCCATTTATTCCTATCCTTTACGAAGTCCATAGAAATGGACACGAAACTTATATCATATCCTTCAAAATCTTTTCTGAGTTTTTCCCAGAAAGGAAATTCCTGGATGCTCCATTCCGACCAGCTGGCCCAGAAATTCAGATAGAGAAGCTTGCCTTTAAGGTCGGAAAGCTTTACCCCGTTTCCTTCCTGGTCAAAAAAGTCCAGTTCCGGGGCCTGCTTCCCCCTGGCAAGCAATTCGCTCATGCTGAATTTTTTTTCAATAAATGTTTTATACTCCTCATTTGTGCAACTGACGCGGAAATTGGTGATGAATGTTTCCACATGGTCTGTGCCAAAATTATCCAGATGGTCGCTCATGGCCCTGAAAAGGAGATAGTTTTTTATTTCCTGATCTGTGAATTCTTCATTTATCACCCTGAATCTTGATACAGATCCCGGAAACCAGAGTTTTTCCACTTCAGTATGATTATCAAGGTAAACGGCCTCTTTATAGTCCAGATAATTTTCCAGGAATGTTTTATACATTGGGCTGATAAGCAAATCAGCATTATTCAGCTCGAGAAGATCCAGGTATTTCTTGTGGTATTGGTCTGGCAATGGGGGAATCTGGTTTTTCATGAGTAAATAGTAACCCGGATAAAGCAACTGTTGGTTAGCCCAGGTATACAGTATGTCTGTGGCTCGTTTCCTGGCAAAAAGAGTATCCATGTCGGGATATTTGCCAACATACTCTCGTAGTAATCTGTTTTTCGTGTTCCTTATACTATCTGTTAACGAGCAAAATGCTGCCGGGTCCTTGCTATATAAATCATCGCTGCTGATATCTGTTTGTTGATCCAGTTTACGGGCTAATTGCATATAATGATTCACTGGGCCCAACTCTCCCCCGAATTCAATTTTTTCCGGAAAATTGTCGCTAATTGAATTTATTTCAAGCGTTTTCCCAGGTTCGATGTATAGCTCAACCATACTGTTGTTATACATCAGCATTCCATATCCTGCCTCACGAGCTGGCACATCCAATGCGAAATTACCTTTTTGGTCAATCTTTGCGCTGTCCAGGAAATCAGCATAGGCAAAAGCAAGATATTCCTGGAACACCGGGTTTACTGTTCCGCTAATATAGCTTGTTGAACCCGGATCTGCCGGCTTATTACATGCCAATAGAAGGGCTGACATAGCTAGTAATACCGTCCATGATGTTTTCATAAGGTAGATCTTATTGGCCCTGTCCCATTCGACTCAGAAAATTAGAATAGTAGGAATTAAATTTCTCTTCAATAGCTGTGTTCAATTCCTGTTCACCATAATCTTTTGCTATTCTCATCTGCTCCCGCAATTCATACAGGTTATTCTGAATGGATGTGCCCACTGAAGTAAGGTATTTATCGGGCAGAGAGAAATAATAGTCCATCAGGTCCTGTATATAGATAAATGATCCTTCAAGCTTTGATTTGCCTTTTTCTTTATCTCCAATCTTATACCAGGCTTCAGCCGTGGCCAGATCCAGATAGGTATTTCCCAAAATGGAAACGGGTAAAATTTCTTCCATTTTTGTCAAAACCTCCCGTGTTTTCTCAGGTTGATTTTCTTCCGCCAGGGCAAGAGCCACACGATTGAAATTATTTTTCAGATTGGTCATCATCCTCCGGCATGTTTCATCAAAATAAACATCTTTATTCCCGAAATTGGTATACCTGAATTTGTTCATCAGGTTGTCATAGGCCTCCTCTGTGTTGACACGGCCCTGTCCTGAGGTTTGACGCGGGCCTTTAATAGGAACCAGGCGATAAGTAAGGCCTGTGAGCTCAAGATATTCGTCGAGCTTCACGGATCCGCTCTGCCCGGGTGTGGTATAATATATCGGCCGCTTCCAGTTATTATGGGCCAAAAAGTCGAGAATGACAAGTTCATCTTTGTAAATCTGTTCCTTGCCCATTTTCCAGATAATCGGGGATACGATTTGACCGGCTAACTCAGGTTTAACAGTTCCGTTATTAACCACTGTTGCTGAATCAACCGGTAGTATGAAATTGTCGGTGGGAATAAAGTTAAACTGGCTTCCTGTGGATGAACCCACAATGGTTGCAGGATTATCACTGGCCGCAAAGGCTACAATCTGTTTCAGTGGCTGTGGTCCGGTTATCTTTTCTTTTTGAAGGATCGGGATCAAGCCTCTATTACCCTGGCGATAGGTCTCATATTCCATAGAAATTGGAAGAGCCTGGGATTCATAATAGGTGCTTTTCATCTGAGTGATATACCAGTCCTGAGGCATAAAGGGCATGCAGCCTACACGTACATCCGTCCTGTGGCCTTCAACTTCCTGGATATACCATAAAGGAAAAGTGTCGTTATCGCCATTGGTAAAAACCACCGAATTTTCATCGAGGCCTACCAGGTAGTTGTAGGCAAAATCATGGGCTGCGTAGCGCCCCGAGCGGTCATGATCATCCCAGTTCTCTGTGGCCAGTATTACTGGCACCAGCAGCAGGGCCACAAGGGTGGCAATCACCGCACTGATCGGGCCGGACAGCCATTTCTGGAGTAACTCATATAGATATAAAACACCAATCCCAATAAAAATGGCAAAAGCATAAAAAGACCCAACATATACATAATCCCTTTCCCTCGGTGTAACAGGCACCTCATTGAGATATACAATGATGGCAGCCCCGGTCATAACAAATAACATGGTAACAACCCAAAACCCTTTCTTCTCCCTGCGGTAATAGAAGAAAGCACCTAAAAGGCCAAGGATCAGTGGCAGGGCAAAATATTTATTACGCCCTTTATTGGTCTTAATGCTGTCGGGGATATTATCCTGAGGGCCTAACCTCGCGGCATCAATGAATGGGATACCTGTTATCCAGTTTCCGTTTTGCAGGTCGCCGCGGCCTTGAACATCATTCTGACGACCGGCAAAATTCCACATGAAATATCGGAAATACATATGCCCCAGCTGATAGCTAAAGAAAAACCTCATGTTTTCAGTGAAGGTGGGCTTATTCCTAACCTCAGTTTGACCGGTATTAATATTAGTTACCTGGATGGGTGTCCCTTTAACCTTACCCCATTCCTGATAAGCCTGGATGTAATTCTGATCCATATTGTTGTACATCCTTGGGAAGAATGTGGTGAATCGTTTGTCGTAAATATATTTGGTACGCGTATCCCCGACCACATACTTGCCATCCTTCTGATAATATACGTTTTTGCCTTCTTTATATCCGCCCGCCGGATCAAGCGGCGCGTTGTAATATTCTCCCATTAAAAGTGGGCGCTGACCATATACTTCCCTGTTGACGTAAGATAAGAGAGATCCAATATTTTCAGGGTTGTTCTCGTCAAGAGGAGGATTTGCCGCTGACCTTATGGGAATTACTACGATCGATGAATATCCAATCATGACCATGGTTACCCCAAGAAGAATTGTATTCCAGATCGGCTTGTTTCCTTTGTAGGTTAAATAAAGGCCAGATACAAGTGCTGCAATCAGGACCAGAATGAAAATGAATACACCCATGTTGTAAGGCAGACCAACAACATTGATGAAGAATAATTCAAATCCCAGGGCAAGCTTAAGTGTAAGTTGTATTACGCCATATAGGAGAATAGCCAGGATAACAAAAGAAACAAGTAAGGCCTTGATTACTCCCTTTACGGAATATGTATAATTCTTAAAATAATATACCAGGACGATAGCCGGGATAGCCAGCAGGTTAAGAATATGCACGCCAACCGATAATCCCATCAGGAGGGCTATCAGTAAGAGCCATCGGTTGGCGTCAGTTTGATCAGGCACCTCTTCCCATTTAAGAATCGCCCAGAATACAGCAGCCGTGAAAAGGGAGGACAGGGCATAAACCTCGGCTTCAACAGCCGAAAACCAGAAAGAATCCGTGAATGTATAACTTAAGGCCCCTACTAAACCTGCACCAATAACCGCATAAAGATTACCCTTGCTTAATTCTTCGCCGCGGGTGAATACCTTACGTGCCAGGTGAGTAATTGACCAGAAAAGGAACAGGATAGTAAAACCGGATGCCAGAGCTGAGATCACATTCATGGTGACAGGGATTTTCTCCGCATTCCCAAATGCAAAAAGGGAAAAGAATTGTCCCAGGATCATGAATAATGGCGCACCGGGTGGATGCCCTATTTCCATGTTTTTAGCGGTGGCTATAAATTCACCGCAGTCCCAAAAACTGGTGGTGGGCTCAATCGTTACCAGATAAACCAGGGATGCAATGGCAAAAACTACCCAGCCTGTAATATTATTTACTTTCTTAAAGTCCATATTCGTTATTCGTTATTCGTACCCCCCCTGTATCCCCCCTGTATCCTCCCGGATCAAGTCCGGGACAGGCTCCCTGGCCAGGGGGAGGGATCATCACATTTTTGTCAACAGTCATTATTAACCTACAAATTAAAAAAGATTTCCCTGATCCTCATTCATTTCTGACTCATAAACTTCATCTACCAGGAGATTATTGCTTTCCGAAGCCGATACTGCTAACTCATCACAGCGTTCATTTTCCGGAATATTGGCATGTCCTTTAACCCAGACAAACTTGACCTGGTGCCTGGGGTAGATAATAAGGAAGCGTTTCCATAGATCCGGGTTTTTTTTCTTTTTGAAATTTTTTGCTTCCCATTGAAATACCCAGCCTTTTTGCACAGCATCGGATACATATTTTGAATCAGTATAAATGGTCACCTGGGACTTTTCGATTTTAAGAGTCTCCAGAGCAACAATTACGGCCAGAAGTTCCATCCGGTTATTGGTTGTGAGCCTAAAGCCCCGGGATAATTCCTTTCTTTTTTCTTTATGTTTTAGAACCACGCCATAACCCCCTGGTCCCGGATTTCCCTTGGCAGCTCCATCTGTGTAGATGATTATCCGGGGATTTTTCATTATATTTTGATTCCGGTGTTAGAAACAAAAAGCTTGATAGCAATAGCCAGCAATATAATCCCAAAGACCTTTTTTAGGATGATAATCCCACCTTCTCCCAGGAGTTTTTCAAACCAATGAGTAAGGCGCAGGACCAGATAAACTACAAACATATTCAGGATTATCGCGATGATAATGTTGATGTAATCATATTCAGCCCGTAGAGATATAAGAGTGGTTATTGAGCCAGCACCAGCTACCAGGGGAAAGGCAATAGGCACAATTGAGGCAGAGGCGGAGGCAGAGGTCTCTGTCTTAAACAACTCAACCCCTAACACCATTTCTAAAGCAAGAAAAAGTATAATGAACGAACCGGCTATTGCAAAGGAGGAAATATCTACCCCGAAAAGATTCAGGATTTGTTCCCCAAGAAACAAAAAGGTCATTAATACAAGAAAAGCAACAATACTGGCTTGTCCTGCTTTAATAACCCCACCCTTGTTCTTAATGCTCAAAATAATGGGTATTGAGCCAAAAATATCAATCACCGCGAACATCACCATGAAAACAGAAATGATCTCCAGGAAGTTTAACCGCATGATTTACAGTGCTTAATAGGTTTTACTAATTTGTGTGCAAAGATAGAAAAAATCATCGTCTATGGGCAATAACAAAAATTTGTAATAACTTTTTAGAACATTAATACTGTACTGTTATGAAAGAATTTATATGGGTAACATTATTGCCTTTCTTATTTGCTGGAGATCCCTGCTATGGCTCCTGGGGAATCGTTAGATCTCACGCAGGAATGGCGTGTCGACAAACTCCAGGCCGATCAGATGTGTAAGGAGTTGTGTTGTGGTATTATGGCAATTCTTGAAGAGTTAAAAGATTATAAGTCTATGGTTCTCAGGATGATAAAGGCAGGGAATTCAGGTTGCTGGATTAACCAGGAAAATGGTTATGCATCAATAGTGCACATGAACAGATAGGGAAAACAGACCTGTCAGGTTTCTCCAAACCCGACAGGTCCAGATACCTTAATAAACCAAAGTCATCTCATTTATCAGGTGCTTGGCACCGGCATATTTGTCAATAATCCATAGTACATAGCGTATGTCTACGGATATACAACGCTGCAGGTCGGGCTCAAATGCTATATCCCCGCTCATAGCTTCCCAGTTACCGTCGAAAGCCAGGCCAATCAATTCACCACGACCGTTGATTACCCCTGATCCGGAATTTCCACCAGTAATGTCATTGTTGGTGATAAAGCACACCCTCATTTGGTCACCATCACCATAATCTCCATAATCTTTGGCCTTCCAAAGTTCTTTCAGTTTTGGCGGCACAACAAATTCCCAGTTGTTTGGGTCTTCCTTCTGCATTACACCGTCAAGTGTAGTGTAGTAGTTATAAAGCACTGCATCCTGCGGATTGTAGGATTTTACGGAACCGTAGGTAAGGCGCATCGTGGAGTTGGCATCAGGATAAAATGTTTTATCTTTTTCCATCTTCAAAACTCCTCCGATCCAGAGTCTTTGGCCTCTGGCCAGATCTGTACTGAATTGCCTTGAATCGCGACGAATTTCACCTGATTTGGTGAAAATTGACACAGCTGCCTGGTATACCAGGTCTTTTTTAAGAACCTTTAGGCTTGGATTGTCAAGGAAGGCATTAAAGCGATCCTGGCTGGCAAATACTGAGGTGGCGAACATTTGATCAACAAACTTCTTAAAATCACCCTTGAATTTTTTATTGATGGTGGCAAATATATCGGCATGAAATTCAGCAGGTACATCCTGTGCAAAAAGGGCCATCATGGCTGCAGTGATTTTCTGATCTGTAGGGGCATTATAATTTTTAAAAAATCTTTCGGCTCCGGATTTCATTCTTTCTGCCATAGATTTTATAGCTTCCGGATCTCCTTCTCCATCCAACAGACGGTATAATCCTGAAACTCTATTGGCAAATTCTAGTATTTCGCTTCCACGGGTCAGGCATTCGCTGTAATACTGTGATGCATGATCATAAGGGGCACGGGATTCTGTTGAGGTCTTAATCAAATTCAGAGCTTCACCATATTTCTTTTGTTTAGCAGGATCCATTGAAATCCATTTTGTGAATTTCTCCTGAAGGGCTTCCTTCTTCGCTTTCACATTAAGGTCTTTCAGCCCTTTGCTCTGGCCGATGGAGAATTTCCAGTAGTTAGTGGAACCGGAATATTTTGATGAATACTGGATCCGAACTTTTTCGTCGGACAACATATCCTCCAGCATAAGCTCCTGTCGCAGTCCCCTTATCTTGATTCGGTTAGGATGAGTTAGAGTTAGTTCGCGATCTATCTCATATGAGGTCATGAAGCGGGTTGTTCCTCCTGGATATCCAAGAATCATGGCAAAATCACCTTCATTTACACCCTTCATTGAAACTGGCAGGTAGTATTTGGGTTCTAATGGTACATTGTCTGCAGAGTAATTGGCCGGTTTCCCGTCTGGTGACATATAAACGCGGAAAACACTGAAGTCGCCAGTGTGTCGAGGCCACATCCAATTGTCGGTATCGGCACCGAATTTTCCTACTGAACTCGGTGGAGCGCCAACAAAACGAACATCAGAATAGCGTGTAGAAACCAACAGATAGAACTTATTTCCAGAGAAAAAATTTTGAACCCTGGCTGTCTGAAAATCGCCTGTTTCTGTTTCGTCCTGTATCTTCCCGGATTCCTCCCTGATAATTCTGGATCTTTCTTGCTCGTCCATGTCATCATTGAGTAGGTTGTTGATCCGGTCAGAAACATCAGTAATATAATCCAGAAAGGTTACTGAAAGGCCGGGAGAGGCGATCTCATCATCCATGGTTGCTGCCCAAAAACCATCTTTCAGGTAATCGTGCTCAACCGAAGAATGGGACTGAATTGTGCCATATCCACAGTGATGGTTGGTCAATACCAGGCCTTGTCCTGAAACAATTTCACTCGTGCAACCCCCTCCAAAAATGGCGATGGCGTCCTTCAAACTGGAATGGTTGACGCTGTAAATGTCTTCAGCTGTCAACTCCAGTCCCATTTCCGTCATGGTACCAATGTTCAATTTTTCAAGTAGCGGCAATAGCCACATACCCTCATCAGCCCTGGCAGACATATTGAAAACCAGCGCAATACCAATGAACAGTGCGGTAAGTTTTTTCATGTTTCTTTTTTTTTGATTTGAGGACTAAAGATAGAAAAAAAAGGTGATTCAGGTGAACCCGCAACCTGTCTTAAATCCTTATTACTTATACCTCATACTTATACTCAAGCCTTAAGCCTTCTCAAGCCTTAGTATAGATCCGAATGACAATCTGAACAAAGCATCTCTTTCTCGGCACCATCAATATCAATAGGATGCCTGAACTCCAGTGATTCATTAAATGGAGAGGCCTCCTCTTCTCCTTCAGGCCCTTGCATCATGATATTGTGACAGAGGTTGCAGTCTTTTGATATAAGTTTACCCGTTTCCGATGTATGGCGGTCGTTATGGCAGCGGAAACAACCATTATACTCCATATGACCGATTTGATCGGGATAAACATTCCAGCCGGCTTTCATCTCGGGAAAAATATTCTTTGAATACGCATCTTTTAATCCGGCGATAGCTTGTTCAATCAGAAGTTTCTGGCTTTGGGCAAGCTCCGGGAAATTATCGAGGTAATACCCATTTAAACCAGCGGTTATTGCAGAGTCAGCCTGTTCCCCAGTATCATAGTCAGTTGCAAGAATTGTCATAGCAATAGCTTTGATTCCGGGAAGGGATTTTGGAATGCTTCCGTCAGTAAGGCTGAAATCAACAAAATTTTGCGGAGTATTAAAATTGTGAGATGGACGGTTATGACAATCCATGCAGTCAATGGTTCGTAATTCTTTCAGATCAATTGTGTCAATATCAAATTCAACTTCTTTATCCAGATACACAGTAGTATCACCAGTAACAGTATTTATATACCTGACATAAGGCAGTGATTCTCTATCTCCATTTTGATCCCAGTATTGAATAGTAATATTTTTATTAAT
>CAYXJR010000055.1:0-29949 GCA_964465145.1 uncultured Porphyromonadaceae bacterium | reverse complement strand
CAATGTTTTTTAGGGACAAACCATTTTCAATTAACCATTAATAATCAATATGAAAAACATCCTTACCCTCGCAATCCTCCTAACTATTGTCTTTAGTACCACGGCTCAGGAAAAGCGTCCTCTAACCGGCGAAGATATCCTGAAATGGAACAGGATCTCTGAACAAAAAATTTCCAACGATGGTGAATATATCATCTATAAAACTGAGCCATGGAAGGGAGACCCTGTCCTTCACATCTCCAAAAAGAATGGGAAGGAGGTGGCTTCTTTCAACTATGCCAGCCGGTCAGCAATAACGAATGATTCAAAATTTGTGCTTTTCAATATCCTGCAGCCTGCCGACACTATCAGGATGTTAAAACTGAAAAAGACAAAAAAGGATGATATGCCAAAGGATAAACTTGGTATATACAAGCTGGAAACTAATGAGTTGGATACTGTTCATGAGATAAAATCCTACAAGATACCTGCAGAGTGGGCTGGGTGGATGGCATGGCAAGCAGAGAAGGGGGACGAAGGGGCTAAGGGACATGGGGACTTGGGGAAAGGGGGAACAGGGATCGGAGAGCAGGGAACTGGCGAAGGAGAAAAGGGAAAAAGTGAAGAAGGAATTAAGAAAGAAGATGAAAAAAAGAAAGAGAAAAAAGAATCAGATAAAAATGGATATACGCTTAACCTCAAGAATCTTGAAACGGGTGATACCCTGCAATTTCCTTTTGTTACCCAATATGAATTTGCAGAAGAAAAATCAATCCTCTTATATATCTCAACCGGCGATGATAAGGATATTGAGCCAGGAATTTACCTGTATGATATTGACGCTGGTAAACAAACTGCCCTGATAACAGGAAAAGGTGAATATAAACAATTGAGCCAGAATAAAGAGGGTTCTTTGATCGCTTTCCTGGCGGATACATCTGACACCAGAGACAAGAAGAAAAAGTATAGTCTGTATGCCTCAAATGGAGGGGCTCCTGCCAGGGAAATCCTGACCAACACCGATAATGGGATTCCTGATAATTGGGAAATCAGCGAGAACGGCCGTATATCTTTTTCTGAATCAGAAAAGAGGATTTTCTTCGGCTCTGCTCCCATAAAGCCTGAAAAAGACACCACGATTCTTGAGGAAGAATTGCCCCATCTAGATGTTTGGACATGGAATGAACCCGTTTTACACACCGAACAACTGAACAGGCTGAACAGGGATCAAAAGAAAACCTATATGGCTGTTTATCATTTCGATACAGATAAAATGGCCCAGCTGGAAACTGAAGATCTGAGCGGCATAAGCCTGATACACAAGGGAGATCACCAATACGCTTTGGGATGGTCGAATAACCCCTACGCAATACAGACTATGTGGGAAGGAAGCCCCTCCCATAATGACATATTTCTGGTAAATATGGAAACAGGCCAGAAAGAAATGATAAAGGAAGACCTGCGTGCCACACCTCAGTCTTCACCATTGGGGAAATACCTTTATTGGTATAATGCTATGGACTCCTCCTGGTATACTTATAATCTGGAATCCCGCGGGGAATTCCGCGTCACCAATCCGGGAATAATACAATGCGCTGATGAGCTGAATGATATTCCCAACCCCGCCGGATCATACCGCACTGCCGGATGGCTGAAAGGAGACGCTGCTTTACTGGTGAACGACAGGTTTGATATATGGCAGGTAGATCCTGAAAATAAAACCAAACCAATCAACCTCACAGTTAATGGGAAGGAAAATATGACAACCTACCGGCTAATGGATCTTGAAAGATCACGTAGGGGCAGATCCGTTTCAAGTGAAGATGAAGGGATTGATCCGAAAAAAACACTGTACCTGTCGGGCCACAACGAGATTACCAGGGCTGAGGGCTATTACAAATGGTCGATGGATAAGCCAACATTTCCGGAAGAATTATTTTCCGGAGAATATAAGCTTGGGACTCCTTTTAAAGCCAAAAATGCAGACTTAATCCTTTTCACAATGGAAAACTTTGAAGTTTTTCCTGATCTTCAAATTACTGACTCTAGCTTCAAAAAGCACAAACAGATTTCAAATGCCAATCCACAGCAAAAAGATTTTATCTGGGGTACGGCAGAGCTGGTTAGCTGGACTTCCCTTGACGGAAGGATACTGGAGGGGACACTTCATAAGCCTGAAAACTTCCATCCCGGCAAGAAATATCCTATGATTGTGAATTTCTATGAAAAGAGCTCTCAAGGCCTGTTCAGTCATCATATTCCTGAGCGAGGACGTTCTACTATTGATTACCATTACTACACCAGTAACGGCTACCTGGTATTCAATCCCGACATATATTACAAGGAAGGCTATCCGGGAGAGGATGCTTTTAACTGTGTTATGCCGGGAATTACCGCCCTTATTGAGAAAGGCCTTGTGGATCAAGAACATATTGGTGCACAGGGACATAGTTGGGGTGGATATCAGGTAGCCTACCTGGCAACACGGACAAACCTGTTCGCTGCTATTGAATCGGGTGCGCCTGTGGTAAATATGTTCAGCGCCTACGGGGGTATTCGCTGGGGGTCAGGTCTGAACCGATCGTTTCAATATGAACATACACAGAGCCGTATTGGGAAATCCATTTGGGGATCTCCCCTGAGATACATGGAGAACTCTCCAATATTCACAATGGACAAAGTTAAGACCCCTATCCTCATTATGCATAATGATGATGATGGATCAGTACCTTGGTATCAGGGAATAGAGTATTTTATCGCTCTAAGGAGGTTGGGCAAGCCCGCATGGCTGCTGAATTATAATAATGCCGACCATTGGCCTACCCGATTGGAAGATAGGCATGATTTCCAGATCCGTCTGGCCCAGTTCTTTGATCATTATCTGAAGGGCGAACCTATGCCTAAGTGGATGAAAAATGGGATACCCGCCGTTGATAAAGGTGCTGAGTTTGGTTATTGATTATCAAAATATTATTTATATCGATCCCCATGAAAAAAATTTTATTCATTCTCCTGATTTTTACGGCTTGTTCAACTAATGATGCCAATAAAAATAAAAACGTAGGTTGGGAAAAACAAGCCAAACGGGTAACAATTATCCGCGACAATTTTGGAGTACCGCACATATATGGCAAAACTGATGCCGATGCTGTTTTCGGACTCCTATACGCCCAGTGCGAGGATGATTTTAACCGTGTTGAAGTAAACTATATTAATGCAATGGGTCGAATGGCTGAGGTGGAGGGGAAATCTGAATTGTTTACCGATCTCAGAATGCAATTATTTATTGATCCTGATGAAGTAAAGAAAGAGTATAAAAACAGCCCAAAATGGCTAAAAAAACTGATGGACGCCTTTGCTGATGGAATAAATTTCTATCTGTATACCCATCCCGAAGTGAAACCAAAACTCATCACACACTTTGAACCCTGGATGGCATTAACATTCAGCGAAGGCAGTATAGGAGGTGATATTGAGCGCATTAACACTCGGCAACTTGGCAATTTCTACAGCAATGAACCTCAAATGGAAATCGAAGAAGTTCAGGTTGACAAAGAACCCGGAGGATCAAATGGATTTGCTATAGCACCTGCACTAACGGCATCCGGAAACGCTATGCTCCTGATCAATCCCCACACCTCCTTCTTTTTTCGCGGTGAAGTGCACATGGTTAGTGAGGCAGGCTTGAATGCATATGGCGCCGTTACATGGGGCCAATTCTTTATTTACCAGGGTTTTAATGAAAAATGTGGCTGGATGCATACCTCCAGCAGAGCCGATGCAATTGATTATTATGCCGAGACAATTGTAAAAAAAGGAGGAGAATTATTTTATCAGTTTGGAGATGAGCTGATTCCTCTAACGAAAAAAAAAATCAAACTGAATTATAAAAAAGATGAACTTATTCAGAGTAAAGAATTTACTGTTTATTATACCCACAACGGCCCAATAATTCGTGAACAAAGTGGGAAATGGATTAGCATCAGGCTGATGGTAGAGCATGAAAAGGCTCTTACACAATCATATCTGCGAACAAAAGCACAAGGGCATGAGGATTTCAAAAAAACAATGGATCTGAAAACAAATTCTTCAAACAACACAGTTTATGCAGATGCTGATGGAAATATTGCATATTATCACGGAAACTTCATCCCTGTTCGTGATCCAAAATTTAACTGGTCGGGAATAGTGGATGGCAGTAACCCCGAAACAGATTGGAAAGGCCTGCATGATGTGGATGAAATGATCTTCATCCTTAATCCGGAAAATGGATGGATACAAAATTGTAATTCCACACCCTTTACCGCTTGCGGTGACTATAGTCCAAAGAAAGAAGATTATCCATCCTATATGGCACCCGACAACAAAAATGCCCGCGGGCTGCATGCAGTAAGGGTATTGGAGGGCCAATCCGGCTTCACCCTTGATAAATTAATTAGTACAGCCTATGATTCCTATCTTATATATTTCGAACCTCTCATCCCCTTATTGAAAGAGGCTTACCGAAATTCCCCAAAACAGTTGCAAGCTGCAATAGCAGAGCCTGTTGCCGCACTCATGGAATGGGATTTGCGCTATTCTCTCAATTCAACAGCCACTTCACTGGCAATTTATTGGGGACAGGAACTAAACAGGAGCAGGAATCCCGATCAGCAAATGATTTCGGCACTTCTCAGGGCAGTACACAAGCTGGAAGATGATTTTGGTACATGGAAAACACCCTGGGAGGAAATTAACCGGTTTCAAAGGATAAATGGAGATATTGTCCAGCCCTTCGATGATTCAAAACCAAGTTTGCCGGTAGATTTTGCTTCATCAAGCTGGGGATCACTCGCCTCCTTTGGCGCCAGAACATACCCTGGCACAAAAAAGATGTATGGCACCAGCGGTAATAGTTTTGTTGCAGTTGTGGAGTTTGGTGAAAAGGTAAAGGCGAAAAGTATTCTTGCCGGCGGATTGAGCAGCGATCCCAACTCTCCCCATTTCAACGATCAGGCACTCATGTACACAAAAGGGGAATTTAAAGATGTGTTGTTCTACAGAGAGGATGTCGAATCCAAGGCAGAAAGCACATATCACCCAGGAGAAAAATAATGACGAAATACTGTAGTTGTTTTGGAGTAATACTGTTTATTCTGATAACCTTTTCAGCCTGTAATCAGCCTGACAATGAGATCCAGTCAAACAGAGCAATCCTTTCCGGACAAATTAGCAAATCGATGATCTGCCCACAACAAACAACAAACCTCTTATAGTCACTTAATCTTCACCATTTTATAGGATTCCGACCTTTGATTATCCTGACGCAGGGAATAAAAATAAACTCCTGCATGTAAGTCCTTCTCTGCAACGGTGATCTCGTTCTCTCCAGGATTTAATACAATATCTTTTGTCCAAACAATTCTACCGGTCAAATCCTGAACAATTAACTCACCTGTATTTGATCCGGCTTCGGGAAAATGTTCAATCCGTATTGACGTGTGGTCGCTCCATGGATTTGGAGCATTGGGTTGGATATTAACACCGCTGGCATACCCTAACGTGCTAACACTCAACAAATTCACCATAAACTCTTCTGAAAACTGACCCCGGTATCCATCTTTTACCGGTGAAACCGAAACATAAAATCTATCCCGCTCACCAAGATCCACACTCAATTCTTCTGCGGAGGCGAAATATTTGACCTCATCGAATTTATGGCTGTGACTTTTATTGTATCGTATTCCCACCAAAAAACCATCATATTGGTTGAAATCCTGATCAAAACGAATAATGATTCCCGCCTGCCTGGACGTATAGCTGCACGTCACAGGATCAGGTGAGTTCGCCAGACTGGCCAAAACTGAACCATTCCTTCTGAAAGGGATATGGTCGCCGCTTCGGCCTGATCTGTCTTCGGATGCCATAATATTTATGAACAGAGGGACTTCCATATATTGATTTACTACATCTTCCTGTATCATCTTAATATACCTGGCCATAGCTTTATGGGGAGAGTTTGTTGTAAGGGATCATGATGAAAAAATCCTTACATGTGTACTATCTACTTGGCCCCAATACGGACAAGAAGGAGGAGAACTCGTTTTTCCGCAATAAATACCCCCTACCACATCGTTGTTAAGACAGGCAAGGACATCAATATTCTGTGCTTTAAGGTAATCAGCCCAGGCCGTCGCACCCCATAAACCCTGGTCTTCCCCTGTAGGTGTAGTAAAAAGAATGGTCTTGTCGAAAGAATACTGAGCCATAACCCTGGCAAGCTCCATGACTAAAACTGTTCCAGAGCCATTATCATCACTTCCCGGCGTGTACCCCTCGGTATCACAACCATCTTCGTTGCGAGTATCAAAGTGCCCTTCTACAACCAGAATATCGTGCTTTAATGTATCCATACCCGGCAAAATAATGAATGGATTCTTGTGATGGGTCATTCCACAAACAGTGGCATCAAACTCCAGAAACCCAGTAACCAGCCTATTTTCATTGTCTTTTGCTATCAGGTCAAAGTAAGCCTTGATCCAACTTCTGCATGCTCCTATTCCGGTTGTCAACGAGAGGGTGTCAGAACCAGTATTGCGATTATAAAAAGTATCCAGATATTGAAGCAATTCCAATTGCCTTTGCGGGCTGACTTCTCCTACAATACCCTGGATAATCTTATCATAATCCCTAAGCGGACTGGCAGGGGTGTACTGCCCGGGATCATAATTCCCTAAAAGTATCTCCGTTGCTACCGGATTATCAATAAACATATTAGTCTGGGATACCAGAGGAGGAGTCATCATAAAAAAGAAGCAGGCAAGGATGGCTGATAAAAAAGTGGACCTCATGTCTTAAGTTTTAGTTTGGGCAATAAAGTACATATAATTTGAGATTACTGCAAAAAATTGGTCCGTGGCCGCTAAATTAATCGACCATTAATGTACTGGATTGAAACAGACTAAATATTTGTTAATAAGTGGTTGGCAAATTATCAACCAAATTCCCAATTAGAACTTATGGCTTTGACTATTTTTGTCAAAAGCAAATCTTCAAAATGAAGGAAACAGGAAATTTAATAAGGAGTTTAAGGGGGAAAAAAGGTTACCCATTACGAAGGGTAGCTGCTTTTTTGGATATCGATCAGGCAGTATTAAGTAAAATTGAACGGGGACATAGAAAACTAACTAAAGAACAAGTCTTAAAACTGGCTGACTTTTTTAATTATAACGAAAAAGAAATGCTAATTACTTATTTAAGCGACCGTATTATTTTCGAAATTGGTAATGAAGAATTTGCAAAAGAAGCTCTAAAAGTTGCTGAAAGTAAAATTGATTATTTAAGGAAAAATAAATAATGAGTAAATCAAAATCAAAAAACAGAAAACAACATAAAATGTTACGGCAAAGAAAAAAAGGAAGGGGAATAGCCGAACAAAAGAATGAAGTTTTAGGACAACTCAAAATGAAAAGAAGATTAAAGAACCAACTTGGGGCAGAGGTGGAATTTAGAAATAACAATTATTCAACTGAAGAGAAAATATCAGATGTAGTTTCCCAAATGATCCAACCTTTATTGGATAGAGCAGAGAGTTTTGAGGAAGAAAAAAATATTGTCGGCATGGGTGTGATGGCCTGGAATTTAGGAGTGATAAAAACGCATAAAGGCGAGAAAGAAATGATAGAATCTTTAAAAGCTTTTAGAATGAAGCTTCCCAAAGAAATAATAGAGCTAATGATCGAATATGTTGAAATAAAATGCAATGATTTTGGGGAATACGACCAATTTATTTACGATTATGAATTTACACGTATTAACACTCATCAAAACAATTTGTCAGTAGCCTATGAATCAGTTAATGTATAAAGAAATTACACCATGCCAACCCTAAATTTCAAAGGAAAAACATTTGTACATAACCACCATTTGGCAGTGAAATACCATCAGTTGGTGCCGAGAAAAGATTTAAGCCTGACTGATAAAGTCTCCTTGCACGACAACCTGATTATACAAGGCGATAACCTGAAAGCACTTAAAGCTCTTCTACCTACCTATGCGGGAAAAGTAAATACTATTTTTATTGACCCACCTTACAACACGGGTAATGATATTTCAGAAGGTAAAAGTTGGGTTTATAACGACAATGTGAACAGCCCGATGATTAGAGAATGGATTGGAAAAGAGGTCGCAATTGATGATTTAACAAGGCATGATAAATGGCTTTGTATGATGATGCCAAGATTGAAATTATTGTTCGAATTACTACATGAAGATGGGGCAGTTTTTGTAACACTTGACGATAATGAGGCTCATAATTTTCGGGTTTTAATGGATGAAATATTTGGCGCACATAACTTTGTTTCAAATATTGCTTGGCAAGCAAGAAAATCAGTTCAAAATGATACAGACATTAGTTTATCTCATAATCATCTAATTGTATATGCAAAAAATCGCAGAGAAACTGAACGAAGGCTAAAAGAAAAAAATGCAGATAAATGGTATTCAATGCCAGGGTTTGTTTTCAGACCTTTATTGTTGGATAGAACAAAATTTTCAAATCCTGATAATGACGAACGTGGTTTATGGAAAGCTGACCCATTTGATGCGCCGAATATTAGGAAGAACTTAACATACGCAATTATAAACCCAAATACAGGAAAAGAATATTGGCCACCAAAAGGAAGATGTTGGAGAACAGAAGAAGACAAATATAAAAAGCTTTTTGAAGATGAAAAAATAGTTTTTGGAAAAAATGGGAAAACTGGGCCTCAATTAAAAGTATTTTGGGAAGAGAAAAAAGAATTTGGTGAAATTGAAACGACTTGGTGGGGTGATGGCAATTTTGAAGGATATATAGAGAATGATATTGACCAAGAAACAATAGCTGAATGGACAAATTATGGTACAACAACAAAAGGCTCACAAGTTTTACAAGAAATATTTAACGGTGAAAAAGTTTTTAATAATCCAAAGCCAGTTGAGCTAATCCGTCATATCATAAAACAATCAAGTGGTGAAAATGCAATAATCCTTGACAGTTTCGCTGGCTCAGGCACAACCGCTCATGCAGTACTTGATTTAAATAAAGAAGATGGGGGAAATCGTAAGTTTATTTTGGTAGAAATGGAGGATTATGCTAACGACATTACTGCTGAAAGGATAAGGCGCGTAATAACCGGAGTTCCTGAATCCAAAAACTTTAAAGAAGGAACAGGAGGAACATTTAGCTATTTTGAACTTGGTGATCCCATTGAAATGGAAAGCATTTTGCGTGGTGAGAATCTGCCTGGTTATGAAGAGTTTGCAAAATACCTGTTCTATACTGCCACAGGCGAGGAATTTGACCCAGGCCAAATCAATGAGGCAACAAGTTACATCGGAGAAAGCAAAGACTACGAAGTGTACCTGTTTTATAAACCGGATATTGAGTATTTAAAGTCAACAGCTTTAACACTTGACAGGGCAAAATCTTTGGGCAAACATAATGGTAAAAAGCGTTTGGTTTTTGCCCCTGCAAAATTTGTTGATAACCATACCCTAACTGATTTAAGAATTGAGTTTAGCCAGTTACCTTTTGAAATTTACAAACTGAAAAGCTAATGGAACTCAAGGATTATCAAATAAAGGTAATTGACAAGCTAAAAGACTATTTGACTGCCCTTAGCGAAGCAAGAAATGAGTATCTGGAGCTTCTAGAATACAAGCCAAAACTTGCTAAATTTGCTAATTTTCCAAAGGAAGCATGGGAAAGTTCAGTTGGCAGCCTTTATCATTCAAACGAAAACGGGATTGGGGAACCATTGCCCGAAATGTACTTAAAAGTCCCAACCGGTGGTGGGAAAACTTTACTTGCCTGCCATAGCATTGACCTGATAAATAAAACATATTTAAAAACCCAAACCGGTCTCGTTTTATGGATTGTTCCAACATCACAAATCTACAGACAAACTATTCTCAACCTTAAAAACAGGGAACACCCTTATCGTCAAGCCTTGGATATTTCAAGCGGGGGCAGTACAATAATTAAAGAAAAAACCGACCATTTCAACCGACTGGATGTTGAAGAAAATCTGGTTATCCTTATGTTGATGCTGCCATCGGCAAACCGCCAAAACAAAGAAACACTAAAAATATTTCAGGATGCAAGTGGATTTACGGATTTTTTTCCTGATGAAGATAACTACGTATTAAACTCCAAACTGATAAAGGAAATTCCAAATCTTGACTGTTTTACTTCACTAGGCATGGAAGATGAACAGTTTGCCGGAATTGCTAAATTATACCAACCAAAAACCTCACTGGGAAATACTTTAAGATTATTAAAACCAATTATCATCATTGACGAAGGGCATAAAGCATACAGCATAAATGCCAGAAACACGATACGGAATTTCAATCCTACAATAATTGTGGAGCTTTCTGCAACCCCGCCACAAAGGACGAATAAGCTTGTTGAAATAACGGGTCATGAATTGAATGAAGAAGAAATGATAAAACTGGATATTCACCTGACAAACAAAACCAGTTTTGATTGGAAAGACACCATACTCTGTGCAGTTGAAAAACGAAGAAACCTGGAACAAACAGCTGATAATTATGAGCAAAATACAGGCGTGTATATCCGACCCATCAACTTAATTCAGGTTGAACGTACAGGAAAAGATCAGAGAGAAAGTAAATTTATTCATTCCGAAGAGGTTAAAGAGTTTTTAATAAAAAAATGCAACATTCCAGAAGAGCATATTGCCATTAAAAGCAGTGAGAAGGATGATATTGAAGGAATAGATTTATTGGAAAGAGATTGCCCGATAAGATACATAATAACAAAACAGGCATTGCAGGAGGGTTGGGATTGCCCCTTCGCCTATATCCTGACGATTTTAACCAATCCAAGTTCGCAAACAAGCATTACTCAGTTGATAGGCAGAATATTAAGACAACCTTTCGCCCGGAAAACAAAAATTACAGAGTTGGACGAATGCTATGTTTACACATTCAGGCAGAATGCAGCTAATTTGGTAAAAGGCATAAAATCAAACCTTGAAAGTGAAGGTTTGGGAGATATTGCTGGAAGAATCTCCGTTGACAGCGACGATAATTCAAACAGCAATGTTTTGAAAGAAAAAGTAATGCGGTTTCGTGAAAAGTTCAAGCAGTTTGAAGGCAGTATATATCTTCCAAAATTTGTAATTCAAGAAAAGGAAAGTTGGCGGGATATAAATTTTGAAGCAGATATTTTAAGTCAGATAGATTATGAGAATTTAAAAATAGACGAACTCATTGAAATATCACTGTCAAATATCAGGAAACAAGAACAGGAATTAATAATAGGTTTATCTGACGAAGAAGATGAATTGGTTAAAGAAAAAGGCAGGATTGAAAAAACCGGCAGATTAAAAATCAATGAAAGTTTCCTGACCAGGCAAATACTTGATATTGTACCTAATCCGTGGATAGGCATGATGATTGGGCAAAAGGTCATTAAGCTTTTTATTGATAAATATGACAAAGAAACAGTATCGTCCAATTTTGTTTTTATCATCGAGGAATTAAAAAAACAGCTTGAAAAAGAAAGAGACAAAGCAGCAGAAAAAGTTTTCAAACAATTAGTTAGCAGGAAAAAACTTCATTTCTTTTTAATCACCGATAAAGGTGGTTTTAAAATTCCACCAAGGATTAAAGTCAAAAGCAATAAGCAACTTGTAAGAGATGATAATACACCAATCCAAAGAAGCTTGTTTGACATTGTTCCAGAAGAAAACATTAATGAGCTTGAAAAATCGGTTGCAATATACCTTGACAAACAGGAAAAATTGCTTTGGTGGTATAGAAACATGTCGAAACAAGATTATCATATTCAGGGTTGGAAAAAGAATAAGATATACCCCGACTTTCTCGCGTCTGAAATTAACCCGGACGATGAAACAGAATATAGAAATATACATGTATTAGAAACAAAAGGCTTGCACCTGAAAAATGATGACACAAAATACAAACAAGACGTATTTAAACTTTGCAATGAATTAGGAATAAAGAAAGCATGGAAAGAATTAGATTTGGATTTCCCAGATAATAAAATGCAATTTCAGGTAGTTTTTGAAGATGAATGGAAAAGCAAAATCAACAAAATATTTGAATAATACAGATCAAAAGATATAGGCTCTCTTTAATATTCACAACTAAATCTGCCTCATAATGAAAAAACTATGCCCTGCATTTTTACTTTTCACAGCTGTTGTCTTGATTTTATCCTCTTGTAATAATTCCTCAGATTGGCCCGGATGGCGTGGACCTGAACGTGACGGAAAAGTTATGGGATTTGAAGCCCCTGACGAATGGCCAGCTACCCTAACCCAGAGTTGGCAAACAACCGTAGGTGAATGTGACGCCTCCCCTATCCTTGTTAATGACAAGCTATACCTCCATGTACGCCTTGATTCTGCTGAACAGGCACTTTGCATTGACGCCGAAACAGGGGAAATAATCTGGCAGACAAACATCAATCCTGCTCCTGAAGTTACAGGCGGTCCACGCACACATCCGGGCCCGAGAAGCACTCCAGAATTTGTTAAAGGGAAAATTATAACAGAGGGAGCTGGAGGGATACTGACCTGCCTGGATGCCAAATCAGGAGAAATTATATGGAAAAACGAATCCTATACCTTTGAAATACCCAGATTTTTCACATCCGTGTCCCCGCTGATCAAGAATGATATGTTCATAATGCATCTTGGGGGCCAGGAAAAAGGTGTTATTGTTGCTTTTGATATTGATTCGGGCGATGAGAAATGGAAAATCGAGGGAGAACCATGCACTTATTCCTCTCCCGTTATATGGAAGACAGATCCTGAACAAATCCTTGTGCAGACTGAAACTGATCTACTCGGGATATCCTTCGACGGTAAAATTCTATGGAGGATTCCAACACCGGGTGAAAGGATGTTTTACAACTCCTCCACTCCTGTTTATGCTGGCAGCAAGCATTTTGTTTCCGGCCAGGGCATTGGCACCACGGCATATGAAGTAAAATCCGCGGAGGGGGAATATTCTTTTGAACAGTTGTGGAATAACCCCGATTACGGTGTATCATTCTGCACACCGGTTGTTAAAAACGGCTACCTCTTCGCAAATGATAAAGGAAACGGGAGCCTGTACTCACTGAATATTGAAAACGGCGAATTGGGGTGGGCAGATACAGTTAAACTAAACCGCTTTGCATCAGTTTTTGATTTGGGAGAGGTCCTGGTATCTCTTGCAGCTTCAGGTGATTTGGTTTTCTTCGCACCTGACACTCAGGAATATATCGAACTTGCCAAATACAAAGTTTCCGAAACTGCAGTATATGCAAGTCCGGTCTTTTCAAAGGATATGATTTACACAAAAGATGAAACAACTCTAACCTGTTGGTTCATGGAGTAACGAATATCTGAATATCTGAGTCTCCCGTCTCCGAGGACCGAATATCCGAATATCCGAGTCTCCGAGTCTTCGGTCACTGAGTCACTTCATAAAACGGATTCTTTGCAGGGAAGCGTGCTTCTACCTCTTTCTGCCACTGGTGCAGTTTATCCTGAAGCTCCTTTACCATTTCAGGCATCTGAATGCTGAGATCATTCTTTTCACCTACATCTTCGGAGAGATCATAAAGCTCAACCCGGCCGTCTTCGAAGAATTCTATGAGCTTATACTTCCCCTCCCTTATTGCTGCTCCGGGGGTTCCACCCTGGTTGCCATAGTGAGGATAATGGAAAAATAATGTTTGAAAATCATCCGGATTCTCCTTGCCTTTTAGCAGACTAACCATGCTGATACCGTCGATATGCTGCTCCGGACGAAAATCCAATCCCGACATTTCCAGCATTGTAGGATAGAAATTTGTGCTGATAACCGGAACATCGCAAACGCTTCCAGACTCGGTGTTACCTGGCCATTTAACAATCATAGGCTCCCTGATCCCACCTTCATAAAGCCATCCTTTTCCGGCTCTTAAGGGTAGGTTACTCGTTGGGTGGCCTTCACTGGTTGATAATCCTCCATTATCCGACATCATAAATACTGCCGTAGTTTTATCCAATCCGGTTTTTTTCAGATGATCCAATACCTTACCCACTGCCAGGTCCATCGCCTCTACCATACCGGCATATACAGGGTGATTCTGCACCAATCTGACCTTCCTCGGATACTCCTCTCCCCAGTCGTCAGGAGGGAAGGATTTGGCTTTTTCTTCATATTTTGCTTTGAGATCCTCCCTGGCCATAAGAGGTGTGTGAACCAAATAAAAACTCACATAAGCCAGGAATGGCTCATCAGCATGGGCATCGATGAACTTAACAGCTTCACTTGCAAGACGGTCAGGCAAATGCTCGCCTTCGGGACCATCCTTTAGCCGGGGATTTCCGTAGGGTGAAAAGTATTTGTTACCTCCATAGGGTCCACCACGCTCGATTCCACCGGCATTAACATCAAAGCCTTGGTCTTCAGGCCAGAAACCTTCTGGGCCAAGATGCCACTTGCCTGCAAAAAAAGTTGCATAGCCAGCCTCCTTAAGTGCTTCAGCCAATGTTACTTCTTCCAATGCCAACCTGTCTTCATATGGCGCCGGCAGCAATGGCTTTTTCAACCAGTAGGCATTTTTGTTCTGCAATATTCCATCCGGCTGCGGGGCCCCGAAATAATCCGTTGTATTTAACCTTGCCGGATATTTGCCCGACATTATGGATGCTCGTGTTGGACTACAAACCGGACAAGCAGCATAAGCATTGGTAAATTTCATCCCTTCAGCCGACAGCTGATCCAGGTTGGGCGTTTCGTAAAATGTTTCCGGATTGTTAAATCCAACATCCATATACCCCAGGTCATCAACCAGAAAGAATACGAAATTGGGTTGATAATCACGCACACACCCAACAAACGCCATAACAACCAGTAGGGACGCATATTTGCGTCCGAAATTCGCAATCCTAAAACGCTTGTAGGCATATTTGCGTCCGATTTTCGTTATTTTCATAGGTAGAATGATTAGATCATAAAGATATAAAATTGTATTTGATGTGTAGGGACAGGCCTTGTGCCTGTCCATTGCTGGCGAACCACCCCAAAACTATGCATTGAAGGACGGGGACAAACCGAAATATATTTTACCTGTGCATTGAAGGACGGGGACAAGCCCCGTCCCTACAAAGGTTTTACTTTATGTATTGCCAATTGGAATGTAGGTGTTTTGATAGGACAGGAATTGTGGCACGGTATTTTAGATCCCCTACCCTATTCTTCTTTTCATAAGGATCAATCCTATGGTCATACAATTCCGCGTCAACTGAATCCCCTGGCACTTTTAATTTATTGTCCCAGGTATGCCACTGGATGTAATGAAAATCCTTTGTCCTGACAGAATAGCCCATATACCTTCCCCCGTCGTAGGCCACCTGCGGACGCCTGTGAAACTGGCTAAAAACAGCTTCCTTCCATTCCTGATCAGGATTTTCCAGCAAGGGGACAAAACTTGTCCCCTGCAGGTAATCCTCAACCGGAACCCCCGCCAGCTCACACAAGCTCGGAAAAATATCCACCAACTCCACAAGGCCTTCAACCTTATTACTTAATACTTTTCCACCTACTTCTGCCTTCTGCCCTGTGCCCTGTGCCTTAACTATGAGTGGCACTTTAGTGTCCACTTCATAGTTTGTCATCTTCCCCCAACTCCCCAAATCTCCTAGCTTCCAACCATGATCACCCCATATAATTATTAGAGTATTATCATAAATATCCATTTCTTTCATCGCTTCAATAAGCTTACCAACACAGGCATCCACATAACTTACACTGGCAAGGTAGCCATGTTTTAATAATCGCGTAGTATCCTCACCAATCGTACCATCGACAGGATGAGGCTTCTTGTCTGTTCCTGCATATGCCCTGAGTTCATACATTGAATTCATAGAAAAAGAAGGTGATCCTAACGGACGTGATGGATTATCTGGCAGAGGAATCGAATCTCTATCATATAAATCCCAGTATTTCTTTGGAGCGGCAAATGGTAAATGTGGACGATAATAGCCCAGAGCAAGAAAAAAGGGTTTATCAAGATCTTTAATCCTTTTCAAAGTTTCAATCGCAAGGTCTGTTTGAGCCCCATCGATATATTCATGATCTTCTCCAAGGCCTATCTCTACAACAGGACCGCAATTCCAGCCATCGGCATAAGTTACCTTCCTGATGGCCAGTATGCTATCACGCCTTGTTCGCTGAATATCATGCGATTCTTCATTAACGTAAAAAGTCTCACCGTCACGTAGCAGATTAACTTCTTCCCCATAAGGATATGGCCTGAGGTCAGGCTCATCCCATGAGATTGAATCAGGCATATAATTATGAAAGATCTTTCCAATGTTTACAGTGTAATACCCGTATTTATGAAAATACTGGGGCATGGTAACCGCATCAGGATTAATCTCCCTGAATTTATCCCCCAAATGCCATACACGAGTTGAATCAGGCCGCAATCCCAGCATCAGGCTGGCACGGGAAGGGGCGCATACCGCCGACTGGCAATATGCACTGTTAAACAAAACCCCATCAGAGGCAAAACGGTCGATATTCGGTGTCTTCACAAAATCATTCCCATAACAACCCAGCTCCGGCCGGAGGTCATCGATGGAGATGAAGAGAATGTTCGGCTGAGGTTGCTTGCTGCATGACAGAAGAGTCAGCATAACAAGGATTATTGGAGTTTTTATGGACATTGTGATAATTGTAAATTGTAAATTATAAATTGTAAAGCATTGATTAACTATTACTTACAACTCCCTGTTCCCCGTTCCCTGTTCCCTGTTCCCTAAAATTACTATCTTCAAAGCCTGAATCTAAATTTATACTAAGATAATGGACAAATCAGATAAAACAAGACGTGAATTCATAAAGAAATCTGCCATTGGAGCAGCAGGTATTGCCATCGGAGGACTCGGGATGACCGCAAAAAGCTATTCCCGTATCATCGGAGCAAATTCAAGGATGAATTTTGCTGTCGTGGGCGTAAATAGCCGGGGTGGAGCACATATTGACGCTGTAAGCAAAGACCCCAGGGCCATAGTGTCGCATATTTGCGACGTCGATTCCGAAGTTCTTGCCAAGGCTGTCGAAAAAGCGAAACAATCAAGCCCTGATAATAATCCAAAAGCCGTCAAGGATTTCCGTAAACTGGTGGAGATGAAAGATGTGGATGTTATTACCATAGCCGCACCAGATCACTGGCATGCACCGATGGCTATCATGGCCGTGCAGAACGGCAAACATGTATATCTCGAAAAACCCTCCAGTCATAATATACGGGAAAACGAGCTCCTGGTAAAGGCACAAAAGAAGTATGGCAAGCTGATCCAGATGGGAAATCAGCAGAGATCAGCTGTTACATCATGGCAGGGAATTGAAAAAATAAAAAATGGAGATATAGGCGAACCATATCACGGCCGGGCCTGGTACGCAGCAACCCGCGGTTCTATCGGAACAGGTAAAGTTGTTGCAGTTCCCGGACATCTCGACTGGGATTTATGGCAGGGGCCTGCTCCCCGGAAAGAATACAGGGATAATATTGTCCATTACAACTGGCACTGGTTCAGGAGTTGGGGAACCGGTGAAGCGTTGAACAATGGTCTTCATGAACTGGATATCTGCCGCTGGGCCATGGGCCTGGGCTACCCAAATGAAGTTCAGTCATCCGGCGGACGTTTTTTCTATAAGGATGATTGGGAATTTTTCGATCACCAACACCTTGTTTATCGGTATAACAATGGCAAGATCATCACATGGGAAGGGAATAGCTGTAATGGGATGCAAGTTCTGGGTCGTGGTCGCGGTGCTATGATCTATGGCACAAAAGGATCAATATTATTAACCCGCAATGGTTATATTTTGTACGATCAGGGGGGGAAGGAGGTTGAAGTTGTCAATGAAAATGAAGCCAGCGCAACCATGAATACAGTAGGTGCAGGCAACCTGGACACAAAGCACTTCGGCAACTTTATTGATGCAATAGAAGGGAAAGCTAAACAAAACTCACCGATCGAAGAGGGTGTTGTGAGTGTTAATCTTTGCCACCTGGGAAATATTTCTCAGTTCACCGGGAAACCCCTTCAGATTGATCCAAAAACAGGGAAAATACTGGACAAAAAGATTTCCAAAGAATATTATAGCAGGGAGTACCAGCCGGGTTGGGAACCCCGGGTATAAGGCAAAGGGCAGAAGGCAGAAGGCAAAAGTAGGTTAAAAGAATAAAGCATTAAGTCTTGAAAGAACATGATTATCCAATTTGCTTCAGACCTGCATTTGGAGTTTCCTGAAAACAAGAAATTCCTATTAAAAAATCCTTTAAAACCTATTGGAGATATTTTATTGCTATCGGGTGATATTGTTCCATTTGCCGTGATGGATCAAAACAAAGACTTTTTTAACTATGTATCCGATCATTTCAACGAAAGCTATTGGATTCCTGGAAATCATGAGTATTACTATTTTGATCTTGCTAACAAATGTGGCTCTCTACACGAAAGAATCAGAGACAATGTTTATTTAGTGAATAATAAAGTTATTAAGGTTGAGGACATTGCATTCATTTTTACTACTCTTTGGTCAAAAATTAGTCCAACCAATAGCTTGCAAATAGCCAAGCACTTGAGCGATTTTATGGTGATTAAATATAAAGGGAGACTATTGAACCCTGAGAAATATAATCACCTTCATGAGGAAAGCGTCAAATTTATTGAGCAGAGCCTACGCCTTGACAATAAAAAAAGAATTGTTGTAAGTCATCATGTACCAACATTTTATAATTACCCTGAAAAGTATAAGGGTGATATCTTAAATGAAGCCTTCGCTGTTGAGTTATTTAATTTGATTAGTAAATCTGGCCCTGATTATTGGATTTACGGCCACACCCATTTCAATTCAAACGACTTCAGGATAGGAAAAACCCTGTTGACAACAAACCAATTGGGTTATGTAAGATACGGTGAACATGAATCATTTAGCTCTAACAGGAGCATTTGTCTTTGAATAACAAATTATTAACACTATATTTGCACAATATCATTCGCTAAGATATTATGCAAATTAATTGTTATTAAAAATGAAAGAAATAATTACATATATTCAGTCAGTGGTTGGCTTTGACTTTGTTGTAAAACCTCTATCTCACTCTTTAAAAGAAAAGCTCCCCCTTTACTTATTGGAAGGATATGAGTGGTATAAGGCTGTTTTGGATAATCGGACTTGCATCCTGGCCCAAAACAAGGAGACAAGCTCCTTTAGTATTGCCCAGATGGGAAAACACTTCAATCAAATAAAATCCATTTTAGGCTTACCCGTGATTGTTGTTTTCAATAATCTTGAGGCATATAACCGGAAGAGACTGATCACTAAAAAGATTGCTTTTATTGTACCCAACAAACAATTGTATATACCTGACTTTCTTATTGACCTTAGAGAATATGGATTAAATACCCCATTTAAGCAAACCACATTAAATCCTATTGCTCAACAAATAACTTTACTCTATATTCTGAATGAGGACTTCAATAAGAAATATGAATCAAAATCTCTCCAGGAGTTGGCTAAAATACTAGACACTACCCCGATGGGGATTACTCGTGCAGTAAGCAACTTGAAACAATTTGAGTTAATTGATATTGTTGGAGGGAAGGAAAAGTATATAAGGTTTAAACTTGACAAACAAGAGCTTTGGAATGATTTATTGAAAAAGGACCTCCTAATAAACCCGGTCCTTAAAAGAATTTATGTCAATCTGAAGCCAAAGCAGGTAACAATGCCCTTTTGTAATATTTCTGCATTGTCAGAATACAGTAACATTAACCCGGATCACAAGGAATATTATGCCCTTTGGAAAAATACATATTACGAAATAAAGGATAGTATAGAATTTGATATAGAAAGCGGGGACGAAGGGGAATATTGCCTGGAGGTTTGGAAATACAAGCCTGAAACAATTTCTCAAGATTTTACTAATTATGGTCCGATGGTAGACCCTATATCATTGTATATTAGTATGAAAGACATTCAGGATGAAAGGATTCAAATGGCCCTGGAACAAATGATTTCGCAGTTTATATGATAAGAGGATTAGATAAATTCAAATCTTACTTTAAAAAATTCCCCGAAAATTATATCATTATTGGGGGTACAGCTTGTGACATCCTCATTGACCAGGCAGGCTTTACACCACGGGCAACAAAAGATATCGATATAATATTGGTTATTGAGGCCTTAAGCCCGGAATTCGTAAGCCGTTTTTGGAAATTCATTGCGGATGGACAGTATGCAAAAAGAGAGAAAAACCAGAAGGGAAGGAAGTATTATCGATTCATGAAGCCAGCAAACAAGGAATACCCTTTTCAAATAGAATTATTTTCCCGCGTTCCTGATTTAATTGGGATCGAGGATGATACTCATCTGACACCAATTCCGGTGGATGAGGATTTATCAAGTCTTTCTGCTATACTATTGAATGATGAATATTACCATTCCATTTTAAAACATAGTTGACAATAACCATTATCTTTTCGCTCTTTCACTGCTAATCGCCCTGTACGGCCCTACAAACTTACCTTTTGCGGCAGCCACGATGGAATATTGATCCTCACTAGACATCCAGTTATCCCGATACCAGGTGCATGGTTTGAATTCATCATTCAATTCCTGCATTTTGCTAGCCATTGCCTTTTGCATCTGAACGAGTTTGTCTTTCCAATCCGGATCCCCTGCCAGGTTAGTCATCTGCAAAGGATCATTCTGATTATCATATAAATGCTCAGATCCATCCACGAGGTAGCGTGCGTAGGTGAACCGCTTGTCACGGATAGCCCGCCATTCTGATCCGTCTATCCATTGGTAAGTATGTCCCATTCCCTGCAACAGGGCAAATTCAGGCTCAGGACCACTTTTCCCAAGGAAGGATTTACTTAGATCCATTCCTTCCATTTCAGCCGGCACCGGTAAATCAAGCAATCCCAGAATAGTAGGAGCTATATCAGGAGTATTTAAACATATATCAGATCTGGTATTGGCTGTTATGTGGTTCTTCCACTGTACTAAAAAAGGTATCCGGGCAGCTTCTTCATAAAAGGTAAGCTTATAAACCCTTCCCTGTGCTCCAAACATCTCCCCGTGGTCAGAGGTGTAAATTACAATTGTTTCTTCTTCAATCCCTTCTTCCTCAAGACAATCCAAAATTCGTCCAACTTGGCCATCAAGATGGTAAATCATAGCATAATAGGCCTTTTTAGCCTCAGGTATTTGCTTAGTCCAATACTTCCATATTTCATCAGATTTCGCCCGGTCAGCATACTGGTCAGGATCGGGCAGATAATTTTCAGGTAAGTCAAAAATGCTGTCTTTATACAAAGCGAAGCTCGCCGAATCTACATTAGATTCATTCCAGGGATCATGAGGTGGAGAATAACTCAAAAATAAAGCAAATGGATTTTCCTCATGACTGGCATCTCTGATATATTCTATTGCAGTATTGGTCCAGTATTCGGTTTGATTTCCTTCAATTTCCTTCATCACCACACTATCTCCTTCATCTGTCCAATAAAATCCTTTGTAGTTCTGATGATTGAAATTATAGGCCTTAAAAAGCGAAGCATATTGAAATCCTAAACGGGCAGGTCCCTGTGGAATATTACGTCGATGAATGTCAACCATATGCCATTTACCCAGGTAAGCCATATCGTATCCCCCTTCATGTAAAACATATCCAATAGCTCTGTGATTTGGATTGATACAAACTTCGTTGATAACCATACCCGTGGAAGAAATATACTTTCCAGTAAACAAAGATGACCTGTAGGGTGCACAAACAGGGCTAACAGCTACAGCATTTTCAAAAACCATCCCATTCCGGGCCATCCGATCCAGGTTTGGTGTAAGCGCTTGCCGGTCTCCAGCAAACCCTGCCACATCAGCACGATGCTGATCGGCAAAAAGATATATCAGATTGGGCTGGAATTTCCGATTTGTACATGATGCTGTTGCAATAATCAGAATAGGGAGAATGATTTTTTTAAGGAGCATGATTATTTAGTTATTTCGTGATTCGGTTATTCCGTGATTCAGTTATTCAACGACAAAGGACAGTCCTCTGGAATCTATCTTATATCCGTCATCTAACATCCAATATCTAACATCCAATATCCAACATCTAACATCTTCCTTCTCCTATTCTATCTTCTTTTTACCGGATATTTTGGTCTCGGAGGTTTCTTATACTTTTTCAGCTTCAACTCCGTCAGCACTACTTCAACTGCTTTCTCCAACTGAGGATCGCGGCCCTCAATAACCGCCTTTGGATTCATTTCAACATCAAAATCCGGTGAAACACCCTCATTTTCAATGATCCACTTTCCATCTTTACTAAAAATCCCAAATCCAGGTGCAGTAACGGAGCCCCCATCCATTAAGCCCGGTGTCCCGCCAATGCCAACCAGACCGCCCCAGGTACGTTTTCCAACAAGTTTCCCACCTCCAGTTTCACGGAAATAGAAAGGCATCCAGTCTCCTCCCGATCCGGCATACTCATTGATAATCATAACTTTTGGGCCAAAACTAGCCGCAAAAGGGGATTCATAATCCGGACCTTCCCTGGGCGCCCAATAATTCAGGAGATCTTTATTTAAGTATTCGATTATGTAATTCGCTACCTGGCCTCCTCCGTTATAGCGCTCATCAATCACCAATCCTTCTTTATCTGATTGCGGAAAGAAATAGCGGTTGAAATAACTATATCCACCGCTGCCTGTATTTGGCAGATAAACATATCCAAGTTTCCCATCAGACAAGTCTTCAACCTTCTTTCTATTTCCTTCGATCCAGTCGCGGTTACGCAGGCTGCTTTCGCTGCTAAGCGGCACAACAGTTATTTTTCTCGCATCTGCCTGGTTTGTTGTGGCTGATATTGACAATTCAATCTGCTTGCCGGTGGTATTTTCAAAATACTCGAAAATGTTTTCATCACCGCTAAGTTCCTTACCATTCACAGCCAGGATATATTCACCTTCGGATACATTAACTCCGGGCTCGGTGAGCGGTGCCCTTAAATCAGGATTCCAGTTCAGGCCGCTGTATATTCTGCTGATTTTATATCTATTATTCTCAATGACATAATCAGCACCAAGAAGCCCCCCTCCAACTCTTTTCACATCAGAAGGTGCCCCGCCGCGGATATAAGAATGTCCAACACAGAGTTCACCCAGCATCTCCTTTAAAATATAATTCAGGTCGTTCCTGTCGGCAAGATCAGGCAAGTACTCCTGGTATCTTTTAAGATTTGATTCCCAGTCTACTCCGTGCATATTGGGTGCATAGAAATAATCGCGGTTCAACCTCCAGGCTTCCCTGAGCATCTGGGCCCATTCTGCCCTGGGATCAACCTTTATTTCAAATTTCGAAAGGTTAAGTTTACCGTCAGTGGTTTTTGGCTTGCCTTTCAGACTGGTAATACCCCAATTTGATCCTGCCCGGTAAAGAAACTTTTGTCCATCTTCAGAAATAATAAAACTGCTTATTCCAGATATAAAGGTCTCTGATTTTCTTTCTTTGAAATCATATTTAATAATATTGCTACCCGATCTATAGAATAAATTGCCGCCTTTAACAGAAGCCAGTCCTGAGAATGATCCATCCCTACCAGGCAGGGCAATAATCCTTTGAACAAGGCCATCAAAATCAATCCTTATATCCTTGTTGCCCATATTACTATCATTATTATCAGTGACCTTTTCTTTCTTTTCCTCAACCTTCTTTTCATTTTCCTCTTCTTTCACCACTTCTTCATCACTCTGAGGTTCAAAAGGGGATTTTAGATCATTTCGCAGAACTGCTAAATAGATGTTATAGGTAACCGGATGATCATTGGAGGTCATATCCAAGCCGCTTTTTGTCATTCCGGAATTCACACTCGCCCTGAAGAACAGATATTTACCGTCCGCTTCGAAAATTGGCCCTGATGCATCGCTCATGCCGTCTGAAACCTGATGATTTGTTTTGCCTTCGAGTGAATACACCCATATCACCCCAAAACGGTTATCAAGGCTTTTTGTGTAGCATATCCATTTACTGTCGGGGGACCATGATGGTGATCCGGCCTCTTTATCCACTATACTTAGCTTATCATCAGCAAGATCATACAGATGGATATCCCTTCTTTTATCGGTAAATACTATCTTCTCACCATCTGGCGACCACGACATAGTATAGAAAAAGCTGGGATCCTGAATTTTTACCTTTCTTACCTCATCCATGCCGAACTGATCACTAATATAAAGTTGATACTCACCGCTTTCATCCGAGAAATATGCAATATACTTTCCATCAGGAGACCAGGCAGGATACCTTTCCATTACCCCTGGTGTATTTGTAATATTCCTGATATCGCCTTTCTCAGCAGGGACAGTAAGAATCTCTCCGTGCGCTTCAAATACAGCCCTTTTTCCACCAGGAGAAAGATGACTGCTGCTTATCTCCTTATCAACCAGCTTAAAATGAGGCCGGATATTTGGATTATCCTTGAGTACTTCAACAATAAGCTGACTTGTATTGTCGCTGTCAGGATTATATAGATATAAATAGCCCTCCCGCGCAAAAACCAGTTGTTTGTTATTACACCCAAGGTATTTTATATCAGCTCCCTTTTTAACAACATTCTCCTTTAACTCACCACTTTTATGATTATAGGAAAACAAATTCATATCCAGGTTCCTGTCAGAAAGGAAAAACACCTTGTCTCCAACCCAAACAGGGTAAGTATCACTGGCATTTACATGAGGGATTTCAACATGGCTCCAGTCATTGACATCAATGATCCATATGGGAGTTGTCCTTCCTCCCCTGTATCTCTTCCAACTTGAAAAAGCATTGCTCACAGGCGTATAGGCGATATATTTCCCATCAGGTGAATAATCAGCCAATGACATTTGTGGTATGGGCAATTGATCCGGATATCCTCCATCCAGCCCAACTGTAAATAATTGGGACCTTCCATTTGGATTGAAGCGGGACGAACTAAAAAGAACTTTCCCATCAGGAGTCCATCCCTGTACCTGATCATATCCAGGATGCCAGGTCAACCGAATGGGTAATCCTCCCCCACTAGGGATTACATAAACATCACGGTTTCCATCATATTCACCGTTAAAAGCAACATATTTACCATCAGGAGAGAACTTGGGGCCAGACTCTGAACCAATATCAGTGGTTAATGCTGATGCTTGTCCCCCAGAAAGGGGAGCAGTGAATAAATCTCCGGCATAAACAAATACAACCAGGTCATTTGATATGTCTGGTTCATGAAGTAAGCGGGTGCCCTTTTCAGCAAATATTTGAGATGATAAGACTAGTCCTATAATTGTAAAAACCAGTTTTTTAAACAGTGGTGAAGCTTTCATATCCTTGGGAATTAATAATGATTAAGTGAGAATTAGTAGTGGTAAATTTAATAATATCATTTATTTTATTACAGTTTCGGTTCCTGTTTGATGCTTTTGATTCCATTCGAGTATCCGAGTTACCGAGTCAATGAATAACTGAATTACTGAATAACTGAAATTATCTGATTATCTTGTTGGAAAATATTTAATCATGCATAAAATCAAACTATTATTATCCTTTTTTCTGGTTATGGTTTCCTCAATCAGCTATGCTCAGGAATCCAAACAAAAATTATACAGAATCTACGCTGAAGATTTCAGTCAGTTAAGAAGCATAGAATCAAAGGGGATTACAGTATACAATTCAAGGGTGGATGAATACATGGATGTACTGGCCTATCCCGAACAGATAAAAAACCTTGGCATTGATGGGGTAAAGGTTGAATTCATTGCTAACAGCTTTAAGGAGCTCATTGGCAACCGATTTAAGACAGGTTCTTATAATGATTATCATAATCACCAGGAGACAATCGATCTTTTAGCCGACTTTGCCGAAACCTTTCCTGAAATCACCAAATTGGACACAATTGGCTATTCAGTTCTCGGACGTGCAATATGCTGTTTGAAAATATCGGATAACCCGCTGGCCGATGAAGATGAAACGCCGATACTGATGCTCGGAAACCACCACGGAAATGAAGTACTCAGTGTTGAAGCCACTCTTTTCCAGATTGACTTCCTGTTAAACAATTATGGAACAGATCCAGAGGTTACTGACTGGATCAACAATATGGAAATCTGGTACGTCCCCATGGTTAACCCGGATGGCAGGGAGGCTATACGGCGCACCAACGAAAATGGCGTTGATCTGAACAGAAATTATTCTTTTGAACATACAGCTTCCGAGAATCATGGGCTCACCCCTTTTTCAGAGCCGGAGACACAGGCCATAAGGGATTTGGCTGCACAATATCCTCCCGTAATGAGCCTGACTTACCACACCTCCGGCCGGCTGGTGCTTCTGCCATGGACCCACACTGATGAAGCCGCGCCAGATTCTTCAGCACTAACTTACCTGGGGGATAAAGTGGCAGAATCAATCACCTTCCCAGCGGGAAGTTCTACAGGACACTATGAATTACGTCAGGGAGGGGATTGGTATTTCACAGCCGGGGAATACTGTGATTACATGTATGCCACTCATAATACCCATGCTTTCACAGTTGAGATGTATACCAGTCAGACCCCGGAAGCAAGTGTCATTCCTCAGGTCGTGGAAAGAAATCTGGAAGGGATGAAAACGCTGTTTCGCCAGGCAAGCCTTGCTGGTGTCACTGGCCGTATCACCGACAAGCAGACCGGATTACCAGTGATTGCAGAGATAGGTTTCCCTGTGTTCGATGACCAGGGGAAGCTGCTTCCGCGCCTGTCTGATGAGCTTTATGGTCGTTATTACCGGTATTTGGAACCGGGAACATATACAATGGAAATAACAGCTCCGGGATACCGCAGCATCACAAAGGAGGTTGCTATTTCACCCGACAGCTTGCTAACTTTTGACATGGAAATGGAACCCTCACCCGACCTTCAGGTCAGATCTTTTGAATTGAATGATAACTCAAGTGACCGTATTTCCGGAAATGGAGACGGATTAATCAATATAGGAGAAACTCCTGGCATTTTTATTACCCTTTATAACGACCAACTCATTACAGCTCAGGGGACTTATTTGAAAGTATGGTCTTCCAGTTCATATATTGATTTTGTTACAGACAGTCTTTATTTCGGAACTATTGCACATTTTTCAGAGCTTCAATCAAGCGACACCCTGCTTTTTAATCTAAAACCAGACTGTCCGAATGGAGAAGTTGTAGATTTTTTCATTGAAATTAGTGATGAGATTGGCTTTGCCTGGAAAGGAAATTTTTCCTATGAGGCTTATACTCCATCCCTTGAAATTACTGAAATAATAATCCATGACGATGAGGGCAACCAAAATGGTATTTTGGATAATGGTGAAACCGCCACAGTGGAAGTCATGGTTGAAAACCTTGGCCGACAGACAATCAATGACATCACCGTATCCTTCACCTCCACGGATGGCCATTTCAACTTGTTAACTGATTTTTATGAGCAGGCATCACTGGGCATCCAGGAGGAAGCTTCTTTTGATTTTGAGATTAGTCTGGATCAAAACACCCCGGCATTTACTTCTGCAGTTATTCTGGTAGATATCAATAGTTATGAGGGATATGCTAGTCAATTAAAATTCAATCTTGATAATATCTTTGGTTTCTTCGATGATTTTGAAAACGGAGCCAAGAACTGGACGCATGCCTCGTACCAGACCTCTTCTAATAACCACGACGACTGGCAATTAGGCAAGCCTGTCGGAAAAGCTGGAGATCCGTCAGCAGCCTTCTCAGGCAATAATAGCTGGGGCACAGATTTGGGATGGGACTCCTATATGGGCGACAGCTGGGATGGGGAGTACCAGAACAATGTTTATAATTACTTAAGGAGCCCATCGATAGACTGTTCTAATATGAAAAATGTCGGGCTTAAATATATGAGATGGCTTAATACCCGGGTCAGTGATATTGGTAGTATCAAGGTTAATGATATCGAGGTCTGGAAAAGTTCTGTTCGCGGGCATTCCGACCAGGAGTGGACTGAGCAACTGATAGATATTTCTGACATTGCAGACCAAAATCCTGATGTTAGGATTACTTTCGAATTGGAAACCAATATTAGCTATGCCCTCGGCGGCTGGAATATTGATGATGTGCTGGTGGCAAATGAATTGGCTAATGGAAGCGTTTCAACTGAGTTGATTTCCATGGATGAGATCCAGGAATTGCTTGCTTGTTACCCCAATCCATTTAGCAATTCAACTGCCATTGATTACCGACTCGAAACAGATGGAAGCGTTGAGATTTGGATTTTTGATGCTTTTGGTAAAAAAGTAAAAACCTTAGTATCCCAAAAACAAGCGGCAGGAAACTATTCAATAATATGGGACGGGGGGAATGATCAGCTGCAACCCGTGGGGAATGGCATTTACCTGGTAACAATGCATACCGGCGCAAGCAGTCTTTCAAAAAGAGTGATTTTACTTCGATAGAAATATTGGTAAGCCTCTAATATTATGTTACTTTCATCCAATATGCAATAATAAAAAGGGAGTGTTCAATTGTGAGCACTCCCTTCCAATCCAACATAAAAGACCAATTGCGTGTGTTTGAATTAGTCTTTCACAAACTTTTTCATGATTTGCTGACTTTGATCTCTGAAAATCATAAAATAAACTCCCTTTGTAAATGAGCTTAAATCCAACTCCGTGTTGTCCGAAGTAACAGATTGCCAAATCATTTCCTTCCCAAATATATTGAATATACGAATCGTTGACTCCTCTGGAACTTTCCCTGTGTGAATAGTCAATATATCTTTAACAGGATTAGGGAAGATATTTATTACCAATTCAGAATCATCAATATCCTGTTCAAATTGCAGGCCCCCAATAATTCCACCCGCAATAATATCAACATCGTAATCCTCTACTTCTCCACCAAAATTATCATCGCATGGTGCCGGCGAGCTGCCGGTTCTCATGGAAATTCGCATCCGGGTTATACCGGATAGTCCTGATGGAATTGAAATAGTCCCAATTGCCGGCCCCTTTTTGTTATTAGCTGTAAAAACAGTTTCCCCGGTATCATCAAAATCACCATCCCCATTAAAATCAATCCAGATGCGCCAGAAATTCCGATTTTTACTATTGTATGGGGAAAGACTTACTGCATAACTACCGCCCGCCGGTAATTGGAAGCCCGAGGTATTATAATAATCATAGCCGAATTCTCCCCGTCCTGAGGCACCTGAAGTTCCATCTATATTTACAGAACTAATATAATCACTTGAATTATCAATATTGGATGGTTCACAATAGCCAGGCCCGGTATCTTCTGAAACCACAATATAACCTGTTTTGGTAATAGTATTTGATCCTACATTATTCGTAACGGTAAGGCTCACACTATAAGTTCCTGCTGTATAATAAGTAGTGTCTAAAAGAAAACTCCCATTTTTCTGGATTTTTGTTCATTTTTCACATTAATATTAAATTGATCATCTGGAAAATCGAGTAATAATTGCTGATTTTCTAGAATTCTCATTCAGACCTGGTCAATTTTCTAAGTTTTAGGCGTATTTCCCAATTTTCAGACACACCTATCCCAATAAGAATAGGTTTATCAACATATGATCCATAACCTTAAGCCGCTGTAGCACACACACTAAAAGCCTCTTGCTGTTTTCGTTGGATCGCAATCAGCTCTTGTCCAATGCGCCGCAGGTTGTATGCCCCGACAGCCAGTCCGATGTATCGTTTGAAATTCCCATATCCCCGGTCCGGGCACCGATCCAATCCCCTGCACTCCAATTCATTAATGTTGGATTCCACTGCACTGTGCTGATTTCTTAACAGTTTAAACTGTCGCTGGCTTTCTTCCTCCCTCTCTTGCTTATTACATTTCCCCTTTTTGGGCATGATCACTTT
>CAYXJR010000054.1:0-30145 GCA_964465145.1 uncultured Porphyromonadaceae bacterium | reverse complement strand
GTTGACTACCTGATGATTGCAACTTTGGCAGTCGGAGCAACTGTTTAAGATCAGTCAAATTTACTTTTACTGATGGAGGAATTTCAGAAGAGCTTGAATTCGAAGTGAAATCAACTCCTTTCAATGAAACTTACCTGTATTGTAAGAAACATCATGCCAGGGCTTATTTCAAACATGATACCCAGGTTTTCTGTTTCACGCATTTTGCCGGGCCAGGAAAAGCTCCGCTTCGGTTTTTATACCTGGCTATGTATAAACTTCCCCTTGTGTATCTCCCAGGACTTACTGTAAATGATAACCTACCCATAAATCAGTGCTTTAGAGGAGTCAAAGCCCTGATGCAGGATGTTATGGCTCCCTTCGCTCAGGTTCTGAAATCTGAGTATTCTCTGAGCTATATATCCGTGGATGATGAGCTGGATCCAACGGAAATACAACTTACCAGCAAAATCCTAAGAAAAGCATTTTACCAATCGGCTTATTACTGGAATTTTGATTTCAGGATAGGAAGGAATGGATTAGTAGGCCTCAAAGGATATTATAATAACCGAGAAATAGAATTGCAATGGAAATAAAGTGGTCTGTTTGGATAATATTTTTCCTGATTACCCTTGGTTCCAATGCCCAGGAAAAAATGGGTTTTGCCGATCTGGACAAGAAAACCTACCAGTTGTACGAAGAATCTCAATGGAAAGAATTATTAGAACTGGGACAAAAGGGTCTGGACACTGGAATTGATTACTATTATCTCCGTATGCGCTTAGGAATTGCGGAGTTTAATCTTAAACACTACCAGTCTGCTAGCGCTCATTTTCGAAAAGCTCTGGATTTTAATGAATCAGATCCCCTGACTCTGGAATATTTATATTATTCCTTACTATGGTCAGGCCGACGGCAAGAAGCCAGGATGATTGCTATGGACATGCCAGAATCCACACGCAAAAAATTGGGTGTTCCAGGAGAATTTGGTATTAGCGGACTATTTCTGGAGGGCGGACAGGTTGCTATGAGTGGATTGGACAGCTTGATTTCTTATCAACCTGATGGTCTCAAAGTGGATCATTATCTCCTGAAAAAGTACTCATATGTTGCAGGAGGTCTTGAGCTTAACTATGGTGAACGGTTTGCTATGATTATGGGGCTCAATCAGATGAAATTCAGTGCATTACAGGAAGTTTCGTTGTCGTCTTCATTAGGGATGCAGTTATACGATTCTGAATACCAGAACTCCCAGTTAGGCCTTTATCTGGGCGGAGAGTGGACTTTGAACCCAAATTGGTATCTGGGCCTGGCCGGCCATTTTATTAAGGGAGATTTTAATTATATGGACTATAAACCGGCTCCGATGGGAATGGATCAATTCACCCAGGAAAGGTTTGAATACAAGGATTTTGTAGTTGAGGGGGCCTTAAAGCATAGATTTCGCACTGTTCTGGCTGGTTTAAGTGCATCCTATTATAATTTAGGGAACCAGCCCGGGGTTCAAACCGGTTTGGATCTGATGTGGTATCCGTTGGGAAACCTGAACCTGTATCTTCAGGCACATACCAACAGGGTGATCCCTCTGGATACGGATGAAGAGGAGGGGAATTGGGTTTGGCAGGGCCTGGCCGGTGTGAAGATTTTCCCTCATCTTTGGGTTGAGGCCCATGCCGGTGCCGGGAAAATGGCAGGATGGTCAGAAAAATCAGCATACATAGTGTATAACAACCAGGATCCCATACTTCTAAGAAGTGGATTAAACCTGATTATCCCTGATATCACTAAGGGGCTATCTCTGACGTTCCGGTATCAGCTGCAGCAAAGAGAGCATTTATGGGAAATAGATAACGGGGACATACAAACCCTGACTGAATCGAAAAAATACTTGAGTAACAGCTTTATTGGAGGAATAACATGGAAGTTTTAAAAACTCGATTGATCATTATATTTATCGGATTAGCCCTTAGCGGGGTTGCTTCTGGTCAAAATCAACAGGTTTTAGTGGATGCTTTCTCATCGAGTTACGCTAAAGAAACAGCCGGAGATTATAAAGGAGGGCTGGATGTCCTAAAAAGTGTTTATAATAAAGATAATTATGAGCTGAATCTCCGCCTGGGGTGGCTGAGCTACCTGGCAGGTATGCTTGATGAATCACAATCATATTATCAACGTGCTGTGAGCCTGATGCCTATGGGAATAGAGGCCCGTTTTGGATTAATATACCCCCTTTCCTCTATGGGGAACTGGACGCAGGTAATTCGTATTTATGAGGAAATATTGCGGATTGATCCCATGAACTCCATTGCAAATTTCCGTTTTGGATTGGTTTATTACGGAAGAAACGAATTTCTAAAAGCAAAACCACTTTTCGAAAAGGTAGTAAACCTGTATCCTTTTGACTATGATGGATTGAATATGATGGCCTGGACTCATCTGAAACTCGGTAATTCAAGGGAGGCCAAAATACTATTTCAAAAATCACTCCTGAATAAACCTGGCGATGCTTCTGCTTTGGAAGGCCTATCCCTGATCAAATAATGAGTAAAGAAAATATACGACTTGTTTTGCCCGATGTTCTGAAAGGACTGGCTGTTGTATTGATGATCCAGGTACACGTGATGGAGCAACTTGTTAATCCGGATCTGCTTGAGAGTGCTTTTGGGAAAATATCACTGTTTCTGGGCGGAGTCCCGGCTGCCCCTGTTTTTATGATTGTTATGGGATATTTTGTCGGTTTTACAAGGGCAAGTTCTCTCGGGATGGTAAAGCGCGGGCTACTCCTCTTTGCAGGTGGAATGCTCCTGAATGTACTGCTCAATATCTCCTACATTATTAAGTTCATCAACTCAGGTTATCCTGAATTAATCTACGGCAGTATTCTCGGTGTTGATATATTGCCTCTGGCCGGACTCTCCCTGATCATCATCGGCGGTATTAAAAAAATTTCCTGGCATCCCTTGTTTCTGCTTATTATTGCCCTGTTAGTAGCAGGAATGACGCCCTGGATCAACCAGATGATTGATGGTTGGAATACTGCAAGATATGTCACTGCCTTTTTTGGTGGTACGGCTGAATGGTCCTATTTCCCTCTTTTCCCCTGGTTGGCATATCCATTAACTGGCCTGGCATTACATGCTTATGGCTTACAAAAATGGAAGCTTATTCCTGCCTGGGGAAAAGGATTGATAATGGGTTTTTCTCTTGTGGGCTTTATTTTAGGACTTAAAATGGGATTTAATGTGTCGACAATATTGCCAGAATATTATCACCATAATTTGGTTTTTTATCTCTGGGCACTTTCCTTTATGATACTGCTGGTGTACAGTATAAGCCTGATGAATTTTGAATCTCAACCCCTTCGTGCGGCTTTCCTGAGCTTCATGGGGCGGGAAGTAACACTGGTATATGTTATTCAATGGATCCTTATTGGTAATTTAGCCGCATGGCTTGGTAAGCAGACTCTGTTTGCTGGTCACCTTGCCTGGACCCTGAGCTTTATTCTGGTTTCAGCACTTTTAGCTTTTGTGTATCGAAAAATGTTATCTGATAAATGAAAATTAATTTTTTAGGATGAAAAAGAAATTTATTTTGAGCTTGTTCGTTTTGATCAGCTGGACCACCATGGCCCAAATTCAATCAGAATATAGTACAGCTTACTCGGGTACCTGGACCGAACTCGAAAGTGAGGGTTCAGTGTTTTATATTATGGATGTTGGAACCGAAAAATGTAAGATCTATAAACCCAATTACCAACTATGGAAAACAATCAATATTTCAGTTCCAAATGACCATTGGCTGTCCGACATCCAGTTTGTTTCACAACACCTTTTTAATACTGATGATAAGGTTGAGATGCTGGTTGTATATTACGAATATATTCAAACATCTACCTCCTATTATTATGTTTACACAACCCGTGTGGTTGATGAACAAGGATTAGTTTTGCTTGATGTTCCTAAAGGGGCATACTCCCTGGTATACAATACGAAAGATGCAGGATCCAAACTTTTGGTGTATGAAACGGACTACTCGTCTTTTCCATACTATGTTACCACGCATATTTACGGTATCCCAGGTGTATGGCTGGGGCTGGATAACCAACAGTATTTAAGTGATGGAATGGACCTGGGGCCTGCATTCCCAAATCCTTCATCAGGCTCTTTTAAGCTAAACTATTCTATTCCCGGTCAGCCTCGTGAAAGCTGGTTCATCCTATACAATATGGAAGGATCAGAGATTCTGCGTGAACCTGTTCATCCCGATCAAAGCCAGTTGGATGTGTCACGGGAGGATCTACCGGCGGGTCAATACATATACCGGATTGTCACGCCTAATTATCAATCCAAAGGCCAAAAAATCACAATCAGTAAATAGTATGCTACGAAAGGATGCTTTTAAAATAGGCAAAGTATTCAAGACTCACGGAATAAGTGGCCAGGTCTCTGTTTCTACGTATTTAAAGATGTCGGAACCCGAAGACTGGCCGGAGTGGGTTTTTATTGATATTGATGTTGGTCTGGTGCCTTTCCGAACGAGAAAGGAAAGCATTATCTGGCGTGATGAAAAACATTTTGTTCTGGCTCTTGTTGGCCTGAGCTGCCAGGATAAAGCCTTGGAATTGTTGGGGAATGACGTATGGTTCCCAAATGATTTTAAACCTGCGATAGTTGATTCTTCAGGTGGGATTTCCCCGATGATAGGATTTACCCTGGTTGATGTTAAAACAGGTGAGATGGGTAGGATTGAGGACTATATTGATCTTCCTAATAACCCTTTGTTCAAGTTGATTATCAAAGGAAAAGAGGTCCTTATTCCGGCCAGGGAAGAGTGGATTGTTTCTCTTGATGAGGCAAATTCCCGAATCAGCATGGACCTTCCAGAGGGTTTGTTGGATATTAATTAGCCCCGCCCAACCTGATAATTCTAAAACTTCCGTCGGTATTTATTCTGATTATTGAGGAGGGAAGGTGTCTTGAATGATCTTCTCGTTTCCACTTAACAACAAAATCCATTTTTTCTATTAAAACCGGATTAATTTCTCCGAACCATGAAGGACTTGGTTCTCCAGAGAAATTTGCTGAGGTCGAGACGATCGGACGACGGAATGTTTTTAATACCTCCAGGCAAAAAGCATCATGTGGGATTCTTATACCTACGCTCTGGTCGCTGGCAGGTACATCCCTGGCCAGATTAACCGCTTCGGGAAGAATTAGAGTTAAAGGCGTTGTTGCATTGTCGAAAAGTTCTACAGCAATTTCCGGCAGCCCCATGACATAACGGCTTACCATGTTTATGTCGGAGGCCAGGATGAGCATGCTTTTCCCAGCCTCTCTCTTTTTTAGGGAGAATATTTTATTAACAGCCTCGTTATTCACCGCATCGCAACCTATTCCCCAGACTGTATCGGTAGGGTAGAGAATCAGGCCTCCTTCTCTGAGAGTTTTAACACAGGCCTGGATTTCTTCAATCGGAGGGTTTGTCGCCATGACTTATAATCTTTTTTAAAAGCGTGTATTTTAGATACGCATATCTGGCTGAATACCAGGCGATCCGGATTCCATGCTTGCCTTCCAAAATTCCCAGTTGAAAAAAATACTCCCTAAAGAATCGCCAGCTACCGTGGATAAGGCCCTGACCCGGCCATGGTTTTTTGCCTGAATCAGCATAGGCCCGGGCTGCAATCTCAGCGAAATTCAAAGTCTTCCTTTTTTGTTCCTCAAGATCCTCCATGGCCCAGTGCAACAAGTCTGCATGAATACGCATTACTGAAGATCCTGTAGCCATTTTCACCTGATCATGAGGATCATACCCTGCCCATTGAGCCTTGCGCCGATCAAACAATCGTAATTTGCGGTCGGGATACAGGGTGGTGAACCTCATCCATTTGCCACAGTATCTGTTGCGCCGATTGAATATATAACCATCATATTCCCAGTTGTTCTTGATATCTATGATCACCTTTTTCAATGGTTCAGAGAGAGCTTCGTCTGCATCAAGTGAAAGCACATGATCATATTTTGCCTCCTTGAGGGCAAAGTTTTTTTGATTGACATAGCCCTCAAAAGTATGGGATATGAACCTGACCCCGAATGACTGGCAAACTTCAGGCGTGCTATCGGTAGAAAGAGAATCGACAACCAGAATTTCGTCAGCAACTTCCTTTACCGATTCCAGGCATCGGCCGATGTCCTTCTCCTCATTGAACGAAATTATTACAACGGATAGGGGGATCATGTCAGGTTTTGTCTCTAAAAAGATACATCATATTCCCGCAGGGCATTATTCAGCGAGGTTTTTTTATCTGTTGAGGGTTTTCTCTGACCAATAATCAGGGCACAAGGAACATTGTATTTCCCGGCATTGAATTTTTTTGGAAATGAACCAGGGATTACCACGCTCCGGGGCGGGATATAGCCTTTGTATTCCTTTGGCTCATTTCCGCTTACGTCAATGATCCGGGTAGAACCTGTTACGACTACATTGGCACCAAGAACTGCTTCCCTGCCTACCCTGGCGCCCTCAACAATAATACAACGGGAACCAATAAAGGCATTGTCTTCAATGATAACTGGGGCAGCTTGTACGGGCTCAAGTACACCACCAATCCCAACACCGCCGCTAAGATGTACATGCTTCCCAATCTGGGCGCAGGAACCCACGGTGGCCCAGGTGTCTACCATAGTTCCTTCCTCAATGTAGGCCCCAATATTCACATAAGAGGGCATCAATATAACTCCCGAAGAAATATAGGCTCCATATCTGGCTACTGCATGTGGGACAACACGTATGCCAAGCTCCTGGTAATTCTTTTTCAGAGGGATTTTGTCGTGGAATTCTAATGGACCAGCTTCGAAAGTTTCCATTTTACGAATAGGAAAATACAGGATAACTCCCTTCTTTACCCATTCATTCACCTTCCAGCCATCCTCTATCGGTTCGGCGACACGAACTTTCCCGAGGTCCAGCATTTCAATCAGCTCTTCAATCGCCGAAATGGTTTTTATATTATTTAATAATGACCTGTCCATCCAGGCTTCTTCAATAATCTTACGGAGATGTTCCATACCTGATTTCTGTTTGTGCCATAAAGATAGGTGGATTACCTGTAATTTTTTAACTTTGGTATCTGTCCTGTTAAAACCAATAATTCCATGGATTTATTACTTCCAACGCTTTATGATATCAAAGAAGCCCATCAACGCATTAAACCCTTTATTCATCAAACCCCGGTTTTGACATCAAAGTTGGTAAATGAATTTATGGGTGCGGAATTTTTCTTTAAGTGTGAAAATTTGCAAAAAGCTGGAGCCTTCAAATTCCGTGGAGCGACCAATGCTGTCCTTCAGTTATCAGCTGATGAGGCTCTCCGGGGGGTGGGTACACATAGTTCCGGCAATCATGCCGCAGCTCTGGCAAAAGCTGCAGCCATGAAAAATCTGGCGGCATATATTGTAATGCCTGATAATAGTCCTGAGGTTAAAAAGAAAGCTGTTGCCGGATATGGGGCCAGGATCTATTACTGTGAGCCCACTCTGGCAGCCCGGGAATCAACCATGGAGGAAGTAATCAGGGAAACGGGATGTACTTTCATTCATCCGTATAACAGATTTGATATTATAGCGGGGCAGGGTACTGCGGCATTGGAATTAATGGCCCATGTGCCAGATCTGGATATTGTTATGGCTCCTGTTGGAGGAGGGGGCCTGCTCAGTGGAACGGCAATTTGTGCAAAAGGGATTGATCATAACATCCAGGTTTGGGCTGGTGAGCCTTCCGGTGCCGACGATGCATACCGATCTTTTCAGGCCGGTAAAATTATTCCCTCAGAGCATCCGCAAACTATAGCGGATGGCTTGCTAACATCCTTGGGTGATCTGACATTCAAGGCAATAAGTCAACATGTTGATAAAATATGCCTGTGCAGCGAGGAGAATCTTTTGAAGGCTATGCGCCTGACATGGGAGAGGATGAAAATCATTATTGAACCTTCATCAGCGGTTCCTTTGGGAGCCCTTATGCAAAACCCGGGCGGCTGGGAAGGAAAAAGGATTGGAATAATTCTTTCAGGTGGGAATGTGGAATTATCTTCTCTCCCCTTTTAATCCATTAATCCAGAAGGTTGCCTCAATCGGACGGTGATCAGAAAATCGAACATCATGGGTGGTAAATTCTGATGATAAAATTTCGGGACCATGCAGTAAATAATCGATTCGCAAAGGAAGGATAAACTGCCAGTATGTAGCACCCAATCCTTGCCCCGAGGAAACAAAAGCATCCTTCAAACCCTTTGAAATCGTTTGGTAGGAATAGCTGACCGGAGTATCGTTAAAATCGCCAGTTACAATTACGGGGTGGGGGGAAAGGAGTATTTCATCATGTATATGGTTTGCCTGTTCGGCCCGCTTGATATATGCTGATTTCATATTCCGGATGATTCCCAGATATTCGTTTTTTTTCTCTTTTGGGCTTTTGGAGGTAATGCTGTCAATCAGGTTTATCTGTTTCTGGCTGAAGCGGTTGGATTCCAGGTAGTTGTTTACAATACGAATCGTATCCTCCTTAATCTTTATATCTGCATAAATGTAAAGCTGGTCGTGATCAGAAAGGTATTTGCTGCCGGTATGAATTATTGGGTACTTTGAAAAGATGGCAAGCCCCACTTTATTTTTGCTGCCCTCATAAATATATTTTATGTGCTTATAGGGGGCGAAATCCAGTTTTTGAGTAATACTCTCAAGACCAAAGTTCCCGGTATTTTTGACCATGAATTCCTGAAAACAGATGATGTCAGGCTTCCGCTCAGCAACAAAATCCAGTAGCTTCTGACCACTATTTTCCTGGCCTGTCCAATTAAAATTGTCAAAAATACGTACATTATAACTCATGATCCTCACTCCAGGTGTGTTTTCCACAGTCTGAGACGTTGAGAAAATATTGAAAGATTTTCGGATAGGATTCCAACCAATAAGTAGAAGTCCCAAAATAATAAATGAGGCCTTACTTCGATTAATAACTAAAATAATCAGCAAAATAATGCTGCCAACAAGAACGACTGGAAAAATCAAACCTAAAAAGGAAACAGGCCAAAAAACACCTGGATTAAGGAACTGGGATGTATATGCCCCTGCCAGCAGCAAACCAAGTACCAGAGTCAATATGTTTAGTACCCATTTTAAAAGTCGACGCATAAAGCTTGCTAACCAGTTTGGTTATTTATTGGATGTCCGGAAAAGTATTTCTTTTTCTTCTTTATTCAGGGCCTCATACCCTGATTTGGAGATCTTTTCGAGGATTCTGTCAATCTCTTTTTGTTCCTCGACTTTCCTGGTTCTATATTCAATATCGGTTTCTGTTTTATGCTTGGGACGTTTATAATCCACTTTTAGTTTGGGCCTGGGTTTAAAAACCGTAACCACCCAGTCCATCAATCGGTTGAATCCACGTGATATATCTTTCCCTTTTTTAATCTGACTGGCATATATGAAGCCGAACAGGGCTCCACCAAGATGGGCAATATGTCCTCCTGCATTATCTCCTTGAATACTCAGGATATCCATAATGATGGTTGCTATTGCAATGTACTTTAGCTTAACCGGACCGATAAACATGAGGTTAATACGGTAATCCGGGGCATAAAAAGAAATTGTCATAACGATGGCAAGCACAGCTGCTGAAGCTCCCAAAGCAACAGAAATGGGAAGGGATTGCTGAAATGCCGGAAAGACGTTATATGCGAGGATAAACAGAGCACCACCTGAGATTCCCCCTAATAAATATATAGAAAGAAGCTTTTTTTGATCCAGGTATTCCAGGAAGATTTTACCAAACCAAAATAGCCACAGCATGTTGAATAAAATATGGAAAAAGCCATAATGCAGGAACATATAGCTCAGAATTGTCCATGGGCGTTTTGCCAGTGTTGAAAGATCAGCAGGCAGGGCCAGGTAATTAATAAAGGTTGAATCTGCCAGGTCATTTTGAAAGAGATAGAAGAATACTCCTAGTATCTTCAATATTAAAAATACTCCAAGATTGATTAATATCAGCTTGGTCAGGCTTGTTCCCTGGTTAAAAATCTTTCGAATTTCTTCTCCGATATTCATTTTTAATAAAACCGTTTGGGGTTAGTTTTGTTCCAGTATTTTATCATAATAAAACCAAAGATCATGCCTCCAAGATGGGCAAAATGGGCAACATTATCACCGGGGTTATTAGCGATTCCTGAATAAAGTTCAATTAATCCATAACCAATAACAAACCATTTAGCCTTTATTGGAATAGGAGGGAAAATTAGCATTAGCCGGGTGTTGGGGAAAAGCATCCCAAAAGCCAGTAGTACACCAAATATGGCTCCGGAGGCTCCCACTGTTGGGATATCTATCTTATGTGAAACGGAAGTTTGGATGAAATTGGTGGCCTCATTGATGTATCCCGGATGAGATGGATCATTCAGCCATGCAGACAGAAAGTCAGATATGCGACTCAGGTCTTTTGGGAAATAATCTTTTACAAACTGGGCGAATACTTCTGGTGAAAGGGTATTAATAGCTGCTGCAGCCTCGGTAGAAATGTTGCCAAATTGTATATAACTAACCAGTAGATGCAATCCGGCAGCTCCCAGGCCAGTAACGAAGTAGTAAACCAGGAATCGCCTGGCACCCCAAACTCCTTCAAGAACACGACCGAACATCCACAAGGCGAACATATTAAAGAATATATGCATGATATTGGCATGCATAAACATGTGGGTGATTAGCTGATAAGGACGGAAAAAGTCAGAACCCGGATAGTAAAGTGCCAGCCATCGTTCCAGGTTCAATCCCTGGCTGCGGAACAATGAAGTAATTAGAAACAGAAGGACGTTAATAATCAGTAAGTTAAGTACTGCCGGTGGTATATTACCCAATCTTCCGCCAAATCGTTGCATTTATCCTTTTCTTTAGTGATTAATTTTTATTATGTGAAGGGCCATCAAAAAGTGATCCATTTCAGGAAAATCGTTTTTCAAGCTCTGCCATCTGCAAGATCGTCAGCACTTTTTTGCCATCGGGTGTTATTTGGGGTGTTTCGCAGGCAAAAAGACGGTCGATCATGTTTTGCATTTCTTCGGGTCCTAAGGCTGATCCCGAAATTTTTGAAGAAGCACGGGCGATACCCCGGACTACTTGTTCCCGGATATCGGCTTCCAGATTTAAAGTTTCCTGCTTATAATGATCTATGAGATTCTCCAGCAATGACTTGGCATTTTGTCCGTCCAAAACAATCGGGATAGCATGGATTATTATTGTGTTTCCTCCAAATTCTTCAATATCAAATCCCACCTGGTTTAGGCCGGCTTGGATATCCTTTAGCAGAGCCAGGTCTGCTGGATTCAAATCGAACTGCACCGGGAAAAGTTTCTTTTGGCCCACTCCTTCAGGTTGCTGCATAGTTTTTAAAAGCTCCTCATAGCGAATTCGTTCGAGTGCACGGGCTTGATGGATCATTAGAATTCCTGATTTTACTGTGGTGATAATGTATTTTTGCCTTATCTGTATCAGCGTCCTGCTGTTCCTATCTTCCGGAACCAGATTCTCTGGAGCAGGATTCTTAATCCCTTCATAAAGGCTTTCCCAGTTTTGGTTTATGTTGGTTTTATGGCCGGTATGACCATAATTGTCGAAATTATGATGATCTGTTGAAAAAGGATTGTATTCCGGATCAATTTGAATTTCCGGCATATTGAATGAATCCTTTCTATGCAATATAGGAATTTCTATAGCCCCCTCCTGATTAAAATCCAGGGATGGTGTAATGTTAAACCGTCCCAAACCTTCCTTTACCGAAGCGAGGAGCATTTGAAAAATTACTTGTTCATCATCAAACTTGACCTCAGTTTTTGTGGGATGAATATTAATATCTATATGGCAAGGGTCAATTTCCAGAAAAATAAAGTAGGATGGATATGTTTCAGGGGGAAGCAGGGAGCCGTATGCATTTATCACTGCTTTATTAAAATAGGGATGGCGTATGAAGCGATGGTTGACAAAAAAGAATTGCTCTCCGTAGTTTTTTTTTGCTTTTTCAGGTTTACCGATATATCCGCTAATATTAACAATACTTGTTTTAGTGTCAAGAGGTACCAGGCTGTGATTGAAATGATTGCCCAGGATATGTACGATTCTTTCCCTTCTGGTTTCTGGTGGAAGGTTATAGATTTCTGTTTGATTATGGTTAAGGTTAAGTCCTATTTCCGGGTGAGCCAGGGCTATTCTTTGGAATTCGGTTATGATATGTTTTAATTCGGTGCTGGTAGTTTTCAAAAACCTCCTGCGGGCAGGCACGTTGTAAAACAAATTTTTAACTGAGAAAGAGGTTCCTGCATTGCATCCCGCGGGTTCCTGTAATTCAATCTCCGATCCGGCGACATTTATTTTGGTACCCATTTCATCTTCCATCCTCCTTGTTTTTATTTCCACCTGGGATATTGAGGCGATGGATGCCAGAGCTTCTCCCCGGAATCCCATTGTGCGGATGGCAAAAAGGTCTTCAGTTTCACGGATCTTGGATGTAGCATGGCGTTCTAAACTTAGTCGTGCATCGTTTGCCGACATCCCGCAACCATTATCAACTACCTGGATTAAAGATCTCCCGGCATCTCTGATAATTACCTGAATTCTGTCGCTCCCGGCATCAACCGAGTTTTCAACCAGTTCTTTTATTACTGAGGCCGGACGCTGTATAACCTCGCCGGCTGCAATCTGATTTGCCACAGCGTCAGATAAGACTCGGATGATATCAGCCATCAGAAGGTTTTTAACTTAGATAAGTAAGTATGTTCAAAACCATGAAAATGATAGCTACTACCAAAACGGCATATATGATTAGTACAAACCAGCGACTAAGGCTGCGCCCCTTAGGTTTGGATACCGGGCCGTAAAGGGCTTCATGCCTTTTTCGAAATTGCCCTTTAAGATTGGGCATATATTCCCCGGTTTCCTCTCGTTTGAGCTCATTTTCTACCATTTTGATCCTGGTCTCCAGATCTTCTTTGGCCGAATCGTAGAAACGTGGGATGTAATTGAACTGCTTGGGTTTTTCGATTTTTAAAAATGCCATTATCGTTGAAAATATTTGATCTTTGCCCTGCACTGCAAAGGTAACAAAAAAGCGGCAGTTTGGGTTTATTCTTCATTCTTAAGTTCCGATCCGCAGCGATCACAATACCTGGCATTCTTGCTAAAGTCCTCATGCTGACATTCCGGGCAAACCCTTGTGGATTTCATCTTTAAAGAATTAATGACTTCAGCTCTCAAGATCCCGGTTGGGACCGGTATGATCCCATATCCAAGTATTATCCCCTGGTATTTTTGCTTAAGCCTCTTGTTCATGATAAAAAAATAGTTGTTTTTTTTCCAATCGACTATAATACTTTCATCTATACAAGTGAACTAAGATAGAAAAATGCTGGTAAAAACATTTGCAAGCGCGGTTTATGGGATCTCCGCCAGGACTATTCGTGTAGAAGTGCATATTTCCGAGGGTATAGGATATAGCCTGGTGGGCCTGCCAGACAATGCCGTAAAGGAGAGTCAGCAGAGGATTATATCCGCCTTCACTGAAATAGGCATGAAATGGCCTGGAAAAAAAGTGGTAATCAACCTTGCTCCGGCTGATATTCGCAAAGAGGGTGCAGCATTTGATTTGCCTCTTGCTATTGGTATTCTGGCTGCTCATGGTAAGATAAAGCAAGAACTTGTGGAAAAGTATGTCATCATGGGTGAACTCTCCCTTGATGGAGGTCTTCAGCCTATCAAAGGTGTATTACCCATTGCTTTGCAGGCGCAAAAAGAAGGATTTAAGGGTATAATACTTCCTCGTCTAAATGCGCAGGAGGCTGGTGTTGTAGATGGTCTAGATACTTATGGGGTTAACAACCTAAAAGAGGTGGTGGATTTCCTGAATGGAAAACTCCACCTGAACCCGGTTAAGGTGGATATTGAGGCAACCTTCCTCAATCAGGTTAGTAAAACGGACATTGATTTTGATGATGTCAAAGGACAGGAAAATGTAAAGCGGGCCATGGAGGTAGCAGCAGCAGGGGGGCATAACATTCTCCTTATAGGTTCTCCTGGTGCCGGGAAAACAATGTTAGCTCAACGATTACCGGGAATCATGCCGCCTCTTAGTCTTACTGAATCTCTGGAAACTACAAAAATCCATTCTGTAGCCGGCAGACTTGGTGTAAACACTACTCTGATTACCAGGCGCCCATTCCGGTCCCCGCATCACACCATCAGTGATGTTGCCCTCGTTGGAGGTGGATCCTTTCCCCAGCCTGGCGAAATATCCCTGGCTCATAATGGAGTACTTTTCCTCGATGAGCTGCCGGAATTCAAACGCACTGTTCTGGAGGTGATGCGGCAACCATTGGAAGACCGGAAGATCAACATTTCCAGGGCTCGTTTTTCTATTGATTTTCCGGCAAACTTCATGTTGGTAGCCAGCATGAATCCTTGCCCATGTGGATATTACAATCATCCGGAAAAGAATTGCGGATGTGGCAACGGAACAATCCAGAAATATCTGAATAAAATTTCAGGCCCATTGCTCGACCGTATAGACCTTCATATTGAGGTGGTACCGGTTAGTTTCGAAAAAATCTCTGCCTTACCTTTGTCAGAGAATAGCGCAACTATCCGTGAGCGCGTAACTGCTGCCCGTAAACGACAGGAAGAAAGATTCAGACCCTTTCCCGGAATCCATTGCAATGCTCAGATGAAACCAAAAATGCAGCGATCCCTGATTGAGCTTGATAATCCCTCTCGTTCAATACTGAGAACTGCTATGGAGAAGCTGGGGCTTTCCGCAAGAGCCTATGACCGTATCGTGAAAGTATCAAGGACTATTGCCGATTTGGAAGGGGCTCCCAGGATAATGGCCCAACATGTTGCTGAAGCTGTGAATTATCGAAGTTTAGATAGGGATATTTGGGGAGGGTAAAAAAAGAAGACCGGCGGAGGCCGGTCTTCATAACTGTTTCGAAAAACAAACATTTACTCCTTGCTGTAAATGTAGTATCCTATTTGAATTGTGCTATCAAAGTAAGTTATTTGAAGGGAATTTTTGTCTTAATAATTGTTAATGTTTCTTATCAAAGCTTATGCCATTTTTTTGAAGGCTATTCATAGTACGCCTCATCCATCATCCAGTCTTCAATAGCTGGCGGAGTTTCTGTATTCAGGTAATCATCTTCGAACATCCAGCCTTCAATAGCTGGCGGAGTTTCTGAACTCAGGTAATCATCTTCGAACATCCAGTCTTCAATAGCTGGCGCAGTTTCTGAACTCAGGTAATCATCTTCGAACATCCAGTCTTCCAGTTTATTGTCGTCGTTTCCATATTCAATAAAAAGGAACGAATCAGAATTCTCTGAATCGATTAAGGTAAGCTGCAGCTCCATGTTGTCGTTGTTGATCAAAAAGAAGTTTGCTTCTCTCAGCTGCACCTTAAGGTTTTCAAGGTCATCAGAAGTTATCTCCAGGGTATTGGTTATGAATTTTATCAAAGGAGCTTTCATATTAACTTTAACCACCTTCTTTTCATCAGCAAGGGCAAAATTTCTATGGGCGTATGATTGTCCGGTCAGTGTGAGGACCAGGATCAGAATCAGTGCTTTTAAATTCAAATTGTAAGTTTTCATTTTTCTTCCTCCCAAATGTTTTTAATCTTTAAATCACTAGTAAGACGCTTTAGCCTGACAAACGTTACACGCAAATATTGTTAAATAGTGTGAAAAATAGGGTTGTTTTGTTAATGCACAGTTAATGGCTGCCTGAAATTGTCTTTTCCCATGCTGTGGGGGTAATATTTTTTAGGATCAAGCATTCTTTTTAATGACATTTCTTTTTTCCAGGCTTGATCGTAGAGGGATTATTCAGATTACTGATATCCTTTTTTGGTATTTTGGGTGGCTTTCCTAATTTTGGAGTGCAATAAAACTTAATTAACCTTAAATTTTTATGAAAAAACGTTTACTGTTCACCATGCTGGCCGGACTATTATTCCCATTTGTTGTGAATGCAGGCGAGGCCGACCTGGAAGTTCCTGATTTATCGAGTGCAACCTTTTTTGGAGGGGCAATAAATGGGTGGCAATTGTTACTGTATGGCATGGTCATAGTTCTTCTGGGACTATTGTTTGGATACTTTCAATTCACCAGGATTAAGAAACTTCCCGCACATCAGTCGATGCTGGATGTTTCAAGTATTATCTATGAAACCTGCAAAACTTATCTTGTTCAGCAGGGAAAGTTCCTCATCATTTTATTTCTTATTGTTGGTTCTGCTATAACATATTATTTCCTTGTACTCAGTGGGATGAATCTCCCCCGGGTACTGCTCATATTATCATGGTCAGTATTGGGTATTCTGGGATCCTATGGTGTGGCATGGTTTGGAATCAGGATCAATACCCTTGCAAACAGCCGCACAACATTCGCAGCACTTAAGGGGAAGCCTTTTGAAATGGTCTCCATTCCCCTCCAATCGGGGATGAGCATCGGCTTATTATTAATATGTGTAGAATTGGTGATGATGCTGGCTATTTTGTTATTTGTTCCGGGTGAAGCTGCCGGAGCCTGCTTCATTGGATTTGCGATTGGTGAATCATTGGGGGCCAGTGCCCTGCGTATCGCCGGAGGTATTTTCACCAAAATAGCTGACATAGGTGCCGACCTGATGAAGATTGTATTCAAGCTTCCTGAGGATGATCCAAGGAATCCTGGTGTAATCGCCGATTGTACAGGTGACAACGCTGGCGATAGCGTAGGCCCAACGGCCGATGGTTTTGAAACCTATGGTGTTACAGGAGTTGCATTGATCTCATTTATTATCCTGGGTGTTTTTAAAGTGGAGTTTCAGGCTTCATTAATAGTTTGGATATTTGCCATGCGTCTTCTCATGGTAGTAACTTCCATGGTAGCATATTGGGTAAACCATGGCTACAACAAATCTAAATATGGCCGGGCAAAAGAATTTAATTTTGAGAATCCACTTACTTCGTTGATTTGGATTACTTCAATCATTTCAATAATCGTTACTTATTTGGCTAGTTGGTCCTTGCTGGGAGATACCATGGCTCCCGGCCTGTGGTGGAAACTAGCCACAATTATAAGCTGCGGAACTCTGGCAGCCGCTTTGATCCCTGAACTCACCAAAGCTTTTACAAGTTCTAAATCAAGACATGTTCAGGAAATTGTTACTGCCAGCAGGGAGGGAGGAGCTTCTCTTAATATATTATCTGGCATAGTTGCAGGAAACTTTTCTGCCTTTTGGAAGGGCTTGGTTTTCGTTATATTGATGTATGCTTCTTTTCACATTTCCACACTTGGGATGGATTCCATCATGACCTACCCATCCATATTTGCATTTGGACTGGTTGCCTTTGGATTTCTGGGCATGGGACCTGTGACTATTGCAGTTGACAGCTATGGCCCGGTAACCGATAATGCCCAGTCTGTTTTTGAATTATCTCAGGTGGAATCTATACCTGGAATCAAAGAATCAATTAATAAGGAATTTGATTTTGTGCCGGATTTTGAGGGAGGCAAGCATTACCTGGAAGCAAATGATTCCGCCGGGAATACATTTAAGGCAACAGCTAAACCTGTTCTTATCGGCACAGCTGTTATCGGAGCTACCACAATGATTTTTTCTATTATTCTAATACTGGAAAAGGTAGGTATGCTGAACATCTCCCTGACTGATGCACCAGTTATTCTTGGATTTATTTCAGGAGGAGCCGTAATTTATTGGTTCTCAGGTGCATCCATGCAAGCCGTAACCACAGGGGCTTATAGGGCAGTTGAGTTTATCAAAAAGAATATCGATCTGAGCAAAGAAAAAGCAGATGTAGAGGATTCAAAAGCCGTAGTAAAAATTTGCACCCAATATGCCCAGAAAGGTATGTGGAACATTTTTATTGTGCTATTTACGCTTACCCTTGCCTTCGCATTTTTTAATCCGAACTTTTTTGTTTCCTATCTAATCTCTATTGCTGTGTTTGGCCTTTTCCAGGCTATGTACATGGCCAATGCAGGTGGAGCCTGGGATAATGCCAAAAAAGTGGTTGAAGTGGATCTGAAAGAAAGGGGAACCCCTCTTCATGAGGCCACTATTGTAGGAGATACCGTTGGAGATCCTTACAAGGATACTTCTTCAGTTGCCCTTAATCCCATTATTAAATTCTCCACACTTTTCGGACTTCTTGCTGCGGAGATTTCAATAGAGATGAGTCTGCATGCCGCAGAACATGACAACACCAACCTGGCTCCTTATATCGGGCTGGTATTTCTTTTGGTTGGCTTGGTTTTTGTCTATCGCTCCTTCTACGGAATGCGTATTAAATCATAATCGATTAGGGCCGGCCTGTGCGTCGGCCCTTACCTTTTATCTTGTTAAAATTCTTTGAGACGGAATTCCTCCCCGTCGAATTCTCCATATGTGAAGTGGCTTATCCAGTCGCCCAGGATAATCATCCTGGTTTGATTATTAAGAGCATAATCCACCGGACAATGCCTGTGCCCAAAAACAATAAAATCAAGTCCCTCATTTAGGAGATAATCCCTGGAATAGACAACCATGGCTTCTTTTTCTTCCTCGAATGGCTCGGTTCCATGGATCATCCGGCTGCGTTTTGACCATCCGGAAGCAATCCTGAATGCGAAATTAGGATGCAACCTTGAAAAAACCCATTGCAGGCCGCGGTTTGTAAATAAATTTTTCAGGAAAAGGAATTTTCGGTCCGCCTTGTCGGTATCATCTCCATGGCTTAGAAAGAATCGTTTTGTCCCTATTTCCTTGATCAGGGCTTCCCGATGCAGCTCAAGGCCGATCTCTTGTTCAAGATATTTGAATGCCCATACATCATGATTCCCGGTAAAATAATGAATGTCCACACCACGGTCAGCCAAAGCGGCCAGTTTTCCAAGGATACGAATATACCCTCTGGGTACCACCGATTTATATTCGTACCAGAAATCAAACATATCACCCAAAAGGTATATGGCTTCTGCTTCCTCAGTTATCTGGTCAAGAAAAAGAACCAGTTTTCTTTCTCTTTCAAGGCTGTCCAGGCGGTTGGGGAATCCCAGGTGGGCATCTGAAAGAAAAAATATTTTTTTCGCAACTTTCACTCTATTTATTAAGTAATTCGTTGAGCTTGTTTTCTAAATCCGGCCCCCTCAGGTTCCGTGCAATTATGCGTCCCTCCGGATCCAGAAGAAAACTGGCAGGAATGCTCTGTACACCATATTTTTTTGCAGCAATTGAATTCCAGTATTTGAGGTCACTTACATGAATCCAATTCAGCTTGTCGGTTTTAATAGCACGCACCCACTCTTCATGAGTTCTATCAAGGGATACCTGGAAGATTTCAAAACCTTTGTTCTTGTAATTTGCATATACTTTTACCAGGTTTGGGTTTTCCCGGCGGCAGGGGCCACACCAGGCAGCCCAAAAATCAAGCAGCACATATTTTCCTCGTAGTGAGGACAGGGAAATCGCTTTTCCGTCAGGCCCGGCTAATTCGATTTCCGGAGCAATGGCTCCAATGGCAGTGGTTTGGCTGGCGCTGGACGCCATATCCGCTTCGGATCTAACCCCTTCAACGAAATTGTGCAGGGTGGCTACAAGAGTGGATTCAGGATATTTTTCTGAAAGGGCAGAATCAACCTTGAAAAAATATGGGAAATCAAGCCGGGAACTCAGGATCGGTTCATTACCCAATTGGTGAGACAAGGCAAGAAGGCTGGCGGGTGAATCGTAATGCTCATCAATGAATTGCGTGACATAGGTTTTTTGACGGGATTTCAATTTTTCATACTCCCGTTGAAGCCAGCTATCCAATTGGGGGCCTGCTTCGGAGGCCTGCCTTTCATAATACATTTTGCTCAGGGAATCCAGTTGAAGGGCGGCTTTTCGCATTTCGGAGTTCAGTTCCCAAACCAGTTTTGATTCTTCTGAGCCACTTACTTTATAACTTTCATTCAAATTCTCCTTATTGGCAGAGATGTTGACCTTTTGCCCATTAAGTGTGAGTATTGAAATGTATTGATTATCGGATGTTTGAAGAAACAAGAATCTTGGGTTATCCGCATTATCAGAAAACTCAAAACGGCCTTTTTCATCCAGATAGATTGTCCGTACTTCCTTAATGGAACTCTCAGATAATTCCTGGATAATCAGGCTGTCATTTTCCCATCCCACCAGTTGGCCTGAAACTGTAAAGCTGTCAGAACCTCCACATTTCCATGCTATCAGCGGAACAAGAAGAATTAATGTAAAAACCTTGATTTTGTTTATCATAACCTTATATTATAATACGGTTCAAATGTATTGATTTTTTTTACTTTTGTGGAAATTTTCGAATAGGTGAAGGTATATAAAGACACAGGTAATTTGTCCATAAGGAACCCGGTAATAACGATTGGTGTTTTCGACGGTTTGCACCGTGGACATCAGAAGTTACTTGAGCTATTAATCAAAAAAGCAGTAGAATTGGGGGGCGAGTCAGTAGTGATTACTTTCTGGCCTCATCCGCGAAAAGTCCTCGGGAAAGAAGACAAAGATTTTCAATTTCTGACTACTCTGGAAGAGAAGGAACACCTTTTGAGTCACTGGGGTATCAACCACCTTATTATTCTCCCATTTACCATGGATTTTGCTAAAATGAGGGGCCGGGATTTTATTCGGGATATCCTCGTCGGACAAATAGGCATGAAGCACCTTGTTATTGGCGATGACCATCGCTTTGGCCATGATAGGGAAGGAGGAAGGAAGATTCTTTCGGAGATGGGCCAGCAATATGGATTCCAGTTTACAAGCTTGCCATCCTGTATAGATAACCAGTCAAGAATTTCCAGTTCACTGGTCAGAGCTGCCCTGAAGACTGGTGAGCTTGAAAAGGCCAATAACTTATTGGGTTTCCCATATTTTATGTTCGGTGAGGTAATAGAAGGGAATCAGTTTGGACGCAAGATTGGTTTCCCTACTGCCAACATTGCCTGTTGTGGAGAACATAAACAAATTCCAGAGGAGGGTGTTTATGTGGTTAAGGTGGATATTGAAAATGAACAGTTCGGAGGGATGTTAAATATTGGTACCAGGCCAACCGTAGATAACACCATGCGAAAAAGCATAGAAGTTCATATCTTTGATATTACGCGCGATCTGTACGGCAAGAGAATGAAAGTGAGTTTCCTCCACCGGCTAAGAGATGAGATGAAATTTAACAATACTGATGAGCTAAGGCTTCAATTGGAGCGGGATAGGAGCAATGCTCTTGTTAAGCTTGGCGAGCCTGATAATCAGGGGAAAACAAAACCATTAATTGATTTAACATGATTGATAATCAGATAAAGCAGGATTATAAGGTTAGGGATCTAAATCTTGCAGATTGGGGAAGGAAAGAGATTGAACTTGCTGAAGCAGAGATGCCCGGGCTGATGGCCCTTAGGGCAAAATATGCTGGCCAGCAACCCCTGGCAGGTGCAAGGATCATGGGTTCCCTTCATATGACTGTACAAACGGCCGTTTTAATTGAAACATTAGTGGCTTTGGGAGCCAATGTCCGCTGGGCAAGTTGTAATATATTCTCCACCCAGGACCACGCTGCTGCTGCAATAGCTAAAGCTGGAACCCCTGTTTTCGCCTGGAAAGGAGAAACCCTTGATGAGTACTGGTGGTGCACCATGCAGGCATTGAAATTCCCAGATGGGCAGGGCCCTCAACTAATAGTCGATGATGGAGGTGATGCAACTCTAATGGTTCATGAGGGTATTGCAGCGGAAAAAGATCCTGGATTATTAAACAGATCAGTTGATGCTCAAGATGAAGTAAGCCTTCAAAAACTGCTCAGGAATATCCTGGAGGAGGAACCAGAATTCTGGTCAGGGCGTATGAATGAAATTCGCGGGGTTTCAGAAGAGACAACAACGGGTGTTCATCGGCTTTATCAGATGCTTGAGGCAGGTCAATTACTTTTCCCTGCCATAAATGTTAATGATTCTGTTACCAAATCCAAGTTTGACAATTTATATGGTTGCAGAGAATCGCTTGCCGATGGGATTAAAAGAGCCACCGACATCATGCTGGCCGGGAAAGTTGTGGTAGTCTGCGGGTATGGTGATGTTGGAAAGGGTTGTGCAAGATCTATGCGCAGTTACGGGTCCAGGGTTATTATTACCGAGATCGATCCTATTTGCGCTCTGCAGGCCAGCATGGAGGGTTTCGAAGTAAAACCCGTTGAGGACGCTCTGGATGAGGGCGATATCTATGTCACCACCACTGGTAATAAGGATGTTATAAGGCTGGATCACATGGAAAGGATGAAAGACAAAGCAATAGTTTGTAATATCGGGCATTTTGATAATGAAATTCAAGTATCCCAGCTGGAACACCACTCTGGAATCCGGCGGGAAAATATCAAACCACAGGTAGATCAATATCATTTCGAGGACGGCCACTCTATCATTCTCCTGGCTCAAGGCCGGCTTGTCAACCTGGGTTGTGCCACAGGACATCCTAGTTTTGTGATGAGTAACTCCTTTACAAATCAAACATTGGCACAGATAGAATTGTGGGAGAAGGAATATGAATTGGGTGTATATCGCTTACCCAAATACCTTGACGAAGAAGTTGCCAGATTGCATCTTGCCCATGTTGGTGCCAGGCTGACCATCCTTACCGATGAACAGGCATCTTACCTTGGTTTGCCCAAGGAGGGGCCTTATAAGCCAGACCACTATCGTTACTAATTATAGATCCTCAGCGTATTTCCCGTGTACGTGGTTTCATATTGTTTTAATTGCCACTGAGCCGGGCCTGAGGTTGGAAAGCCGTCAAATATTGAGAATTTTGAGCCGCAGCAGGGACATTCAAGATAAAACCCTGTGTCATCTACTCCCACCACACAATTTTCCAGAGGCTCATTGGTGCAGGTGAGATCGAAAGCAACAAAATCATCCGGCTCTCCCAGAGTGCGGCGATACAGAATAATGCCGTGATTCCCCTGCCCCGTTATAATCGAGTAACTTCCGGGAACGCGTAAATGGTTGTTTGATGGGTTGTTGAGGTAAACTGTGTAGTTAACATAAATATAAGGTACAGGCACCTGCCGTTCCCGCCCACAACCTGCTCCCGACAGGAACAATAGAACCAGTCCGAAGGAGATTAATATTTTATTCAAACCTTTTAACATATCGATAGAACTACTAATTTCGACAAAAATTTTACCAAAATTATTTATTTTGAATTTAAATAATGTTGCCGTAAATTTGACAATATGGATAAAGGCTACGACATTATAATATATATTGTACTGGGTTTAATCTTTGTCTTGGTCCAGGTGGCCAAGAAAAAGAAGAAGGCTGCTCAGATCCAAGACACAGATAGTGAGAATGTTGGGAAAAATGAAAACCAATCTCCATCTACGTTTTTTGAACAATTGCTGGGAGTTCCTGAGCAAAACCCTGTTGTTCAGCAGCCTGTTATTAACTATCAGTCCCCCCCTGAAGACCTGGACCCTGCTTTCCTTCAGCCAGGCCCTAGCGTGAGTACAGATACTTTTGTAAATGGACCCCCAGAAACTTTAGCACCACTGCCGAGAGCTGTATCTGTAGGGTATAAGAAGAAAAAATCAAGCAAGCGATCAGGGTTTGACCTGAGAACAGCTGTCATTTACAAAGTTGTGCTGGAGCGCAAAAACTTTTGACATTTGTCAAGTATGGATTTTTTGGTGTAAAATGTTGACATATTCATTTGATATTATTTACATTTACGCCTTCTATGAATTAGTGTAATATGGAAAAACTGTAATTAATCACAAATACTAGATTATGTTTCGAAAATTACTCCTTGTAGTTTTTGCTGTGGTTGCAGCAAGTAGTGCTTTTTCTCAATCTACTACCCTAAAGGGCGAGGTAAGGGATAAAGCCACTGGGGAACCCATCCCTTTTGCAGCTGTTGTGGTATTATCTGGCCCCGTTGACGGGACCCAGTTAAATGCTTCAGCAGCCGACATTGATGGGAACTATACAATTAAACCTCTGCCTCCTGGAAAATGGACGGTGATGTGTCGTGTAGTAGGGTACAATCCCCTTCAGATTGATGGTGTGCTCCTTAAAGCAGACAGAATTGAGTTCTTAAACCTGGAAATGTCGATGAAGACAGAGCAGATTGCAGAGGTCGAAATACTGGCCTACAAAGTTCCGCTAATCGATAAAGATAACACGCAGACCGGGGAAACGGTAACTGCCGAGGACATCGAAAAGATGCCTGGCCGGTCGGTTATGTCAGTTGCTGCCAGTGTGGCCGGTGTGGGTTCCAGAGATGGCAACGATGTTGGTAGTATCAGGGGTGCCCGTGGTGGTAACATCTACTATGTGGATGGTGTACGTGTTCGGGAAGGCTTGAATATTCCAAAGGCCGCCCAGGATCAGGTACAAGTAATCACCGGAGGTATGGGTGCCAAATATGGCGATGTTACCGGGGGTATCGTTAGTATCACAACTAAAGGAGCTACTCCTAATTTTTATGGTGGCCTCAATGTAGAAACTTCAGAATTTCTCGACAAATGGGGAAGAAACCTTGCGGCATTCAATTTTTCCGGGCCACTTATCATTAGAAGAACGGCAGAAGGACGGAAAAAAGCCATCCTGGGGTATTTCATTGCCGCTGAGATGTCGTACAACCGTAATAATGTAGCAAGATTCTATCCCTTGTTTCGTGCCAAGCAGTCTGTAATAGATGACCTGATCCTGAACCCGGTTGTGCCTAGTCCAACAGGTGTTGTTCAGAGGCAGGCCGAATTCCTGTTACAGGATATTGATTTTGAACAGGCCAGATCAGGAGATCTTATTGATGGAGATATTTTTGAACAAACCTGGACTCATGATAACATAAGTTCCAAGAATGCTTCCGTTACAGGCAAGTTAACCCTGAATGCCAGCGATAATGTAACCCTGACATTAGGCGGTTACCTACAAGGTGGTGACGGAACTGGCTTCAGCTTTGGAAATTCCATGTTCAACTGGGAAAATAACGGTTATGGATATAATTATATGTATCGTATCTATGGACGTTTCACCCAGCAATTTTCCGACCGTACACCCAGTCAGCAAGAGCAGTCCTCATCGAGAGTTAAAAATGCCTTCTACTCCGTACAGGCTTCTTATGAACATAGTATGAGCTACAGCCAGTCGCAACGGCATGGAACCAATTTCTGGGATTATGGCTATGTGGGTAAATTTGAAACCACCAAGGTCGAGACCTTCCAATTTTCCGATACGCTTACCGGTTATCCCAACGGTGTATGGCTGATGGACAATTGGAAAAATGTATTGTACGATTTCACTCCCAGTGAACTCAATCCGGAACTGGCAGCATATACTTCACAGTATTATAATTTTCATGATAACCCTATTGGGCATTATGAAAATCTCGAGCAGGTGCAGTCTGGTGGAGCATTGCTCAATGGAGATAACCTGGGATCTGCCTATGGTATGTTTGCACTTCCTGGGCAGCAGGTTGGCGGTTACAGTATGAGCGACATTAGTCAGTTCAGAATGGAGGCTTCAGGATCCGCTGATATCGGCGACCATGAAATCTCATTCGGTTTTGAATTCGAACAGCGGGACGACCGCAGTTGGAGTATTAATAACTTCCGTCTTTGGGGACTGGCAAGGCAGCTGACAAACGCGCATATTGAACAGCTCGACTGGTCTAACCCAATCCCAGTTTATAATACCGAGGGGATTTTTATGGACACAGTAAGGTACAATCGATCTTACAGTGAGGAGAACCAATCACAGTTCGACAAGAAATTGCGTGAGCACCTGGGGCTGGCAGTTGACGGAACCGACTGGATAGATATCTGGGCATTTGACCCGAGCGATTTTGACATTACCTATTTCAGCCCTGAGGAATTACTTAACAATGGTTCATCCCTCGTCGGGTACCGGGGTTATGACCAATATGGAAACAGACTTAAGGAAAAACCCACTTTTGAAGATTTCTTTAATGCCAAGGACGAAAATGATGAATACCTGAGGCTGATCGGACCTAACCAGCCTATTTATTCAGGAGGATATATCCAGGATAAATTTGCCTTCAACGATCTAATATTTAATGTAGGCCTCCGTGTTGACCGTTTTGACAACAATTGCAATGTGCTGTCTGATCCTTACTCACTGTATTCAACTAAAAAAGTTTCGGATGTACCTGGCAGCATGAACCCCACCGGTTCTCACCCGAGCAATATGGGTGATGATTTTGTTGTATATGTTGATGATGTGAGCGATCCTTCCACTATCAACGGTTATAGGGGTGGCGACACCTGGTATACCGCCTACGGGGTGGAAGTTCAGGATCCCGATCTGATCGCTTCATCAACTGGTATTGCACCTTACCTGGTGAATCCTGATAATGCTCAGAATAATGAGATCCAGCCGGATGCATTCGAGGATTATACGCCGCAGATCGTGGTTATGCCGAGAATTTCCTTCTCCTTCCCGATCTCTGACGAGGCTCTTTTCTTTGCACACTACGACATTTTGTCAACCCGTCCAGGAGGATCTTTTAATCCAACCCAATATTTCTACCTCTCACAGAACGCTGGGGACAATATTAGCAACCCCAACCTGTTACCTTCCAGAACTATCGACTACGAATTGGGGTTCCAGCAAAGGTTGACAAACACCTCTTCGTTGAAGATTTCCGCCTACTATAGGGAACAACGTGATATGCAGCAGTCAATCAGAGTTCTTGGTGCTTTCCCGGTAGATTATTTTACAACGGGTAACATAGATTTTGGTACATCCAAAGGGCTTTCAATTTCATACGACCTAAGGAGGACCGGCAACATTGCCCTTCGTGCCAACTATACCTTAGCATACGCATACGGAACAGGATCAAGCCCTTCACAACAGCTCAGCTTGCTTCGTACCGACCAGCCGAACCTGCGAATACTTGCTCCATTGAGTTGGGATCAACGTCATAAAATTAATCTTAACCTCGATTACCGCTTTGCTGGCGGGAGATCCTATAATGGACCCAAATTATTTGGGAAGGATATACTTGCAAATGCAGGAGCTAATTTCGCTGTTATTGCAGGTTCAGGATATCCGTATTCCAGAGTACGGGGCGTGGGTGAACCAGGCTTACGGGGTTCATTGAACGGTTCACGTTTGCCATGGACAACCAACATTAAAATGCGTGTTGACAAGGATATCAACCTCACCTTTAAGAAGAATGACGGAGCGGCTGGTAAAACAACCGGCCTTAATATATACCTGGATGTAAATAACCTACTGAATACTAAGAATGTAAGTAGTGTTTATGCAGCCACAGGAGATCCTGAAGATGATGGTTATCTAACTGCACCTAAGATGCAGCAAAACATTAATGTTCAACTTGATCCAGAAGTGTATCGGATGTATTATCAAATGCGGGCACTCGGTAATGTACACTATTTAGCACCCCGTACCATTCGCTTAGGTGTGAGCCTGAACTTTTAATGGCTTGTTAATCAAATAATATCTAGACGATGAAAAAGACTTTTCAATATATACTTTTAATAGCAATCGGCCAGTTTATCTTCAATGCTGGTTTTGCAGAAAAATACATTGGCGCGAAGTCCAATGAGGCTGTGTCAACAGATTTGAAAGGGATGACAGCTGCCTGCCAATTGGGTTCGACAGTAACCGAGATTTCCTTGAATAACGTCCGCACCTTCATCTTTACGACCGGACTTCTCTGGACAGACATTGATGGTGGTTCATCCGGGTACGAAATTCCAAAGGGTTCAGGGAAAACCTCAATTTATGCCGGAGGGATCTGGATTGGGGGTACCGACCTTAACGGACAGTTAAAATTGTCTGCTATCAAGTTTTACGGGGGCCGTAATTACTATCCTGGCCCGCTGATCACTGTAGGGGAAGACCGTGGAACGACTGATATAGAGGTATGTTATCAATACGACAAACATTTCCAGATTACCCGATACCAGGTAGAAGCCTTTCGCGAGTGGTACAATACCCCTGCGGAGGACAGAGGGCTTGAATTTGAAGGATATGCTATCCCTCAGATAATCTTGGACTGGCCGGCTCACGCTGATGCTTCAGCCGGTTATGATTTTTACCTCGCTCCTTTCTGGGATAATAACGACGATGGATTTTATAACCCTGCAGATGGAGATTATCCATTCTACGACCTGGATGGAATTCTACCCTGCGGTACTACCCGTGAATTGAGGCGGCCTCGATTGTACGGCGATGGTACATCATGGTGGGTGTACAACGACCGGGGAGGTATTCATAATGGTCCAAGCGGTGAGCCTATCGGAATGGAAATCAGAGCTCAGGCCTTCCAGTTCTCTACCAACGATGCTCTGAATGATATGAGTTTTTACAACTATGCCCTTATTAACCGTTCCACTTATACACTGATCGAAACCTACTTTGGTGTGTATGTGGATGGGGACCTTGGTTATGCCTTTGATGATTATGTGGGTTGCCACGTAACTAAAGGGGTTGGTTATTTTTATAATGGTGAAGCTGTTGATGGTAGTGGTGAAGCCTATGCTTATGGATCTAACCCTCCGTCAGTTGGATTCGACTTTTTTGAAGGCCCCTACCAGGATCCAAACGGTATTGATGATTGTTCCAGTTATGATGATCAACGTAACTTGGTTTGCAACGAGTGTATCCTGAACGGGAATATCAACGGACTTAATTTTGGAGATGGAATTGTTGACAATGAGCGCTGGGGGATGCGCCGCTTCCTTTTTTACACCAATGGTGGTGGAGTTACCGGAGACCCTAATACAGCTCCTGAACATTACAATTATCTTCGCGGGTACTGGAAAGATAATGAGCGTATGCGTTATGGCGGTAATGCTCACCCATCCGGCGGTGGAACAGGTCCGGAATCAGATTTTATGTTTCCAAGAGATACTGACCCTTGTGGATGGGGCCAAGGTGGCATTCCAATGCCGGTATGGACAGAAGAATCCTCTGGGAATGCACCTGCCGACCGTCGTTTAGTTCAGTCATCCGGACCTTTCGTACTGGAGCCAGGAGCCATCAATGATATTACTGTTGGTGTGGTATGGGCACGTTCCTACCAGGGTGGATTACTTGCCTCGGTAGATAAGATGCTTCAGAGTGATGAGAAGTCACAGAGGTTATTTGAAAATTGCTTTCAAGTAGTTGACGGACCCGATGCACCGGAACTGACAATTATTGAACAGGATCAGAAGCTGATCTTCCACATTTGGAACAAGCCAAATTCTAATAACTATCTGGAAGCTTACAAAGAAAGAGATCCTTTTATCGTTTGCCCGACAGATAATCCTGATTGCGATGTTTATTATGAATTCCAGGGTTACCAGATCTGGCAGTTGAAAAATCGTACAGTGTCTGTTACCGATGCAACTGAACAGGATGGAAACAAAGCCCGCCTGATCTTCCAGTGCGATATCCGCGATAATATTAAACAGATAGTCAATTTCGAATGGAATACTGAAATGGAAGCCAACGTTCCAAGGATCGAGGTTAAAGGAGCCGACCTGGGTATTGAGCATACTTTCGTTATTGAAGAAGATGTGTTTGCACAAGGTATCCGTACCCTCGTAAACAACAAGAAATACTACTTTGTGGCTGTTGCCTATGCCCACAATAATTTCATGAAATACGACCAGAATAACCCCGACACCTTCGAGGGTCAGCGTTATCCATATAAGGCTGGTCGTAAAGGAGCTGGCGGCCCGATCAAAACATATGAGACTATCCCGCACAAGATCGAACCCGAGCTTGGTGGTACTTTGATTCAGGGGACCTTTGGCGATGCGCCTGCGATCACCCAGCTTGAAGGCCATGGAAATGGCATGAACGTTCTGGAAATTACTGAGGATACTCATGATGCTATCATGGCAGGGCCCCCCTGGAGAGTTGATGAGATAACCTATGAGGCGGGTCAAGGTCCTATTCAGGTTCAAGTTGTTGACCCCATGAATGTTGTGAGCGATACCTACACTCTGAAGTTCGACTCTACGAACTATTATATCAGCACTAGTTTCATGAACGGTAAGATTATCGATGGTAACTGGTATATATACAATAGTAAGC
>CAYXJR010000053.1:0-30360 GCA_964465145.1 uncultured Porphyromonadaceae bacterium | reverse complement strand
AAAATATAGGCTTATATCATTGAATACCTGTTGTTTAGTAAAGTAAAACCCGTTTGAGGCAGAATGAGGTGAAGATGTTGAAATATTAGATAGGGCAAAAGGCAAAGGGCAGGAGGCAAAAGTAAGTTCTATGTAAAAAGGGAAAAGAGAAAAGTTAAGGATTAAGAAGTTTTCTGGACGTAGCATGCTACCATATAATTTTACTTAATCATTTGCCTTTTTTCTTGACACCTACTTCTGCCCTTTGCCTTCTGCCTTTTGCCTTATTTTAGCGATCTGATTCTTACATCAATCCCACTACCCATTAACAGATTAACCAGTTCCTCAGTGTTAGTTTCCCCTAAATGATAGGGGTAAAGGATTTTTGGGTTTATTTGTTTTGCTGTGATCGCTACGAGTTCCGGATCCATGGTATATGGAAGGTTCATCGGCAGGAACGCAATAGTTATATCCTGAAGATTCTCCATCTCAGGAATATATTCAGTGTCGCCAGCGACATATACCCTAACATTTGAGAAAGTAATTACATAACCATTTCCAACCCCCTTTTCATGGTATGGTTTGCCATTTCCCCTTTTGGCAAGAATGTTATAAGCTGCAACTGCTTCCACCGGTAATCCTGCCACTGCAGTATAATCCCCGTTATTAATAAGCTTGCCTTTTTTTAACTGATCGTGGCATATTTTGGGCAACAATATTTGTGTCCCTTCTTTCTCGATTGCCTTTATAGCTTCAGGATCAAAGTGATCGTTGTGCTCGTGGGTAATGAGGATTACATCCGCTTTTGGCAGTTTTGTATAATCTGCGAGCCGGGTCCATGGATCAACGTGAATAACCTTATTCTGGTACTCAAACATCAGTGTCGCATGACCGATAAAAGTTATAGTAAGATCCCCGCCTACAGTTGGTATAATATCTTTTTGAAACTCCTGGGCGTATGAAATCATACCTGAACAGATTAAAATGATTGTTAGTAAATGTTTTGTTTTCATAATTATTCAGTAACTCAGTCATTCAGTAACTCTTAACCCTACGTCTTCCTGCGTCCCTATGTCCCTTCGTCCCCACATCCCCATTCATCTCTTATTCATTATCTTCCTTTTCTGCCGCTTAAATTCCCTCTCCGACAGGCTGCCGTCGCGATGAAGGCGTTCAAGTCTTTCCAGCTGATCGAGTTTCTCAGTATAATCCTGGGTTCCCCGCATTTTTCGGAGAATAATTGGAAGAGCAATCACCATGATTCCTCCCAAGGTTACTAATAATTCCCAACTGCCGAAGATTCCAATTATAATCATTTTAATATCTTTTTAGCAAAAGTAAAAAATCTTGACCTGAACCAGTACGATTTATTGCAAAATGAGATTATAGCTTATTAATACAATTGAGTATTGTCTTTGAATGGCTAATTTTACGGAGGCGTAAATCCAAATTGAAAGATCTGATATGATTAATAGAATTCTTATTGCTTTATTGCTCCTGAGCTCTTGTTCCAATGGATCGGATAAAAGAGCCGATCGCCCTATCAAGGAACCGTCCAATGAAAAGGTAATCCACAACCTCGTTGATTATGTCAATCCTATGGTTGGTACTGAATCTACTTTTAGATTATCACACGGTAACACATACCCGGCGATAGCAATGCCGTGGGGTATGAATTTCTGGACACCGCAAACGGGAGGAATGGGCAATGGCTGGGCATATGGTTACCAGGACAGCCTGATCAGGGGCATTAAGCAGACTCATCAACCCAGTCCATGGATAAATGATTATGGAGCATTTTCACTCATGGCCATGACTGGGGAGGTTGTATTTGAAGAAAAGCAGAGGGCATCGAATTTTAGTCATAAGAAGGAAATATCCAAACCATATTATTACTATGTTTTTTTAGACGACTACGATATCAGCATAGAAGTGACACCAACTGACAGAGCCGCCATGTTCAGGTTTACCTTTCCGGAAACCGATGAGGCCTGGATTATTCTTGATGCTTTCAATGAGGGTAGCCATATACGAATTATACCCGAAGAGCGCAAGATTGTTGGGTATGCACAAAACAATTCAGGTGGTGTCCCGGATGGTTTTGCCAATTATTTCGTAGCAACATTTGATCACGATTTTGACGAATTGGGTACCTGGGTAGATGGACATGCAATGCCTGGCAAAGATGAAGTTGAGAGTAAGCATTGCGGGGGAATGGTTCGGTTTAAAACAAAAGCTGGAGAATCGGTCGATGTTAACGTTGCATCCTCATTTATTGGTGTAAATCAGGCCGAACTTAATTTACAGCGGGAAATTGGTGACCGCAATTTTGAACAAGTTCAGGAAATTGCTAAAGATTATTGGAATCAGCTTATGAACAGGGTCCTTGTAGAAGGTGATAATGAAGATCAACTAAGAACTTTCTATACTGCACTTTATAGGACAATGCTCTTTCCCAGGAAGTTTTATGAATTTGAAGAAGATGGCCGTATGGTGCATTATAGTCCGTATAATGGGCGTATAGAGAAAGGATACATGTTTACCGACAATGGGTTCTGGGATACATTCAGGGCTGTTTTCCCATTCTTCACCCTTGTATTTCCTGAATATAACAGCCAGTTAATGCAGGGGCTGGTCAATACCTATCTTGAAAGTGGCTGGCTTCCCGAATGGGCCTCACCAGGCCACAGGAATTGTATGATTGGAAGTAACTCAGCCTCTCTGATAGCGGATTCATATATTAAGGAAATACGGGGTTATGATATCGAAACCCTATACGAGGCTATCATTAAGAACACTAAACTGGAAGGGCCGCTGACTTCAGTCGGACGTGAAGGAGTGGATTATTATAATAAGTTGGGATATATTCCTTACGATGTAGGTATCAATGAAAATGCAGCCCGGAGCCTTGAATACGCATATGACGATTTCACTATATGGCAGCTTGCCAAGGCACTGCACAAACCTAAAAAGGAAACTGAATTATTCCGCCAGAGGGCTCAGAATTACCGTAATCTTTTCGATACAGGAACAAATTTTATGCGTGGAAAAAATGAGGATGGTTCCTGGCAGGAGCCTTTTGTCCCGGAGGCATGGGGTGGGGCTTTTACCGAGGGGAGCTCATGGCATTATACATGGTCGGTTTTCCAGGATCCGCAGGGCCTTATTGACCTTATGGGTGGAAATGAAGACTTTGAGGCTAAGCTTGATTCGGTATTCACTATGCCACCGGTTTTTGATGATACATATTATGGATTTGAGATTCACGAAATCACTGAAATGGTGCTTGCCAACATGGGACAGTATGCTCATGGAAATCAACCTGTTCAGCACGCAATCTATTTATATAATTATGCCGGATCACCCTGGAAAGCCCAATACTGGGTCCGACAGGTAATGGACAGGCTATACAGCCCTGAACCTGATGGATTATGCGGAGATGAGGATAACGGCCAGACATCAGCCTGGTATGTTTTTTCAGCCATGGGATTTTATCCTGTTTGCCCCGGCCAGCCCGAATATGTTATAGGATCCCCTTTGTTTGATAAAGTAATTTTGAACCTGGAAAATGGTAAAAGATTTGTAATTGAAGCTGCCGATAATGCCAGGGAAAATGTTTATATCCAATCGGCCATTCTTAATGGAAGAAACTATACTAAGAATTTTATCAGTCATAAAGATATAACTAAGGGTGGAGAGCTGAGCTTCATCATGGGGCCGGAGCCTAACACTGATCGTGGTGTAAATCCGAAAGATGCGCCGTACTCAATGAGCCGGAGGCTCAAGAACTAAGATACAAGACGAAAGACCCAAGACCCTATAACAAGATTTAGAACTCAAGATACAAGACAAAATGAAGATTCTTGACATCTCTTTTCTTTAATTTTGGTTCTTGATTCAATTTTCTTACCTCTTGTATCTTTATTCTTGTATCTTGATCTTAAGGTAGTCGATCCCAACCATATACTTTGGTATTGCCTTACGGTGTTTTCCATCGACCTCGATCTTAAGGGTGTTGGCTCCTTTCTCAAGCTTGAAAATACCCAGATTTACTAATTGGGTGATAACATCTTTTCCTGTTTGGTCATGATAACCAACAAGTACCTTTGGATAATAATTGCCATTGATGGCTATTCGGAAATTCCCATAGTCGATGGCCTTAGTGAAATTCAGCTGTATATTATAGGTTCCGGCTTCTTCGATGATAAAATCGGCATTCAGAATTGCTTTATCAGCGTCTGCAATCCACCAGAGTTGAGAATCATCACTCCAATTCCAATCGCTTGAATTCTGGATCTGGTAATCACCATTACTCATATCAATAACTCTGAGGCTTTCTCCTTCCAGTATTCCGTTAATTATGGGTTTCGGTTTGATAAGGTCCTGCCTTTTAAGTGCCACTTCCTTTTTCACTGCTTCTATATCGGGTACCACATTGCACGTCCCGCCAGGTTTTAAATACCAGAAAGACATGGGTGCATAATTCATTACAGTTTTGGCCCAGTGCCATAGCTCCAGGTCGAATTGCAAAGAATTGGTGAATGGAATTCCGTCCAAAATATAGAAGCGAAGGTTGACCGACATGCCTGTGTGAAAATTACCAGATCCATCGGGCTGGGCAATTAGGAAATGTGAGAAAACCTCAGGACGGCACCAGGCATATCCAAAATAATCTTCAGTACCTGTGCCAATAAAGGATGGGAATGATTCACCATCGACCCAAATCTTCTCATCACCTTCTCCCCACCAGGCATCGGCTGTGTTGAAAACTGTCAGGCCTGTGCCCATATAAACACCTTCACCGGTCAGGGTAACATAATTAACATCAAAGTGTCCGCCATCCCCTTTGACATAGCCTGGGCCAACTGACTCTACTTCCCGAAGTTCATGCCAGATAGCTCCAAAGTGCATAGAATTCTTAGACCATCTATTTTTTCTTGTCCATAATTGGTGATTAGCAATTTCGACAACCTGGTCTCCATAGTTTGTAATTCTTACTACAGCTGATTTTTTAAAAGGCATAATCCACCGGCAGGTCATGTTTCCATCTTCTTTAACTTCGGTATACCAGGTTTTATATGGCCGGATCTGGTATCCAGTACCAAAAAAGTCACCAACAGGGGCCCATACAGTTTGTTGATCATCAAAAATCATTTCGATAACAGTTGAGCGTAAAGCCTGTGGTAAATTATTAGCTTCAATTTTGAGATTTATCTTGTTAACTGCTTCACTTCCGGACAATATGGTTTCTAAAGATTCACCAGGTTCAAGCCGACCAGTTTGCTCCTTCATTTCAGCATTGGATAGTGTCTGTAACGGATCAGGAATAGTTGTAAATTGCTGTTGCGTTTTTTCGACAAGACTGGACAGCCCTGCTAGTTCTTTCATTGAAAAGCTTTTCACATTTGTCACCTCAGTATAGGTTCTGTAACTGATATTGTAATATACAGATGGACTGTGCTTTACCGGATCCAATGCCGGGCACTCATAAGTGATTTTAACATGATTGGCATAAGGAATTGGCAGATATAGATTATGTCCGCGTTGGTAATAGTTCGATTCTGGCGATACGCTGGAACTCAGGGGTTCCCCAACAAGGGCACCACCTGAAATAATATCCAGGACCGGGCCTTCTATTTCCGGAGTGTCAGAACCATCAAAATAGATCCTCAAAGTGCCTGTATAAGCGGCTTCATTTCCGAAGGTCATCCAGAACCTGACAATAGCACCCGGGCCAACAGCGTCAACCATAACAAATTCCCTCCGTCCATTATTTTCCTCCTGGCGGATGAACCAGGAGGCATCATGATTGGCAAACCAACCTTCCTCGCCCGGAGCAACAGTATTCTGGTCGTAGCTGCTAAACTGTTTGCAGGTAAAACCCGGAGAAGGATAAGAACTCACTGATACTCTGTCAGTCATATCCTGTAATAGGCTGCTTAAGCTGATCTCAGGCCCGGCTGTGTTGCAGCTCTGGAAATTAATAATCGAGAACAAACCCAATACTATTATCACACTCATTCTCGGGAAAAGGTTATTTGGCTTTTTCATGGCAGGAATCGATATTAAATTATTGAACAAAGGTATTGAAATTTTATAACACATTCTAATAATGGATCATGGCTTCCCTGGTCAAAACTGTGATCAAGGTTCTTACGAATACAAAAAGATACCCCGAAAAAGATTCCCGGGGTATCAAAATCCAAAGCTGGAAGTTATTATTTTTTCTTGGCAGTTGGCCTGTCGTAATGACAGCAACCTGGAAGAGCGGCGTAAACTTTATCATCAGCACGTTCAAGCTCGGTATCATGGCCCACTTTGGCCACGGCCTTGTGGATATCAATAGCCTTGACTTGCTTAGTTTTATATGTTACGTCTAACATGTTGGTTTTCTGATCCCAAGCAGCACTTACAACACCTGGAACGGCGGCAACAGTCTTTTCAATGCGGGTTTTGCACATGCCGCACTTTCCATACACTTTGAACTTTTCGTTTGTCTTGTTCTGAGCGAACAAACTTGTGGCAGCAAACATAACTACCACCATCATAATAATCTTTCTTGTTTTCATGCTTTTAACTGTTTAATAATTAAAAATTTATAATTGATAATTCATAATTTATAATTGTTTAGTTTTCAATAACTTCTTTTACCTTACCGCATCTCAGCATAACATCACCGAAATAGGGATTGGAAATTTGTTCTTCATTACTGAGCCAGAAGGCTCCCTTATTGTTGAATGCCATCGGACAGAATTCATAATATACCTTCTGGCCTTCCAAACCAAAAGATTTAATCGCCTGGTAAAATCCAGAATTGAAATCTGAAAAAGCAGCACGCTGCTTTTCAATATCCTTTGAAGCCATGATTTTGTCGATGGCTCCCTTCATAACATTCAACTGATCCATCCATGCCATATGGGCTTCACCTTCCAGCAATTTCATGTCGATGGCATCCAGAAAGGGGATCAATTTTTTTCCGGCCTTCCTGACTTTTTTCGCATCGGTCAACACAAAAGCATCTTTCATTGGCAGGTAGGAAGTATATAAATCCGTAAGCTGCTTTATAAATACAGGATCTGCTTCAAAGTGCTTCAATTCCACCGAAGGAGTATCCATAACAGAATGCTCATCAGTCATTTCATTCTCCATGCTTGATCCTGTTTTCTCACTTTTCCCCATCTGAGCCATTCCCTTTTCGCTCATTGGTTGTCCGCCATGGTTGTGACCGGTTGAAACGACTCCTCCATCTGGATTCATCATGCTGGGTAAACCCTGCAATTGCGAAGCGGCATCAATTTTAAATACTCCATTTACAGCAATTTCTTCACCTTCTTCCAAACCTTCGGAGATCACATAGAAAGCACCAGCTTCGGGGCCAAGTACCACCTCACGGTATAAAAACGAAGGTGTTTCGCGGTTTTGTACCTTTACGTAAACCACCGCACGCTTGCCTGTCCACAAGATCGACGACTTGGGAACTATAATTTTGTTGCTTGCTTCGGCAATTTTTGATTCAAGCATGCCGGCAGTAAACATTTCCGGTTTGAGGGTCCATCCTGGATTGGATACCTCGACCCGTACTTTTGCCACACGGGTTTGGCCGTTAATAAGCATATCAATATAAGTCACCTTGGCAGAGAATGTTTTTCCAGGAAGGGCCTGAATCGTAAAATCGACTTTATCTCCCAATTTTATCCATGGCAGATCACTTTCATATGCATCAAACATCACCCAAACCCTGGTTAAGTCAATTACTTGAAATAAAGCATCTCCTTCCTTAATATAATCACCCATAGAAACATGCCTCATGATTACAGTGCCAGTAATAGGCGATAAAACATCGAAATAAATCATTGGCTCTCCCTTTTCCTCGATAGCCGAAATTTGTTCGTCTGTCAAATCCCATAGTTTTAATTTACCTTTTGCAGCGGTATATAAAGAAGGGCGGGTTTCTTTAAACGATACAGCTTCGAGTAACTCACGCTGAGCTGTAACCAGGCCGGGTGAATATATAGTAGCCAGTTTTCCCCCTTTTGTTACATTTTGCCCGGTAAAGTTCACAAATAGCTTTTCAATCCGACCTCCAAACCGGGCGGTTAGTTCCGCTATGTTGCGTTCATCTGCCTGAACTTTTCCTTGTAAATAAACTGTTTTATTCGGAGCACCTTTGGTCACCATCATTGTTTGAATAGAAGCCAGTTTAGCGGCTGATTCGGTCATCACAATTTCATTGGGATCAACATCATCGCCACTCGAACTCACGGATGTTAAAGGGATAAGGTCCATCGCACAAATGGGGCATTTCCCAGGTTTATCCATTTTAATTTGCGGATGCATAGAGCAGGTCCAGATTTGATTTACTGATTCAGCAGTATGGATTTCATGTCCATTAAGCTCCTGATTTGTATTTGTTCCTTCTCCTGAAGAATGAAAGAAAATCCATCCAAACAGCAAGCCGACAATAAATGCCCCAATTATCAGCTTATAATTTTCTTTTATTTTTATAATTAATTTTTTCATGATTTCTGTTTTTACTTACCCATTAAATAATTAATGAATGAAATTGCTGCCTGTTTATCAGCCCTTGCTTTTTCCAACTCCAGATTAAATTTAAGCACCTTGCGCTCCATACGGAGTATCTCCTCAAAGTTTTTATTACCCGTGGCATAGTCGGTTTCCAAAAGTCTGACCGATTTTTGTGCCAGATTGAGTTGAGATATATTCAGAGCCATCCTTCTGTCGGAATCCAGATATTCTTTCCATCCGTTTTCGAAAAGGGATTCGAGCATATTTGTTTTATCAGCTTTCTCGTTTTCCTTAGCAGTTGCCAGGAAAACAACTTCCTGTACCATGGCTTTATATTTGTTTCGGTAAAGGGGAACAGTGATACCAACGTTTGGAAACATAAAAGCATCAGTTCCGGCCATATTGTTAACTCCTTTCCCTACAATTGTATAATCCAAACCAATCTTGAATTCGGGTTTTCCCATATCCAAAGCTGCTTCCTGCCGGAATTGTAAAGCAATCTGCTGGAAATCGAGGCTTAAAAGCTGATGATTTAAACGATTAATAGAATCCATGGCAGCTTGTTTTGTTAAGGGGAAATCGTCATTCCATAACTGTTCAGGAGTTTTAACGGGTTGGTTATTATCAACATTGAGCAAGTTATTGAACATAACTTCCAGTACCAGCTGTTTGTCTTTTAGTAAAGCCAACTGATTTTCCAGTTCGCCAATTTCTATTTCAATACGATATTCATCAACTGCCGAAACCAATCCTGATTCATATTTTATATTGGCCAGTTTGCGGAATGTGTTTAGTATATCGATGTTCTTCATGGTAATACCAATGGCTTTGTAATTGAAATAGGTATTGTAATAAGTAGCCCTTACTTCATTAAACAATTTTGATTTAGCCTCCTCAAATGCTTCGTATTTTGCTTTTGCCGCTTGATTAGCTGTATATTCTTTGGCTTTCAGTGTGCCAAACCAGGGGAACATTTGCGAGGCTGATAATTTAAACTGCTGAGGCCCTACTCGTGTTTCTACTGGCATAATAAAATAGCCAAACGCGATTTGCGGGTCTGGCAGGGCTTTTACCTGCGGGGCAACTTCCAGTGCAGCCATATATTCGTTGAATTTCACATGCAGGCCGGGATTATTTTCAGCAGCTATCTGTAAATACCTGTTTAAGTCTTCCTGTGCAGAAGCCATTGAGGAAATCAGCAGCAATAAGATTCCGATTATATATTTAATATTCTTCACGGTTTTAGGCTTTTAACTTTTTTAATTCTCTTTTCATTTTACCTTCCTGCCACATACTGTAAAGGACCGGTACAACAAACATGGTCAACACTTCTATTGTCATTCCTCCAAACAATGGTATAGCCATTGGGATCATGATATCGGAACCTTTCCCTGTGGAAGTAAGAACAGGAATAAGTGCAATTATGGTGGTTGCAGTGGTCATGACTGCCGGGCGAACCCGTTTCGATCCAGCTTCAAGGACTAAAGCCCTCACTTCTTTTAAAGTTTCGGGTTTGTGTTTATTCTGCAATTGCTTGATATATGTGCTTATTAAGACCCCGTCATCGGTGGCAACTCCGAACAAGGCAATAAACCCTACCCAGACAGCCACACTGAGATTTATAGTTCGTACCTGAAATACATCCCTTATATTTAACCCTGCCACGGAACCATCCAAAAACCAGGGTTGCCCGTAAAGCCAAAGCATAATGAAACCGCCTGACAGGGCTACAATAATTCCCGTAAATACGAGTGCGGTAGAGGTGACAGACCTGAACTGAAAATAAAGGATCAAAAAAATGACCATTAAAGAAATTGGAACTACAATCAGTAATCGTTTAGTAGCTCTGATTTGGTTTTCATAATTACCTGTAAAAACATAACTTACCCCGGAGGGTAAATTAAATTCTCCCTTGTCTATTTTATCATTTAAATAGGCTTGTGCATTTTCCACAACATCAACTTCGGCAAATCCTTCTTTTTTATCGAAAATAACATAGCCAACCAGGAAGGTGTTTTCACTTTTAATCAATTGCGGCCCCCGGATATAATTAACAGTTACTAATTCACCTAAGGGGATTTGCGTACCAGCTGGAGTAGGAATAAGGATCTTCTTCAGATCCTCTGGGTTATCGCGATACTCACGTGCATAACGTAGCCTTACCGGGAAACGCTCCCTGCCTTCAACCGTGGTGGTAAGCTGCATTCCACCAATGGCACTGCTAATGGTGGTTTGTAAATCTTTTACTGATAGTCCAAAACGAGCAATAGCATCCCGATCAATTTCCATTTCCAGGTAAGGTTTACCCACCACCCTGTCGGCAAATACAGACATCGCCTGAACTCCTTCAACTTGTTTTAAGTGTTTTTCAATTTCGTATCCTACTTTTTCAATGGATTCCAGTGTTGGGCCAAAAACTTTTATTCCCATAGGGGCACGCATACCTGTTTGCAGCATAACCAAACGGGTTTGAATGGGTTGCAATTTTGGTGCTGATGTTAATCCGGGAATAGAAGCTTGACTTATGATTTCATCCCAAATATCATTTGGCGATTGGATCTCATCACGCCACTGGCGGAAGGGTTTTCCGTTTTTATCTTCCGTCAGGTTTTCTTTTGTGATCAAGCGAAAGTCTTCTTTCCTGGGATTATAGGTGCTTCCGTCTTTTACAATAAAAGCACCCTCTTTATTTACTTTAAACCGCATCCTATGCCCAGACTCATTTAGAATATATTCTGATTTATAATTTATCAAATTCTCAAACATAGATGTTGGAGCAGGATCAAGAGCTGAATTGACACGTCCCCATTTCCCCACTACACTTTCCACCTCAGGAATGGTATTGATTTTTTTATCCAGGATACGAATAACCTCCAGGTTCTCTTCAATGCCGGAATGAGGCATAGTTGTTGGCATCAAAAGGAATGAACCCTCATCGAGCGATGGCATAAACTCTTTACCAATACCCGGGAGAGAGGAATTTAAACTTTTATAAACACCAGTATTTTTAGCGAAATCAGGCATAAACCCAAATATCTTATCGAAACCCTGCCAGGTTGTAATTCCAAAGGCTATAATAAGAATGGGAACAGTCAGAAATTTCCATTTATTCGCTAAGCACCATCTTAATATTTTCGGGTAAAAGTAGATAACCATGGACATAGCAAATAATATTGTTCCAACTAATGCAATAACAAATAAGAAGTTGGCAAACAGGGAGTTTTGTGCTCCTAATGGCATCCAGGCTTTAGTCAGGAAAAATACGACTACTACAATGGAAATGCCGATATTAATATAATTGATAAATGATTTTTTCCTTTCCGTCCATTTGTCTGAAAAGAAACTATTCAATCCGTAAGCAGTTAAAGCAAGAGCAAGGTAATATCCTGTAAATACGGATAGTAGCAAGCCAGAAGCTATTAATAAAATACTCCAGATTTTTTTATACTTATTTTTATCAAAACGTATGGAGAAAACAACATTTGCAAGTGTTGGAATAATTATTAATCCAATCAGCAAAGCCGCCAGCATGGTAAAGGTTTTAGTATATGCCAGTGGTTTGAAAAGCTTCCCTTCTGCAGCTTCCAAAGCAAAAACAGGAAGAAAACTTACAATAGTAGTTGAGAGTGCTGTAATTACCGCACCTGCTACTTCGGTGGTCCCTTCGTAAACCACCTGGAGCAGTCTTTTCCCTCTGGCTCCAACATTTTCCGGCATATTTGTATGCCGGATGATGTTTTCCGTAAAAACAATCCCCACATCCACCATCACTCCAATGGCAATAGCTATACCCGAGAGGGCTACAATGTTAGCATCTACGCCAAACTGGCGCATAGTGATAAAAGTGATGAGAACTCCAATTGGCAACAAACTGGATATCAGGAAAGAAGCCCTAAGGTTAAAAACCAAAACAATTACCACTAAAATACTGATAAGTAATTCCAGTGATATGGCTTCTTCTAAAGTTCCTAAAGTTTCTTTTATTAAACCGGTGCGATCATAGAAAGGAACTATGGTTACTTTGGAAACGGTTCCGTCTTTCAAGGTTTTTGAAGGTAATCCGGGTTCTATTTCCGCAATTTTTGCTTTGACATTATCTATTGCCTCAAGTGGATTAGCTCCATAGCGTGCCACAACTACTCCTCCAACCGCTTCTGCACCTCCTTTGTCAAGACCTCCACGGCGTGTGGCAGGTCCGAAGTTAATCCTGGCCACATCTTTTAATCGAATTGGTACATTATTATTAACTGCGACTACACTTTTTTCAAGATCTTCAAGGTTTTTAATGTATCCTATGGCTCTAATCAAATATTCGACACGGTTAAATTCGAGAGTACGGGCACCAATATCCAGATTACTGTTTTTTACAGCCGCCATGATCTGCGACACATTTACACCCTGGGCTTTCATGGCATTTGGATCAATATCAATTTGATATTCCTTAACAAATCCACCGATAGAAGCAACTTCAGCAACCCCTTTGGCTGATGTTAAAGAATAGCGAACATAGAAATCCTGGAGAGTCCTTAATTCATGTGGATCCCAACCTCCGGCAGGATTACCATTTTTGTCCCTTCCTTCCAGGGTGTACCAGTAAACTTGCCCCAGAGCTGTTGCATCTGGCCCCAAGGCAGGCGAAACATCATCGGGCAGTGTTCCGGCGGTAAGGGAATTAAGTTTCTCTAAAATACGGGTTCTGCTCCAGTAGAATTCCACATCCTCATCAAAAATGATGTAAATGCTGGATACTCCAAAAATGGAGTTGCTCCGAATGGTTTTTACCCCTGGAATACCCAATAATGATGTTGTAAGAGGATAAGATATCTGGTCTTCGATATCCTGGGGCGAACGCCCGGGCCATTCTGTATATACTATTTGCTGATTTTCTCCAATATCAGGAATGGCATCAACCGGTACAGGGTCTGATGGTAGTATCCCGGTGTCCCACCCAAAAGGAGAATTAATAATCCCCCAGCTGATGAAAACAATCAGAACCAAAAAGGTTACCAGTTTATTTTCAAGGAAAAAACGAATTATTTTGTTTAACATATTGTTACAATTTAGTTGAGAAAACGTATTAAGACCACGTCCTATGGCAGATTCAGAATATCAGAATGCAACCGGGACGGTGGCTATCGTCTCAATTAAATCATAAACAGAATACTTGCAAGCGGGCAAGCGCCGTACCTATGTCTGGTGGGTATAAGATTTTGTAAGTGCCAAGGGGCTTGGTTTGGACTTCCAAACGTCCTGTAAATAACGGCTGCATTTCAGGCAAGATAATAACCATATCTTCAAAATCAATTAACTGAGAGAAGAATACAAAATCTTCTTTCAGCTTGTATGTTGCACTCTCATTTTTGCAGCAATCACTTCCCTCACCACAACAATACTCAGGCTCATGAAAAATACTGGTTTCCACCAGATTACCCATACAAAAATGCTGATGGATGGTTAATCCTGTGGTGGACATTATTAGCAAGGCTGCTATTGTAATATGACTTATTCGCCTGATCATTTGTCTTATAGAACGCAAAAGTACACTTATAAGTTTAAGTTACGTGTTAAAAACTTCCTAAAAGTATTGGATCGCTTTTCGCTTCTCTAACTTTTTTTGTTTTGAATCACCTGAATCATGTCCCCATGTTCCTCTTTTAATTCAATCCCTGACTTTTGACATAGTTAATGAGAGGGCAATTATTTATCTTCGTAGGGAGAAACATAACAATATAAAGCTATAGAAATCATGTCAAAACAAAAGCTTGATCCTGCACTTGAATACCATATGAAGGGTCGTCCTGGGAAAATTGAAGTAGTGCCCACCAAACCTCACAGCACGCAGAGAGATCTGTCGCTGGCTTATACCCCGGGGGTGGCAGTGCCATGTAAAGCAATAGAAAAGAATCCCGAGGATGCTTATTTATATACAGCAAAAGGCAACCTTGTGGCGGTGATATCCAACGGAACCGCGGTGTTAGGTTTGGGAAATATTGGTCCACTGGCAGGAAAACCGGTAATGGAGGGGAAGGGACTACTATTTAAAATTTTTTCTGATGTGGATGTGTTTGATATTGAGGTGGATGAAAGAAACGTGGATAAGATCATCCAAATTGTTAAAGCAATCTCTCCAACATTTGGCGGCATTAACCTGGAAGATATCAAGGCCCCGGAATGTTTTGAGATCGAGCAGAGATTGATCAAGGAACTGGATATCCCTGTTTTCCATGATGATCAGCATGGAACAGCTATCATTTCAGCTGCTGGTTTGCTTAATGCCCTGGAATTAGGTGGTAAAAAAATTGACCAGATACGTGTTTTGGTAAACGGTGCAGGAGCAGCTGCAGTTGCCTGCATCAACTTATATATCTCATTGGGAGTAAAGCCTGCGAATATTGTAATGGTTGATAGTAAAGGGGTATTAAACACAAAGCGTAAGGATCTGAATGAGATAAAAAAACATTATGTGACGGACAGGGATCTGGATACTCTTGCGGATGCTTTCGTTGGTGCCGATGTTTTTCTAGGTTTGTCGGTAGGTAATGTGGTAAGTCGGGAAATGATTAATTCCATGGCTAAGGATCCCATAGTTTTTGCTATGGCAAATCCGGACCCTGAAATATCTTACGAAGATGCAATGGCATCCAGGGATGATCTCATTTTTGCTACGGGGAGATCGGATTATCCCAATCAGATCAATAATGTTCTGGGATTTCCCTATATCTTCCGTGGAGCTTTGGATGTTCGTGCCTCCAAGATCAATGAAGACATGAAAGTGGCTGCTGTAAAAGCACTAGCCGACCTGGCAAAAGAGGATGTCCCGGAATTGGTTAACCTGGCTTACAATAAATCAAATATACGATTTGGCAGGGAGTATATTATTCCAAAGCCTCTGGATCCCAGGCTAATCACTACTGTATCCGTGGCAGTTGCCAGAGCGGCTATGGAATCAGGGGTTGCTCGAAAACCAATTCATGACTGGGATGCATATGCCCTTGAGCTTCAAAAAAGAATGGGTATTGACAATAGTTTAATCCGTGGCATCACTGAAGCGGCCAGAAATAATCCTAAGCGTGTTCTCTATGGGCAGGCAAATAACTTAAAAGTCCTTAAAGCTGTTCAGACTGTTAAAAATGATGGGTTGGCCATACCAATGTTGCTGGGGAGCAAGAATGACATACAGGAAATAATTTTGGAGAATGGTTTAGACCTTACGGGGGTTCCTATCATTGATCTGAGTGGTGATACAGAAAGCAGTAGAACACAAAGATTTGCAAGGAGATTTTGCGACCACCGGCAAAGGAAAGGTGTTACCTATGAGGAAGCCCTGGAATTAATGCGGCAACAAAGCTATTTTGGAGCTATGATGGTTGAAACAGGCGAGGCAGATGCTTTCCTGTCTGGCACTTCAAGCAAATATGCAGATGTTATCAAACCTGCTGTTCAGGTTATTGGGGTTCGCGAAAAATTAGGACATATTGCTGGTATGTATATTCTGTTTACAAAAAAAGGCCTATTGTTTTTCGCCGACACCACGGTTAATCAAATGCCAGATACTCAGGCTCTGGTGGGTACAACTTTGCTGGCTGCAGAGGAGATCAGGAAGTTCAATATCATTCCCAAAATAGCGATGGTTTCCTATTCGAACTTTGGGAATATTCGCGTTGGATCGCCTTCTGTAGTTGCTCAGGCTGTGAAAATTCTCCATCGGGATTACCCGGATCTTATTGTTGACGGAGAGATGCAGGCTAATTTTGCTCTCAATAAAGAGCTTCGAAAAAGCAAATATCCATTTAGCAAACTTGCCGATCATGATGTGAATACCTTAATATTCCCCAGTCTTAATTCGGGAAATATTTCATATAAGATGATGCAGGAGATTGGAGGGGCAGAGGTCATTGGCCCAATACTAATGGGTATGAAAAAGCCGGTTCATATTCTTCAAATGGAATCGAGCGTGCAGGAAATAATTGACTTGACTGCCATTGCAGTGGTGGATGCTCAAACCATTGAGCATGGTTGTGATGATACTCAGGTTAAAAGTGAATAGGGAGCTATTGTAATAATAATACATCCCAGATACATGCGTCCAAGTTCATCTGGACGAAAATTAAAAAAAATATCGGATGCAAATGTAGGAAGTTTAGGCTAAAGGAATAGTAAAATAGAATATGCTTCCTCCTCCTGGGTTGGATTCCACCCAGATCTTTCCACCCATAAGCTGAACCAGGGATCTGGTTACCGCCAATCCCAGACCAGATCCGTCGTAATTGCCGGAAAGTTTTCCATTTGGATTAAGGAAAGATTCGTAGATGTTTTTTTGCTTTTCAGGTGGTATACCTATTCCTGTATCGGCAATAGAAATCCGAACATCGTCCTGGCGTAGAATATAATCAATGTGGATTTTGCCTTTTTCTGTATATTTAACAGCATTGCTCATCATATTGATGAGAATTTGCCTCACACGCGTAGGATCTGCCATAACTTCAACAGAAGAATTTCTCTTTCTGCAGCAGGTCAGTTCAATGCCCTTATTGGTGGCAGGTGGCAGAAAATACTGAGTAACATCTTTTAATAAATCAGAAAGGTTGAACTTTTCTGGTTTCAAGGTCACCTTACCCATTTCTATTTGTGAGATATCAATAATATCGTTGACGTGTTCAAGCAGTAAGCTGCTATTTTTGATAATATAATCGGCAAATTCTTTGGATTTTATTTTACCATTGTTATCCAGAATCATCGCCTGGGCACTCTCAATAATCTGACTTAGACTCGTTTGGAATTTCTGACTCAAATTAGACAGAAATGCAGTTTTCATATGGGCTTGTTCCCGGGATTCTTTAAGCGCTTTGATTAATTTCCTTTCGGCTTTCTTGGCTTCAGTGATATCCCTGTATATCCCCTGAACTGCCCGTTTTCCTTGCCAGTTAAGGTGGGTAACACTCACATCCAGGTCAAATTTCCTCCCGGATTTGGACACGGCTTTCAATTCATACCTGAAAGGTTGGCTTATCCCTGACAGGAAATTATCGAGCCTGCTTTGCATCAGGCCCATTGATTCGGGTGCAACAATTTGATGGATGGAAAAACCTGGGGATTTTACTTCTTTAAGAGTAAACTCAAACTTATCAAGCCAGGCAGAATTAACTAATGCAAGTTGGTTACCAACAATGATATATATTGGATTCTTGGAACTTTCTATTAATTCCTGATACTGGTGCTCACTTTCCAGTATTCGTTGTTCGGTATCGAAACGAATTAATTCGCTGGAAGCTCTGGAAGCGAACACCTTAAATAAAGGGATTGCCAGGCTTTCTGATGGGAAGGGGGCTTTTTTGAGCACAACCATGATACCGATAACTTCCTGTTTGGAATTAATTAATGGAGCACCAATGTATGCCTCAATCCCCATTTCTTTCAGGAGTTTGTCTTTTGGAAACAATTCCGCAACTCCCTCAATATGACAGCAAACATCCTTGTTAATAACTTCTTCGCAAGGGGTCCCGAGTAAAGGGTACTCAAAATTTTCTATGATTCCGTCTGGAGTGCTAACTGAAATTGTTTTGATCCTGTCTTCGTAACCTGGTACCAAACGGCCTATGAATGCGTAATCTGAATCCAGGTTTTTTACCATATTCAGCATAAAAGAGTTGAGCACTTCCCGTGATGTGTTGCCGGAAATCGATTTGGAAAGGTGGTTTATCGTTTCATTGATTGTGTTTGTGTTGTTTTCCAACAAAATGGTATTCAGGGCATTGCCAAGGTCTTCGCTGAGTTCGATCAGCAGGGATTCTTCGAGTTTGTCAAGATATTGATCAGGATTTACTGAAATGGCTATTACTCCGAGGAGGCTATTCTGAAAGAATACTGGCAAAGTAAGAGATTTGTACTGCCTATTGTCCTGAAGAAGAGAACAATCTCCACAAGTGGCAGCATCCTTCTCTACAAAAAATGGTCCTCCTTTTTCTATAGTAAGCTTGGAACATTGTGTAAGGCCTTTAGATAATAGCTGCTCTTCCAATTTTTCTCCATAGGCCCCTAATCCTTCCTGCTGAAAAGCATCTACCGCCTTATTAGGTTTTATGACAGCAATCCATACAGAATTGAATTGCGGGACAGATATAAGCGTTTTACAAACTTCTGAAAGTAATTGATTGGTGGTTCTTTTGTGCACAAAGATCCGATTCAGGCGCCTAAGTGTATCAATAATCTGGAGGCTGTTTTGATGGCTTTCCATAATCGTAAATCTTTGTCAAAGTTATAAATAGGATCCAAATCCTGTACACTTTTACGAAAAATTTACTATTACGCAAACCTAATCAGCACAAAAGATTCGATTTGTTAGTCAAAATACGGGATATCTTCCCTATTTCTTCGCTTCCTTTTTCTCTTGGATCTTCTTAAGAATTTCTTCTTGAAGTGATGCTGAGACAGGCAAATATTTATAGAAATCCATAGAATAGTTTGCCCGGCCGCTAGAAAGGTTGCGAAGCGTTGTTGAATAACCAAACATCTCTGAAAGCGGGACAAAGCCACTAAGTTTCTGGGAGCCTTTCCTATACCTTCTCATCGACTCTATTTTTCCTCTCCGTCTGTTAAGATTACCCACAACATCCCCGATGTAATCATCGGGTGTATTTATCTCTATCTTCATAACAGGCTCCAAAAGAGTTGGTTTAGCTTTTAGAAACCCAATTTTAAAACCTATTGATGCACATGTCTGAAATGCCATGTCGGAAGAATCCACGGCGTGATGTTTACCATCCAATAATACAACCTTAACGTCCACAATCGGGAACCCAGACAGGACACCACGCATAAGAGTTTTTTTGATTCCTTTATCTACGGAAGGGATAAACTCAGCAGGAATAGCACCACCTTTAATTTTGTCAATGAATTCATAGCCATTGCCGCTATTAGGCTCCAGTCTCATGACAACATGGGCAAACTGTCCTTTACCCCCAGTTTGCTTGGAATGTTTATAATCTACTTCAACCTCCTGGGTAATAGTTTCCCTGTAAGATACAGAAGGTTCTCCAACATCCACTTCTATCTTAAATTCATCCTTGATTCGTTCAACAATAATTTCGAGGTGGAGTTCACCCATCCCGGCAATGATTGTTTCTTCGGTTTCATCATCAAAATGGGCATTAAAAGATGGATCTTCATTGGAGAGCTTACTTAGGGCTTCACTTAACCTGCTCTGGTCTTTCCTTTTTGAAGGATTAATCTTGAGTTCAATTACAGGAGGTGGTATGGTTATGTTTTCAAGAAGAAGCTTATTGTTGGGATCACAGAGAGTATCTCCGGTTTTAGCTGTCTTCATACCAATCAGGGCAACGATATCCCCTGGCCCGGCCTCACTAATTTCTTCCCTGTCCTTAGCATGAATGCGAAGGATCCTGCCGATTCGTTCGGTTTTCCCCTTGGTAGAATTCAGAATTTGCATACCGTTCTTAAGGGTGCCTGAATAAATCCTGATAAAAGTTTGCTGACCAACGAATGGATCATTGATCAGCTTAAAAGCAAGTGCTGAAAAATAGTCTGTGGCTGAAGGACAGCGTGAGTGGGTCTTTTCAGGATTATCGGTATCCAGCCCAATAATTGCTCCTACATCAATAGGAGAGGGCAGGTAATCAATAATAGCATCCAGCAACAATCGCACTCCTTTGTTTTTATATGCAGCTCCACAAAATACGGGAGTGATGAGTAATTTAAGTGCAGCATCGCGTGAGGCCAATTTGAGCAGGTGGTTGGGGATTTCCTTTTCATCTAAAAATAATTCCATTACTTCATCATTATACTCTGAGAGTTTTTCTGCCAGCTTGTTGCGCAGCTGTCCAACCTTCTCTTTAAATTCATCCGGAATTCCCTTAACAATCCGATCACCACCCTCGAATTTATAGTAAGTATTGGCAATAATATCAATTATACCCTCAAAGTTTTCTTCCGATCCTATCGGGAGCTGAAAGGGAAAAGCCTTGGCATCCAGGAACTCATCCATCATACCAATCACCTCAAAGAAGTCAGCTCCGCTGCGGTCCATTTTGTTGATGAAGGCTATTCTGGGGACCTTGTAATTATCCGCCTGGTTCCAAACAGTTTCACTTTGCGGTTCAACTCCACCAACAGCACAAAAAAGAGCAACCATTCCGTCAATAACCCGCAAGGACCGCTCCACCTCAAGAGTGAAATCAACGTGCCCCGGAGTATCTATTATGTTTATATTGGTGTCCTTCCATTTGGTCGATATTGCTGCAGAAGCAATGGTTATACCCCTTTCCTGCTCCTGTTTCATGAAATCCATTGTTGCCAGGCCATCATGGACCTCACCAATTTTTCTATTAATACCTGTATAAAACAGGATTCTTTCAGTTAAGGTAGTTTTACCGGCATCGATATGGGCTGCAATACCAATGTTTCTTAGATTATTTAATGACATTGTTTTTTTTTCTCCAGTTTTAAGCGGGTGCAAAGGTAACTTTTAAATAGATATGGGGAGCAATTTTATTCAACTGTTTTTATTCTATCTGCATCCGGATGATAAATGCTTATAAATCAGGAAATTAATTTCATAATTAATCCATATTTTTCAGACACCCGAACTATTTGGTGGTAATTTTGTAGTTTGAGTATTCAACAATAACTCTGGCTTGTTTTGGTATCGAATCAGCTTCTGTAGAAGAATTTTGCATGAAATCATTCATCATTTTAATGGGTATGGACATGTTGCTGATTTCAAAGGCTACAACCAGTCGTGAAGGGAGGAAATCGTCCTGAGATTCATATTCAAATTCTATCATATAAGAACCTGATTTACGTGTGAATGTCTTCATCCGCATTATCCGGCTTTCAATGGGATCAATCCAGAATTGGGCCAGGATGATATCCGAATCAAGAGATTCAGGTATGACTTTAACAATTTGAGTAATTGTATTACCTATGGTTTCATTCCCAGCCTCGATAGACACATATTCCCCATTAATGATGGATAAAAATTCCATCTGCATGCCATTTTTCGGTAGAAGAGCCAATCCTTTGGTATCAAAGATAAATTGATCGGGAGCCTGATATTTTATCCTTACTTCCCGGTCTTTGATATTGATGAATTCTACATCCACCTTGATGACAGCATCCACTTCAAAAGACTCAATCTGGTTCATTTTGTCGCCCAATCCCTTTACCAGCTGGTCTGCAGATATTTGTCCAAAACAGTCGGCACTAAAGATTAGCATCGAGTAGATTAGTATGATAATTCGGTTTTTAAACATATCAGCTTAAGATATCCTTTCTTCTGAACAAAAGAATTGTTGCACCGAGGAAAACGAAAATATAGATTATCTGAATAAGAATAGCATGCCCTATAGCTCCAGCCTGGAGATCAGATTGAAAGAACAATTGCCAGGAGGGAAGGTAAGTTGTAAAAAGAAACTTATTTACAGTACCCATGACTGGAGCCCCAACTGTACTGATGATTGTTATACCCATGATTATGGCAACCGTACCTACTATTGGCCCTATGGAGTTTTCTGCAGTTGACGAGAGAAGGAAAGACAGTGAGGCAACCGTTGTCATGGCCAGGAGTCCGTAAGCATATGCACATCCAAATCGCCAGAGCAGGTCATCCGAAGCAAAAAAGTTTATCTTGTTGGTAACAACGATAAGATCACCAGACTTAAATATCAAAGAACCTATGCCAAGACTAAGAATTATCATCAGGATAATCAGTAGCAGGGCGTATAACCAACCTGAAAGAAATTTTGCAAGTACCAGTTGAATACGGCTGATAGGCCTGGTTAACAGGATTCTAAAGGTGCCGCCGTTAGCCTCTCCTGCCAATAGGTCGCCGGTGACCAAGGCAACAAGAATAGGGACATGGATCCAAAGAGTATTGAGGATGAGATAAGAAATCAGGTATACATTAATTACTTCCCCTTCAAAAATAAACCTGTCCTTGATGTTTTGAAGGATCATTCCGACCATCTCATCACCCCCGAGGCCAATTCCCAGTTCCATGGCAATTATAATGATAAGAAAAGCTACAAAACCAATATATGTTCTTGGTTTTGTGAAGATCTTAAAGAGCTCAACGCTAATTAACCGTTTCATTTTCTGTTATTTGCAGAAAAAAGTCCTCCAGGGAACGAACAGGCTCAATAGAGAAAACCTGAGATCCAGCACCAGATAGAAAGGTCGTCAGCAGGGAAATTTCTTCCCTCGACAGCAGGAAATTGAACTTTTTACCATCACTGCTTTTTAGATTATTTTCCCAATCTGAATTCATAAGGATATTTCTTGTATACTCAGGGTTTTCCACACTTATACTAACCCGGTGTTCACGGTTTAAAAGAAGCTCAGTGACACTGCCCTCCACCAATGCTTTACCTTTATTAATAATTATCATCCTTGTGGCAATTTGCTCTAATTCGTAAAGGATATGACTAGATATCAAGATAGTAATGTTATGATCTTGCCTGAGGGATTCTATAAGTTCCCTTATTTCTTTTTGACCCAGAGGATCCAGTCCGTTAATTGGTTCATCCAGTATTATCAGATCAGGCTTGTGAAGAATAGCCTGGGCAATACCCAGCCGTTGTTTCATGCCTTTGGAGAAGGCTTTAACCCTACTGTGCCGACGGTCACCCAGTCCGACGATATCTAATACTTCATCAACCCGTTTGTTAAGATGCTCGACACCGGAAAGCTTCCCAAGAAGCTTTAAATTTCGTTGCGCCGAAAGGTAATTGTAAAAATCTGGTGTTTCAATTAATGCTCCGATACGGTTTATGGCTTTATTTCTGCCAAAACTTACTTCCTGTCCGAATAACTTGATAACTCCTGAGGAAGGCTTTATCAGGGATAGAATCATCCGGATCGTCGTACTTTTACCTGAACCGTTTGGGCCAAGGAATCCATACACTTCCCCTTCTTCTACGGAAAGCGATAGCTTATCAACAGCTTTAATGTTGCCATAAAACTTTGTAACTTCCTTCAGCTCGATAAACATGACTTAAATATAGGTATTTTGTACTGGAAGATCTTTGTGGAAAAGTGAGGACCATGCCTAGTGTTCAAAGTCCACCAATATTTTAAAAACATCACCGGGATTGGTGGCCCAGGTTTTCATTGAATCAAGTGCTTTATCAGGAGGAACAATGCTGCTTATTAAATTTTTTACCGGCAAGCTGCCTTTTCCCAGATAATTCAAGACGGACTGAAAGTCATCTATACAAGCATTCCTGGATCCTAATATATCTAATTCTTTCTGTACAAATAGTTTTGTTGCAAAAGCTATTTCCTCCTTTGCGTATCCTATACACACTACGCGGCCAGTAAAGGCCACAGCATTTACAGCCGCCAGGTAGGTGGCCGGCTGTCCAGCGGCTTCAATAATAACATCGGGACCTGAGCCACCGTTAATATTTTTCAGACTATCGCTAAGGTTTTCTTTTCGGGAGTTAATGGTAAAAACAGCACCTAGTTTTTTGGCCATTTCAAGTTTAGTGTCATCAACATCCACGGCGATTACTCTGGCTCCAAGATCAACTGCTCTGATAATAGCGCCAACTCCAATTATACCACATCCAAGAACGGCAACAGCATCTGAGTTCTCGACCCTTCCCCTGGCAACAGCATGGAAGCCCACAGTGAGCGGTTCAGTTAAAGCGAGATCTTTCATCGATAATTTACCAGACGAAAGAATCTTTTTCCAGTGTACGGCCAGGTATTCGCTCATAGCGCCATCACGCTGGACACCCAGAGTTTGATTGTACTGACATGCATTTGGGCGGCCACGCCGGCAGGCGGCACATTCCCCACAGTTGGTATATGGAATGAGTGTGACGGCCTCACCGATTCCAATGTGGTCAGGAACACCATCACCTTTACCCTCAATAACCCCTGCCACTTCGTGCCCGGGGATAACAGGATAATTTACCATAGGGTTTCGGCCAAGAAAGGAGCTCAAATCTGATCCGCAAAAACCGACATATTTGACCTTTAGAAGGATCTCTTCATCGCCAATTGAAGGAAGAGCCATGTCAATAATCTTCATTTCGCCCGGACAACTAATCTGGATAGATTTCATCAGGAAATACTTTTTTATTGATTATTTTGATTTTGACAGGGGAAATTACAAAAAAGGGAGTGTCCTGAACGAAAACACTCCCTTTTTTATATTTCGGGATGGATCAGTCGGAGATGATCATCCTTTTAGTTTGAACAAAATTACCAGCTTTCAGTGTGTAAAAATATACACCTGCTTCCAACTTATCGGCTTGCAGTAAATATGTGTGATGCCCGGCTGATTTATTGCCTTCTTCAACAAGCATTATTTGGCGGCCTGTCAGGTCGCTTATTTCAATGCTCACATCTTCGTTTGATCCGAGATCATATTCAATAAGCGTTTGATCAGTAAATGGATTTGGATAGTTCTGTTCAAGAGAATTGAGTTGCGAGGTTAAATCAATACCATCTTCAATATTGCTTTGGTCGTTCAGGTTAAGACGTACCATAATATTCCTTTTCCTTACGAAGTCTGATTCCACCCAGCTATCATTGTGATGCCCTATGGTTACAGGGTCGTTGACCTTGATGCTTGCATCATGCCCAATTCCAAGATTCTTGGCACGTCGAACCAATGGGTCATCATTGTAGTTATTGTATGAAATCCCGGCAATGACATTATCACCGGCATACAGGAATTCAGTTTCTCCGTCTTTCTCGAACGGCATGGTTATCCATGTATTAAACATTGCTGAATCAAGAGTTAAGATGTCTGTCGTCATCCACTCAATGGGTTCACCCTCTTCTTCAGGAACCCACCATAATGTGTACCAGAACTCTATTTTCCCATCGGCTAATCCGCTGGTTATGAAACATGAAAGCGAATTTACCTCAGTATCCGCATAAATAGGGAATTTGACACCAACAAAATGGTCAATATTCCATCCTAATTCACCTACTTCACCTCCATAATGCTCAAACCCATAAGCATAGGACAACTCTGCCGTTTCATCCGATCTTGAATAAACACTATCGGTTACATTGAAAAAGATCTCCTTGCTGTTATCAACAGGATTCTCTTCGTCCTGATCCTGGTTGAATTCGTATTTTATTGAGTAGTGCCCAAATTCAGAAGGGCTGTATGCTCCATCAACATTCATGGTGTCGAGAATCAGCGGGGATATCCAACTCGTGGTTGCAGAGGAGCTAAAAACACTCTCATGGTTTTTGCTGATGTCCAGGTTGAAGGTCACGTTATCCTGATCATTCTCGCCAAAATTCAGAACGCTTGACTGGAAATTAGTGAAAGAGGCCCCGATTTGGGAAATCGGAATGTCGTGCATAAAACTCTCTACGGTTTCTTCAATACCATCATCCCATTCCAGCTTGAAATGCTGTATTTGAAGATCATTGTCGTAAGCTTCTGAAAGTGTGAAATCATCTATTACCCAGAAATACAGGGTAGTCATGCCCCAGTGGATTTTAATGATTACTTCAGGTGCACCAGCAGCTACTTCTGAAATGTTTGCTTCATAGATTACAGGTTGTCCCGGTGATGCATCATTGGGCCGATCTTTGTGTAAAGTACCGAAACCACAATCGAATACAGCCCAGTGAACACCAGCATCATTTGAGATATGTACTTCATTGGCACCGTCGCCGCCATTCATAAAATGAGTTTCGAAGCGCAAAACAACCGAAGTTTTATCACTGAAGTCAAAAGTTGGGAATACAATACTGTTGTTAACCACAGTACGAGGGTCCTTGTAGTTATTGTACAGGTTTAGAGGCAGGCCAAGGTGACCATTTCCCTTCGAGGAAGATTGGAATGGTGGTTCTGCTGTAAATTCGGCGATGATACTATCATTTGGCATCCACATCCAATTATATCCGCTATCATCCGGGTCTTCCAGGTAGTAACCATCAGGGAGGGTGTATCCTTTGGGATCATCAGGATTTTCCCAATCGAAATCCTCGTAGAAGAATACCTGTCCATCTCCTTTGAGTTTGTTGGTTTTTTGCTGAGCAAAAATCATGGATCCTGAAATCATCAAAAGTGCAATTGATAGAAGTAAAGTTTTTTTCATAGTTATATTTATTTATTATTATTATCTATTGGTCTTATTCATATTTAAATTGAGCCTAAAAGTAATCAGATAGCATAAAAATACAACAGATTGGTCTCAGAAAAGTTGCAAGGGCTTTCTATTCGTTTTACTTGTTCCCATTATCAGGCTGATATATACCGGTAAATGGTCAGAAAATCCCGCGTGGTATTTTCTCCCTCCGTAGGTTTTGTTTGGCCTGAAATCATGATATTTTTGGTTGTAAAATAGCATCCAGTCCTTTTTAAAGATACTGAAGGAATCGGGTATAATCCTGCAATCTTCCTGCTCGTCCAACAATGAGGGGCTCGCGAGTATTTGATCGAATAAAAGCCATTTTCCACGGTAGTTAAGACTGCCTAAACCACTCTTATGTGCGTTCCAGCTTAGGTTATGTAACAGTCCGTTCGGAGATCTGTCCCGGTCGAGAATATTCTTTATAGCCGGGCTTTCAGGTCCGGCATTGAAATCTCCCATAACCAATATTTTGGGATCTTTTTCTTCCTTGAAAACTTCCTCAATATGGTGTTGTAAAACCGATGCAGCCTGCATTCGCTTGGGTAAGGTTATATTAACCCCATCTTTTCTTGAAGGCCAATGATTGATAAAGAAATGCAGGATTTCTCCACTTTTCAAAACAGATTTGACATGAAGAATATCCCGGGTTTTGTCTCCCGGGTCATTACTGAAAATTACCGGGTATGTTTTATGTTCAGTTCCTTGGATCGGGCCACGACGGTAAAGGAAACCCACATCAATCCCCCGTTCATCAGGGGATTCTTCATGAATAATCCCGATCTCTTTTTCGGAAAGCTCCAAGGCTGCGATAAGATCTTCCAGGACTTTCCTGTTTTCAACCTCGGCTAAGCCAATGGCCATGGGCATTGGCTCCTCAACAGATCTTATGACCTTCGCTAGCCGCTGGAGTTTCAGTAAATACCTCTTTTCATCCCATTTTAGAACAGAATCTGGTAAAAAGGCTTGATCGTTAACAAAAGGATCATCAAGAGTATCGAACAGGTTTTCCACATTATAGAATAGGATCTTCATTGGAGATGGTTGTTTACGGCAAAATACTAAAACTATCCGGAACCTGGCTAATTACCTGGTTTTGATTTGCTACTCGGTCGCTATTGGCTTTTTGTAGTAGATTTCCTATCTTTGAAACAGTACTGTTTTAGAATCATTAAATCCTTTTATCTATGAAAAAATTTACACTTGCTTGTGGAATAATCCTGTTTGTTTTTTGTTTGTTTAGCTCCCTGTCGTTAAAGGCACAAAGCCATGATCTTAAAGGCAATGGAGAGATATTTTACTCCGAGGAATTCGACTGGGGCAACCCGGATGATCCAAAAGGCTGGACTATGCCTGAAGGTTATTATCTGGAAGATCCGGATGACCTTGGCTTTAACTGGCAATGGTGGCCTAATGACAGTCTGATTGCGGAATGGACTTTTGAACCACCATTTCAATCTACTTCTAAGGAGAATGGCCATTTGTGCAATTTTCTCAATGTTTACAATAACTGGATTCCGTTAGGCGATCAAACACCTTTGAATAATGCTATTGTCTTTCCAACTATTGATTGCAGTTCACATTCTTCTGTTATTGTACGTTATGAGACTCATTTCATGAATTATTCCCACGGGGATGCGCAGTTTTTGATGGTGTCTGTTGATGCAGGGGTCCATTGGGCATCTTTTGATGTTGGGTTTGGATGCTCTCATAAAGACCGGCCGGAAGATAAACCACCAGGAATACCTGCAATATTTGAAGCGAACATTTCAGAAGTAGCCGCGGGTGCTCCGGAAGTTATAATCAAATTTTTGTGGCAGGGAGTAACCATGTATTTCTGGTTGATTGATGATTTTCAACTATCAGAAGCTTATGATAATGATTTGAGATTGAAGCATATATCCCTGGAGTGGGATGACGGCGATGATAATACTGCCGAGAGCTTTACTTATTTGATGCCCAAGTCTCAATTAGGGGGGGCTTTCACCAGTTTTCAATCTAGTGTGCTCAACTTTGGTGAATTTGACCAGAATGACAGGTATCTGGAGATGGACATTTCCAAGAACAGCCAGAGTGTTTATAATTTACAGAGCGAGAGCACATGGATTTCTCCTCTGATTCTTGATACAATTAGTCTCGAAGGATCTTATGCCCCGGAGGATTATGGTCACTATAAAATCAAGTATGCCTGGCATCAATCTGAGCAGGATATTAGTCCGGAAAACAATATGAAGGAGATTTTTTTCCATGTAACAGATTCCGTCTACAGCCGTTCAGACGATGAGCCGGAGCTGCCATGGGCTTATGGATATGAAAGATATCAGGATGGTTTTGGTGAAGAGTTTCACAACATAGATCATTTCATCGGAAGTATTTTCCCGATATACGGAGATTGCGAGGTTGAATCTGTTTCCGCTTACATAATGGGGGGCCAGGCTGATGGCCTGATTGATTTCCGGTACACTCTTTTCTGGAAGCCGCCGCTGGAAGAAGACCCTGATAATGAGGGCGCAATTTCCATCCTGACTACCGAGGCTGTCGAACTTGATTCTTCAATGTTTAATACCTGGGTAACATTACCTTTCGAAAAAGATGGGGAATCTGAATTCTTACTGGCCGGGGATTTAGTTTATGCCGGTTTGCAGTATAACAACTACCATGACAGCAAATGGGACCGCAGGAATAAGAATATCGCCATAGGAGTGGATATGTCCACTCCCCTGAACGATAAAGTTGCTATAGGCTGGGATACCGGGGCCTGGTATGAAGGATTATTTGTGACAAAAAGGAATCCCATGATCCGTCTCAACCTTAATGATCATGGCAACCAGTCAGACGGAGTTGATCTTAATAATAATCTCAGCTCACTGTCTCAAAACTACCCAAATCCATTCCGCAACATGACGGAAATCAGTTATAGTTTGAATTCTGCAGAGAATGTAATCATAGAAATTTCAGATATCAGCGGACGAACTGTACTGGTTATTGAGGAAGGGCTAAAACCAGCCGGAGAGCATATTCATCATCTTATGGCCGGCCAGCTCGAATCGGGAATTTATTTCTATACATTGAAAGCAGGACAATTTAAGGAGACCAAGCGAATGGTTATATCAGAATAGAAGTTTTGAAATTATACCGATTAAAAGGGAAAAACAACACCTGGATTATCGGTGGTTCAGTATCATATTGCTTTTGATTATTGTGGTTGCGTACAATAATTAGTGTCTGTCTTTAGTCTTTATCATTTACTGTATCAATTAATTACGGGTACATCAGCGCAATCCTCTCATTAATATTTATTGATCGATTTTATATAAAAACAGATAGAACAGGTATTATCTTTTCGTTTTAACGTGTTGAAAACCCACCGCTGTAACATGGTAATATAGAGCATGTTAAGAAGTTACCCACACCTCTGTAACTCTCTGTTAATCAGGCATTAAATAGTTCCATGTGGAACACAAGTAATTGATAGTCAGGATAATATTGCTTATCTTTATTATCAAATACTAATACAAATATCATGAAAATATTTAATGATTGGAAACTGAGATTTGAAAAGCCAGATTGGGCTGGTAGCCCCGAGTTCGGGTTAATTGATGCCATTTTGGAATCAAAACCTGAGTTAATCAATTTGCTCAAAAAAGACATTACTAAGTAGTGCCTGCAAGAAAACTTTCAATACTCTATAAATCAACTCATTGGTGTTGATAACTTGTTTGAATCTTCCGGT
>CAYXJR010000052.1:0-34161 GCA_964465145.1 uncultured Porphyromonadaceae bacterium | reverse complement strand
ATTTCGCATATAATACCCATTAACTTACTATTACTTTAATAATAATGACTAAAATGAAATTATGGTTAATGATGTTATGTTGTATTGCAGGAGGTGTAAGCTCTATTGCACAGGAACTACCCAATATCATCATCATCTATACTGACGATTTAGGGTATGGTGATCTGAGTTGCTATAATGATAGCTCAGCCTATTATACCCCTAATCTGGATAAAATGGCAGCAGAAGGGGTAAGGTTTACCGATGCCCACAGTCCGTCCACGATCTGTTCTCCTTCGCGATACGGCCTATATTCAGGTCAACAGATTTATCGTTCCACAGGCAGGGGTGGCGGAGCCTTTGAAGGCCCCGGAGGCCCAAGCTATTTAAAGCCGGGAACACTCACAATTGCAGAAATGCTGAAAACAAAGGGGTATCGTACCGGAGTATTCGGAAAATGGCATGTGGGACTAACATGGTTTGACAAAAACAATGAGATACTGGGTGGCGGTTTCCAGAACTCCTTGTTAATTGATTATGAAAAAAGCACACCCCTTATTGATGGTCCAAATGCCAGGGGTTTTGATGAATCATTTGTGACTCCTAACTGTCCAAACACTGATCCTCTGTATATTTATATAGAGAATGGTATGGTGCCTGTTCCTGCAAGTAAAAGACATCATAGTGACAGACTTCCCAACCCTGGGGGGAAATGGCTATGGGATAATGACGAGGGCTGGATGGCGCCGGATTATAATTTTCTGGAGGCTGATCTGATATTTTATGAAAAAACCCGCGAGTTTATAACGGAGCATCGGAAAAATACACCTGACAAACCATTCTTTGCTGTCTTAGCGACTCAGATTGCCCATGCACCTGTACTTCCTGCACCTCAGTTTAACGGTGCTACCAATGCCGGCCCACGGGGTGATTTTGTATGGGAACTGGATGTCATTGTCGGACGTGTTATGGATTTAATAAAAGAGCTGGGGATAGAAGATAACACGATGATTATTCTCAATTCTGATAACGGAGCCGAAACTGTCCATGTCAACTGGATGCGCCAGGATCACAATCATGATGCTTCCGGTGGATGGAGAGGAATGAAACGGGATGGCTGGGAAGGCGGTCACCGGGTTCCTTTTATAGTTTGCTGGCCGGGTGTATTCCCTGCTGGTCTGGTATCTGACCAGATGATCAATACTACCGATATTTTTGCCACGCTGGCTTCGGTTGTAGGGTATAAACTAAAAGATAAAGATGCCACCGATAGTTATGATATGTTACCGGCAATGCTGGGAACGCAGGATGATAACAAATCAATCAGACCATATTTGTTAACCCAGAGTTTCCGCGGAGAATTTCAGATTCGTCAGGGAAATTGGAAATACCTTGACCACAAGGGATCCGGAGGCAACAATTATGAAAGCATGAATATGAAGAAATATGCTTTGCCGGAAACTGAACCAGATGCTCCCGGTCAGCTATACAATCTAACAGAAGATCCTGGCGAAACCACAAACCTGTTTTTTATTAAGGCTGATAAACGAAAGGAGCTTCAGGATGTGCTTCAGAAACTTAAATCAAGCGGACGCAGTGCCCCCAAAGGCAGGCAACCGCTTGGTATAGAGAGAGTGAAGGAATTGAGTAAGCAAGCAAATAATTAAAATCTGATATCAAATGACCCTATTAAAATTTCGGATTTATATCACCCTTTCCTTATGTTGCCTCTTAGCTTTTACAGCTTGTGATACTAAGGAGACTCTTCCAAATATCCTGATTGTTTCGGCAGATGACCTGGCTTATAATTCTGTTGGTGCATTTGGATGTAAGGTGAGGGATATAAGCCCCAATATTGACAAGTTGGCAACTGAAGGAATCCGGTTTACACATGCGCATGTGAATACGCCCGTATGCCAGCCATGCCGGCAGTCGTGGCTCACCGGCATGTTTCCGCATAGTAACGGTGCTGAGGGCTTTGAGCCTATCGACGAAGATGTTTCAACGCTGCCTGAACAATTGAAAAGCAAAGGCTATTTAAATGGTATTTTAGGAAAAGAGATCCATCATCAGCCCAGGGAGAAATTCTTTTGGGACTATATTCCCTTTGTAACCGAAACGGATTCCATTTGGCGTTCCGGAAATTCACGTAATCCAGCAATGTTCTATGAGTATTCATCCAGGTTTTTCAAAATGGCTAAAGATCAGAATAAACCATTTTTCCTCAGTGCCAATTCCCACGATCCACACCGGCCCTTTATAGGCAGCCGTCAGGACACCCTTACCTGGGGAGATAATATGCCTCCTGTGACTCGGCAATATACTCCTGATGAGGTGGAAGTACTTGGCTATCTACCGGATATTAAGAATGTTCGAAAAGAGGTTGCCCAGTATTATGGTAATGTTTACCGCTGTGATCAGAATATTGGAGGTGTGCTTAAGGCATTAAAAGAGAGTGGCCTTGAAGATAATACCGTGGTTATATTTCTTAGCGACCATGGCGCTTCTTTTCCTTTCTCAAAAGCTCAGTGTTATCTGAATAGTTCCCAAACTCCATTGATAATCAGGTGGACGGAAAGAATCCACCCTGGATCAGTTGATTCCACTCACTTTGTTATGGGGATTGATCTAATGCCTACAATTATGGAAATCGTGGGACTTCCATTATTACCTGAGCTTGATGGAAGAAGTTTTCTGCCGCTACTTCAAAACAAAAAACAGGAGGACAGGGATTATGCATATTCAGCTTTCTACCAGATATTTGCCAGGATTAGATATCCTATGCGATGTATTCAAAATGACGAATTTGGATATATATATAACTTCTGGTCTGATCATCAACTGGAGATCAGGGGTGATGCAACAGGTGGTTTAACCTGGAAGGCCATGATTAAAGCAGCTGAAACTGATCCGGAAATTGCCAAACGGGTTGAATTATATAAGTACCGGGTACCTGAAGAATTTTACGATTTCAAAAATGACCCGGATGGCCTGAATAACCTGGTAAATGATCCGAAGTATTCTAAAGAACTAGATAAATTCAGGAAAAAAATGCTCAAAATGATGGAGAAGTACAATGATCCTGCATTAGAAGCATTCAGGAACAGAAACGAGCCGGATGTGCTAAAGGAATTCATGGAAGCCCAAAGATTAAAAGCTAAAAACACAAAACCTGTTGAGAGATTCTAAAAAACCTAATAAATCCTAAACTATGAAGTATTCAGTATTTGTTATTGTCTTTCTATTAGCATTTTACGGCTGTGCAAACAATCAAAAAACGGATGGTGCAGATAAATCAAAGCCTGATATTGTATTTATCCTTACTGATGATCAGGCATGGAATGTACTAAGCAAAGACGGACGCTATCCCTTCTTAAAAACACCAAACCTGGATCAGCTTTGCAATGAAGGGATGGTTTTTGAGAATGCATTTGTAACGACATCTTTATGCTCACCCAGCAGGGCCTGCTTTATGACTGGATCATACGCCCATTCCAACGGAGTTTATATAAATGGACATAGTGACCCTGATCCTTCTGCACCCGGATTCGTAACAGTAGCAGGAGTGAGAAACAAGAGGTACAAATACATAGAGGGCCTCAACCTGACCAACGATATTAACGAGTTATATGACCTACAAACAGATCCGGGCGAGATGGATAACAAGATAAACTCTCCGGAATACGAATCTGTAAAAGCAGAAATGATCAAGGAGTTGGCAAGGCTTAAAGCCGAAACGGGGTTTTTTGATCCGAAAATGTATGTTGAATAGGATATATCTGCTAAGACTACTTTAATTTCATAAATGGAGTGTGAGACTTAAAAGCAAAATACATAAGAAGCACAACTAATATTCAAAATCAAATCGTTATCATGGAATCATCAGGATAACCCAAATGTGATTGTGGTATTCGAAATGCATCTTGAAAAGGGTAAAATAAACTGCGAACTCAAAAGTAGACAAATGCCATGAAAAGGATTATAATACTCGCACTCATCCCTCTTTTGCTTGCCTGCCGGTACGAAAAGCAAGAAGAGTCGTTACCAGTGATATTATCAAATGGTCTGATTGAGGTAACAATTAATCAGGAAACCGGAAGCTTTGACATCTATGATCTGATAAATAAACGCCTCATTGTCAGTCAGTCAACAGTTGGTTTTTCAACAAAACCCTATGTCGACCTGAATGACATAGGACGCATTGCCGTTGAGACTGATATGCCGGAAACTTCATTAAGATGTGAAACGGCACAACATAGAATCAAAAAACCAGGTCAGCTGAAAACTGCGTTTACTGGAGGCAACTCCTTGTCTCTAATTAGCCGTTGGAAGGGGCAGGGAGAATTAGAAGTACAGTTCACCCTATATCCCGATTCAAGCTTTGTAGATATTGGTTTCTCATTCCTGAGTCTGGCCGAAAAACCTGTTCGCCTCACGAAAATCGATGTACTCAATGGATTCTTCTTGCCTGATCTGAATCATACAAAAATGATGACACTCGATGGGAATAGTGGAGGCGGTAGCACAACCATCAGTTCTGAAGGGAAAACCCACACTGAAAACAATGTACTTTGCTATTTCCCGGATAAAAAGCAAACGAACTCCCTGGTTGCCGGAGGCTTGACCTACGAAGATTTCAGAAAATGGGTTTACATTTCCAGGGATACAATTACCTTATCAGCTCAAGATGTGGTGGGGAAACGGGTAGATCCGGATTCAACCTACTGGTCAGAAGATCGATTTTACCTGGACGGACTGACTGATAACCCCTTTGAAGCACTTGAAAGATATGCCGAAATTACCCGGTCAGCCCGGGGAATCAAATTAAATTACTACACTTTCCCCTCTGTTTGTATGTGGTTCTTGTCGGTTACTCATTTTGGGGCCGATGCCACTTCTGAGAACAGCACAGTTGGGGCTGTGAAAGAAATGGAACATATCAAAGAAAGTGGTTTCCTTAAATATTCACCGGTTGCAGTGAGGTTGGTTCCAGACAATTACGAACAGAATAACCAACAGGGATGGTGGGACGATACCCATTGGCAGATGCATGGCCGTAAATACCGCTGTGTGGTCGATCATCATTACAAAGAGCCTTATGAAACAACGGCCAAATGGGCCGGTAAAATCATTGAAATGGGGGGTATTCCCCTCACCTATTTTCAGCCGGGAATACGCTCTGAAGATTATGCAGCTGCCTTTCCCGGACATATGCTTTATAACCAATCTCAGAAGTTTGTTCGTCAAAATAAAAAGGTTGTTAGTGATCCCCATGCACTAATGGGAATAAGCGGAATACCTGATCTTTTGAATCCCGATGACTGGATTGATGGATATGGTAAACTGTATGCTGAGAGTTATGACTATACTGATCCGGATTACTTAAAGCACTGGCAGGAAGTCAATCATAATCTTAATAATGGTGGAGTCAAGGGTGTTTTCTATGATTATCCAACCCGGGCCTTCCCCCAGCGAGGGGGCCTGCACGACCGGTATTCAACTGCCCTGGAAGCCTACTGTAATGTATTCAGGATACCCCGTGAAATCATTGGCCCGCAATCATATTTACAGGAGAGACTAGGGGTTGGGTCTGATGCAACGCTGGAATTTGTCAGCTCGGTACGTACTGAAGGAGACACCAATGTGATCACAACCAGGATCCTGAACAAAGCGGCCAATCGCTGGTACAAAAACCGACTCCTGGCGAACTATGATATGGATGGAAAGGCTCTCGTTGAAGCCGGACACGGAGATCATCGATACCCGATCGGTTCCATCCAGCGAAAAAGTATTCTGACTCTTTCATATGCCGTTAGCGGAAGGCTTTTACTCACTGAGAGCTTCAGCAGATTCTCCAAAGAGGTTTTGCATGATCTTAGCCGGGTTTTCCCCTTTCATTCAAGCACTCTCTCAGCCAGGCCATTGCATGCTTTTACAGGAGGAATGCCTGTTTTGGATTTCCCTGTTTCAGATGAATGGCACCAGTTGATTCTTTACAACGATTCTGAAATGGATAAGGAATTCAATGTACTCTTAAGTGGAAATACTGCATGTGGGGCACTTGGGCTCGACGCTGCCTCTGCTTATTACCTGTACGATTTCTGGAATGACAAATTCCTGGGCAAAACAGAAGGAAACAAGAATATGGAACAATTGGTATCTGCAGGTGAAGCCAGAATGATCTCAGTTCACAAAGTGGAAAATTTCCCTCAATGGATCTCAACTAACCGACACATCATGCAGGGTTATGTTGATTTAATTAAAAAACCGATGTGGGATCCATCAATTAAATCTTTGTCGGGTAAATCATCCCTAATAGGAGGAGAAAACTATAAGATCACTATTGCATTAAATGGCTACACTCCTGAATCGATTGATGCTAAAGGAGTTGAGGCTGAAATAACTATCAGAAAGGATGATCCAAATCTTGCGGACCTATTCATTAAATCAGAAAAAAATCAAGATATTGACTGGAGTATATCCTTCGCAAAATATTAAGGTATTGAATTGATTACAGGTAAAATCAAATAATATGCAACATAGAGTAATATCATGATGAGAAGATATCTGATAATATTAATTCTGATCATAGGCTTTGCAAGCTGCCAAAACGAGAGGACAAAAAGGGCACAAAGCCCTAATGTAATCTATATTCTTACCGATCAATGGCGTTCAACAGCTCTTGGATATGATGGTAATCCGACAGTAAAAACACCGAATCTTGATAATTTTTCGAAGGAAGCAGTGATCTTTAAAAATGCTGTTTCGGTCTGTCCGCTGTGCACACCATACAGGGCCGCTCTCATGACTGGTCGTTTCCCAACCTCCACGGGAATGTTTATGAATGATCTCTATCTGCCTTCTGAAGAGTTATGTATGGCAGAAATATTTAAAAATGCAGGCTACAGAACTGCGTATTACGGTAAATGGCATCTCGACGGACATGGAAGGATTAACAATGTTCAACCCCATAGAAGACAGGGGTTTGATCATTGGAAAGCCTTGGAATGCTCCCATCAATATAACAAAATGCCCTATTACGAAAATGAAGATTTCGATTTAAAATATTGGTATAAGTATTCACCTTTTTCGATTGTTGAAGATGCACAGAAATACCTGGAGGAGATATCAATAGAGAAGAATCCTTTTTTGCTTTTTATCTCTTTCGCAACACCGCATTTCCCTCATCATAAAGCACTTGAGGAGTATAAAAAGATGTATCCTAAAGAGGAACTAATACTGAGGGAAAATGTAATTGAAGATAAATATCCCAATTTAAAGGAAGAATTGCAGGGTTATTATGCGCATTGTACAGCAACTGACAAAGCTATTGGTGATTTAATCGGAAGGATAAAAGATCTTGATCTTTACAATAATTCGATCATAATCTTCACTTCCGATCACGGTGAAATGATGGGCTCACATGGAATCAGGCCCAAAGAGAAATCGGTAGCGTATGACGAATCAATAAAAATCCCCTTCTTAATTTCTTATCCAGGTATTGAAGAAAGTGCAGGAAAAGAGGTTTTCACTCCCCTTAATACACCTGATATTCTTCCGACTATGCTCTCATTAGCCGATATTGAAATCCCGGATTGCATTGAAGGGGAAGACTTATCTTCAATAATAAAAAACCCTGAAATGCAAAAAGACAGGCCTGTACTTTTTATGATGATCTATCCTATAACTGTTACCCCGGTATCTGAGTACAGAGGAATCAGAACCACTCAATATACTTATGTGAAAACTATAGAAAATGAAAACATGTTATTTGATAATGTTGCAGATCCTTATCAGCTAAATAACCTTATAGGAAAGACTGAATCGCTGGAATTGCAGAAAAAGATGGACCGCTTGCTCCAGAAAGAGTTAGAAGCCATTGGAGATGAAAACTTTAAAGCAAAAGAGTATTATGCTGAGAGATGGGGATACGGTGATGGTCGTTCAATACCATATAATATTACTCCGGGAAAAATAACCAGGGTTTATACCCCTCAGAAGAGTACAAATTAATACCTTGACAAAATACTAGATAATAATAATTCTGACCTGAAGCAATGTACAAGAAGACCTATTTTATAATGTTATTTGCACTGTTGTTTTTTACCTATTCTTATGCCTTTTCACAGGTTGATGAAAATGTTTTCCGGGATGAGAGCAGTAAAAATGCAGGGACTGAAGAGGATTCCGCACCTGTAATTGATCTGCAGCTGAATTTTAATTCCGACTGGCATTTCTATTTAGGCGAAATACCTGGTTTTCACGTCCCGGAGTTTGATGATTCTGACTGGCGTGTTTTGGATGTTCCTCACGATTGGTCGGTTGAAGGGCAATTTGCAGAGGACAATCCAAGCAGTGTATCCGGGGGTTATCTGCCAACCGGGATAGGATCTTACCGCAAGCATTTTGTTTTGCCGGAGGGTTCAAAAGGAAAACGAATTAAGATCAGGTTTGATGGGGTTTATATGAACTCTTCGGTATACCTGAACGGCATATATCTGGGCAATCGCCCTTATGGTTTCAGCACTTTTGAATACGATTTAACTCCCCATTTAAAATATGATGGGGAAAGCAATGTGATTGCTGTTAAGGTAGATAATTCATTGATGATTAATTGCAGATGGTACACCGGTTCCGGAATTAATAGGAACGTCCATCTTTTTATAAGCGAACAGCAGCATTTTAAATCCTTCGGTACATTTTTTAGAACCACTTCCATAAATGACAATCTTGCCAGATTGAAAGTAGATTGTGATGTGATTTCCAACGCTTATCCAGAGAGTATGAGAATTAGTTTTCAGCGATTTCCTGAAGACTGGAAAAAAGTTCTGAAGAACGCCCGTATTGTAGCACTTTTGAAAGACAAGGAAGGTAGCATTTTTGCAGAAGCCACCGATAGTTTTGAACTTAGCGATTACACAACGATAAAATCCTCATTGAATATTGAGGCCAGGGATCCGCTGCTTTGGTCTGATAAAAACCCTTATCTCTACACTCTGGAACTTCAGTTATGGATTGAAGACCGCATGGTCGATACAGAGCAGCAGAAGGTGGGAATTCGCACGATTGATTTCAATAAGGACCAGGGAATGTTAGTAAATGGAGAGAAAGTTATTGCAAAAGGTGTATGCCTGCACAAAGATGCCGGTTCGTTTGGAACAGCGGTGCCAAAGGACGTTTGGCGATACAGGTTGGAGAAACTGAAGGTCTTGGGCTGCAACGCAATCCGTACGCATGGCCCGGTTGATCCAGCTTTTATTGATGTGTGTGATGAAAAGGGTTTTTACCTGATGGCTGAGGCTTTTGATGAATGGAATAAAAAGTGGCACTACGGCTATTCTGAAGATCCGGCAGGGAAAAAGCTTTATACTTACCATATGTTTTTTAACCAATGGGCTGAACCCGATTTAAAGGATATGGTTAGGCGTGATCGTAATCATGCATCTGTATTTATGTATTCTGTTGGTAATGAGGTGCCTGACCAGCGATATCCTGATGGACCTAAAACCTTGAAGAAGCTTATTGATTGGGCTAAGGAAGAGGATGATACCCGCATGATAACAGCCACTTGCGACTGGGCACCCTGGGCTAATGCAAGTGGATTTTTCGATACCATGGACATCGCTGGTTACAATTACCCCGATCGATATTTTAAAGAACATTATCGTGAAGAACATGCCCGCTATCCAAACCGGATCTTGCTTGGTGCTGAAAACTATTTGACCCTCGAAAACTGGCTTGCAGTACGTGATAATCCATATGTTGTTGGCCTTTTCTTATGGGTAGGGATTGATTATTTAGGAGAATCGCTGTCCTGGCCCCGTCGTGGTTGGGAATGGGGACTGATTGATATCGGTAGTTTCGAAAAGACTTTGTATTACTACTGGCAGGCTTTCTGGTCGGAAAAGCCAATGGTACACATTGCCGTAAACCTGAAAGAAAAAGACACTTTTGAATGGCGCAGCTACAATGTAGCCTCGCACTGGAATTTTAATCCGGGTGATGTCGATACGGTTTTTGTCTACAGCAACACCGAAAAAGTTGAATTGTTTCAAAATGGTAAAAGCCTTGGGCAAAAGGCGGTAAATCCCGATACCTATCAGTCCATCTATCTTGTTGATTATAAAAAAGGTGAGCTGATGGTAAAAGCTTTTAACAATAAAGAAATAGTGGCAACCCATACGTTAAAAACGGCAGGTGAGCCTAATAAACTGGTATTAAAAGATGAACGAAAATCAGATAGTACTGAAAGCGATCGACTTATTTTTCTTACCCTTGAGATACAAGATGAAAAAGGCACACGCTGTCCCTTTGCTAAAAACGAAATAACCGTTGATGTAAATGGTGCGGGTGAATTGATTGGATTGGATTCGGGAAACCAGTTCAGTCATGAATTGTACAAACAAAACAAGCGCGAAGCATACGAGGGGAGATTACTGCTAACTGTTCGTCCAAAAGGGAAAGGCAGGATATCAGTTCAATGCCGGGCAGGGGATTTAAAACCGGACACAATCGATATAAAAATTAATAGATGAATAAAATCATAATTTCAATAATTAAAGGATTTACCATAGGATTTGGATCAATTACCCAGGCCCAGGAAACAACTTTTTTGGAACGGAAAAATGCCATTTATAGAAGTGTGGGAAATCTTGTCATTTGGGGAACAATACACGTAATTCTGTTGTATCCTCTCAGCACCTTTGCACAAATCGGTTTGGACCAGGATGCCCAGATGCAAAAAATGAAGCATAATTACCAGAATTGGCTGACTAATATGCCTGATGCAAGGCTGATGGTTGAATATGATCCATCGCCTATTGCCCTGGATAATACAAGGCCACGGTTCACCTGGATCATGGATTTAGAAGGCAGGGGACGCAGTCAGACCGCATACCAGATCCTGGTTGCATCAAGCATGGAAAAAATTGATGCTGATGATGGGGATATGTGGAATCCGGGTATGGTGAAATCGGATCAATCTTCACAGGTAACATATGAAGGCTTGCCCTTGGAAAGCAACAGGGAATACTTCTGGAAAGTGCGTATTCGTGATGAAGCCGGTAAAATACATCCTTTCAGCAAAACAGGGACATTCAACACAGGATATCTTGATGAAGAAGACTGGACCGCAGATTGGATCGGAAAGGGTAATCCTGATGAGGTGTTGTCGGATATTGATGCATTTGTTCTGGGAACGGTTTCTGAAGAAGTGCAAAATGTAAGTCATGAACCACGGTCCCCTGTATTTCGTCAAGAATTTAACATTGAAAAGAAAATCCGTCGTGCAAGGTTATTTGTTGCCGGTCTTGGATTTTATGAAATCCGCCTTAATGGAGAAAAGGTTGGTAATCATGTCCTTGCACCCTCCAGGACAGATTTTCGCAAACGTATCTTATATGACACATATGATGTAACTTCTGATCTAAAATCAGGAGAGAATGCTCTTGGAATTATGCTTGGTAATGGCTGGTTTAACGGTCAAAAGAAATACTGGGGTTGGCAAATGCAATGGTATGGCTCACCGCGTGCAATTCTGCAACTGGATATAGAATTTGAAGATGGAAGTATTTCTCGGATTGAGACTGATTCAAGCTGGAAATCCTCCTGGGGTCCGGTTACCTTTAATTGCATTTATGATGGGGAGCATTATGATGCCCGACTTGAGCAAAAGGATTGGGATAAACCAGGTTTCGACGACAGTTCCTGGAGTCCTGTCAATCTTGTTCCATCACCAGGTGGAAAACTGAGTTCAGCAATGCATGAACCGGGACTGGTAACCCAGGTTATTGAACCCATATCTGTTTATGAACCAAGACCTGACACTTTTGTCTTTGACCTGGGTCAGAATATTGCCGGATGGGTGCGGCTAAAAGCAGAAGGCTCCATCGGAACTAAGGTTAAATTAAAATTTGCGGAACAGATCCACCCTGATGGAATGATTGATCCCTCAAGTTCACGGGCAGCTGTCCAAGAAGATCAATACATACTTAAAGGACAGGGTATTGAAATTTATGAACCACAATTTACATATCATGGGTTTCAATATATTCAGGTAACCGGTTATCCCGGCACCCCCACATTGGATGCCATTGAAGGCAGGTTGGCTCAAACGGCAGTTGCTCCAGCAGGAAGTTTCACCTGCAGCAACGACCTTATCAACCTCATCCACCTATGCACGGTTCAATCCCAGAGATGTAATGTACAAATGGGTGTACCAACTGATGACACACAGCGTCCTGAACGTCAGGGCTGGGGAGCTGATGCCCTGATGACTTCTCAGGAAGCCATGCTCAATATGAATATCCAGAGGGTGTATACAAAGTGGTTCAGGGATTTCAGGGATCAGTAGGATAAAATGGGACGAATTGGATATATAATCCCACGGGCAGGCATAACCGAAGACCTGGTATGGAGTTCTTCATTTGTGATCATGCCTTGGTATCAATACATTTACTACGGAGATACCCCTGTACTTAAAGAGAATTATGATAATATTCTGAAGTACATGAATTACCTGGCGAGCCAGGGCCGTTCGGATATCCAACCAAAAGAAAAAGGGGGCAATCCTCTGTTTCCAGAAGCATTCCTTCAACCAATCCTGCCCGGCTATTTACAGCAGTCGCAATGGGGAGATCACCTCTCACTGGCTGAAGAATATCATAGCCGGTCTGGCCTTCCCCTTTCTATAAGTACAGCAATTTATTACTATGATGTTCAAGTTATGGAAAAAATGGCCGGTGTTCTTGGAAAACAGGAAGATGCAAAAAGATTCCAAATCCTTGCATCAGGGATCCAGAATGCCTTTAATAATAAATTCCTTAACAGGCAAGAGGGATATTATGATGACAGGTCCCAGGCAGCCCAGACATGGCCATTATATTTCGGCATGGTACCGGATGATCTAGAAAAAGCAGTCATGAATACTCTGGTTAATGACATAGTGGAGCTCCGTGATGGCCATCCGACAACAGGTTATGTGGGGACAAAGTTCATGTTGGATCTATTAACAGAAAAAGGCCGCGAAGATCTGGTCTGGAACATGGCCCTCAAGACAGATTTTCCGAGTTGGGGCTATTCTCTCAGGAACGGGCGTACAACTATCACAGAGAAATGGGCAGATGGAGGTTCACAGAACCATGTGGTGCTGGGTGCTGCTATCGATCCATGGTTCTATAATGTACTGGCTGGCATCAATACGGATGAAAGATTCCCCGGATTTAAAAAATTCATTATCAAACCTTTTATTCCAGATAATGACCTCGATTGGGTGAATGCCTCTGTTCATACCATTCATGGAACCATATCCTCTTCATGGCAGAAACAGCCAGGTGGCTTAAGCCTGGAAGTGAAGATACCGGCAAATACCACCGCTACGGTATATCTCCCGGTAAGTCCGGGTGCAGAAATCAGAGAAGGTGGAAAACCAGTTTCCAGGGTTAAAGGTATCAGATCTATGCCATCGGAGGAGGATGAAGCACTATTCGAGGTGGGATCAGGATCTTATACATTCAATATTTTTTATAAATCAGAAAAATAAATCCTGATGAACAGAAAATAATTATACCATGAAGACAAAGTACCTGATAATATCAATACTGGCCCTCAACTTTGCGAGTTGCCAAAACGAGAGCTCAAAAAGTGTGAAGAATCAAGAAACTCCCCCAAATATTCTGATTGTCTCCGCAGATGATCTTGCTTATAATTCTGTAGGTGCTTATGGATGTAAGGTAAAGGACATAAGCCCCAATATCGACAGGTTGGCTACCGAAGGGATCCGGTTCACAAATGCACATGTGAATACGCCGGTTTGTCAGCCATGCCGACAGTCGTGGCTAACCGGCCTGTTTCCGCATAGCAATGGTGCAGAGGGCTTTGAACCTATCGACGAGAATGTTTCAACACTGCCTGAACAATTGAGAAGCAAAGGCTATATAAATGGCATTTTAGGCAAAGAGATCCATCACCAGCCCAAGGATAAATTCTTTTGGGATTATATTCCCTTTGTTACTGAAACGGATTCCATTTGGCGCTCCGGAAACTCACGAAATCCAGCCATGTTCTATGAGTATTCCCTCGAGTTTTTCAAAATGGCCAAAAATCAGAATAAACCTTTCTTTCTCAGTGCCAATTCCCACGATCCCCATCGGCCTTTTATAGGCAGCCGTCAGGACACACTTACATGGGGAGATAACATGCCTCCTGTGACAAGGCAATATACACCTGATGAGGTGGATGTCCTGGGATACCTTCCGGATATTGAGGATGTTCGAAAGGAAGTTGCTCAGTATTACGGCAATGTTTACCGCTGTGATCAGAATATTGAAGGCGTGCTTAAGGCATTAAAAGAGAGTGGCCTTGAAGATAATACGGTGGTTATATTTCTTAGCGATCATGGCGCAGCATTTCCTTTCTCAAAAGCCCAGTGCTACCTTAACAGTTCAAAAACTCCACTAATAATTAAATGGCCGGACCGGATAAAACCAGGATCCCTTGATTCCACTCACTTTGTTATGGGGATTGATCTTATGCCGACTATTATGGAAATAGTGGGGCTGCCTATATTACCTGAGCTTGACGGAAGGAGCTTTCTGCCACTACTTCAAAACAATAAGCAAAATGACAGAGAATATGCATATTCCTCATTCTATCAGATATTTGCGAGGACAAGATATCCAATGCGCTGCGTTCAAAATGAAGACTTTGGATATATATATAACTTCTGGTCGGATCATAAACAGCAGATCAGTGGTGATGCAACAGGTGGATTAACCTGGAGGGCTATGATTAAAGCAGCTGAAACTGATCCGGAAATTGCAAAACGAGTTGAATTATACAGGTATCGGGTACCGGAAGAATTCTATGATTTCAAGAATGACCCTGATGGACTTATCAACCTTGTGAATGATCCGAAGTATGCCAAAGAACTCGATAAATTCAGAAAAAAAATGCTTCAAATGATGGAGAAATACGATGATCCTTCATACGAGGCATTCAGGGATAGAGAGAAGCCTGACGTAATTCCTCAATTCATGGAAGCACAAAGGGCAAAAGCAAAAAAGACCAAGCCTAAGGAAAGTTTTTAGATCTAAATAATAGTTAAACGAAGCTTTATATCAAATTTCTTATCAAGATTCAGAGTAATATTCAATTATTAACATGTTCCAAAAAATCAAAATACTAATGATATTTGCATTGCTTCCTGCATGCAAACCTTCTGTCCAGGACATTTTTCTTGGACAGGGTATTTTTTCTGGTGAAATCACATCCGCCTCTGCAATTCTGCAATCCAGATTAACCGTTTCAGACACCCTGATTAATGGTGATCTACCTGGATCCCCCGGTTTTGGAATGATTCAATTTGATACGGATTCAAGCTTCAAAAACCCAAAAAGCTCAGGCTGGATTAAAGCTTTGCCTGAAAATGATTTCATCCTGAAAAAAGAAATTACTGGACTAAAAGCCGGTTCGAAATACTATTACAGGCTCCGATATGGTAAGGACAGCACAAAATTAAAATTCAAAAGTAAAACAGCATCATTTAAGACTTTACCCGGAGCAGATAGCGAGGATAAAATTTCATTTGTAGTAGTAACAGGAATGAATCACTATTTTTTCCATTATGGTAATTATGATAGCAGTAAAGCTTATTCCGGAGAGGATAAAAAACTAGGGTATCCGGCGCTGGCAGCTATAAAAAAACTTGAACCGGATTATTTCATAGGAACAGGTGACAATGTATATTTTGATCACCCTAATAAGGCTAATTTTGATTGGGCAATAAAGTCAGGTAAGAACCCGCATCCGGCTGGATATGAAGGGAAGGAAGTGATTGATGAAGCTGGAATGAGAAAAAAATACCATGAGCAATTTATACAAATAAGATATCAAGATCTTTTCAATACTGTCGGGACATATTGGGAAAAGGATGATCATGACTATAGGTTCAATGATTCAGATTCTTATCTTGAATTCCCAATTTCACATGATTTGGGAGTTAAGAACTTCAGGGAACAATTGCCAGTTATTAACCCGGAGGGTTTGAATTCAAAAACCTACCGCACCCACCGTATGAGTAAAGACCTTCAGATCTGGCTGTTGGAAGGCCGGGATTACAGGAGTCCCAATAATTTGGAGGACGGACCAGATAAGACGCTATTAGGATCTGATCAATTAAATTGGCTTAAAGAGACTTTACTGGAGAGTCCGGCAAGTTTTAAACTAATAATATCACCAACGCCATGGGTTGGGCCAGATGATGCATATAAAAGTGATAATCATGTTAATCATAAAGGCTTCAGACACGAGGGAGAATCAATATTCAAATGGCTTGTAGATAATGGTTTCCTGGATAAAAACCTATATCTTATATGTGGAGACAGGCATTGGCAATACCATGCACAGCATCCGAGTGGTATAGAAGAATTCTCTACAGGTGCTCTGGTTGACAACAACTCACGCGCCGGCCGTTTGGCTGGTGATCCCAATTCTACCGATCCGTATGGATTGATTAAACAATTTTATATTCAAAGTGATTCAAAGTCTGCCAGTGGAGGTTTCCTCCGGGTAACAGTTAAAAGGGAAGATAGAAACCCAATCGCCTTATTTCAATTTTATAACGAAAGAGGCAATCTTCTATACAATGCAAAGAAACTTACCAAAAGTCAAAAATGAAAATAAATCAAGCGCTGGCAATAATGGTTGACACCTTAAACTAAGTTCCTAAATGAAGCAAAATATCTTATTTCTGATTTACGGAGCGATTATTCTGATTTTACCACAGAAAGGTATTTCGATAGAAAATTTGCATGAATTAGAGCTGCTCCCTGCCCCACAGCATGTTGAATTACTGCAAGGCACTTTTAATCCTGAGCCGGGAACACTTATCTGGGTACCTGAAATCTCCGATAAGGAAGTACAGCGCAGCGTTAACAAGCTCCAGAAAGAGCTTAGCAGCAGAGGTCTGCCCACAGTAACAACTAAAGAATGGGACCCTGAAAAATGCTCAGTCTCGCTCAAAATCAGACCCGAACTAACTCAGAAGCCTGGGGGCTACAGGATCAGAATATCTCAAAAGAACTCGTAATATCAGCCTATGATCCAGCAGGGTTATACTATGCTGTTTTGACATTAAGCCAGATATTTGGGCAGATCCCTAATAACCAGGAACTGCCTTGCATGAAAATTATCGACTGGCCCGACTTTGCCAACAGGGGTATTATGTTAGATGTCAGCAGGGATAGAGTTCCGACAATGCTTACTCTTTATGAGATGGTTGATTTATTTTCATCATGGAAAATCAATCAAATACAACTCTACACGGAACATGCTTTCGCATATAAGAATCATGAAACCGTGTGGAAGGATGCCAGCCCGATGACCGGAGAACAAATTGAGAAATTAGATGCTTACTGCAAGGATCGTTTTATTGAACTTGTTCCTAACCAGAATTCCTTTGGCCATATGGCACGATGGCTGAAACATGAGCCATACAAACAATTCGCAGAAGCACCTGACGGTTACGATACCCCATGGGGATTTCATGAGCCCAGCTCTCTTTGTGCAACTGACCCGCGTTCAATCGAACTCGTTAATGAACTTTTGGATGAACTGATCCCTAATTTTTCAAGTGGCCAGGTTAATGTCGGATGCGATGAAACCGATGTTGGCATGGTGCGGACCAAAGAAATATGCGAAGAAAAAGGGACTGGCAGAGTCTACCTGGATTTCCTTCTGAAAATATATACAAATGTGGAAAAACATGGGAAAGTAATGCAGTTCTGGGGCGATATCATAAAAGGATATCCAGAACTGATTCCTGAACTTCCTGAGAATATTATTGCCATGGTATGGGGCTACAGACCTGATCACCCATACAATACGGAATGTCCTGAATTCAAAAAATCAGGTGTGCCTTTCTACGTATGCCCGGGTACATCGAGCTGGCTAAGCCTTTCCGGACGAACCAAACGTGCAGAGACCAACATCTTGAATGCAGCTGAAAACGGGAAGAAATTCGGAGCAGCAGGTATCCTGCTCACCGACTGGGGCGATCATGGACACTGGCAGACTTACCCTTGCCCTTTCCCGGCTTTTGTTTACGGCGCTGGATTAAGCTGGTCAATTGAAGCCAACAGAGAGGCAAACATTCCGTCTCTTCTGGATCGTTACATTTTTATGGATGATGCTAATGTTTTGGGTAAACTTGTTTATGACATCGGCAACTCATACGCTGCTGCAGAAGGATATTTTGATGGTAATACATCTTATCTGTCACGTGTTCTTATTGATCCAAAGTTACCTATCACTGATAATAGTTATAAATGGCTAAATGAGAATAAATTATCAACGATCCGGAACTATGTAAAAAATACCATGGCACCGCTCGATGATGCAAGACCGACTTGTAATGACGCAGAACTTGTGGTACCTGAAATTCGTCATGCTGCTAATCTGGTACTGTTTGCATGCGACCTTTTGGGAGCTCGCCTCTCATTGAAAGACGGCGAAGTAATAAGCATACCAACAGAACAACGGAGACAATTGGCCGTAAGACTTGAAAAGATTATTGAAGAACATGAAAGTATCTGGCTTAAACGAAACCGAACCGGAGGACTTTCCGATAGCTCAGGGAAAATGGACGAACTTATGACAATGCTTAAATCCAATTAAAATGAAGTATTCAGCATCTGTTATTATCTTATTATTAGCATTTTACGGCTGTACAAACAAGCAAAAAACGAATAATGCAGATAAGTCAAAACCTGATATTGTATTCATCCTTACTGATGATCAGGCATGGAATGTACTGGGTAAAGACGGACGTTATCCCTTCCTGAAGACACCAAATCTGGATCAGCTGTGCAAGGAAGGATTGGTATTTGAGAATGCCTTTGTAACAACATCTTTATGCTCACCCAGCAGGGCCTGCTTTATGACTGGATCTTATGCACATTCCAACGGAGTTTATATAAATGGACATAGTGACCCTGATCCTTCTGCACCCTTTATGCCTACAGTACTTCAGGAGGCCGGTTATGAGACGGCTTTCGTTGGGAAATGGCACATGAAGCCGGGGGGTAATCCCAGGGAAGGCTTCGATTATTGGCTGAGCTTTGATGGTCAGGGTGTATACATCGATCCAAACCTGAATGAAAACGGCCGCGATTTCGTAGAGGAAGGATATATTACTGATATTCTAACTGATTATGCTATAAGATGGATAGAAAAGAAAAGGGAGAAACCCTTCTGTCTGTTTCTCTGGCATAAGGCTGTTCATGCTCCCTTTACACCGGCTCCACGTGATTCTTCTGCTTTCAGTGATGCCATGATCCCTGAATATGACAGCTGGTATGATGATATGGCAGATAAGCCGAAATGGCTGAGAAGAGGATGGTATTATGGGGTGCATAATAAACCCTGGAAGGAAAGCGAAGACAAGATTGTTCCTGACAGGGTTGAGCCGCGCCCATGGAACCCACAGGATCCCAGGTGGATGAATTATATGAGAGCAATGCTGGCAGTGGATGACAGCTATGGCCGCATCAGGCAAACTCTTGAAGAACTTGAAATTCTGGATAACACTGCTCTTGTCTTTGGCAGTGACAATGGCTACTTCCTCGGTGCTCACCAACGTGGAGACAAGAGATTAATGTATGAAGAATCTCTACGCATACCATTGATAATGAGATATCCACCATTGATTAAAGCAGGAAGCCAGAATAGTGATTTGGTACTTAATATTGATGTCGCCCCAACCCTCATTGAATTAGCCGGAGGGGTGGTCCCTGATGATATGCAAGGGACCTCAATGGTTCCGCTGCTTAAAAATGAAGCTGCTGATTGGCGCCAATCTTTCCTTTACGAATACTTCCAGGAACCTTATGCACCCGGATTCGTAACAGTAGCAGGAGTGAGAAACAAGAGGTACAAATACATAGAGGGCCTCAACCTGACCAACGATATTAACGAGTTATATGACCTACAAACAGATCCGGGCGAGATGGATAACAAGATAAACTCTCCGGAATACGAATCTGTAAAAGCAGAAATGATCAAGGAGCTTGAAAAGCTGAAAACCGAAACCGGGTTCTTCGATCCCAAGATGTATAAGAAATAGAGTATAACAAATTCCACTTCATGAAGAAATTACTCATAACACTATTCCTGCTTTCACCCCTATTGCTGCTTAATGCACAGGAAGAAGTTTTCCCGGGGGCACATGAAAAAACACCCTCCCTTTCCCAGTATTTTTCATGGATCAATAATACTAACGAAGGCAGTACAGAAAGTCAGACACTCACTAACCTCGACTTCTTCAAATGGTTGCACGACGAATACGGGATGATCCTGGATATATATGTAGTGAGTGCCGGTGCAATTGATAAAGCTCAATGGTATGGGAGTATGGAGTCTGATGAATTCAAGAGGCAGTTTCCAAATGGATTCGATCCCATATATAAAAAAGCTAAAGAGATGGGAACCCGCTTAGGGACCTGGGGAGGACCGGATGGATTTGGCGATACTCCGGAGGAAGAAAAGGCCCGAATCGACATGATAGTGAGTTTGTGTCGGGATTATGAGTTCAGATTATTGAAATTTGATGCTGTTGTGGGCCAGTTAAGGGATGAAAAACAGGATGCCTTTATCAGGATGATGAATGAATGTCGAAAATACAGTCCTGATCTGATATTACTAAACCATAGATTGAATCTCAGTGAAGAGGCAAAAAAACATGCAACCACCTTCCTTTGGGGCGGGGCAGAGACCTATATTGATGTTCATATGGGGAATTGGAAAATGAATGCTCCTCATCATCGTGCAGGAGCAATATCACGTGATATAGTCCCGGGTTTAATGCGTCTTACGGAAGATCATGGAGTTTGCCTCTCCTCGTGTCTTGATTACTGGGAAGATGATCTAATCCTTCAGGCCTTTAACAGAACTTTGATATTATCACCGCAGATCTATGGCAATCCCTGGTTCCTGAGAGATGATGAATACCCCAGGCTCGCAAGAATATTCAATATTGCCCGTCAATATGGTTCAATAATGGTAAATGGATTGGTTTTACCCGAAGATAGGTATGGCGAAAAAGCAGTTTCCAGAGGTGATTCCAAAACACGACTGATAACACTCAGGAACCTTGACTGGGATCAAAAAGAAATAAATATTGATCTTGGAGAGGAGATTGGTTTAACAGAAAACATAAAATACGAAGTTAGATTATTACATCCTGTCGAGCGTATTTTAGGAAGATTCAACAAGGGTGAAACTGTAAATGTTACTGTTGACCCTTATCGCTCAGCACTTGTATTAATTTGCCCTGAAGATGAAGGGGGAATTGGCATCTCAGGTTGTGATTATGATATAATCCAGGATGTGCCTGGTAAACCTGTGAGAATAATGATTAAAGGTCTTCCGGGGACAAAACAATCTATAAAACTTGAAAAAGGAGGTAGAGATTTTTCAAGAGCAGATTTACAAGGTAGTGTAGCAAACAAACTAATTCAGGGTAGATCATTAAAAATTGAATTCCCTGGTGAACCTTTAAAAGAACAGTACCACAGAAAGATAGGCGATCTCAAAGCATGTGATATCCCTGATGATGCCGAAGCTTTATATGAAGCGACTATTTTTTCAACCGACAATAATGCCTTTGAAATAAGAGAGCTGGATCGTTCTGGTGAAACAAAAATACCTCAGGTTAAGGCGGCCAGGGATGCGTTTTTGGAGCAGCCCTTGCTGGCTGACCGCGGTCTTTGGGACTATTATATGTTTGACGGCGACCCTGAAACATCATTTTATGTTAGTCGTAGAAGACATAAAGCAGACCTCTTGAATGGTGGATCTTTAAGACTTGATTTTGGAGACATTACTGCCGTGGATGAATTGATTATTGAATTGGGCAGCGAGCATGCTATGCAGCCATGGAAAAGTGGAGAGGCTGTATTCCTGGAGGTATCGGATAACCTCAAAGATTGGACAGAGATACGTATCCTGGGAATGAGTACTCTGAAAATAACCCTTGACCCAGAAAAACCGGTAAGGTATGTCAGATTCAGAGGTACACCAGACAAGGTAAGAGAAGTAAAAGGATACTTAAACGGGAAGCTTCTGGACCGTAGCAATTGGCGCGGATCGCAACTATTTAGTCCATATAGCCGGGTTAAGGCAGAAAACGCATGGTCAGCTACAACCAGAATAAACGAAATTTCCGAAGGTGCGTACCTTGCAGTATGCCTCGAAGGGGAGCATGGTATCGAAGGAGCCTATGCAGCTATTCGTGTTGATGGCAAACCTGTGGGAGCCTCGGATAGGAGCCCATCCTATCCCGTCAATCCATGGGAGTACCCGGCAATAAAGGCAAATTCCCATTATACCTACTATATTCCTCTAACCAAAGAGATGGAGGGAAAGAACATCGATATTGTTGTATTGGGTATGCAAGGCGGTGTAAGCTCTTTCAAACCGACAGCCTACCTCACGTGTTATCCAAAACCTTATAAGAAGATGGAACTGGTGTTGAAAAAATAATTGAGTCCTATCTGAGCACTAAACTGATGAAAATGCCATATTTACTAATAATGATTTGATTATGAGACTTAAATTACGATACATTTTTCTTTGTCTAAATAGATTTTATATTCCTCTGTTGCTAATTTTAGTGCTAAATAGCTGCAGTAGTTTTGTTGGGGACAAAAAGGATACTCAGCAGGAGAAAGCCAATATCATTCTTATTACTTCAGACCAGCAACGTAAGGGTGCACTTGAAGTGTACGGCAATAAACTGATTAGAACGCCAAGCCTTAATTCTCTTGCAGATGATGGAATTGTTTTCGACAGGGCATATACGCCGCACACAACTTGTACACCCTCAAGAGCATCAATTCTTACCGGGCAGTATGCATCGAAACATGGTGCATATACTATCGGGACTGCACTTTCTTCAGATGCATTGAAATTAACCGATATCCTTACCGATAATGGTTATACAACATATGCTGTAGGTAAAATGCATTTTACTCCTGTTTCTACTGAAGGAGAATTTGAATCTTATCCAAATATCATGGATGAAGATTTCTGGAGACAATTCGATGGTCCTTTCTTTGGATTTCAGCATGTTCAAATGTTAAACAGGCATACTACAGAAGCCTTCTCATGCCGTGAACACTATGGTATATGGCTTAAGGAGAAGGGTATGTCGGAAGAAGATCTAAGTCGATATTTCAATGATCAGTTTATCGGTAGATGGGAATTACCGCGAGATTTACATCCATCTGTCTTTGTTTCAGAAAAGTCAATTGGCTTTTTGGAGGAACATTTGGAGATGAGAAAGGATAAACCATTTTTTATGTGGATGAGTTTTCAGGATCCGCATAATCCTCATGTGGTACCTACGCCATACGACACCCTGGTGGATCCCGGCAAAGTAGTTTATAAAAAATATATAGATGGTGAGTTTGACAATAAACCACCTATTTATCAGGAGCTTTATGAAAAGGGGATGGGGGGAATTCATTTTAGCGATGGAATAGGAGTACCATGCGCCGGCTCAGCAAAACCAGATAAAGAAGAGACCTGGCGTAAGTCGATTGCTATACATCATGGAATGGTGCAATTAATGGATGAGGAGATAGGAAAAGTGTTTGATTTTCTGAAGGATCATGATCTATATGATAATACCATTATTATTTTCACAACTGACCATGGAGATTATCTGGGTAATCATGGCTTTAGAGGTAAAGGCTTCCCTGCATTCGAAGAAGTATACAATATCCCATTTATATTTAAGAGTAATAACCCGGCTAACAAAGGGTTACGAAGCAATGCGATTTTAGGAACTTTAGACATTGCACCAACAATACTTGATTTATTAAATATTAAAATTCCCTCAGAAATGGATGGGGTAAGTCAGAAATCCCTCATACTGGGTAAGACTGATAATATCCGTAGTTCATTTATCATTGAAAACAGGGCTGTGGAGAAGGATTTTTATCAAAAGATGGTTGTCACAGACAGATATAAGGCAGTATATTATTATAAGCAAAGCTATGGTGAGTTGTACGATCTACACGCTGATCCTGATCAATACAATAATTTATGGGATGAAAAAGAATTTCAGGAGCTTAAAAGAAATATTCTATTCCAGCTATTTGAAAAGAATGTAAGAGAAGAAATGCATGATTCATCAAAATATTCGATCCCGGAATTATTAAAAATGCTTGATGAGCAAATTGATAAAGAGGGACCGGTTCAGAAGCGCACTAGTTTTTCATAGTCTGTCGATAAAATAATAAATTGATATGAAGAAATTACTAATAACACTATTCCTGCTTTCACCCCTATTGCTTAATGCACAGGAAGAAGTATTCCCCGGAGCACATGAAAAAACACCCTCAAGGGCCCAGTTCTTTAGTTGGATCAATAACACTAATGAAGGTGCTGATGAAGAGCACACTCGAATCAATCTTGACTTTTTCGCATGGCTTAAAAGTGAATATGGAATGCAGCTGGACATTTATGCCTTTGATGCAGGTGCGATTGATGGTGCAAGGTTTTACGGGAGCATTTATTCTGATCGCTTCAAAAAGCAGTTCCCCAATGGCTTCGATCCTATTTATAAGCAGGCTAAATCTTTAGGTATTCGTTTGGGAGTCTGGGGCGGACCAGATGGATTCGGTGATACGCCTGAAGAAGAAAAGGCACGTACAGAGCAGATGGTGAAATTATGCAGCGATTACGAGTTTGCCCTCTTCAAATTCGATGCTGTATGCGGACCCTTACGTCCCGAAAAAGAGGATGCGTTTATTAACATGATGAAAAAGTGCAGGAAATACAGTCCTGATCTGATTCTGCTAAACCATAGGCTTGGCCTGACAAAAGGCAAACCCTATGCAACCACATTTCTTTTCGGAGGTGCAGAGACCTATATCGATGTGCACATGACAAACTCAATGACAGCTCCCCATCACCGGGGACAGGCTTTATCGCGTGGACTGGTTCCAAATTTACAGCGCCTTACTGAAGATCATGGGGTTTGCATTTCATCCTGCCTCGATTATTGGGAGGATGATCTTATTCTACAAGCTTTTAACCGCTCTTTGATCTTGTCGCCTGAGATTTATGGTAATCCCTGGTTACTGAATGACAATGAATTTTCAAAACTGGCACGCATTTATAATCTGCACAGAAAATACAGAGATATACTGATCAATGGGATGGTTCTTCCTGAATCTTATGGACCTTATGCAGTTTCCCGGGGAGATAAAAGCACGCGTATGGTAACGCTTAGAAATCTGAAATGGACCTATGATTCATATGACATAAAGCTGGATGAGGAAATTGGTATTGAATCAGATGGAGAAATTACCTTGGTACAGTTACATCCAAGCGAAAAAGTGCTGGGAACTTTTAAAAAGGGAGATCAGGTAAGCGTAGAAGTATCGCCATTTAGGGCTTGCATGCTGTTGGCCACTACCGAAAATTATGATGAACCGGCAATCAAAGGTTCTGATTTCCAGGTGGTAAAGAATGTTAGTGGACAGCCTGTAGAAATTGAAATTCTGGGAATGCCAGGTACGGAATCCAATATTAGACTTTTAAATCCGGAACAATATAAAACGGCAAAAATGGATGGACAGGATTTTTCGAAGCTCTTGAAGGGAAAATCAGCAAAAATTAAATTTCCGGGAGAGGTTTTAAAGAATAAGGTTCACCGAAAACTAAGCGATTTCACCGAGATACCTGTTCCTGATGATGCAGATGCTCTCTATGAAGCTTGTGTTTATTCTGCCGATAATAATGCACTGGAAGTGCGTTCACTCCAACGTTCAGGAGAAACTTCCATACCAGAGGTGAAAGCCGCACGAGATGCTTTTTTTAATCAGAAATCATTTGTAGATCTGGGAGTTTGGGATCGCAACCTATTTGACGGAGATTTTAAAACAGGATTCTGGCCTACCAAAAGATATCAAACTGACAGGGGATATTTCCGTCTTGACCTGGGGAAAGTCCAGCTGGTTGATGAGTTGCTGATATCTGTACCTGACGTATTTTCTTTACTTCCAATGAAACCAGATGAGGGTCAATATGTTGAGGTGTCTACAGACCTTAAAAGCTGGGAGCAGCTAACTTTTATAACCGGAACGGAGATCCACCTGCCTATTGGTAAAGATGTTCGATATCTGCGATTTATAAGTTTCCCTCAACAGGTAACTGAAATTGAAGGATTTGCCCTGGGTAATAAGCTCGACAGAAGCAATTGGAGAGCCTCCAACCTCTTTGCCCACCCCAGGAGCAAGAAAGCCCAAAAAGCATGGAAATCAAGCCTGGTGTTAGATGAGGTTCCCGAAGGCAGCTACCTTTGTGTGGCTATTAATGGTAAACATGGGAAAGAAGGAGCTTATGTGGCAGCAAAGATTGATGGTGAACTTATTGGAGCTCCGGATCGTGCCCCATCTCACCTTAGCAATCCATGGGAGAGCTTTAACTCCAGTCGTGATAGTAACTACACCTACTATATTCCAGTAAAAGAGGAGTATAAAGGGAAAAACATCGAAGTATTTGTTTTCGGATACGATAGGGAAAATCTGGATTTCAAATCAGAACTGTGGATCAGTGTTTATCCTTTACCCTGGAAGAGGATTAAACTGGTGTTGGAAAAATAATAGAGTCCTATCTTAGCATTATACTGATGAAAAAGATATATCTACTAATACTGCTGTTCATTTTAGTCAATCCGTTTATCGGTGTAGCACAAACCATTGAGAAATGGTCAGCCCCCTACAGAAACTGGCATTATCACCCTGAACTTGTCATCCCTCCCGATCCTGATATTAAAGGCTTTGAACATGTAAAGATGACAGATGTCCCAACGGTATTTCAAATTCCGGGTGATGAAAAGTGGTACATGTCTTTCATTGGCTTTGACAGTCTGGGCTACCAATCCTTTATTGCTGAAAGCGAAGATCTTGTTCATTGGGGAAATTATCGTTTAGCTATGGGCTATGGACCGGAAGGGGAATTCGATTATGGCGGAGTAGTACTTGGTGCGTATCTGTATGAGAGTTATGATATAAAGGCTCCACGAATGCTGAAGACCAAAGACGGAAGACGTAAGACTCAAGAGGGGAAATATTATTCCCTTTACGGAGCTTACCCCAGACAAGGAGGTTATGAACTCAGACCAGGATATGAAGGTGTGGCTATGAGTGAAGATGGGCTGACCTGGGAAAGGGCGAAGGATGAACCTATTCTATCAGTTTATGATGATGATTGCGGGGAATGGGAGCAGAGCTGCATTTACCAGCCCTGGTTGATAGAGCATGAGGGCCAGTATTACAACATTTACAATGCCGCCAATGGATCAATTGAGCAGATGGGATTAGCGGTTTCGTCGGACCTATTAGAGTGGCAACGATATGAAGATAATCCGGTGATTCCCAATGGGTCTGAGGGCAGTTATAATGAGAAATTCTCCTCCGACATAAAAGTATTCTGGGACAAGGATCACTGGGTAGGCTTCTTTTTCGGAGTAGGGCAGGGTGGGGCTCATATCATGGCTGCTTTCTCCAAAGACCTATATCACTGGACAGTTGATCCGGACCCCCTTTACAAAGCAGGCGGAAACCCTTCCGGAATCGACGGCAGATATGCGCACAAAATCTCCCTGGTCTGGAATCCAGAGAATGAGACCTATTATATGTTTTATTGTGCTGTTGATAAGGATGGGAAGAGGGGGATTGGGTTGATAACCAAATAGAAGGCTTTAGGCTTATGGCTGAAGGCTTAAGTATGAGTATAAGGGATGAGTATTTAGGTTATAAGAAATTGTCACCCGTCACCCGTCACCTTCCTCCCCCAATTAACTAATTTTAAGAATCCAGCATTTCCTTATGGGTGTTGTTCTCACAGGCGATGTAGTTAGCTACCATTTGAGGGAAGATTTGTATATCTCGGAAATTTAGTTATAATGGTCTACGAAATCTATTTATTAAAAAAAGGAAATTATTTTATGATTCAAACAAGAGTATTTAATCCAACTAACAAACCAGATTTAAAAGAAAAAGAAAACTTGATTAATTTTTTATTTGACAACCTGCAAGAATATGGTGACCCAAGGTCAGACATAGAAAAAGCTGTCAATTACGCATTGAAAGAAACGCCTTCCTTTGGAGGTTTTATCGTAGTTTCCCTCCATGAAAATGAAATATCAGGTGTAGTAATAGTTAATCAAACCGGAATGAAAGATTATATTCCGGAAAACATCTTAGTTTATATTGCAACTCACAAAAATCTTAGGGGAAAAGGCATAGGAAAAGAATTAATGAAAATAACCATTGATCAGGCACAAGGCAGTATAGCCTTACACGTTGAACCTGATAACCCAGCAAGATTTTTATATGAAAAAGTCGGATTTAGCAGCAAGTATATTGAAATGAGACTTAAAAAGTAGAGCAATGCATGTTCACATAATTGACATTTCAATATTTGTCCTTTATATGATTGCAATGCTTGGTGTTGGTGTCTATTTTTTAAAACGGAATAAATCGCAAGAAGATTATTATGTTGGAGGTCGTAAAATGACCTCTCTTCATATAGGATTATCGGTTGTTGCCACGGATGTAGGGGGTGGATTTTCAATAGGATTAGGTGGATTAGGCTTTTTAATTGGTCTATCGGGCAGCTGGATGCTATTTACCGGTATAATTGGCGCATGGATTAGTGCTATTGTACTCATTCCCAGAATATATCCTTTAGCTAAAAAATACAACTTTTTAAGTTTCCCTGAGGTTCTTAATCATTACTATAATGGTAAAGTAGCTATTATTGCAGGCATCATTTCGTTGATTGGCTATATCGGATTTACCAGTTCTCAAGTACTAGCCGGTGCTAAATTAGCCGCTGCAACATTTCCTTCAATAACTATTGTGGATGCAGTTTTATTAATGGGAGTTGTTGTAATTGGCTATACAGTACTTGGCGGACTTAAAGCTGTTATCTATACCGATACCATTCAATGGATAATTCTTATGGTTGGCCTTATCGGAGTTGGCATCCCATTAGGCTTCATCAAAGTTGGGGGTTGGGAGGCAATACAAACTTATTTGCCCGATAACTTTCTAAGTCTTACCAATATTAGTTTTGTTCAGTTTGTTAACTGGCTAATTACTATCGTTCCCATTTGGTTTGTAGGCATGACATTGTATCAAAGAATTTATGCCTCGAAAGATGAAAAAACAGCAAAAAAAGCTTGGTTTATAGCAGGATTGTTTGAATGGCCGATTATGGCTTTTATGGGAATTACTTTAGGATTGTTAGGCAGAGTAGCTTTTGAACAAGGAATGTTTACTGAATTTGGATATGCTCCGGGAAATCCAATTGACGAAGAAATAGGGCTGCCCCTACTCCTTACACATATTTTCCCCATTGGGTTGATGGGCTTGCTTATGTCATCTTATTTTTCGGCAATAATGTCAACGGCTGATAGTTGTTTGATTGCAGCATCGGGGAATTTTACGACAGATATTTTGAGGCTATCCAAACATAATTCCAGGAGTATTAAATATTCACAGCTTGCAACATTGGTCATTGGTATTCTGGCTATCATTCTAGCTACAATGATGGAAAATGTACTAGATTTGATGTTATATTCTTATGCTTTTATGGTTTCAGGATTATTTGTCCCTATTTTGGGTACTATATTTTTGAAAAAACCTTCTGCCAAAGCAGCACTTTATTCAATGCTATTTGGTGGAGTAACTACTTTGATTCTCATTTTAACCGAAATTACCCTGCCTTTTGGTTTTGATGCAAATTTCTTTGGGATAACGCTTTCAGCAATTGTTTTTGCTTTAATACAATTATTCCATAAGAGATGAATTTATTGAGATGAGGGCTTCTTTTATAATGATGACAATAGATATTATTCCATGTATCAGGAAATAATAAAATTAAGACGGGAAATACATAAGCATCCAGAAGTTTCCAATGATGAGTATAATACTTCTTCACGGATAATTACCTATATCAAGAAATTCAATCCTGACAAGATTATTAAACTTGGAGAAACAGGTGTAGCCTTTGCTTTTAATGGAAAAAAGAAAGGGAAAACTGTAGTATTCAGATCAGAGTTGGATGCTTTGCCAATCCAAGAAAAATCCGGTGTTGAATACACATCAATAAATGATCATATTTCACACAGTTGCGGACACGATGGACATATGTCGATTTTAACCGGGCTAGCACAAAAGATCTCGGAAAATCGACCATCAGGAGGAAGTGTAATTTTATTGTTTCAACCTGCCGAGGAAGTAGAACAAGGAGCTCGGGATGTAGTTGGCAATCAAAAATTCATAAAATTAAAGCCTGACTATATTTTTGCACTGCATAATTTACCCGGATTTGAAAAACATAAAATAATACTCAAAAAAGGGAGTTTTGCCTCTGCATCAAAAGGCATGACGATTAAACTTACAGGAAAAACGGCTCATGCCGCTGAACCACAAAATGGCATTAGCCCGGCAGATGCTATCTCTGAAATTATTAAAAAACTGCATCTAATAAGAGAGAATAAAAAACTTTTTAAAGATTTCGTTCTACTCACCATCATTCACATTCAATTGGGTGAGATATCTTTTGGCACTTCTCCAGGCTATGCTGAATTGAGAATTACATTACGTGCTTTTGAAAATGAAGACATGGAAGTACTCACTGATAAATGTGAAAAAAAAATAAGAGAAATATCGAAAGCAGAAAAATTAGAATGCAAGATTTCATATAGCGAAACATTTCCTGCAACAGTGAATAATGATGACTGTTTTGCTATAGTTGAAAAATCAGCAAAGTATATTGATTTAGATATCCAAAATATTGAGGAACCGTTTAAGTGGTCCGAGGATTTCGGGTATTTTACTGAAAAATATGATGCTTGTTATTTTGGTTTAGGCTCGGGAAAAGATCAGCCACAGCTTCATAATCCGGACTTTAATTTCCCTGATGACATCATTGAAACTGGAATTAATATATTTTATGCTATTTATAAACAAACATTAAGCGATGATTGATAATTCTCTAATAACGCTAAATGAAAACGCGGTTGAAAATAATATTGCTTTTTTAAAAAAGAAACTTGGCGACAAAGTAAAAATATCAGCCGTTGTTAAAGCTAACGCTTATGGCCACGGAATAGAGCAAGTTGTTCCACTTTTCGAGAAATATGGGATTGAGCATTACTCGGTTTTCCATTACAGCGAAGCTATTCGGGTTTTTGATAGTCTCTCTAAACCTGCAACAATCATGGTTATGGGATGGTTGTGTGAAAAAAGTATCAGGGAAGCAATCGCAAGAGGAATAGAGTTTTTTGTTTTTAATATTGAACGACTAAATATTGCAATAAAATACGCCAAAGAGCTTAATTTAAAGGCTAAAATTCATCTTGAAGCCGAAACAGGCATGAATCGTTCAGGCTTAAATACTGATGAATTAAATAATGCGATTACCAAAATAAAAGAGAATGTACATTATATTGATTTAGCTGGTTTTTGCACACATCTTGCTGGAGCCGAGAGTATCTCCAATCATGTAAGGATACAAAGTCAGTTAAAGAAATACAACAAAATGTTAGCGACTCTTGTAGCCAATGATCTGATCCCCAAATATAAACACGTAGCTAATTCTGCAGCAGCATTTGTTTATCCAAAAGCAAGAATGGATTTGGTGAGAATAGGAATTATGATTTATGGTTTTTGGTCAAGCAGCGAAGTATATGTCCAATATATCAACCATAAAAGCAATAAAATTGATCCTTTGAAAAGGATCCTTGGATGGTGTAGTCAAATTATGGCGATAAAAAAAGTCAAGAGCGGTGAATTTATTGGTTACGGCATTTCTTATCTAGCTCAATCTGATATTATAACTGCATTAGTCCCCGTTGGATATTCATTAGGTTACAGTCGCTCATTGAGCAATAAGGGGCGTGTGCTTATTGGCGGTCAAAGTTGCAGTGTGATTGGTGTTGTAAATATGAGCATGGTCATAGCAGATATTACAAATTTGCCTGATGCCAGAGTTGGCGATGAGGTAGTAATTATTGGAAAACAAAACCCCTTAGAAATAAAGGTAAGTGCATTTAGCGAAATTAGCAATGAACTTAATTATGAAATATTAGCTCATTTATCAGAATCAATAATACGAACAGTAATAAAACAATAATTATGGCTTTTGTAACCTTAGACATAAAAAAACTAAAATCAAATTTTGACTACCTTAATACTCTTTTCAAAAAAAATGGTATTGAATGGTCAGTTGTTTCTAAAATATTAAGTGGGAACAAATTGTATCTATCAGAATTGTTGAAATTTGATATAAATCAGATATGCGATTCACGGGTGTATAATTTGAAGATGATTAAATCAATAAATCCTAAAATTGAGACCATCTATATTAAACCACCTGCAAAACGAGCAATCCCAACCGTGGTAAAATATGCCGATATAAGCATGAATACAGAGTTTGAGACTATTAAAATGCTATCGGAAGAAGCAAAAAAACAGAAAAAACTGCACAAGATTATCATTATGATTGAATTGGGCGATCTTCGTGAGGGTGTAATGGGCGAAGATTTTATGGCTTTTTACGAAAGTGTTTTCAAATTAGAAAACATTCAAGTGGTGGGAATTGGAGCCAATCTATCTTGCTTATATGGCGTTTTACCAAATCACGATAAATTAATTCAATTAAGTTTATATGAACAATTAATTGAAGCTAAATTTAACAGAGAAATCGAATTTGTTTCTGGAGGTTCATCTGTTACAATTCCATTAATTTTTCAAAATCTACTGCCTAAAGGAATCAATCATTTTAGAGTGGGAGAAACACTTTTTTTAGGTACCGATGTTTATAATAGCAGACCTTTTAAAAAAATGCATTCGGATATATTTAGATTGTATTCAGAGATAATTGAATTGACCGAAAAACCCATAGTTCCTGAAGGAGAACTAGGTACTAATGTTGAGGGAGAAGACTTTGAATTTGACCAGGCAAATATTGGTGAAACTTCAAATAGGGCAATTATAGACATAGGATTGCTTGATGTAGATATTAACCATATTGAATTGGTTGACAAAGCTATAAAATTAGCAGGAGCAAGTTCAGATATGATTGTAATTGACCTTGACAAAAATAGAAAGAAATATAAAGTTGGCGATTTGATTGAGTTTAAATTAGATTATATGGGAACACTTAGGATACTAAACTCAAAATACATTGAAAAAAGAACAAAACGGTAGCTAACAAAACCTCAAATAGTCTTCCACTATAGGCAATTACAAAGACAGGGGAAATCTCTTTTCAGCAATTACTGTTTGCCAGGAGTCTTGAGTCAATGGCACAAAGCGCTCAATTAGCCGGTGATCCGGAATATGCAGAAAAATGCCAGAAATTATCCATGGAATTAAAGCAAAAGATATTCGACGTTTTTTGGAGTGAGGAGAAGAACGCCTTTGTTCACAATAGAGAAAACGGTATTCTATCAACGGATGTAACCCGTTATGCCAACATGTTTGCCATCCTGTACGATTATGTTGATGCAGAGAAAAAGCTTATGTCATGCATGGGGAGCTAACCCTGTTTATTTATTCGGGAAATATTTATTAGGGGTGAAACCTACAGCTCCCGGGTACACATCTTATCTGATTGAACCTTCACTCGGAGGGTTAAAATGGATAAATGGAAAGGTACCTACTCCAAATGGGAATATTGAAGTATATATGGATGAAACAAAATTGGTAGTAAAATCCGTTCAGGGTAATGGCATAATTCGTATTAAGAGCCTAAAACCGCCCAAAGTTGAAAAAGGAGTTATCATCAAACCAGTAAGTGCTAATCTATATGATATTATTTTGGCAACTTCCCCGAAAGAGTATACAATTCAATATTGGTAATACAACAGGATAAAATTGAGAACAATAGAACTCGTCACTCGTTAATCGTCACCCGTCACCCCGTCACTCGTCACCCGTCATCCGTCACTTGTCACCAGTCACCCGTCACCCTCAAGCATTTTCTTAACAACCTGCTAATAATCATTTACATTCCAATCGGAATATGTTACTTTTAGGCTTAACTTTCGGCGTCACCCCCAAATACTACCACTGATCACTAAAAACCACTACCAGTTGA
>CAYXJR010000051.1:13233-34662 GCA_964465145.1 uncultured Porphyromonadaceae bacterium | reverse complement strand
AAAAACGATACATTCCTAATTGCGAAAAAATGTACATTGTTATTTGCCGTTTACAATGCTGTTCAATGGGGTCCGTACCATACTAATATTACTAATCTTTTTGGCGAAATTATCGGCGTAGCTCGCGATACAAGTGAAACGGCTAATTATGCTATAGGTGTCCTGGCTCTTGACGATAACACTTTGGGGGGAACATCCGATCTGGATGCCGATGCGGCTCCATTTCAGTATATTATCCACAGTCCTGACCCCAAACGTTTTCCATTGCCGGAAAATCTGCATGAGGGACAGATTTTTACACTCGGTGGGGATGGAATAAGCGATGTGGCATTTTATGCCCACAAAGAACCTTATTACAGAATAGTTTACGGCAATGCAGCCATGGTTGATGATCAAGGCAGGATTTCTCTATATTATCATTCAAGGGACAGGACTTTTGAAAGGGAAGTATATTACTCGCTTATACCCAATATGAAAGCCAACACCCCTAACCATCTTGCTGTGCAAGCTATTCCCGGTGTTGATTTCATCGGTTCGGCCATAGCTTTATGGGGCAGCCCTGACAGTACTGCTTTGCTGGATGTGATTCAAAATATTGTATTGTCAGAAGGTTTGCCTTATCCAAAAATAAACGGCAGGTGGGTAAAAGACCCCGCTGCTTTCGTTCCGGATGCTATTACTTCCGGCGGTTTATATGATAGTATAATATCCTATACTTCCAGATTGGGATTTAAGGCAATAAGCTTGTACGATCAGGGATTTATCAGGCCTGATAGAGGTAATGAAGGCTATATTGATGGGAAGAATTTCGAGAATAAACCTTTGAAATTAACGAAAGGCAATTTATCGCACAAAGAGTTTGCCGAAATGGCAGCAAAATATGGAATTACAACAGGAAGAGCATCCATAACCAATGCTTTGGCTCCGGGAACAAAAGATGCAAGCCCAATCCCCAGTGATAGTTTATGCTATCAGCAAAAACGATTATTGGTGAAAAGCATAAGCCCTACAGACACGGTAATTATTGTCGATGACTCAAGGTATCTCGAAGAGGTTGCCAGTTGGGAAGGGCATTGCGAAGAATTGAATATGATTAAAATAGGGAAGGAACTGATCCATTATTTGGGCGTTTCGGACAAAGAACCCTATACTTTGCTTAATGTAAGCAGGGGCTATTGGGGAACAAAGTCAACTATCCATCAGGCAAACGATACAATTTATAAATTACAGGTAACCCTTCGCTATGGTTATGAAGGACTTATTCCAAATATGGAATTGCAGGACAAAATTGCTGAGTATTACGCAGATGTGTGCCTTATAAATGGTATAGGTTACTATGACTTTGACGGACAGGAGTTTCTGTTTAATAATGGCCATGGTTACTACTCTGCAAAACGCTTTTTCCGTAAAATGTTTGAAAGAGCTGCAATGCATAAGCTTCCACATATCCGTTTTACGGGTGCTACTCTGTCGGAGGGTTCCTGGCATTATCAAAGTATTTGGAATGTGGGTGGCGGAAAAAACATGTACGATGCAGACACCCGGGAATGGGGCAGTACAACCAGCGAGGGCAAAGATTTGAGGGATGTAACTTACGCCAATTTTTTCCCTGCGACCTTCGGGGGTAATTTCCCCATTAACGCCAATTCAACAGTTGAGCAATATGAACATATACAAGCAATTTCAGTTAGTTTTGGAGCAACCTACAGTCTGAGGCTTAATCAGGTAGATGTGGAAAGCTGCCCGCAAAAAGATGCTATTTTTAAGGTTATCCGTACCTGGGAAAACGCCAGAGCTGCCAATGCATTTCCCAGAAGGATAAAACAATATCTTACCGACCCTTCTTATAATTGGAAATTAGAACAAATTGACAATGATAATTGGAATTTGTACCAGGTTAACGGAGACGGCAGCAAGAGAGTGCTATTCGCAGAACTTAAAAGAGATTCCAATTATTAAATAGAAAGAATTACTCCCCTAACAACTCTTCAATTTTCTTTCTAAGTTCCTGCCCACGCAAGGATCTAGCCGCAATAAGGCCATCGCTGGTTATTAGAACACTGGCAACAAGCTCATAGGCATAACCTACTTGCTTTTTCAGATATACCATTCCCTGAAAATCAGATGAAATGGTACTCTCGATTTCATAGCTGCGATTACTTGTACAGGCAGTAAAAATAAGGATCAGCCCGATTGGGATTAGATTCTTCATTTTATTGTTTTTGATGTTTAGAATTAAGGCGCAAGATAGGCTCGATTATATTCCGATCAAAAAGGTTCCGATCGGGCCAGGAGATATCAAATGTCTAGCTTTGTCGGTGGGTGTCGATTATATTTACGGCGTTTGCGAGGTTCTCTTTCGCTTCTTCAATTGTTTCCCCCTGAGTGTTGATCCCAGGAATTTCCTGAACATATGCAATATACCCCCCCCTCATCGCAGGGTTCGAAAACAGCCGTCATCTCTATGTTTTTCATGATCATTTTTTTCAAAGTTAACCCATTAGGACAATAGTCACAAATAATCCATTACCCTCTAAACGATTCATTCTGATTGATTCTGATCTGAGTCCTTATTCCAAATTACGTGCCAAATACTTACCAAAATCCGTAAAACACAAAACCGATATATCTGATTAACAGGTATATCGATTCCGATGGTTGATGACATGAATAATTCAACCCATGCATATCCATGTCAAGGTCACCCGTAAAGTAACTTTGTCCAAATTTAAACACCACTACATTCATCCACCTGTACCTGTCCCAGACAAGGACAAATTCTGATAACCCATTTCCCAATCCAGTTTGGCTCAAAAATTACATCACGATGACCGACAAGGGTTTGACCTGATATTTGACTTGGTCTTTCCATTCCGCCGACGTAAATCTCTGAGATTTATGTATTTTTGCTTTAACAATAAGCAAAGTGACTAAAGTAGAAATCATACAATTCTGGATCGATTCCTCAGAAAAGGATTTCCAAACCATGCTTCATTTGTATGATTCCGGGGATTATATGTGGTCATTATTTATGGGTCATCTCGTGGTAGAGAAACTTTTAAAGGCATACTTCATTTCAAAGAAGGATGAAAATTATCCATTTAGTCACAACCTTCTGCGAATTGCTGAGAATGCAGGAATGGATTTGAATGAAGAACAGCAGACGTTATTCTCAACCATCACTAGTTTTAATCTCAATGCCAGATACGATGATTACAAACAGTCGTTTTATCAAAAATGCACACCTGAGTTTACTGATATCTGGATTGAAAAGATTAAGGGTCAAAGAATATGGATCAAAAATCAGCTATAGAAATAGGACGAAAGTTTCTTTTATTGCTCTTAAAGCATGATTATCCCGTTAAGCAAATGTACTTATACGGATCCTATGCTCGTGGTAATCATCATAAGGATAGCGATATTGACTTAGCCATAATCATGAATGAATTGCCTGATCCATTCCAAACTCAGGTTAATTTACTGAAACTTACCTGGAAGTTTGATACCCGTGTTGAACCCCATCCGTTTGACGAAAAAGATTTTGCTTCTCCTAATCCGGTGATCAAGGAAATATTACTCACCGGGATCGAAATCTTGGCTTGAATGGCATTGATTTATAGTTTCGTGCCAAAACCCCTATAACACAAAACCGATATATCTGATTAAAAGGTAGATCGGTGTTTATTGTTGAGGTCAAGGATGCTCCAACCAATGCATGGATATGTCAAGATTACCCATCAAGCATGATGGTTTAAATTTAGACAAACCACCCCTTCTTCACCCACCCGTCCAAGACGGGACAAATTCTTAAAACCTTCAAAAGGATAATCTTTTGAGGGCATTTGGATTGGGTAAAGGAGATCGGAGAGAGCTAGATTTTTAGTCGGCGTGTCCATACAGTACCCTTTAAAAAGTTTTGGCTGGAAATTACCAGAATCCAGGTATTCAATGCTCTAAATAGACTGCCTTTAGGGTGCAGGATGTTTATTAAGGTATAGGGCAGGAGTGGTCTTTTGAATGCTTGGAACAGGGAATGCTATTCATTTCTTTATGGCCATGATCTTACGAGTACCTGACTAGGATCCTAAGCTGATCAAATAATTATCTATATTGTCATGTGCAAGGTAACCGACAGGCTTATTGTGCTCATGTCTTGTCGCATAATAGCCCCTGTCTGCCGTATAGTTTTTAACACCTTTGTATTTAATTGTTACATTAGTTCCGTATCCTGTCAAACCAAGGTTGTCGAACAAAGCAAGCAAATCACCACCTTGTTTATAGAAATCTTTCAGGTCGTTCCAGTCTGCAACACGGTAATCCTGCCCGAATTCGTCGCGTACTATCTGATTCCAATCTGTAGTGTACTCATGATTAATTTGGGTAACGGCAAAATCAGAAAGCTCAATGCTTTCTTTTTCACATCCCGTTAATAACATAACGGAAACTAATAAAAAAGGTATCATTAATCTTTTCATGGCGGTTAATTTATTATGAATGAATTTCCAAATCTTAATTGCTTTAAATTAGCCAAGCCTTATTATGTCAAATAAGTAGAAGGCCTTAATTCTTAAAGTTAAAGCAAATTTTTCATATTAGCCATTTTTGATCTCGTATAATCACATATGTAATCATAACTCGCTCATGGATAAAGAATCTGTTATAAAAATCAGTAAGCTCTATCTGAACAGGCTTAAAAGGAACAGGATCAAGTTTTCTGAGGCTTATCTGTTCGGCTCTGCTATAAAGGGCACCATGCCTGCGGATAGTGATATAGACCTTGCTATCGTTTTATCGGATGATTCCAATAGCTTCGAAACCGAAGTCAGGTTGATGATTTTGAGGAATTCCAAAGCGACCATTATTCCAGTAAAACTTGCCAAATACTTGCCAAAACCCCTATAACACAAAACCAATCTATCTGATTAACAGGTAGATCGGTCTTAGTTGTTGAGGTCATGGATGCTCAACCTATGCACATCCATGTTGAAGTTGAACCCGCATTCACCTTGATGTTATAAAGGGTCGTTCCAGCATGAGATCCGGACTATGAATTTTCGACTGCCCCCTACGCTAATAATATTTCCGCCGGGATTCCCAATTCAAGATGGAAAAGCCTGGCAAGCTCCAGTGTAAGTGGCTTTCGTTTGTTCAGAATAGCTGACACATATCCCTTTGAACCGACTTTCCCAACCAGGTCTTTGTTCTTTAATCCCAAATCCAGCATCTTGCTTCTGATTGCATCAATCGGATCCGGCTTTGGAACCGGATAATGCTTATCTTCATAATCCTTGATTAACAAAAGCACCACCTGAAGTTTCTCACCTTCCGGAGACTTGGGTGCTACCCTTTCATCGAACATGCGGTCAACCCAATCAAGATATTGCTCATATTCTTTATCTGATCCTATGATTTTTATATTCATGTTTTCGGTTTTTTAAAATTAACATTTGTGATATCTGTTTTCTCATAATCAGCATGGGTACCGAACCATTTTATCTGAATCGCCTTGAATTCAAAAACGATTCTTACTACAAGCCGGTATTGATTGCCCATGATGTTAAAGACTACCCGGTCATCACCGACCAGGCTCGCATGGCCATACGTAAGTTTCAGTTCATTGAAATTTCTAAAATCACATTGTATAAGTTCATGATACCACTCCAGCAAAGCTGTTGTTGCCAGCGGATAACGACGGCAATAATCCAGCAAGGTTTTTCGAGTGATGATATTAAACATTTGACAAAGATATGAAATTGTTTACTAATAGAAAACTTATGAATCATTTTTTTATGAAGGGCATCGTTGCTGTTTGTGGACACACTGTGGACACGAAGGGCAGTAAAAGAAAAGCTTAAACATCGGTCAGAAATAATGAATTATCATTAGTTTTATCCTGATGAGAATTCAGTTATAGAAAATGAAAAAATATTTACTTTTTGGCCTGTTTGTCTTTTTAGGTTTAATCTTTACTTGCAGCTCCAAGCCCCCCAAACCAGCGGGACCGGCTGATCCATCAACGGATTTCCTCTTCCAGATTTTCAAGAATCCCCCAACAGAGGCAAGGCCCTTTGTCAGATGGTGGTGGAACGGTAACCGGGTAAATGAACAGGAAGTTCTCAGGGAATTGGATCTACTTAGAGATGCTGGTTTTGGCGGTGTGGAGATCAATCCGATAGCAATGCCACCGGTCACCGGGGAACCGACCCAAAAAGCATTGGAATGGCTCAGCCCCGAATGGAACCAGGTCCTGAAAGCTGCCTGCCTGGGTGCTAAAGAGAGGGGCCTGACAGCTGATCTGCTTGTGGGATCAGGTTGGCCCTTCGGAGGTAAGTTTCTGAAGCCTGACCAGACTATTCAGAGGATGGCCGTTAATTATCAGGATATTAAAGGTTCCCAATCAATCAGCAGGACAAAAACTTCTCTTGAAGATGACCTGCCTGACGAATACCTGCAGGGCCGGCTCGAGAAAGAGTCGGAAAGATCATTAAAGTTTATCAGATTATTTCCTGTCGACCTGAAAAGCACCGGGCAAATAATCGATCTGATGCCCCTTATGGAGAATGATGAATTAAGCTACCAGGTTCCGGAAGGGGACTATCGCTTGGTTTGGGGAGTTCTTCAAAAAGGCTACAGGGAAGTGGTTTATGGAACCCTGGGAGCCGACGGGCCAACAATGGATCATCTGAATAAAGATGTTACGCAAGCATATTTTAATAGATTAAAGGAAATTGAAAGGGATCTTGGAATTCCCCTTGCAGATTTAATAAGAGCTTTATTTGCTGATAGCATGGAGCTTGCCGGCTCCAACTGGTGCGATGATTTTGCCGATGAATTCATGAAACGCTCCGGTTACAGCCTGGAGCCATATTTTCCCTTTATCTTTTATTATTACGATAAACCTTATCCCTTTGAAGTTAGCAGCTCTTCATTCGCCGATACCCTCCTGAAGGTCAGGTATGATTATAACCGGGTTTTGGTAGATCTTTTTCATGAGAGGTTTACCAAGCCTTTCAAGCAATTTTGTGAAGATAATGATGTGCTTTGTCGTTACCAGGCATACGGAAGTCCCTGGTTGATAGGAATCCTTGAGGGATATATGATCTCTGATATTCCAGAGAGTAATAATTGGCTGTATGTAAGAGATTCTAAACCGGATGAGGAAGATTATTTTACCTGGGATAAGGGGCATGGTTCCATGATCTGGAATAAATATGCATCTGCCGGAGCCCATCTGACTGATAAGAAAATAGTCAGCTGCGAAGCTATGACCAATCTGAACGGGGTGTTCCAGGCATCACTTTCTACAATTAAACAGGCAGGTGATATGAATTTTATCACAGGCATTACTCAATCTGTTTTACATGGTTATAATTATTCACCCCCTGAGGCCGGATTCCCGGGCTGGATTCGTTATGGAACATTTTTCAGCGAGCATAATACCTTATGGCCATACTTTAGAAAATGGCTGAATTACAACGCCAGGATTACATCAGTACTTCAAAATTCCAGTCCTGCTATAGATATCGCGATACTCGGCCCGGAAGCAGATACCTGGAGCGAGCAAGGATTAAGGCGTGAACCCCTGCACACCGATCCATGGTATTTATATGAACTTTGGCAGGGTATCAGCCAGAACGGTAGCTCATGCGATTATATCAATGAAAAAGTGCTGCAGGAAGCCAAAATGAAGGATGGCCGGATCCTTTACGGTCCAATGTCATATAAAACGCTGGTTTTGGCAGATGTAAAAAGCATGAGTGCTAAAACTGCCGAGGCAATTAATCAGTTTCTTAAGAAGGGTGGAAAAGTCATTTTCATAGGACGGGAACCGATCCGGTCAAACTCTTTGTCGGAATCCGATCAGGATGAGGCTGTCGTTTCATTAATGCAGAAAATAAGGAATTATAAGGATCAGGTAGTATTTATTGATGCACCGGTATCGGGAACCAATATTACCGAATGGACAGGAGCTTTATTCAATAAGGCTGAGATAGCACCTGCTTTGGGCATTAAAACTCCTGACCGGTCGCTATATCAGATCCATCATAAACATGAGAATACAGATATTTTCTTCATAACCAATTCCAACCGTAAGCAGGGTATTCAAACTGATATGGAATTTAAAATGGATGGAATGGTGGTATGGAAATGGAATCCTGAAAATGGAACACGGGAGCAGATCAACGCCAGGAATAGGACCGTAAATATTTCTCTGAATCCTTTGGAGAGTGTGCTTTTAGTTATTGAGCCCGGGGAGAATAAGGATGTGAGTGGAATATCTTTAAATATTCCTGAAAAAGTGAAAAATATGAAGATTGAAACGGTTTGGAAAGCGGAGTTTGAACCGAAAATTGGAAAGCCTTTCAGCAGAACTTTTACGGAATTGGTTGATTTCAAAGAGTCGGATGATACCCTTCTACAGAATTTTGCCGGAAAAGTTGTGTATTCAACAAGTTTTGATGCAATGGAAACGAATTTTGATGCCTTGGATCTGGGTAATATTAACGATGGAGTAACAAAAGTAATTATCAATGGGATGTCTCTTGGAACTAAATGGTATGGACGGCACGTATATGAGATAGATAGTCAAATGCGCCTCGGTCCTAATACAATTGAGATCGAATATACCAGCCTTTTGTCAAACTACTGCCGAAGCCTTGATATAGATGAAGCAAAACGCTGGATACGTAATAGGGATCTTATTTCAAATGGTATTACCGGGCCGGTGGTGTTGAGGTGAAAAATATCCCGGCCTTTCCAATCAATCCGGATTCAAGAAGCTCCCCTCGCCTGAATTTATTCTTAATGTTTGTATTGGTATACTGATGCTGGTCCGGATTTTTTGCATCACCAACAATACGGTTATTCCACGTATTTATCACATCGATTTTAATTTGATTTTCACCTTCACTGAGGTAATCTGTAATGTCAATTTCATAAGGAGGAGTCCAAACAATACCGCATTCTTTAGCGTTTATGTATACCCTCGCCATCTCCTGGATGTTATCAAATATGAGTATGGCACGGTTACCCTTTTTCAGGGTTCCTTTCTCAACGATAAAATCCTTTTGGTACACAGCCTTTCCTGAATAGTACCGGATACCGTCATCCTGAATTTCCGGCCAGCTCTGAAGTTTATCCATCCAGTAACTGGCAGGTCCTCCCATTGATGTGTCAAATGACACCGTCCAGCCTGAGGATAAATCAATATACCTTGTTTGTTGATTGCCGGCCGTTTCCTCATCTGAAAACTGAAGGTTGAATTTAAGCCCTGCATCATTTTTACCCTCTTTGCCGCCCCTGAAAACCACGAAACGCGATGAAACAGGATTCATAGTAAATTCCATTTCGACACCATTTTCGACGACGGAATATTCAACTTTCCGCTGTATCAGTCCTGTTTCAGCGTCCCAGATTTCCGGCTTTTTGTTCTTTTCAACCCTGAAAACGGCACTGAACTTTTCGGATGACTGGTTACTGTTCGAGATGAAGTAAATATCTTCCAGGTCTGTTTCCCTGTGGATATAGTCGATATGCATATCACAATTGTCGATTCCCTTAACTTCAAAATCCCTACTTATTTTTAATTCCTGAAGGACTTCCTCAAGGGTTTTGCCCCAGTAAATTGTGCCTTTTCCATAACTGTTCGACAAAACATCTTTGCCATTGCAATCTCCCCAAAGCTTATCCGCAATTGCATTCACTTCCTGATCACAGGCCGGGTAATTCTTCAGAGATGTTGTCCGGATAGGTTTTCTCCCCAGTACAATGGCTCCTTCAGAGACTAGTTTTTCTATTGAACGAAGTACCTCTAATGAAATAGCTTCTTTATCAGGCAACAGCATAACACGGTAGCTTTGCCCGGAGGGTAATACCAGCTTACCATCTTCAACATGCAAGGCTGTTGTGATGATTTCTGCATTCATATAGTCCCAATCGTATCCAGGTGCAGATCCAGGATTAACGGGTTTGGGCTGGCCGCAGTGGAGGCATTGGGTGTCGTCGAAAATAGGCTTGATATTTGGGTCGATACGTTTGGAAGGGACGAGATTCGGAGCCTGGTCGCCATAATAAAGGCATGCATCGGCTACAAAAAGGCCTTGCCTCAGCATGTATGAACATTTCCCTATATAATCCATAAACGGTCTGGCCATTTCCCACCAGGTAGTATTGACATTGAGATGCTCCCCTGCATGGTAAACAAATCCTGGCTTTCCTGCGATCTCAGGATTATGTGCGAAGGTATGGAACATTATCTGGTTAAGACCTTCGCAAAAAGCAATGTCAATAAGCTGTTTGTAGTCGGAAGGACCATGCTGCCAATGGTTCCATCCGGTCAGGGATTCTGATGCAACCAGGTTCAGATTGTAAATATGGGCAGCGCTTGCCGCTTCCTTTGTTATCCAGAATCGCTGCCGGTTCCAGAACTCGCCTGTAGGTATATGAGAGTGCCCAAGGGCTTTTAGTGCATCCACCCTTGGGTAACCGCCATGACCTGCTTCAGTAACCATTTGAATACCGTATTGGTTTGCAATCTCCACGGATTGGCCAAAGTGGTTCTCGATCATCATGTCACTGACCAACCGGGCATAATCACCCCTGAACCGGTCGGCCAGTATGGTATCACTCATATTGTAGCCAAGAAGAAGCGGAATATATGGAATCGGGTCATAATTATACCTTGATTTAAATTCAGATACCAGCTCCGGCGACCAGTCCTTCATCGGTTCTACCTCATAGCTGTCTATTTCCATGAATTTTATGAGCTTTTCTTCGAGGAGGAAGTCAGGCAAACGTGAGAAAAGGGTATCAAAATGCTTCTTTGTGGCTGCATGGCTCAAGTGGTCAATCATCAGCCCATTTGAGTTGGGGCTTGGGATAACCAGGGGTTGCATAGTATTGCATGAAAAAAAAGAAAAGACTTCCCATTCGCCATCGGGAACATCCCATACGATAGTTTCATTGTTGGATGTGAACTTATCAAGATTTATAGCTTTCTCTATTGCCTTGTCAATATTTTTGGATCCTGTATAAGGCATAGCAACCGATGAAATAAGGGAATAGTGGTCTATTGGACGTCTTCCATCTTCAGGTGGATAAATTATCAGCTTCATTTTTCCCGGGCCTTTAATAAGCTGGCTTGTCATTAGCACCTGCTTGATTGCATCTTCAGGGCCGATCCATTCCCCGCCGGCATTCCAGCTGCTTGATACTGCCATCCCAATATCCAAACCCAGTTCATTTCCCTTTTTCATGGCCAGGGAAATATATTTCAATGATTCTGGTCCCAGGAATGCAGGCCCCGCAGGGATCATTTTTTCTGGATCAGCAAGAGCTGCCAGATCCCATAGAATTGCTCCCCGCATCCCTTTGGCTTTCATCTCCTCCAGTTCGTATACAAGTTTAGCAGTATCTATATATCCATTCATCCAGGACCATAGGGCCAATGGCCTGTATTCCGTAGATGGGTTTTTTAATTCGTCGACGGATAAGGTCGATTTTTCGGTGTTGCATCCCAATAATGAGATTATCAGGATGACGGTTGCAATGATTGAATGTCGTTTCATGGTTACAGGTTGCAGGTTACAGGTTGCAGGTTACGTGATGTTTTGCTTATTTACTTATAGTCTTATTCCTCATACTTATACTTAAGTCTGAAGCCATAAGCCTTTTGTTATTATTTTTCACTCGTCACCGGTATCCACACCGTCATCTCACCAGGTCCGCGATTATTCCATAAGTGATAGGGTATGAGGGTAATATCCAGTGTTTTATTGTCGGCAATTAGCTGAGTTTTTATAACCTGGGTTCCGTTCAAAAGATCCGGATCGTATTCTGATGATGCAATTGCATTTTTATCGATACTCAGGTTTAATACCTTTCCATCCGGGCTTTCGGGCCACTCAGCACAAAAAACTACCGGTCCGCGTTGAAAAGCAAGCCTGCCTTGATCTGCTTCGATTTTAGGGTCGGCCATGACTTTTCTTATTTCCATTGGCATTGTATAGCTGATTATATCGCCAGGTTTCCATTTTCGCTTGATCAGAATGTATCCATCTTCGGTTTTTGTATCTGCAACTTCACCATTCACCTTAAGCTTTACAGTTGCTTTGCTTTGATTATCAAAATGATACAGGTCTCCAGGAATAGCCTCATTCATCGTCCACCCGGGCTGACGGATTTTAAGGGTGAAATTCTTTGTTCTCTTCGGTTTTAGAGTGATGGAAACATCTCCATCCCAAGGGTAGTTGGTCTTTTGAATAATCTCAATATTCTGACCTTTAAGTTCTATTTCAGCCCTGCTATCGACAAAGAGGTTAACGTAAATTTCTTCATCGGTTTGTGAGTAAACATAGCCGGGAACTGCAGGTATAAATCTGGATACATTAGATGGGCAGCATGCGCATCCAAACCATTCACTTCTTTCATTACTTCCGTCAGACTCCAGAGGGTTTGGATAAAAAAAGTGGTCACCGGAAAGCGAAACTCCTGATGATAAAGCGTTGTAGAGGGTCTTTTCGAGAATGTCGAAGTATTTGGATTCTCCTTTCAACGAAAAAAGGCGGTGATTCATAAAAACATTGGCTACTGAGGCACAGGTTTCGCAATAGGCCTTGTCGTTCGGCAGTACATATGGTAAATCAAATCCTTCATTTCCTCTTTCAGTTCCAATACCTCCTGTGACGTAAGTCTTCTTGAAAACAATATCTTCCCAAATCTTATTAATAACGCTTACATAACTTGAGTCACCGGTAATAGCGGCCACATCAGCCATTGCAGAGTACATATAACCTGCACGCACCGCATGTCCAATCGCCTCAGTCTGTTCCATCACCTTAAGATGTTGCTGTTTTTGTTTTTGTCCACCCGGGCCGCGTGCCTCGAGAAAGAATTTCGACAATTCCAGGTATTTTTCATCGCCTGTTGCACGATACAATTTAACCAGGCCTAATTCTATCTCCTGGTGACCCGGCGTCCTTTCGAGCTTATCCCATCCAAACACCTTATCAATCAGGTCGGCATTTTTAATAGCGATATCAAGCAGGCTTCTTTTTCCCGTTGCCTCGTAGAACGCCACTGCAGCCTCATACATATGCCCAACATTGTATAGCTCATGACTGGCCCTCTCAACATACGACCATCTTTCCGGCCCCGCCATATCCATGGCACTGTCGCCCATTATTGTACGGTTGGTGTACAGATAACCGTCATCTTCCTGGGCAGCACCAATCTTATAAATTAGTGAATCCAGATAGGCTTCTAATTTTGGATCCGGAATAGTTTGAAGTGAATAGCTGGCTCCTTCAATGATTTTATAGACATCTGAATCATCAAAGGCATAAAGGGAGCAGAAAGTTCCTTCGGTCAGTCCACCTGCAACTTCGAAATTCTTTATTCTGCCAGTGATTTCCGACTGGTGAAAAGCGATCGGGATAGTGACATCGTGATTGAGCTTAATTCGCGGGGCCCAGAAATTATCTGTTAGTTTAACCCGTGTAAAAGATACTGGACGTATGGGGTAATCTCCAACAGGAGCAGGGCTTTGGGTGCATGCTGTAATGCATAAAGCAATTATAATTGATATTGTAGGGACGCATATTTGCGTCCTCACAAGATTTTCGGTTTTCATTTGGTAAACATATTTGTGTCCCTACAATATTTTTTGTCATTTGTCCGCATCACCTTATAAAGATAAGCATTATGATAAATGAAAGGAGCAAATGGATTAGATACAGCAGTTTTCGGTTAAGAAGTGGGATGGTATTAAATTCTTAGGTAATATATTCGGTATATGAAAAACTTGATTTTAGCATTACTATTCATTCTGATATCAACTAATGGTATCTATTCTCAAGAAAAGGTTCTCTTGCCGGTAAAAGTGTTCCTCCTTGCCGGTCAGTCGAATATGGATGGATGCGGTATTGGGGAAGAATTACCGGGTAAATATGAAACTCCGCCAGAGAATATTCAAGTCTGGGATAATAAAGATAATCAATGGGTTGCGCTGGGGGAAACGACCTTCTCCAAAAGAAGGGATTATCAATTTGGGCCGGAAATGGATTTTTCGCATCGTATTTCAGCTGCTTTTCCGGATCATAAAATCAGAATAATTAAAACTTCTGGAGGCGGTACCAAGTTATTTAATCATTGGCTCCCAGATAGCGCAATGTACAAGCGGTTTATTGGAAATATTGATAATGCCCTTCATGAACTGAATGGGAGTGATCAGAAATATGAAATTTGCGGGATGCTATGGATGCAGGGGGAATCAGATTCTGAAACCGTGGAGATGGCAAATGCATATGAGGAAAATCTAAAGAAATTTTTCGCTGCAGTCCGCTCGGAAATGAAAAAACCTGAACTTCCAATTGTGATGGGTAGAATCTCATCCAGTTTACTTAAAGAAACTCCATGGGTGTTCGATCAAACTCCGATTGTTCAAATGGCACAGGAGGCTGTTGCCGCAGAGGATCCTAATGTCTTCATAATAAATACTGATAAGCTCAGTACCCTCGAGGATAACACTCATTTCGATACCAGAGCTCAGCTAAAATTGGGTAAGCAGATGGCCCGTATTATGATCAGAGAAATTGAAAAAGAATGAATAACAAAAGACGAGTTTTTGGCTGGTCACTCATAGTTGCCTTGGGTGGTTTTTTATTTGGTTTTGACACAGCGGTAATCTCAGGAGTTGAGAAATCTATTCAACAACTGTTTGATCTATCACCATTTCTTCATGGTTTTACAATTTCTTCGGCATTAATCGGAACTGTGGTTGGAGCGCTGATAGCCGGAAAACCTGCTGATAAATATGGAAGGAAACCCATCTTGTTTATAGTGGCTTTCCTGTTTGCTCTTTCGGCCATTGGGAGCGCTTTAGCCCATAGTTTGACCGCCTTTATTTTCTATAGGTTCTTGGGAGGCATAGCTGTTGGAGCTTCTTCTGTTGTAGCTCCAATGTATATCTCCGAAATATCTCCGGCCTCCGTACGTGGAAGAATGACAGCTCTTTTCCAGTTCAATGTCATTTTTGGAATTTTGATGGCCTATATTTCTAACTTTTTGCTAAAAGAAATGGGTGGATCTCCTTGGAGATGGATGCTCGGGGTTGAAGCCCTGCCAGCTGTTGCATATTTTTTTCTATTGTTTATTGTTCCCCAGAGCCCAAGATACCTGGTTAAGATTGGTAAAATGGAGGCTGCAAAGTTGGTGCTTCAAAAGATTGAATCCGGCGATGTGGAAACGGGAATTCAGGAGATTAAAATGAGCCTGCAATCAAAAGGTGAAAAACGCTTAAACCTTTTCTCAGGTAGATACTCAAAACCTATTACCATTGCCTTTTTGGTGGCCATGTTTAATCAATTTTCAGGGATAAATGCCATTTTATATTATGCGCCCCGCATGTTTGAGCTGACCGGGCTTTCTGCTGCAGATTCTATGTTTCAACCGGTATTAATAGGCCTGACAAATGCAATTTTTACAGTTTTCGGGCTGATCATAATCGACAAAGTAGGTAGAAAAAAACTACTTATTATTGGATCAATTGGGATGTCGGTTTGCCTGGGACTGGTGTCGAGAAGTTTTTATATGCAGGATTTTGCAGGATACGAATTGCTTGTCTATCTAATGGTTTATATCATGTTTTTTGCTTTTTCTACCGGAGCAGTTATATGGGTTTTAATTGCTGAGGTATTTCCCAATAAAGTTCGTGGCCAGGGACAATCTTTGGGTAGTTTTACCCATTGGTTTTTTGCGGCTCTAATTACTTTCCTTTTTCCAATCGTAGCTGAATCAGCCCAAACCGGAGGTGGAAATTCATTTGCTTTCTTTACCTTGATGATGATAGTACAGGCTATAGTTGTTTGGAAATATTTCCCCGAAACCAAGGGGAAAACCTTGGAGGAGTTGGGTTATGAGCTATCTACTCCTGAGTAATAAAATATATAAGTAATTGATTATGAAACGATTTTATGTGTTTGCAACATTTTTACTCTGCGGCTTTATGTGTTTTGCCCAGGATAATACCGACAAAACCTTAGTGTCGTGGTTAAGTCTTGATAATCTGACTCAACAAGGGGGTAGCGGGCTGACAATCCAGCAGGGAGATAAGTTTGATGCCATCGTTTTTGGCGAAATTAGTCCCGGAAAATGGATGGCCGGTAGCAATGGTTTCAGTCGTACTATGAAAGAACAGGATAGCTGGGACTCTGAAACATCTGTAAACCCTTCACTCATTCAATTGGCTATCGTATACTTAGGGGATCAGATTTCTATTTACCGAAATGGGCTCCTGTATTCTTCTTACGAGGCCAACAATATTGATTTACTGAATACAGAATTTAATCTGGTGGTTTTTGGATTACGCCATATCGGGGCATCTGGGGGATATTTTTCCGGGGCCATTGAAGATGCCCGGATTTATGACAGAGCACTTACCCCGAAAGATCTCAATTCCCTTAGGCCGAATGAGGCCTCAACAATAGCGCCTTATGCCTGGTGGAATTTTGAGGGGGATGAAATAAAGGATTTAACAGGTCGATTTGAACACCACCGCTTGAAGGATGGTGCGCAATTGAGCGGGGGCAAATTAATACTAGGAGAAAAATCTGTGGTGGTGGCGACCCGAACTGAAAAGGCTGCTGAAAAGGCTATTCAGGGAGTGACTCCTGTTTCTCCATTGCCTCCCTGGCTAGGCGAAAAACCCGAAATGCCGGAAATAATACCCGAAAATTGGCTGAGCTATCATCTGGCTCATCCGGGTCCTGGAATCGCTGAGCCTGGCGATCCCAATTGTGCTTTTTATTACAAAGGACTGTACCATCTGCATTATATCTACATTAATCAACATGGTTTTGCTTTTGCCCATGTTTCGAGTAAAGATATGGTGACCTGGAAATGGCATGAAACCGTGTTAGTTCCGCCCAATACCGGTCATGGTATGTTCAGTGGAACCGGATTCTTCACTAAGGAAGGTAAACCTGCCATAATTTACCACGGGCAGGGATCTGAAAAGAATTTTATCTCTTTCGCTGAGGATGATAATCTGGATATATGGACGAAGCCCATGCCCATTGAACCAAAAACAGCATCAGGAGAGGATGTGAAAATGCGTCAATGGGATCCTGATTGTTGGTTAAACGGTGATACCTATTATGCTATTTCCGGAGGGGCCCCTCCACATCTTATAAAGTCAAACGACTTGAAAAATTGGTCATCGCTGGATCTGTTATTACATGAAGATATGCCTGATCTCGGTGTTAGCAAAGATGAGGATGTATCTTGTGCCAATATGTTCAAAATCGGCGATAAATGGATGCTCCTATGTATCAGTCATGGCTTGGGTTGCAGGTATTATCTGGGTGATTTTAAGGATGAAAAATATCTGCCGGAATTTCATGCCATGATGAATTGGAATGGATGGGATTTTTTCGCTCCTGAATCTTTACTAACTAAGGATGGACGACGGGTTATGTGGGCCTGGTGCTTGCTGGACGGTGCCCAGAGCGGGATACAATCTTTACCAAGGGAGCTTAGTTTGCCCAAAGATGGGGTACTCCGTATTAAACCTCTTCGTGAACTGGAAAAACTTCGATACGATCAAGTTAAAGAAAAGAAAATCGTGTTAGTGGCCGGTGAGAATCAAATGCTTCAAACCAGAGGCGATATTCTGGAGTTAAATATTTCAATTAAACCAACAAAGGCATCTGAATATGGAGTGAGCGTTTTTTGTGACGAAAAGGGTCAGGGATTGCCAATCTCGATTATTCAGGATCAAAAAATAATGACTATTGGAGATAAAAAGGTGCCATTTGAACTTGCGGCCGGTGAAACGCTTAATCTCCGGATCTTCCTGGATCATGGCATGGTTGAGGTGTTCTTAAATGACAGGCAGGCAGTGAACTATATGCAGGAACATGAAAAAGAGAATGTTGGGATTAACTTATTTTCTCACGGAAATGATATTGTGGCCAGTGTTACCAGCTGGAAAATGAAATCCATTTATAATTGATTCAGGAAGGGTAGATTTAATTCATAAAACTAACTGGCATGAGGGTAAGAACAATAGTGAGCATGGTAGTTTTTATGCTTGCCTTTTTCCATGAATTCACTTATAGTCAGGAATATACAGAAATTGATATCCGTCAATCAGGAAAAAATGGTATTAGAATAATCGTTGACCCTTCTTCCTCCCTGAATAAAAGAGCCTTCAAGGTTCCTTCCGATCAAATAATAGGAAACCTCAGGGTTGAGGTGAAATCTGCTCCATTGTCATTTACTATTTCCAACAGGGATGGACAAAAAGTTCAGGAGATAATCTTTGGAGACGATGGAAAAGTAAAATTTAATCTTGATGATGCCCCGGTGCTCGGAATGGGAGAAGGCGGCCCACGCATGAAAGGTGACTGGCGCAATGAGACTATTGAATTTGATCGCCGTGGAAGATATCATAATATGGAACCCCGCTGGCAGGCAAATGCCTATGGATCACGGAATCCTGTTCCTCTGCTCATTGGAACCGGCGGCTGGGCCCTTTATGTTGCTGCACCTTGGGTGGAGGTTGATTTGCGGAATCCTGGATTCGGATATTTTATTCCCCGGGAGCGAGAAGATTCACTTGCCCGACAGCAGAATCAACGGGATCAGCAAAAAAATCTTGGAAAAGGATTACCACCTTTTGGAAAGTTTCCAAAAGGATACTTCGATATTTACGTTTTCGATGCACATAATCCTGCTGCTCTGATGAAAGATCTATCAGATCTGGCAGGTCCGGCCGTTATTCCCCCGAAATGGTCGCTCGGATATATGCAGTCGCACCGAACCCTTGAAGATGATAAGCAACTATTAGAAATCGTCGATACTTTTCGAGAGAAGAAATTGCCGGTTGATGCTGTAATCTACCTTGGTACAGGATTTTGTCCGCAAGGATGGAACACTAAACAGCCTTCTTTCGACTTCAATCCTGAGGTTTTCAAAAGGGATCCTGAAAAAGTTATTGCCGACCTTCATGCAAGGAATGTTAAAGCGGTAGTACATATAGTTCCCTGGGATCGTGATAAACTACCAACCCTGCATGGTAATATTCCTGCCCGGAATGGAGAGATCATCGACGATGGCCATATTGTTAAATATTGGCAGGAGCATGTCGACTTGCAAAACGCTGGAATTGATGCCTATTGGCCTGACGAAGGCGACTGGTTCAACCTGGATGAAAGGATTAAGAGGCACCAATTATATTACGAAGGTCCTCTCTCAACAAAACCCAATACCCGGCCATGGAGTTTGCACCGCAACGGTTATCTAGGAATTGCCAAATGGGGAGGATGGGTATGGTCTGGTGATACAGAATCTTCCTGGAAAACTCTTGAAGGACAGATTGCCGTTGGGATCAACCATTCGCTTAGCCTGAGCCCTTATTGGGGATCGGATATTGGTGGATTCTATCCCAATAAAGAACTTACAGGTGAACTGTATGCCAGATGGTTTCAATTCGGTGCCTTCTGTCCCTCTTTTCGGTCGCATGGCCGAACCTGGTGGACCCGCTTACCATGGGGGTGGGGCTTGAGTGAAATGGGACCTATTGAGAATCGGGATAATCCTCTTGAATCGGAATTAAATAATCCTGAAATCGAAAAAATATGCAGGAAGTATTCTGAATTGAGATATCAGCTGATGCCATATACTTATACGCTGGCCTGGGAGGCACGTGAAACTGGTTTGCCGCTTATTCGTTCACTATGGATTCATTACCCAAAAGACCGGCTCGCCCGGCAAATTGGCGACCAGTACCTTTGGGGTAGGGATATTCTGGTGTCTCCGGTTTATCAGAAGGGAGCTGCTTCAAGAAAATTATATCTTCCAAAGGGAGATTGGTATGACTGGTGGACAGGTGAAAAAGTTACGGGTGGAAAGATGATAAACCGCAAAGTGGATATTTCCATCATGCCACTTTATGTTAGGGCCGGATCAATCATCCCGCTTGATCCTAGCCGTCAATATGTTGATGAAGATGTAGATGAACCGATGACAATCCGCATATACCCTGGATTGGATGCTACTTTTACCCTATACGAAGATGACGGGATTAGTCAGGAATACCTCCAGAAGGTAGCTAATATAACGGTTTTCGAATGGAATGATAAAAATCAAATTCTGACTATTAAACCAGGCTTTTTGAATGCAAAGGCTTGGTCATCAGATCGCGAATTCAAAATTGAATTGGTTTCAGCAGGTAAGATCAGGATTGTTATCTATCAGGGGGAAGTCTATTCTGTTCAGTTTTGATTCAAGGTGGGATTAATTTAATAAAGTAATTTGGTCAATATTAGATCTTTGTGATTATAATAGCTAATCCTGAATTTCCTATTAGATCTCTTGAGATGATAGAATTATTATTGACCATGATACTTTCCTTGCTGACTTTATTGTTTTTCAAGTCATCTTCATTCTGATAGTAAATTATTGCTTTGTAAATTACGTTTTCGTCCAGATATGTAAGAGGGATTTCCAGTTTTCTGTTCTCCCTGGAAGAAAGGCTTCCAATGAACCAATTATCTCCATTTTTCCGGGCTATTGTTGCATATTCCCCTATATCACCTTCGAGTACGATGGTCTTATCCCAGGTGCAGGGCAGGGCGTCATAAAAACTGAGATCTTGATCCTCATAGAGAACCCCTTCCGCAGCACCGGCCCCACCGGTTTTGTGAGGTGATCCTTCTGGCCTGTCGTACCAGTATAGAAATTGCCATGGACTGTAAACCATCACCGATTTTGCCATTTGTGCTGCCTTTCCTCCCATTTTATCCTGGACACGAGGCGCTAGATAACAATTTGTATTATCCCCTGCACCTGCGATCATTCTCGTGAAAAGTGTAATCAGACTATGTTCGATGGTTGGACTTTCCTCATCGCCTCTTATACCTTCCTGAGTCATAAGGTTTGGATAAGTCCGGGAATAGCCGGTTGGCCGGTATTCATCATGTATATCTATCATTAGCTCATAATCCGCAGCTTTTCTTACAGCATCATGAAGCCAACTCGTCCACTCCTGGGGACCGACGTTTACAAATCCATACTTCACCCCTTTTACACCCCAGGAATGAAGTAAAGGCAAAATATCATCCAATTGTTTTTCCAGGGCCCTTCGGTTTACATACAGGATTATACCGATGTCTTTTGATTTTGCATATTCAACCACTTGCAGTAATTCCAAAGGCCCTGGGGATCTCTTTGGATCAACGGTTATTGTTGTCGCATCCGACTGATCATCATATTCATTACCGTACCATCCGGCATCGAATTCAACATATTGCAGATTGTGCCGGGCAGCAAAATCCACACAAGCTATTCCTCCTTGAGTAGTCAGGGTAACCTCCCTGATTATTTTCCCCGGCTTTATCCATGAGATATCCTCCAGTTGATTTGGTTCAT
>CAYXJR010000051.1:0-13133 GCA_964465145.1 uncultured Porphyromonadaceae bacterium | reverse complement strand
CTGATTATTTTCCCCGGCTTTATCCATGAGATATCCTCCAGTTGATTTGGTTCATTCAGGTTTTCAATGAAATAATTGTTTTCCAATAATTCTCCCGGACTATTAGCCACCATGATATATCTCCATGGAGTTTGATATCCTGCCTTTTTCAAATCAACCTCACTTGCCAGATCAACCTGCAGACTATTTGGCTTGTCCGGATTTTTCTTGAATTTCATCCTGGCATAATCAACAAGAGCAGCCTCTCCCAAAGCCAGGTATGATGAATCATTCATTTCAATAACCAGGGGTCGTTCACAAGAATTATTGATTTCGCTGATCCTCAGCTTTCGATATTCTGACTGGGCACGGTCGGATACCCAGGCCTTGTAATCGTCATCAAAATTAAAGGTGGTTAATTCCCTGTAGAGACGGATAATATCCGTCTCTACAATAATATCAGTCTCAACAATGTCAAAAATATATCGAAAGGCCTGGCCTTCATCATATAATCTGCAAATCAGTTTTAAGGTTTGACCGGAATCCTCTTTGTCTTTCAGCGTTAGTTCTAACTCATTATAATTATCCTGTATCGTATTCCTCTCTCCATAAACCGGTTTCCAACTGTCATTTATGGAAGTATGAGTGACCTTGCCAATCTGAAAATCCTGCAAAGTATCATTCCCGAAAACAAGGCCTCCAAGGTCCACAATGGCAATCTGGATGCCTGATTTCATCAACTTAAGCTTTAGTCCACTTTCGTTATTCAGGATTTCTATATCAAGATTTTGGGATGGGCTTTTAAGCTCAATGTCTTTGGGTGTGCAAGAGAAGGTGAAAAGAAGAAAAAGAAGCAGAATAGCTTTCAATCCTGATAATTTAGTCATAATTAGTTAGGTTATTAAGGGAAAAACCTCTCGTCAGGCTCGATTCCCTGTTCTTTTAGTATCCTTTTTAGTTCATAATCAGGTGTTCTGCTTTTATGGTGCTTTTGCTGATATTTAATATAATTTACTATCATGTCCTTATCCCTCCAGGAATACGTAAATGCACCATATCCAACTGACCATCCTCTAAATTTCGGAAATTTTCCTGAATGTTTGATCCATTTTGAAGATGAAGCCTTAAGGTCCCTCATAAAATCTGCGAGAGATATTGTTGGGTGAATTTCACAAAAAATATGAATGTGCTCTTCCATGCCATTGATTCTTAACAGGCAACAGTTTTTATTTCTGATGAACCCCGTTATGTATGCATAAAGTTCTCTTGAGTGTTCTTGGTTCAGGGTTTTATGACTGTATTTGGTGCGAAAGACTATATGGTACAGAGTGCGGCGGTAACTAGACATAAGTTGGATTTAGTACAACCCCTTCGGGGCTGGAGGATGACGGATAGGATTGCGAGGGGTGGTCTCATATACTGGGGTAAACTTACTAGTTTCATGGGTCCCCCGGGGTTGCACCCCAGGGGTTCTGGAGATATAGCCCCTACGGGGCAAAGAAAGAATATACAGTATCATACATCAATAGATGTAAAAACCCGTCTGGTATGGAAAATTTTTATCGATTTTTTTCCAGCAGCCACTACGGCCCACTCTGTATCTGATTCCACCAGCTCTGAAGGAGCGTCATCCCCAGTACCAGGGGTAGAGCCCCTGGATCCCCACAGATAGCGATCCGGATACAGCTTCTGCAGGGCACTGTGTGTCTATCACTACCAGCTCCGAAGGAGCGTAATTTTTTTTTAAGACCAAGGGTGGCAACCCTTGGTTATTTACATAACTTTACCTCACTAAATCCAATTTCCATGAAAACACCAAAATCCTCTCGCAGATCCTTCATTAAGAAATCACTGATTGCCTCCGGTGGTGTAATGATCGCCCCAACAATACTCACTTCCTGCTCCAATTGGAAAGGAGCGAACGACAGGGTGAATATAGCACATATAGGTGTTGGCGGCCGTGGAAGCTCAACCACAAGTTATTATTTCCTTCCTCAAAAAGGATCAAGGTCAATAGCAGTGTGCGATACCTTTGCCGACCGGCGTGAGAATTTCGCCAAAGCAGTTGAAAATCACTATATCAAGGAGTTTAATGAGAATATTGTTTGTGAGTCTTACCTGGATTATGAAGAGATCCTGGATCGGAAAGATATTGATGCTGTGCATATATCTACAGGTGATTACTGGCACCTGCCTATTGCTATCAAGGCAGCCCGTGCAGGGAAGCACATATATTGCGAGAAACCACTGGGCCTGAGTCTGGATAATATGTTGATGCTTGAGAAGGAAGTTAAGAAGCATAAAGTTCATTTCCATTATGGAACCCAGCAGCGGTCACTTACACATTGTCAAAAAGGGATTGAAATGGTCCGCTCAGGCAGGATAGGGGAGATATACCATGTAGATGTTTGGTGCTATGGCGGATCAGATGCCGTTCCCAATAAACCTCATGATAAAGTCATGCCGGAGGGATTTGATTTCGACAGATGGCTGGGCCCTGCCCCCCTGGCGGAATATTCTTTTGCGCGCTGCAGAGCTGCAACAGGGATTTATCACACTTACGATTATGCCCTTGGATTCATTGCCGGCTGGGGGGCACACCCCCTGGATATTGCCGTGTGGGGACTAAAGGGAAAGATGATGGATGGCTATCAAACCGAAGGTAGGGGAGCATTTTTTTCGCAAAGCATAATGTTTGATACTATAGATAACTGGGATCTTAAACTCATCTATAACAATGGATTAACATGTAGGTTTATAAGTACTGAATGGGCAGGTGACTATCTGGGCACTTACCTCGAGAAGCCAGCAGGGGATGGAACATGCTTTTTTGGAGAAAAGGGATGGATCAGCATCAGCCGGGGCCAGATTGCCTCAAATATTCCTGAAATCAACAAGGAATTGAATGTTGACGTTGTTGGTGAGAACGGTAAGCATGGAGAAAATTTTATTAAGGTTATCAAGGGTAAAATTGAAGAAATTGCCCCTCTTGAAGATGCTATCCTGTCGGATGGTATAAGTCATGTGGGTGATATTGCCATACGTTCCGGATCATCGGTAAATTGGGATGCAGTAAAAAGGGAATTTCCTGATGCTCCTGATTTAGAAAAACAATACTTTCACCGCGAACTTAGGGAACCCTATACAATTTAGATTTTATTGGTCCCTCATAAATTGTTGAAATGAAACACATTATAGTGTGTGTGGCCTTGTGGCTATTAGCCAGTAATGGTTATTCTCAATCGGTTAATTCTCAATATTCAGATTGGAATTATTCAGGGTCATTCTTCATCCTCACAACTCCTGAAGGTGCTGATTTGCCGGATAGCGCCATAATCAGGGACTTTCCTCTCCTGGTTAAACTGACACCAGATTTTTTTGATTTCAGTCAGGCAAAGCAAGATGGAGAAGATATTAGGTTTTCCTCAGGCGAGGGCCGGCCTTTATTTTACCAGATTGAAAAATGGGATCCGGAGAATGGAATTGCAGCGGTCTGGGTAAGGATACCCTTAATCAAGGGTAATGAAATGCAGGAAGTTCAACTGCACTGGGGTAATACAGGCGTAAAAAGCGAATCAAATGGTGCGGCTGTCTTTAATGGCTCAAATGGCTTCCTCAGCGTATGGCACATGGATGGCCGTATTAAAGATGATGTAGGCAGCTTGAAATCCGAAGACAGGGGCTCAGTTTCATCACCAGGGATAATAGGCGGGGCAAGGGGTTTTAAAGACGGAAGCTATATATATTGCGGTGATAAAATTACATCATTTCCCTCGGGTGCAGAAGATAGGACTACTTCGGCCTGGGTGAAGGCAAATAAACCAGGATGGGCAGTCGACTGGGGAATGGAAGCCAGATGCCAGGAAAACTCAATTAAACTCGATAAGCCTCCAGTAATCAAGAATGAAGGTTATTTGTGTGATGTTTTTGGGAATACCGTATTATCCTATAACGAATGGATTTACGCAGTGATTACCTATAAGGAAGGAGATCTTATTGTTTATATCAACGGGAAGGAAGATGGTAGATCCTTCAGAGAATTCTCAACCCCTGACATTTCTTACTTAAGAATAGGAAAGCGGCATGATTCACCGGATAATCCGTGGGGGCGACAATGGTGGGACGGATCCATCGATGAGGTTCGGGTTTCAAAAGTTGCCAGATCAGCTGAATGGGTCAAACTGGAATATGAAAATCAGAAAGCCCTTCAAATTCTTGTTGGCCCCCTTGTTGGGAAGGGTGATTACTTTTCCGTTTCTGAACCGGAAATTTATGTTCCGGAAGGCGGTCGGGCAACTATTTCGGGCGTCGCCGAGGGTGCCCTCAAAATCTATTGGATATTGAAGGAGAAAGGTGAAGAAGAGATTGTTGCGGTCGATCAGCTGTTATACACATATAACCCGGGACGAATATCCGGAGATAAGGAAGTCGGCATCATTTTCAAGGCGGTTTATCCTGATGAATTTAGGTCAAGGGAAATTCCGGTATACGTAAGCGAGGAAATCCCGGATCCCGTTTTTGAACTCAAGGCACCAGTAAAATGGAATGGCCGTGAAACAATCGAGGTGATACCCCTGGTGGGCAACCTTGATCAAATGGCCGACAACGGGGCTGGAGAGCTCAATTATGAATGGAGCGTTTCAAATGTTGCTGTGATAAAGGAAGTTAATTCTGATACTTTAATCCTTAAACGGGCCCAGAAGAGCGGATTGGTTTTGGTGAACCTGGCAATTGATAACGGAGGTGATCCGAGCCGTCAAACCATAGCAATCAAAGTTGTGGAGCCGGATAAGGATGAATGGGTCCAACGAATTCCAGGAAAGGTTGAAAAGCCTGTGAATAACCAGTTTTATGCCAGGGAAGATGATAATTTCGGGACGGTGTTTTATAATGGAAGGCTGAGAAGCAGGGCCGATTCTGTTATTCTCAGAATATATGCCGACGATCAGTTATATATTGAGGATATACAAAAACCCGGGCGCCGGAAGTCTTATGCTTTCACAGCAAGAATTGAAGCAGGATTGGTTCAGTATAAAGTGGAACTCTGGGCGAAGCAGCCAAAGAGTGAAAAATTGCTGGAAAAAGCAATCAACATTATCTGTGGTGATGCTTATCTGATAGATGGACAGTCGAATGCTGAGGCTTATGACTATGGACGGGCGGTTAATCCATACAGCAGCAATTGGGTGAGAAGTTTCGGCAGCAGTTCGGGTGATCCTGAAAAGTCTTCTCTGGATCTTTGGGGAAGGGCAGTTTCATTTGATAAGGACGAGGCAAAGCTTCAGATTGGATATTGGGGGATTGAATTGGCCAAGAACCTGGTAATGAGACACAAGATTCCAATCTGCATTATCAATGGTGCCATTGGAGGCTCCAGGATCGATCAGCACCAGCGAAATCCTGCTTATCCTGAAGACCCTATGTCGATATACGGCAGGATGCTGCGACGCGTAAAGCAGGCCGGACTGAGCCACGGTATAAAAGGTGTACTCTGGCATCAGGGAGAAAATGACCAGGGTGCTGACGGACCTGACGATGGTTACGGATGGGAAACATACCAGCAATATTTTATTGATATGGCTGCTGCCTGGAAGGAAGATTATCCTAATATCCAACAATACTATGTTTTCCAGATCTGGCCTGATGCTTGCAGCATGGGGAAAGATGGATCAGGCGACAGGCTCAGGGAAGTCCAGCGGACCCTGCCGTCAAAGTTCTCCAACATGAGTATAATGTCAACCTTGGGAATAAGGCCGGGAGGAGGATGCCATTTCCCGCCCGAGGGATATGCAAAGATGGCTGATCTCATCGTGCCCCTTCTGGAGAGGGATTTTTATGGTGAAGAATTTGAAAAGCCTGTCACGCCGCCCAATCTGGAAAAAGCATATTACACCAGCGAGAGGAGGGACGAGATCGCCATCGAATTTGACCAGCCAATGGATTGGAATAATGCTCTGGTAAGTGAATTCTATTTGGATGATGATAAGCCTGGTGTTGTTTCCGGATCTTTGCGGGGAAATAAGATCTTATTAAAACTCAAAGACCGTTCAAATGCAACTGAGATAAGCTATTTGGATGGCAAAAACTGGAACGAAGACAATATTCTTTATGGCAGAAACGGTATTGCTGCTTTAACTTTTTACGAGGTACCAATATTAACACTGAATACTCAAGCGAAAGAACCAGAATCCAATCTGGAACGTTCAACAATCCCTCAGCCATATCCATATATCGCAAATGGCAGCTTTTCCAGACCTGAAATCCCAGAGTCACCAGATCCTCTTGTAGCCTATATGTGGCCGGATCCTAAAGCAACTGATGGTCTTGAAGTATTCGTGCTAAAACCCACAAAGGTTGATACCGACTCTCCAGATTCTTTTGTAAATATTTCGTCACTTACTGGTGAGAAACCCTATGTTACAGTGAAAGGACCCGGGTCAATCAGAATTGATTTTGGAGTGGAAATGCCGGCTTGGATCGAATTCGACAGCCCGGATTGCCCTGGAGGAGTTGAGATGAGTATCAGTGAGTATAATGAACCGGGTATTAATAAAACTCTTGAGCCAAAAAAATATGGAGATACCTTCCGCCTGGAGCTCAATGAAGAACTTTATGACGGAGTTAGATTCGCATGGATACATGTTAACTCTCACACTTCAGACTGGCATATTACTGATGTTAGGGCTGTTAACCAGGTTAAACCAACGAATTATAACGGTAGTTTCAGCTGCAGCGACCAGATGTTGACCAGGATTTGGTATTTGTCGGCATATTCGGTAAAAGCTTCAATGTGCGAGGATTACTTTGGAGCTATTATCATGGACCGTGGCGACAGGATGTCCTGGACAGGCGATGCTCATCCCATTCAGGCTGCTTCCCTTGTAGCCTTTGCTGATTATGATTTTGTAAAACAAAACATTGACAATACTGCTAATCAAAACAATGGAATAAGGAGCTATTCTCTTTATTGGGTGATGAGTCTTCTTGACTATTACAAATATTCCGGTGACAGGAAAACCCTTGAAAAATATATTTTAAATGCCAGCAATAAGCTGGATGATGCTTATATTGAATTTGGGACAGATCCTAAGCTTCGTTTCTATGGATGGGATGAGAGGCTTTGTGCTGGGTTTGAATTATGGTTTAAGCCGGCCCCGGAAGCTCAGAAAGCCTATAAGATGCTTACCATTCGGGCCTGGCTGGAATTTTCAGGGGTAATGAAACAGATCGGAAGATCTGATTTGGAATCTAAATATTCCTGGTATGCTCGCAGGAAGATGGAAGAATTGCGAGTTGGACCTGACTGGTTCAGGGATTATGGATTGCACTCCTCAGCAGATGCAGTGAACACCAGACTTCTTTCACCAATAGAGCTGGATAGCATTTATATGAACGTGTTTATTAACCGGGTTGAAAGGGTATCCCTGTCACCATTCAACCAGTACTTTATAATTCAGGCACTCGCCCAAATGAACAAGCACGATGATGCGCTGAGTACTGTCCGTGATCTTTGGGGAGGAATGATCCTGAATGGAGCCACCACACCCTATGAAGTATTCCGTCCCTCCTGGAATGATATTATTGAGCCTAATGATGCCGTACCCAACTCCCAGTCGGGGATAGTGAGCCTTTGCCACCCATGGGGAGCAGGGCCGGTGAAATGGCTTAATGAGGAGATATTAGGGATTAAACCTACTCAAGCTGGCTTTAAAACTTTTGAAATTCTTCCTCATCCTGGCAGAACACTGGATTGGTTTAAAGGAATTACTCCAACTCCATTTGGAGATCTGAGCGTTAATTTCGACCTGGTCAGTGGTAAATGTAATGTATCCACACCAACAGGCACAACCGGCCGCATTGGTATTCCAAAGGTTGAGAGATCCATTAAAACGATAACTATTAATGGTGAGCTTGCCTGGGATGGGGCTTTTTCACAGGTTCCCGGGATTGCCGGCGCTTGGGAAGACTCTGATTTTGTGTATTTTGATTCTGTGGAGGCAGGTAATTATGATATAGTTTTTGAATATGATGGAAGTACCTCCTTTTACGTTGAGCCACATGTTCAGTATAAAGCAGATTTTATCCTCGAGGATTCAATAACAAGCGGAAGCTGGGGCGGGGTTTATGGTAAGGACGGATATGTTTTATGTAATTATTATGGAGAAGGGCAGAATAAGCAATCCCTTCCTACCTATGTCGACTCAGTGAATTATTTTCGTGCTTTCCCCCAAAGCCCGGGAAATTTACCGGAGCCTGTTGTATGGGAGGCTAAAACATTGGATCAAAGGGCACTTGCCTCCTCTGATGCAAATGATAGTATTCGGGTTGGATCAGGAATTTCCAATACCGATCAGACCATGACTTTTACTGCCAGTTTAAATCGTAATAAGGAATTTCAAATAGCCTTATATTTCATCGACTGGGAAGGCAAAGGCTTAAGTCAGACGGTTGAAATGTTCGATGCTAAAACGCTGAAATTGATTGCTCCTGTAAAGATGGTAGATGATTATTCTGGAGGTAAATATCTTGTATATTCATATGACAAGTCAGTTAAATTCAGGATAAATAAGATTCGAGGTGATCGTATTAGCCTGAGTGGAATATTCTTTGATTCAACCGATTAAAGCGAAACTCCTTTAAATTTTTATGCTAAATCTAAAGTTTGTATTGATTTTAATATCTATTTAGATGTATATCAGACCATTTGATCTGGAACGTATTCAATCGCTGTACGAGAATACAGTTCCCTATAATCTGACCGAAAGTGGTTTTCATCCTTTCAGGCTAAATGAATTATTGACTTCAGGGCAGTTGAATGAACTTGCTAATCTTGAATTGGGTTATGGCCAAACCAATGGATCTATTCCATTAAGGAATCGAATAGCCGATTTATATCCCGGATTGATGGAAGACAATGTTCTGGTATGCAATGGCTCTTCTGAAGCCAATTTTGTTGCATGCCATACCTTGCTCGAAAAGGGTGATGAGATTGTCATGATGATCCCAAATTATATGCAGATATGGGGTATCGCAGAAGAAATGGGTGCTGTCCCCAGGGCATTCCATCTCAGGGAAGAAAATAATTGGGCTCCCAATCTTGATGAACTCCATAATCAGGTGAACCACAAGACCCGGATAATTGCAATTTGTAATCCCAACAATCCTACAGGCTATATTCTATCTATTGATGAAATGAAAACTATAGTGGAGATTGCCGGGGAAGTTGGAGCATGGATCTATTGTGATGAAGTATACAGAGGTGCTGAACTGAATAATATTGAGACAAATAGCTTTATCGGTATATATGATAAAGTTCTGGTTACCGGTGGATTATCAAAAGCTTATGCTTTGCCTGGCTTGCGCCTGGGGTGGCTGGCAGGAGATAAAGAAACAATTGCTGATAGCTGGTCCTACCATGATTACACATCAATTTCATCAGGGATTCTAAGTCAAAGGATCGCGGAATTTACTCTGGAGAAAAGTACGAGAGATAGAATTCTGAATCGTAACCGTGAACTTCTCAGATCGAATGTTGAATTGATTCAAGGCTGGGCTAATGAGTGGAAGGACAATGTTCGTTTTATTAAGCCACAGGGCGGGGGTATGGCTTTTATAGGATATAATATGGAAATAAGTTCCTCATTTTTAAGTGAAAGATTGAGGAAGGAATTTGGATTGTTTATTGCTGCCGGTGATTGGTTTGGGATGGATAACTTCATAAGAATAGGAATTGGGGCTGAAAGAAGCTATTTGGAGGAAGGATTGAGCATCTTAACAAAAGGGATAAAACAAATATGTGAGATATGAATAAGAGAGCTATTAGTATAATTCAATAATCACTAATTTGTCAATTTCAGACTGTCGGTTTGACAACTACTCCTCCAATGCCAGGGGGCAGTTCAGATTAATGGGGGGTTAAAATACATTCGTATTATCAATTCAATTTTCAATTGTAACATTTCAAATTCCGATGCCTCCGTATTCGGCATTATGAACGAAAGTTTTGGAGAAGTATTCAATTGTGTTTTTTCAAATAATCAGCCCCGGGCCGGGCTTGTTCACGGAGGATCGGACATAGCTTTTACAAACTGCACTTTTGCAAAAACAAGCGGGGCCGCTCTGGACCTCAGGAGGGGAGGAATTTATTTATACAGATTGACAAGCAGTACCGGTGTACTGACGAAAGAACATGGGAAATCTCGACCGGGGATTAAGAATAATTTTAGCTATCGCCATTGCTGTTTTGTTTTTTACAAATGTAATTACCGGAACACTTGGTATCGTATTACTCATTGTAGCAGGAATTTTCCTTATAACAAGCATTTTCGGTTCATGCCTGCTTTACATGCCTTTCCGGATCAGTACACGTAAAGGAGCAAAATAGGATCAATTGAAATAAAAGGATGATTATGGATATATTTGCAAGCAGTTAACAGGGAACAGTTAACAGGGAACAGGGATTAATTTATCTGTCATCTGTCATCTGTAATCTTAAATCTAACATCTCTATTATGCGAAAACTCTTGACCTTTCTACTTCTGATACCCTTAGCCTTCGGCTGCAGCCCAAAACAGGAGGGTGTTGTTCTTACAGGTTTGATCGAAAACCTGGAAAAGGAACTATTTGTTATGGGTGGTCCCGGAGGATCACGTGATACTGTTTTACTTGATGAGACAGGTAATTTTACCTATGAAATGCCCGATCTTACAAAGGCTGCCAATTATTACCTGTTATTAGGTAAGGAGGTAGTCTATATCAGGTTAGCTCCTGGCATGGAAATGGATTTCTATGCAGATATGAGTAATCTGAAAGAAACTATGGGGTTTTCCGGAAAGGGGTCTGATATTAATAACTATTACTCTGCAAAGGATATGCGGGCATTTGATTACAACTGGTATACTTTGGGTGAGGATGATTTTACTTTTAAGAACGATTCCTTGTTAACGGTGCAGCAGGGTAATCTCAATGCCACAGAAAAAGATGATCCGGAAGACCCTTTCTGGATAATGGAAGAGGCAAATATTCTTTATGCATGGGGAAATAACCTGGAGAATTACCCTTCATATCATGGCTACTATGCTAAGATTGAAGACTATGAGGCCCCAGAGGGTTGGTTTAAATTCCGTGATCAGTTGGGACTGGAACATCCTGAATATCTTGAGTCAGCTGCCTTTACCGGATATATTACAACTATCGTTAGGCAAAAGGCAGGTGGGAAAATGAAATCAATCTATGAAGCAGATTCCACTGCCGAAATTGACAGACACTCAATTACTATGGAAACAGCCATGGACGTACTAAAAGATGAACAGGTGCTTAACAATTTCCTTACAACTACTATTACAGATGCTATGCAGTGGACTGATCTTTCTGAGCTTGAAAAAGCTATTGGGTTCTTTAAAGCTAATGTTCATGACGAAGAATCACTGGCAAAATTCAATGAGGATTTTGATGCCTGGTCAAAACTCAGTAAAGGAGAAGCTATGTTCGATTTTGTTGGAAAGGATCTTGAAGGTAATACTGTTAGTTCTACAGATTTCCGGGGTAAATATCTTTATGTTGATGTTTGGGCAACCTGGTGCGGCCCTTGTAAATACGAAATACCTTTCCTTAAGCAAATTGAAGCCGATTACCACGAAAAAAATATTGTATTTCTCAGTTATTCAATAGATGAGGACAAAGACGCATGGTTGAAATTTGTTCCCGAGAATGAATTGGGCGGTGTTCAGATTATTGGAGAAAAAGCTTGGGAATCTAAACTTTGTAAGGATTACAAGATTCGTGGAGTTCCAACTTTTATGTTCTTCGATACTGAAGGGAAAATCATCAGTCCAAAGATGACCAGGCCATCTGACCAGAAAACCAGAGATACCTTCGATTCATACAGCGATTTATAAGAATAATAATTATTATGATTATAGACCGGAGATATTACTATTTCCGGTCTATTTTTGTGCTGATTTTGACCACCATGTGGACAATTCCTAATTTCCTGCTATATTGTGAAAGAGTGACGGGTGACTGTAGATTATTTTTAGAAACCTTCAATATAACCTGTAACCTGCAACTTGCAATATGCAACAAAATCAATGAAAAAGCTCCTTTCTTACTTCTGCTATTGGTGCCTGCCCTGGCACAGCCCCAGGAAACTACCAACATCTTTGCCTCCTGGACTTTTGATGAAAATAAACCTTCCTACGAAATCACGGGCAAAGGAAAATTTATTCCAGGAGTAGTTGGTAAGGGCTACAAGTTCGATGGTTTTTCCTCTTATCTGGAGGATAAATCCTTTGTGGAAACTGATATGCCGCGATCTTTTAGTATCGAAGCCTGGGTTTCTCTGGGGGCCTATCCATGGAATTGGGCCCCTATTGTCACTATTGGAAAGTATAAGATTACTGGTTTTTATTTTGGTGTTGATTCAAGAGGTAGGATTGGATTTCAACTTTCGGATACCACCTGGACGTAGCCGTTCAATTTGATGAGTTACCTGTGAAGGTCATGTTTTGGAGAGGTACCCGTTATTCGGCCTGCTGGGTATCAGAAAATAATAAGTGGATGGCCGACCAGAGCAGGGAAACTGGTGGCAACTGGTATTTGCAGGACGGGTCAAGGGATGATATGCCCACAGGATGCATGGAGCACATGTCCGATGTGCAGTGCCGAAGTTCCAGGGTAGCAATAATTGAAAATAACGATGCCAGGGTCGTTGTAAATTGGAGATATTTGCAGATGGATGTTAAGTTCAGACAAAATGACCTAGCAGATAATACACGATTTGGAGAGTGGGGAAATGAACTGTATTACATATATCCGGATGGGGTAGCGATCCGCAAGGTGCTTCCAGGACGAGGTGGCTGGCAGGAGACAATTCTGCTTAATGCTCCTGGTACCAAACCAGAAGATAATGTTGAACTTGAGGCCTGTACATTGATCAATATGGACGGAGATAGTAAAACCTATACTTGGGAAAATGGTTATCCTAAATTTGATTTGGAAGACGCAAATATCCAGTTAATTAATTTCAAATCAGAATTCAAACCCTTCCTTATTTTACGAGAGGGGGGCGGCTTCATGGTGTTTAATGGAGAAGTCAGGCCAGAATACCAAATACATAAGGCAATTTGTCCTGAGTGTGGCATAGTACACAAAGG
>CAYXJR010000050.1:0-35539 GCA_964465145.1 uncultured Porphyromonadaceae bacterium | reverse complement strand
AAAGCATGGCGGCTACCATAAATACAAATAATACTCCTAAGTTAGCACCATTACCCTGGTTAGGGAGGACACAGGGGGATACGAAAAATAAACAACTAACAACCAACAACCAACAACCAACCAACAAATATCAGCAATGAAGAGAAAATCAATTTTACCTTTAGTTATCATTTCGGTTTTGTGTCTGAGCACATTACAATCTTTCAGTCAGCAGGTAAAGGCACCTGATCTTACTCTTGAAAATATCTTTGGTGGAAAATTCGGCCAGGATGGTTATGGGCCTGTTAGATGGTTAAAAGATGGGAAAGGTTATTCTACTATGGAAGGGAACAAGTCTGTTGCGGGTAGAGATATCGTTCGATATGACGCAAAAACAGGCAGCAGAACCATAATGGTTGATGCCAATAGTTTAATACCAGAAGGGGAATCTAAGCCCCTGGCAATCACAGATTATATCTGGTCGAATGATAACTCCATGTTGATGATTTTTACCAATACCAGAAGGGTTTGGCGCCGTCATACCCGGGGTGATTACTGGGTTTTGGATCTGGAAACTGGTCGGCTGCAGCAGTTGGGGAAAGAAGTTGAAAGAACCACAATGATGTTTTGTAAATTCTCGCCTGACGACAGAAAAGTGGCCTATGTGAGTTATAACAATATTTATGTAGAGGACCTGAGTTCAGGCCAAAGCAAGCAGATTACAAAAGATGGCTGTGATTATATTGTTAACGGAACTTTCGACTGGGTTTATGAAGAGGAACTCGATTGCCGTGATGGCTTCCGCTGGAGTCCTGATAGTAAGCACATAGCTTACTGGCAGTCGGATACCAGGGGTACAGGTACTTTTAACATGATCAATAATCTCGACTCCATTTATCCGGTAGTTATCTCCTTACCATACCCCAAGGTTGGTACAACAAATTCTGATGTTAAAGTTGGAGTTGTTTCAGCAGATGGTGGAGAACCAAGGTGGTTTAAAGTGCCTGGCGATCCAAGAAATAATTACCTGCCCAGAATGGAGTTTATTCCTAATTCGAACGAGGTAATGATACAGCAGCTTAACCGCTTGCAAAATACCAACACTGTTTGGGTGGGGGATATTATCAGTATGAAACTTACCAATATCCTTGTTGACAAAGACGATGCCTGGGTTGATATTCATGATAATATTGAGTGGATGGAGGGTGAAAAGTATTTCACATGGACAAGTGAAAAGGATGGATGGATGCATTTATTCCTGGTTTCAAGATCCGGAGAGATCCAGCATGATATTATAAATTCTCCTTTGGATGTTGTGAGTATTAGTTGTATAGATGAAAAAGGAGGATATGTCTATTATATAGCCAGCCCTGAGAATTTCGCTCAACGATATTTGTACAGGTCGAAGATTAATGGAAAAAGCAAACCGGAAAGAATCAGCCCCGCTGATATGCCCGGTCAGCATAGCTACCAGATGTCTCCTGATGCAAAATGGGCTATTCATAATTTCCAGAACCATGTGACACCTAATCAGATATCATTGGTGAATTTGCCTGATCATACAAGAATCAGAACACTTGTGGATAATAAGGTGGCTAAGGAGAGATATGATCAACTCGGCTTAAATCATAAGGAGTTTTTTAAAGTAGATATTGGTGAGGCCATATTCGATGCCTGGATGATCAAGCCTAAAAACTTCGATCCTTCAAAAAAGTATCCTGTAATTTTTTATGTATACGGTGAACCAGCTGGAACAACTGTACAGGATAATTGGGGAGGCGGAGACCTGTTTCATCAATATTTGGCCCAGCAGGGTTATATCATAATGAGTGTGGATAACAGAGGCACAAAGGTTCCCAGAGGAGCAGCCTGGAGAAAATGCATATACGAAAAGATTGGGATTACGGCCTCCTTCGACCAGCGGGATGCTGCTTTGAGAATTCAGGATATGTTTGATTATGTTGATCCAGGCAGGATCGGAATCTGGGGCTGGTCTGGTGGCGGACAGATGACCTTGAATTGTATTTTCAGATTCCCTGAAGTGTATCATACAGGGATAGCTGTTTCTTTTGTTTCCCATCAGAAACTTTACGATACAATTTACCAGGAGCGATACATGGGCCTTCCATCAACAAACCCAGATGGCTATGAAGATGGATCACCTATTAACCATGCATATAATCTTCAAGGTAACCTTTTGATAGTCCACGGTACAGCCGACGATAATGTTCATTACCAGAGCACTGAGTGGCTGACAAATGAGTTGATCAAACAAGGGAAAATATTCTATCAATTGTCCTATCCCATGCGATCCCACGGGATCAGTGAAAGGGAGAATACCACTCTTCATCTGAGAATGCAAATGGAAGATTTCTGGTTGAAGAATCTAACTCAAGGGGGGGTGTAGGGATTCAGGTTGCAGGTTGCAGGTTGCGAGTTGCGGGTTGCGAGTTGCGAGTTGCGAGTTTCGTGTTTCATGTAGCATCGTTCGTTAAAGACTTGTAGGGACGGGCCTTGTGCCAGTCCGCGAATGGCACAGGCAAAATGTAAATTATAGGGCGGTCATCCCCGCGAAAGCGGGGATCCCTTTGAAGGTTGTAAAATAATGAAAAAGGAATATCATGAAAAAAGCAATAGCTCTATTATTATCGGCATTCCTTCTGGGAAGTTGTAATACTGGCAAACATGATCAATATATTGCAGTCCCACCAGCTGGCGACCAATACTGCCTTATGGATACCCTTGGGATATCAGTAATCCCAAACGGAAGATTAGTGCAGCCTGCTGGAAAAACATACAGGGTGGCCCCTCATCCATACGGCCTTGCTCTTAGCCTGGACGGTTCTATCGCTGTAACTGCCAATTCCGGTACCAGTCCATTGTCAATCAGTATCCTGAAGAATATCCATACCGGAGACCCGCAAATCAGGCAGATACCTGAAGGCAGCTCAACCGACAAGGGAGTACTTGCTTCTGTGTTTATGGGAATAGCTATTTCTCCGGATAACCAAACAGTTTATGCAGCCGGAGGACAGGCAAACCGTATATATTTGTTCGGGACTGAAACGGGCCTGTCAAAAGGATTTATCGATTGCGCAACCGTTTTGAATGGAGTTGATTACACCCATGGTTACCTGGGCGATATGAAAATTAACAAGATGGGAACCCGCCTTTATGTGGTTGACCAGATCAATTTTATTATGCTGGAGATTGATCTGGAGAAACAGCAGGTCATAAACCGGGTTCCGACCGGGAGGTACCCTTTCGGAATTTGTCTGTCACCAGACGAAAATCGTGTATATGTAGCCAATGTGGGCATGTTTGAGTATTCCAGGGTTGCCAGTCTTAATCCCGACAGCCTCGATGCTACCGCTCTGGATTACCCGGCTTTTGCTTATAACACCCCGGATTCCAGGGACGGGATTCATACTGAATCAGTGGATATTCCAGGTCTGGGAGATCCAAATGTTGCGGAGTCATTTTCGGTTTGGACTATAGATCTGAAAGCTGGAGGAGGTCCCAAAGTGATAGCAAAAACCAAGACAGGCAATCTTGTTGGTGAAATGGTCGAGGATATTCCGGCGGTAGGTGGAGCCAGTCCTAATTCGCTGGTGGCCACAGATCAGTATGTCTTTGTCAGCAATGGGAGCAACGATAACATTTCTGTGATTGATCCCAGGGTGGATACCGTGGTGGCTACAATATCTTTACCTCTGGATCCCCGGGTCGATAGGTTTCGCGGGATGATACCCTTCGGATTGGCAGTTTCGCCAGATCAAACAACCTTATATGTTGCTGAATCCGGAATAAATGCTATCGGTGTGATAGATATCCCAAGCCTTAAGCTGATCGGCCATATTCCGGCCGGTTGGTTTCCCTCCAAACTGGCAGTGACTCCCGACGGGCAAAACCTCATTGTTGCAAACGCAAAAGGCTATGGTAGTGGTCCCAATGGGGGCGAGACTTTCATAAGAGGGCCGGAGGGCAGCTATATCGGCAGCCTGATGAAAGGCTCGGTTTCTGTGATCCCTATACCATCCATAAGACAATTAAAAGAGCTTACAGACGGAGTCGTCAGCAATAATTTCAATTTCATAAGAACCAGTGATGCAGGCCTTGATTGGAGAGAAAACAATCCATTGCCCCTATATGGCGGGCAAAAAGAATCTCCAATAAAGCATATTGTATTTATTTCCAAGGAAAACCGTACATATGATGAGGTATTCGGTCAGGTTCCGGCTGGCAAGGGTGATCCAACCATAGCACGTTATGGGATGCATGTGGATGTACAAATCCCTAAAGGGGAAGCTGTCAAGGATATTACGGTTACTCCTAATCACCTGGCCCTGGCAGCCCAATTTGGCACTTCTGATAATTTCTATGTCGACTCGGACGTGTCGGCAGATGGCCACCGATGGCTGGCTAATACTTATCCGAACGAATGGGTTGAGGCCACTACAGTAGCTAATTATGGAGGTAATCGTTCTTACCGTGCTAATTCAAAGGCTCCTGGTGCACTGAGTTTCACTGGCGCTGCAGGTGCTATTTACCCTGAAGATTACAACGAAGCCGGTTCAATGTGGGACCATGTGGAACGCCATGGGATTTCTTTGTTTAATTTTGGATTCGGAATTATGTTCGAACCGGGCTCCTATAAGCCGGAGTATAAATACACAGGGATAAAGCATATCGCAAATTACCCTATGCCAAGCCCGCTTTACGACCGTACCTCAAGGATCTATCCAACCTTTAACATGGCCATCCCCGATCAGTTCAGGATCGACATGTTTATAGAGGAATATAATAACCGTTGGGCAGATGGGAAAGAAGAACTACCTCAATTGCTTACGGTGATTGTCCCCAATGATCATGGAGCAGGTAACCGTCCCGATGCCGGATACCCCGTCAGGGAAAGTTATATGATGGATAATGACCTTGCTATCGGACGGCTGGTAGAATTCTTGTCGCATACCAAATACTGGGAGAACATGATGATTGTAATTACCGAGGACGATGCTCAGGGTGGGATAGACCATATTGATGCTCACCGTAGCTTGCTTCTTGTAATATCTCCCTATTCGAAAAGGAATTATGTGTCGCACCAGCATTATAGCTTTGGTAGTATTTTCAAGACCTTTTGGAATATCATGGGCATCCCGAATCTGAATCAATTTGATACAGGGGCCAGGGATTTTGCTGATTTCTTTACCGCCGAGCCTGACTTTGCACCCTATAAAGCTATCCCCGTGGATCCTCGAATCTTTGATCCCCAGAAAGCACTAAATCCATTTGATGAGAATTTCAATTGGAAAGCTATGGAAGATTCACCCGAGATAGATAAGATTGAAGATATGCTCCGTGAAAGCAAAGAACTCGACGAATGGAGAAAGGAAAACAAATAGGGCTAAAGTAGGGCAGTAGGGCAGGAAGGCAGGAAAGCAAAAGTAGGTTTAAAGAATTAAATTCAAGGAATTAAGTAATTGGCTGATTGTCTCTTGGGCTAATTGATGAATTGAATTTACCGCGTAGCGGTTTAACAATTGTAGAAAATAGCATCAACCCTATGATTTTATTCCCCGTAGGGGATTAACAGAGTCAAGGCAAGAGGACATTGGTCAAAATTCAATATCAACCGAAGTAGTGGAATCCAAAACCACCTTAAAAATACCATACGACCAAACCATGTTCTCACCTACCGGAAATCCTACAAATTCACAAAGATCCTGACTTGCTGTGCATATAATGGCGGCTTCGTAGAAATAATTCCCAGGTTTCATTGTGAAGGTATAAAACTGTTTAATCCTGGCCACACCAGCGCACAGGATATATTCTCCAATCTTAAGGTCTTCTTCGTTTTCATAAATATTAAGGTGATATCTATCTATTGTGCTATCGATTTCAATAATATAATTCGGTATACCTCTATACCTGGGGATCGTAAAATCGAAAATTACAGTTCCTGTGGTATCAGGAGGAAGCACTTGTTCTTCCTGAGGTCCATCGATTAAATCGCAGGAGCCCAATAAGAGGATAAATGAAAGAAAACAGAAAACAATGATTCGGAACATGGTACATAAAACAATGTAAAAGGGGGACTGATAAAGGTAAAAAAATAAAATAAAGTATTTATGTAATGAAAAAATTTTCTATTTTTGCACCCACTCATACTGGTCATGTAGTTCAGTTGGTTAGAATGCCGGCCTGTCACGCCGGAGGTCGCGAGTTCGAGTCTCGTCGTGACCGCGAGTAGAGGAGAAGAAGCCCCGAGAGCGCACGCTTGAGGGGCTTCGCTTTTTGGGCTCAAAAGATTTATCCAATATTCACCATCTTTTAGTAATTTTCCCTTCAATCCATAAGCTTATGAACGCAACAGAGGCTATTACTAAAGCAAAGGAACATTTGGATATGTTTCTTCCAAATGCTGAATCTCTCAGAATTGAAGGGGTAAATTCTATTGATGAGAACGACCACTGGATCGTTAAGGTCAGTTTTTTCGACGATGATGCCGCCCTGCCTTCTGCCAGGCTGGCTGCAAGAAATCGAGTTTACAAATCAATAGAAATGGATAAAAAGGGTGTATTGATATCCATTTCAATGATGGGCAAGTAATTTTTAGAGGTGATGGTGCTTGATAGACCATTCAAGCATGCAACTGATCTCTTTACCGAAAAGGCCTGAACGGTAATAAAGAAGAATATGAGAACCAAATCGAGCGCAGCAAGTACATCAAAGAGATAACAATTGACTTTTTCGAGACCGGTGAGATGGAACCAGGTGGTTATCCGGGCAATAAATTCCTGATTATCGAGATACCCAGACCGTGGCATTATTTTTGCTAATAATTAAAAATTCATTATGACTAAAAACCTTGTTATCTCACTAGTCATTGTTGCCTTAGCTGTATCATGCCGCAAAAATGATTTGGATCCTGATTTATCCCAGCCAATTCTGTTTGAATATGAATTTATTAACAATGCATGGGGATACCAGCATCTAGGATGGATGATAGACGCTCATAATAGGGTGAGAGGATACTTTCGGCCAGATATCTGGAATCATCCCGACGAAAATGGATTGCTGAGCAAGGCGGAGTTGTTGGAAAACCTGGACCAATCAGACACAACATATTTTAAGGTTAACAGCTATTACCTGAATAAGTATTTCGATGATCGTTTTGAAATACAAGGTGCCCCGGTGGATACCTCGGATCTGTATATGGCAGATGCAGGAATGGGAGTATTGTATGTTTATGTATGGGATAGCAGTGAAGAAAAATACAGCAGGGTATTGCTGGCTTCCAGAGGTGATATTATGATGACCAACAGTCATTCAAAAACAGAAAAAGTTGTTAAATGGCTTGAAACAGTTGGAAAGCAAACTGATCGCTTTTACTGGTTCGACAATTAAATTGATTATTACCATATTTCAGTAATATCTACAAGTCGGCTGCCAGGTGAAAGGCAATGAATTCTTCATGATAATTAAAGAATTCATTATTGATCCACCTCCCATTATAATAATTAATTCCTATCCTGAATTTCCTTTTGTCAGGGGCTTGGGGAAATATATACCCTGCCATGGCTGAATAGTTTGGCGAATAATTGTTTTCCTGCCAGGCACTTACATTAAGAGCGGCAAATATGCCTCCAAGGAATTTTCTCTTAAAGTAATGTTCTATTTCGGCTCCCCCCTGAAAAATAAAATATGCCTGTGTATTGGGCTTGTTCTGCCTGACTCCAATTTTGCCCTCCCCTGGTATATAGGCGCTAAAATCTGAATAAACCTGAAGAAAATTTAATACAGGCCTTCCAGTAAAATATAATGGTTTTATTGCTGCAGAAAACATCACATCGTCCCTTACATATAGATTGAACATTCTGGGATCGAAATCTATTGGTGCATTCACAGAGCCAGCCCAGAACTCCTCCCCGCGGTGGGTACATATATGATGTTTTGCCAGTCTCAGGCTCAGCCATTCAGTGGGGGCTCCTGCAATAGCCATGTAATATATCCCATCCAGCGCAATCAGGTCGTGGTTAGTCTTTCTCATTGTTATGGGCAGAGCAACACCCATATCAATTTCAATTCCCAAACGGGGATTGTTTTTTGGTGATATTCTTAGGAGAGAAATACGGGTAGCGGGCTTGATGGAAAGTTTGCCAAGGTATCCTTCACCCTTGTTAACCCCATCCTGTACATCTACACTGCCCGATAGGATTTGCTGCCTGGAAATATCAAATCTTACTGCCAAAGGATCGGCAAGGTAAGTGGGGTAGAAATTATCTGTTCCAATTAATTGCAAGTCCCAGCCTCCGAAAAAAAATGACTGAAATACTCCTTCTTCCTGAGCATCGACAGTTTGCGAAAGAATTAAGAACATCAGGATGATATGTGTTTTTTTTATTTTTTAAGCTCCTTTTTCTTTATATGAAATTACAAATTACCCGACCACACTGCGTTGGAGGGCCCGTGGTTGGCGGTGTGGCCGCCTAATATCCAAATTTTATTGTCGTGGAGGACCAATGCATAACCGTAAACAGGCATGAAAGGCGGCCCCTCAGAGTCAACAGACCAGTTTCCATGGCTGTCGAATTTCCAGATAGAGTAAGTGTCAGGGCTATTTGAAAAATATACCGATGTACTGTTTTTTCCAGGGAATCCCCAGATAAAGTCGGCATAATGAATTATTTGATGCTGTGTCCGGTAAAGGTAAGACTGGGGGAATTTCAATTCATCATTTTCAGCTTCCCAGTTGATCCCATCTGCGCTGCTCCATAATTCCTGCCATTGATACACCGGTTTATCCAGGTGTGCTCCACCTTCATCATGGCTTCCATAAGTTCCTCTCCCTGCAATAAGATAGATGTAACTTTTGCCCTGATAGCTGAAAACCTCGCATCTATGGTTGAAGCGGGGTGACCAGTCATTTTTAGAAGTTCTACCAGGAATGCTGTTGGCTTTGATTTGCACCCAGCTAATTCCATCACTGCTATTCCATACATCATTATTATATTGCCGGAAGCCTGTTTGTTCATCTACTGAATATCCCCCTATCAGAAATATGGATTCACCGTCCCCATCATCAAAAACCACAACAGCATGGCCCCTGCGCCCATGCCAGGGAGCTGAAGCATTGATGAGCTCCCTGCTCTCACCATTAGAGCTATTCCAAACATCTTCCAGATAGCTGTCACTTTTAGTATTACCTGGATTATACCCGCCTAGAATCCATATTTTACCATGGAAACTGACCGCTGCATGATCCCACCTGCCAGTCCATCCTGCTTCCTGGCTTACTTCTTCCCATTCAATAGTACCTGTATAATCCGGAATTGGATAAACCGGGTAAATCAATTTGGAACAAGCCTGGATCAGCATTATGCTGACAATAGCCAGGAATATCAGATATCTTTTAATTGTCATTTTTATCAAACTTAAGCCAACAAGTCTGTTGGTTTTTACCCCAAGGTATGAATAATTCCCGGTAAGCTTGAACCCCCAAATATTTATTTTTTAAACGATGTGGCATTTTAAACTTTTCCTCAAAAATCTTACATTTGGTCATGTATGGTCAAGGATCAATGAGTAATAATTATAATCGGGTTGTCATGCTTAAAAAATCTTTATTATTTCTTTTTGTTTGTATATCTATTATATTTTCAGTTAATCAATCTGCTAATGCTCAGTTAAAATATGGAGCTGGAATATTTTATGGTACCTGGTTAAATAACCCTGGCCTGAGTGCCAGGGCAGAATTTGGTCTCACCGATGAGCTTGTTATGGTTCCTAATATAGATCTGAGCGTTCCGAGATTTCATACCGGTACACTGCTCAATTCAGCCGGACTGCATCTGCATTACAAATTGGAAGTTACTGATGAGATTGTTGTTTATCCTCTTGCAGGAGCCACTCTGAAAAGTTATCTGGATTTCGATAGATATGGTAATGACCGGGTTTACCACAATTTTGCTATAAATCCCTCCGCTGGCTGCGGGGGCCTGCTGAAGCTTTCTGATTCCTTTTTAATATTTGCAGAACTAAGGTACGAATTGGGAACTTACCATCAGATGGTTTCCACAGTCGGATTTCTTATGAGGCCAGGTAAATAGAAAAAAAGGCGATCATCTGACCGCCTTTCAATCTTATTTATTGATAATCAATTTTTTATTTCCAATCCATATTGGCTAATTCAAAAATATCCAGATAACCAACCTGGATTATCTTTAGCATTTTATCCCATTCAACAAGTGAAACTTGATCACTTGGCTGATGATAGTCGGGTGGCATTCCAGCCATAAAGTAAAAAACCGGGATTCCTGCTTTGGCAAAAGGTGCGTGGTCGCTTCCCCCGCCTGGCTGCTCGCTTCCCTTGAATGTAATTTCCATGCCAAGATCATATTCCTTATTGTGTTTTTCCGTCAATTCCTGGAACATGGGGAATGTACTGGTGAAGTTCATGCTGACCTTATTATCCTGGTCCTCACCCGGGCTATTCCTTGAAATCATATCGTAATTAAGGTCACATAGGATTTTCTTTCCATCATAAGGGTTGTCAACGAAAAATGATGATCCCAAAAGGCCTTTTTCTTCTCCGCTCCAGGCACAGAATACAATGGTCTTCGCAGGTTTCTTGCCTGTTGCTGTCATGGCTTTCGCAATTGTCATAACTCCTACTGTTCCTGATCCATTATCATCAGCACCATTATAAATCCACCCGTCTCTCATGCCAAGATGGTCATAATGTCCACCAATAACAATAATGTTCGATGTATCCTCACCTTCCATCACTCCAACAACATTTCTGGCCTGTAAAATTCTTGAATTAACTGTGGTTTTGAAACGAATAAATTTGCCGGGTAACACCATTGATGCTGGTTTACCTGTCAGGTCTATTTTCCCTTCCAAAGCATCAAAATTGACCTCTAAGCCATTCATGATTTCCTTTATAACATTATTTGTCACCTGGAGCGAAACAGTATTCCCTCCCCTTGGCTCACTATCAGGCCTTCTCATAGATTTTCTAACACCTCTTGCCGGTCCGTTAACTTCTTGCGGGAAAAATACATTATTATTTGCCCATTGAGCAGCAGGATTAGCATTGGGATTATACTCAATAATAGCCATCACACCCTTTTCAGCGGCCCAGGGATATCTGCTTCCCCTGCCAAAACCCTGCCGTCTAGCCCTTGGCTGAGTACTATCAGCCACTTGTTCTGCCGGCTTAAATCTTTCATAAGTCTTTGAACCAGGGTTTTTGTGTCCTGGGAATCCAGACAATTTCACAACAATTTTACCTTTTAGGTCTAGCCCTTTGAGGTCATCGTATCCCTTTTCATTATCCTGAAGTCCATAACCAATAAAAACAACCGGTACTTCAGCCTCCATACCTGTCTCACCTGCAGTGATTGAAAAATCAGTCTGATAGTTAAAATCAACAGATTTCACAGCCTCTCCGTTTTTTGTTATAACGTTTAATTCCTGTGTATCACCTGCCCATGTTTCTACAAGGTTAAAATTCTGAAAAAAAGTCCTGGTGGGTGGAGGTGGCGGTGGGCCTCCCCTTCTACCTCTGCCGAAAGACCGCCGTTGAGTGTCACCTCCAGGTTGGAGTCCATAAACCTGGAACATGCTGGCAATGTAATCAGCCGCCATATATGCACCTTTAGTTCCTGTTTCCCGTCCTTCAGTCCAGTCGGAGGCTAAAAACTCCAGTTGTCCCTGGATAGCTTCCAGTGTAATTGCTTTATAACCAGTCTTTTTAGCTGTTTCCTGGGCGAACATGTTCAGGGAGCTGGCTAAAACAATAACAAGCAATAAAGCAAAAGCTTTTGTTGTTTTCATAATAGTTTAGTTTTAGTATTTACCATTGATAATTATTTGCTAATTCAAATAGGTTGAGAAAACCGACCCTGATAATATCAGTCAAATATGGTATTTCAGCCTTATCGGAATGGTCTGTATATTGATGATAATCAGGCGTAAACTTCCCGTGAAGGAGGAAAATTGGAATTCCTTTTCGGGAAAAAGAAGAGAAATCGCTTCCACCGACCGGCATTTCTGAACCTTTGTATTCCATATCCAGGTTGATCTTGTATTCCTTTATATGCTTTTCTGTTAATTCCTGAAAAGTCGGAACGGTATTCGTAAAGGTAAAGTCGCACTTATTTTTATTTGGATCATCCAGGGCAACCCTTGATATCATATCATAATTCATATAACATTTAATATCCTTAATAACAGGGTTATCAACAAAATAGGCGGAGCCAATCAATCCCTTTTCCTCTCCGGTCCAGGCGCAGAAAACCATTGTGTATTCAGGTTTCTCCCCTGTGGCCATCATGGCTTTGGCAATAGTCATTATACCTGCCACACCAGATGCATTATCGTCAGCCCCATTATAAATATATTGACGAGTAATACCCAAATGGTCAAAATGTGCACCAAGAACGATACATTGGTCTTTCCTTTTACCTTCCAGGATTCCAACAACATTTCTTGCCTGGATTACTCTGGATTCAACACTTGTACTGTATTCGACAGATTTGTCACGAAGCTCAAAGGGGATGGATGTTTTTATTCCATTTTGAGTTGCCTTTTCAAATTCAGCCAGCCTGAAATCAATATCTGCAGTTAACTCATAAAATACTTTTGTAGTTATTTGATAAGTCAGTAAGCCATTTCCTAAACTGGAGTTTGGTCTTGACAAGCGTTTACGGACATCAGTCCTGAATGGCTCATCTCCCTCGTAGCCGTTATCTTCGAATCTAAAGGGTACATTAGATGACCATCCCTTTTGGATTGAATTATGAGGATCAAACTCAATCACGGCAAGAACTCCCTTTTCTGAAGCAATTTTGTCCTTTGCCTGGTATCTTCCATATCTGTCCAGACCAAATTTCCTGAATTTATTAAAGGCTTCAGAGCTGGTATCGAGATGTCCGGGAAATCCTATTAATCTGAGGATTATTCGATCTCTCACATCAATTCCCTTGAAATCATCGTAATTGTTTTCTGGATCTGAAATTCCATATCCAACAAAAATGACCTGTGAATTTGCTGTTTGCGCCGTTTGGCCTGGCTTTACCGAAAAATCTGTAAAATATTGGAATTTAGATTTTTTGACAGAGCCATTTCTCGTTGAAATCACTGACAGTTCTTGTTCGACTCCAGGTCCATATTCGACCAATTGGAAGTTTTGAAAATAATCCTGCTCCGGCCTTACATTCTGTCTTTCTTCCCTGCTCATATTGCGGTTGAAACGGATAGGTTTATTGTCTCCGCCAGGCTTTAAACCATATACCTTAAACATACTTGCAATATAGTCTGAAGCCATGTATGCACCAGCTATCCCTAATTCGCGGCCTTCTGTCCAGTCGGATGAGAGAAAATCCAGTTGTGCTTTAATAACACCCTCGCTAATAGCAGATAATCCTTTGTCTTTTGATGGTTGTTGAGCGTTTAAAGGAAGTCCAATAAGCAGAACAAGTCCGAAAATTGAATTTTTTATTCTCATGGTAAGGAGTTTAGTCGCCTTTGTGCTACCAAATTTAACCCTTGAGAAATATAATAGATTGGCTTTTAAGTTAAAATAAGTTAAATGCCAAAGAAGCTGAAATGAACTTTGCCATACCGGCGGGTTTCAGTAAGTTTAGGATGATCACCGAAACTGTGAGAGGGGCCGTGTTCAAGGATAAAACAGCCGTCAGGTTCATTGAGGTGAGGCGTTATTAAATCGGGTAGGGAGTCGAGCGTGGGAAGATCATATGGTGGATCGGCGAAAATGAGATCATATTTCACTCTATTTCGTGACATAAAGGTAAATACATCACCTGAAACGACATGAATTTCTTCAATTCCCAGCAGTTCAATGTTTTTTAAAATGAACTGAACATTAAAACGGTCTTTTTCAACCAGGGTAATATCACTGGTTCCCAATGAGGCAAATTCAAAGCTGATGCTACCTGTCCCAGAAAAGAGATCTATTACTTTTATGTCTTCGAAGTCGAGGCGGTTAATTAGAATGTTAAACAAACTTTCACGCGCCTGATCAGTGGTCGGTCGGGCTTTCAGGTTTTTTGGAAGGTTTAACCTGCGGCTGCGGTATTTCCCATGAATTATACGCAACGGTACAGATTGATAAGATTAGTGAATTGGTGCTGGTTTAATTGTCCGAAAGTATAACTGTATGTAAAACTACGGCTGAAATCCCCAAAACTTATAGCATGAATGAATTGTGAAAGTTTGTTGATCAATTCGGATTTTTTTTCGACATAGCCGGAAAGTGAAAGGCACACTTTATCTGGATTTAATCCAAATTGCTCATATACATAAAGAATGTAGAAAATTAGATCCTGATCTGTTTTATATGTAAAGGTGTTGTATAATTCAAGTTGTCCGTTTTTGAAAACAGTCAGGTCGAAAAAATCCGGGAAAACCTGGGCGGAAATATATGCTTCATCTGTTTTACTTTTTGCCTCAAGATAAGAGTTTTCGATAATGGGACATGACTGATGAAAAACCCTGAAATTGTTTGGGTTATCTCCAATGAGATCCAGAATTATTTGTGGTATTGCATAAATAATCCTTGCGTCAATACAGGGTATCTCGTTGCTGTAAATTTCGTGCTTATCAACCAGGCGATTTGAAAAGTTATATAATTCCTCTAGTCGATCAGGATCATAAATGGGATTGGGAATGAGCGCTGCATTTGAAGTGGTGTATATCAGAGCAGAGGATTTATATTTGCGATTCAAGTAATTATCTGTTTGTAACAGCCTTTTTATCTGCTCCTCTATGGTTGAAGGATGGGATTCTTCCAATAGAAAGTTTTTTAAAGCTATATATTTCTTCCGAACGGTATCCATTACGGCAAAACATACTCCTCTCGAACTTATCTGTACCGAAAGGTGGTATGATGCAGTAATGTTGATGTCAAATGTTTCGTCAACTATGGCTATATTTCTCATTGGAATGCCCAGTTCAGTTCGGGATTAAAATTGACAAAAAAAAATAGCTCCACCAAAACAGGTAGAGCTACTTTCAACTTTCGTACGATGGGATTGCTTATTCCCAGTTTCCTGCGTTGTTGTTAGCTTCCTCTACATCACCAACTTTAAGGCCCGGAAAAGCTTTGGTGTCATTCAAATTAATTATCAACTGACGATCCATTCCATTAAGAATATCGAAGTTCAGAGCTGTAGCCTGAAAAACATTTACTTCAACCTTTGAAGCTGTCATGATTATACCTGCTTTCATATCAAATAGAACTCCAGGATTGGCAAAGGGAACATATCGTATAGAATCAATGGGATATTGTCGTGGGAAGATAGAATCTCTTACCGGGATATATATGGTATCTCTGATGACCATATGCTTCGACACAGCGAGTGAGTCATCCAGGCTCCCTTCGGCATATAAAACCGGAAAGGAATCTAATTTCACGAAGTTAATAAGAGTATCAAAACTTCCTGTATAAGAACCATATACTGAGCGATAAGCCACCTGGGCGGTACGAATATCCTTCAACCGCCTAACAACTTTTTCATACCTTACTTCTTGCTCCTTTTCAAAGTCAATCGGCTTCATTACTCCGGTATATATAAAATATACCAGAACTACGATAATAGCTAGAAGGAGGAATTGAACAATGTATTTAACGGATTTCATCTGGTTTGAATTGATTAAGTTTGTCTGCAAATTTATAAATGTTTTTGAAATTACTAGGTGGCGGATATAGTTTTTTTACCCATGTTAAAAGACCATTTAACTCATACAATAATTAAAAACCTGGATCATGTGCCTACAAGGGGGCAGATGATCCTGATTAGCGGGTTAGCTAACTTTGTTGCCGATGTGGATCAAGAGGGGATATTTTTAATACGGGGATATGCCGGAACCGGTAAAACCAGTTTGATAGCCTCCCTGGTTAAATCGCTGAATGAAACAAATGGAAGGGCGGTTTTGATGGCACCTACAGGTAGGGCAGCAAAAGTATTGTCGGGCTATTCAAATAATCCAGCCATGACAATACACAAAAAAATATACAGGCAGAAAAAAGTCAGAGACGGTTTTGCCGAGTTCTCTCTTGATCGGAATTTGCACAAGAATACTTTATTTATCGTAGATGAAGCCTCCATGATCTCAAACCAGAGTTTGGATCTGGCAATATTTGGCAGTGGGAGGTTACTTGATGATCTGGTAACATATGTATACAGTGGGATAGGGTGTAAGCTAATCCTGATAGGTGACGTGGCTCAATTGCCTCCCGTCGGCCTGGAGTCAAGTGAAGCACTTGAACCAAAATTGTTGGAAGGATATGGATTTCCAGTCAAGAGAGGGGAATTGAATGAAGTAGTCAGGCAGGCTTCATCATCTGGAATTCTTGCAAATGCAACATTAGTCAGGGAGCAACTTGAAAGGAATGAGCTGAAATATCCCAGGCTTTTGGAGGATGAAAAAGGGGATGTAGTTAGAATATCCGGAGATAATTTGGTGGAGTCAATAGAAAAATCTTATGATAATCCCGGGATTGATGAAACCATTATCGTATGCAGATCCAACAAGCAGGCCAACCGTTATAATCAGGGAATCAGAAATATGATCCTTTGGAAAGAGGAAGAACTAACTGTTGGAGATCATATAATGATAGTTAAAAACAATTATTTCTGGTTGAAAGATGAAGAGGAAGTAGATTTCATTGCCAACGGAGATATCGCTGTGATCAACAAGATTCTGGGGTATCAGGAATTGTACGGCCTTCGTTTCGCTGACGTTAATTTACGTCTTAGCGATTATAAGAATCTGGACTTTGATGCAAAAATAATCCTTGACAGCCTAATGGTTGAAAGTGCTGCACTGGACCGAGATGTCATGCGGGAGTTCTTTTTTCAGGTTATGGCAGATTATCAGCATGTGAAAGGGAAAAAACATCGGACTGATGCAGTGCGGGAAGATCCTTTTTTTAATGCCCTGCAAGTGAAATTTGCATACGCAGTAACCTGCCATAAGGCTCAAGGGGGGCAGTGGAAACATGTATATGTCGACCAGGGGTATGTAACAGAGGACCGGCTCGACCGGGAATATTTCCGATGGCTTTACACAGCATTAACCCGAGCGACAAAAAAGCTTTTTCTGGTAAATTTCAAAAATGAGTTTTTTGATGCGGTCCCTTAATCTCCAATTATCTTAACCAACACCCTTTTTTTCCTCATCCCGTCAAATTCCCCGTAAAAGATCTGCTCCCATGGGCCGAAGTCAAGTCGTCCCTTGGTGATAGCTACAACTACTTCCCGACCCATAATTGTACGTTTCAAATGCGCGTCAGCATTATCTTCATATCCATTGTGATTATATTGAGAATATGGCTTTTCCGGAGCAAGTCCCTCCAGCCATTTTTCAAAATCCTGATGTAGCCCGCCTTCGTCATCATTGATAAATACTGATGCCGTAATATGCATTGCATTTACAAGGACCAGCCCTTCGATTATCCCACTTTCCGCCACGCAATTTTGGATATCAGGTGTGATGTTTATAAATCCCCTTCGTGAAGGTACTTCGAACCATAACTCTTGTCTGTGTGATTTAATAGCCATCTCAAAAACTTTATTAAGTATTTACTCTGCTCCTATTTCTTTGACCATTATCTGAATCCTTTCCTCAAGCTTTTTTCCGGCAGCTTCCAAGGCCTGATTACCAGTTACTTTTTCACGAACTGAAAAATAAAATTTAATTTTAGGTTCAGTTCCGGATGGCCGAATAGAAACGATGGAGCCATTTTGTGTTAATATTTGAAGAACATTTGATTTTGGCAAATTGATATCATAACGAAGGTCTGAAATCATATCTACTGACTGACCTTTTAGGAAATCGTTAATCATTACCACGTCCGAGCCACCTAAAGACATTGGTGGTGATGTTCTGAACTTTTCCATCATGGAAGCAATCTCTTCCGCTCCGGATTTTCCTTTTCGTACCATCGATATTAAATGTTCTCTGAAAAATCCAAATTTAACATGAATTTCATCAAGAATTTCCAGCAATCCCATACTCTGGCTCCTCGCCCAGGCTGCAGCTTCCGCAATCAGAGCACAAGAAAGTACTGCATCTTTGTCCCTGACAAAATCTCCAGCCAGGTAGCCATACGACTCTTCCCCACCAACAATAAAAACCTCTTTGCCTTCCTTCCTTCGGATCAGATCAGCTATGTATTTAAAGCCAGTCAGTACTTCGTAGGTTCGTACAGAATAATACCTGGCAATTTCTGATAACAAGGAACTGGTAACAATAGTTTTAACTATGAATTCATTGCCCTTGAGTTTTCCTAAGGAGGACCACTGCGACAAAAGATAATATATAAGGATAGCTCCCGTTTGATTCCCGTTCAGCAAAACAAAGGCATCATCTGGTCCCCTGACTGCAATTCCCACTCTGTCGGCATCCGGATCAGTAGCCATAACAATATCAGCACCCACTGAAACGGCCTTTTTAATGGCCAGATCCAATGCAGCCTTTTCTTCAGGATTTGGAGAATGTACACTTGGGAAATTCCCATCAGGTTCATTCTGTTCCGGAACAGAGTAAACGTTACTGAATCCAAATTTCTTCAAAGCTGCCGGAACCAGGTGGACACCTGTGCCGTGGATTGGAGTGTAAACAATTCCTAAATCTTTATGCTGGTGAATTATTTCAGGATGCAGGCTTAAACTTTGAAGCTTGTCGAGGTACCTGTTGTCCATTTCAGTGCCCAATTCTTCAATCAATTCAGGCCGGCCTGAGAAATCAACTTCTTCGATCCCTTTGATATTGTTGACTTGCTCTATGATAGCTAAATCATGCGGACTGATAACCTGGGCCCCATCATCCCAATAAACCTTATAGCCATTGTACTCTTTTGGATTATGTGATGCAGTTATTACAACCCCCGACTGACATCCCAATTCCCGAATGGCAAAAGAAAGCTCTGGTGTTGGGCGCAATGATTCAAAAATAAAAACTTTAATCCCACTACCAGAAAACACATTTGCCGTCGTTTCTGCAAAAAACTTTGAGTTGTTGCGGCTATCGTAGGCTATGGCCACCCTAATTTCTCTCAAATGCTCGAAATTCATTTTGATATAATTAGCCAGTCCCTGGGTTACCATCCCAATGGTATATTGGTTTACCCGATTGGTTCCCGGACCCATAATGCCTCTCAATCCCCCAGTGCCGAATTCCAGGTTTTTGTAGAACGATTCAATCAATTCATCGTTCCCTGCTTCCAGCATTTTTATCACCTGGGCTCTGGTCTCTTCGTTATATGGAGCTAAAGTCCAAACCGCAGCCTTATTCCTGAGTTCTTCTGAAATTTCTTTATTTGGATTCATTGGAATTTCATGTTTTCATCTTTTCAATACATCGTGTTAAACTTTTACGCCAATGTGGAATTTCAAGACTGAATTTCTCGCGAAATTTAATAGTATTCAAGACTGAATAATGCGGCCTTACCGCTGGCAGTGGATATTTATCAGATGTGATGGGGTATATCAGACAGTTTATTTTCCCGATATCCATAACTGCCTGCGCAAGATCATACCATGAACATACTCCTTGATTGCAGTAATGATATATTGTTGCAGTTTCCAGCATTATTCTTCCTTCTGCAAATCCGTTTAATATTTTAAGAATGGCAAGAGCCAGGTCTTCAGCATAGGTTGGTGATCCTATCTGATCAAAAACAACTCCAAGTTCCTGCCGTTCCTGCCCCAATCGAATCATGCTTTTAACAAAATTACTGCCATATTCTGAATATAGCCATGATGTCCTGAGGATTAGCCCATGAACCCCTGAATCAAGAATGCTTTTTTCTCCTGCTAACTTGCTCCTGCCGTATGTAGTTAATGGGCCGGTAGGATGATCCTCATCATAGGGTAGGTGGTCCTGTCCGGAAAACACGTAATCGGTGGAAATGTGGATTATAGGGATCTTTTGTGTTGCACAAATACCAGCGAGGTTCTGAGTACCTTTTTGGTTAACGGCGAAGGCGGTGGTTTCAAAATCTTCAGCCTTATCAACCGCGGTGTAAGCAGCGCAATTAATTAAATAATCTACTGGTTTGGAAGATATATAATCCCTTACTTCTGCATAATTGCTGATATCCAGGTCTTCAACATCAGAAGGAATTAATTCCAGCTGCTTAAATGCATCGGCTAGCATAAGCAGTGAAGTCCCCAGCTGTCCTTTGCTGCCCGTAATAAGTACCCGCTTCCTCATCATTCCTTTTTACCCTAAATATAATAATTCATCTCGGCTTCAGAGAATCGGGGCAATTTTCGGTCTTTTTTGGAAATGAGCTGGTCTTTGGCCGGAATTTGCCATATAATATTTAGGTCTGGATCTATTGGATGAATACCCCTTTCAAATTCAGGATTATAATACTTGTCGCACTTGTAGTGGAAAACAGCTTGTTCTGAAAGTACAACAAAACCATGAGCAAACCCCTGTGGTATAAGTACTTGTTTCTTGTTATCCGAGGATAACCCTATACCTAAACTATGTCCGAAAGTGAGAGATCCCTGCCTGATATCTACCACAATATCCAGTACTTTTCCATGTAATACCCTTACAAGTTTTGTTTGGGCGTAAGGCGCTAGCTGATAGTGGAGACCACGAATAACGCCATATCCCGACAAGGATTGATTGTCCTGAACAAAGTTTATATCTATGCCAGCCTCCTCCCACTTTTTTTTATTGTAACTCTCGAAGAAGTAGCCCCTATTGTCCTCAAAAACTTTGGGCTCAATAATAAGTAATCCTGATAATTTAGTCTCAATGATATTCATAAACAAATTCTAATTATTCGGTATTCGGTCTTTAGCTACCCGAAGAAGGTATTGTCCGTATTGATTGTTTTCCAGGGGTTTGGCTAATTCAATAAGCTGATCTCTGTTAATATATCCCCTAATATAGGCGATTTCTTCAATGCATGATACTTTAAGGCCCTGTCGTTGTTCAATGGTTGCTATGAAATTTGAAGCCTGGAGCAAACTGTCGTGGGTTCCTGTATCCAACCAGGCCATGCCACGCCCAAGAAGCTGAACCTGAAGGTTGTCTTCTTCGAGATACAATCGGTTCAAGTCTGTTATCTCAAGTTCCCCTCTCTCAGAAGGTTTTAGCATCTTTGCCTTTTCAATAACGGAATTATCATAAAAATATAGTCCTGTGATAGCGTAATTTGATTTAGGTGATTTAGGCTTTTCCTCAAGACTAAGGACTTTGTTTTCAGAATCAAACTCAACAACACCATATCGTTCGGGATCTTGTACATTGTATCCGAATATTTTTGCTCCGGTGGTCAATTCGGCAGACTTCTTAAGTATTTCACCGAAATTGTAACCATAAAAAATGTTATCCCCAAGAATTAAACAAACATTATCATCGCCGATAAATTCTTCACCAATAAGAAATGCCTGAGCCAGACCATCCGGAGAGGCTTGTTCGGCATAATCAATATTGATCCCAAGCTGGGAGCCGTCTCCAAAAAGATCAATATACAATGGCAGGTCCTTTGGTGTTGATATTATCAAAATATCCCGTATACCTGCCAGCAAGAGTACTGAAAGCGGGTAATAGATCATTGGTTTGTCGTAAATGGGAACGATCTGTTTTGAAATGCTCTTGGTGATCGGGTATAAACGTGTACCCGCTCCTCCGGCTAAAATAATTCCTTTCATCTGTTTGAGTATTTTTTTTAAATGTCAGATGGAATTCGCTGATATTTAATAATTTGACAAGTTTGATAGAATATGTCTGACACTTTTCTCACTCTCTTATCTTTGATATTGATCTAATTCGTTATTTCTTATTAGTTCACTGAAGTATTCAATTGTTTTAACAAGCCCTTCCCTCAATTGCACCCGGGGCTCCCACATGTTTAATTCTTTACGCGCTAAACTTATGTCTGGCTTTCTTTGCATGGGGTCATCCTCCGGGAGAGGGAGATATTCTAAATTCGATTTTGCCCCAATAAGGTCAATTACCTCTTCAGCTAATTCCTTAATAGTAAATTCAATGGGATTCCCAAGGTTAACTGGTCCTGTGAATTCTTCACGGGTATTCATCAGTCTGATCAATCCTTCCAGCAGATCATCTATATATTGAAAACTTCTGGTCTGAGATCCATCACCATAAATGGTAATGTTTTGTCCTCTAAGGGCCTGCATGATGAAATTACTAACTACCCGTCCATCTTCCGGATGCATATTGGGCCCGTAGGTATTGAATATTCTTGCGATCTTAATCCTTACCCCGTTTTGCTGGTGGTAACTCATGAATAAAGTTTCTGCACATCTTTTCCCCTCATCATAGCATGCTCTCAGTCCGATAGGATTGACATAGCCCCAGTAATCTTCCGGTTGGGGATGGACCTGTGGATCTCCATAAACCTCTGAAGTTGATGCCTGCAAAATCCTGGCTTTTATCCTTTTTGCCAGTCCCAACATATTAATAGCGCCTGAAACAGAAGTCTTCACCGTTTTTATCGCATTGTACTGATAGTGTATTGGTGAGGCAGGACAGGCAAGATTATATATTTGGTCAACTTCAACGAAGTATGGCATGGTAATATCATGCCGGACAAGTTCAAAAAAGGGATGTTCCAATAAATGAACCACATTTTTTTTGTTTCCCGTAAAAAAATTATCCAGACATATTACTTCGTTTCCTTCATTAAGCAGGCGTTCACATAAATGAGAACCTATAAACCCTGCACCGCCAGTAACTAAAATCTTGTTCATGATCAAAAATTATATTAACGTCCAATTCCGTAATAGGTAAAACCAAATTCCCTAACCTCCTCTGGATCGTAAATATTCCGACCGTCAAATATTACTTTTTCGATCATGAGTTTCTCAATTTCTTTGTATCTGAGAACACGAAATTCCGACCATTCGGTAATTAGAACCAGTGCGTGAGCATCCACAAGAGCTTCATACTGATCATTTGAATAGGCGGTTTTATTTCCTATTTTTCGCCTGGTTTCATTCATTGCCACCGGGTCATAAGATATTACCGATGCCCCGGTATCTACTAACTGGTCAATCAGTACCAAAGAAGGAGCTTCCCGCATGTCATCCGTATTAGGTTTGAAAGCCAGTCCCCAAATTGCAATCTTCTTACCTTTTAAATCACCACCAAAATGTCGGAAGATTTTTGCAAACATCGTCTTCTTCTGGTCCTCATTGACATCTTCCACAGCTTGAAGAATACGAAGAGGGTATCCATTTTTGGCGGCTGTTTTGATCAGGGCTTTTACATCTTTAGGGAAGCAGCTTCCACCGTAACCAACGCCGGGGTAGATGAATTTGTTGCCTATTCGGCTATCGCTGCCTATCCCTTTGCGTACCATATCAACATCCGCACCCAGGATCTCACAAAGATTGGCGATATCATTCATAAAGCTGATTTTAGTTGCCAGCATTGAATTAGCAGCATATTTTGTCATTTCTGCCGATGGAATATCCATGAAATAGATAGGATGTCCATTCAAAACGAAGGGTTTGTATAACCTATTCATAATTTTTTCTGCCCTGGATGAATCTAATCCGATAACGATTCGGTCGGGTCGGAGAAAATCCTGGATAGCGCTTCCTTCTTTAAGGAACTCAGGGTTAGAAGCAATATCAAAAGGTATGTCTGATCCTTTCAGCTTCAAGGCTTCGGTAACAGCAACCCTGACCTTATGGGAGGTTCCTATGGGCACAGTACTTTTATTGACTATAACCAGATAATCCCTCATATATTTACCAATATCAGCAGCCACTCCTATAACGTATTGCAGATCAGCACTCCCATCTTCATCAGGTGGGGTCCCCACTGCAATAAATGCCGCTTCTGCATCGACCAGGCTTTCTTCAAGGTTTGTAGTGAAGAACAGACGATTCTTCTTAACATTTTTCCTAATCATGTCATCAAGGCCTGGCTCATAAATGGGTACATGACCCTTATTCAACATGCTGATTTTGTTCTCGTCCACATCAACACATGTAACCACGATTCCTGATTCTGCAAAGCATGTTCCGGTTACCAACCCTACATATCCTGTCCCGATAATAGATATTTTCATTTGTTAATCAATTTATTGTCTTCTTCCCTTATGCAAGTATAGGAAAATTTTTCTCAGGAATTCCTGAGCATTGACAGGCTGTTTGAAAGAAGCTGCCCTACATCTTTTTACACCTATTTGATACATCAATTTGGAAATAATTGGAGCGCCCTGGCTTTTGAACCTGTTTATGAAAGCTATAATGATGGGCTTTCTGGTTGAACAGGCCAAAGGAGGCTATTTTGTTTGGTGCCGCTTGCCGGATAATCTGGGTAACGGGGTCGGCTTTTCCATTCAACTTTATGACAGTCAAAAAGTTGGGGTAGTCCCATGTATTCACTTTTCATCAAAGGCTGATAAATGGATCAGGATCAATGTTGCAAGAGGGAAAGAGGAACTTATTGAAGCTCTGCATCGTATCGAAAAATTTATGAATCAGGAAAATGCTTATATGAAGAGCTAAAGGTTTGAAAGTGAATAAATTTAAGTTAACTTTGCGCCCGTGTTTATCAAATATAATGTCTAACCCACTAACTAATTGATTGTTAGAACATGTCAGAAAAGGAATTAATAAATCAAAACGAAGAGCCGGCAGAGCTCAATGAGCAGCCGCAAACGGAAGAAAAAATTGAGGTAAAAACTGAAGAAATTATCGCCGAAGAAACTGTTACAGAGGCAACTGTCCCTGAAGAACCTCTTGCAGAGGTAACAGCCCCCGAAGAACTCGTTGCTGAACAACCTGTAGTTGAAGAAGCTGTAACAGAGGAATCAAAACTTGAAACTGTTGTACAAGCAGAAGAGGAAATTTCAGAGGATGCTAATTCAGATGTTTCAGAAACAGCTGATACTGATACTCCCTCTGAGCCAGTTGAAGAAACTGGAATAGATCCTGTAAGTGAGGAAGAAGTAAATGAAGAAGAAGAGGAAGAGGAAAAGGATGAGGAAGAAGAAAAGGATATTGATGATATCCTGGAAGAGGAAGATACAGAACTGGAGGTAATATCTAAAAAATCAGCTAAAATAACTGAATTCGACTGGGATAGCTATACTACTGATCATGATGATTATTCACCAGAGGAAAGGGCAAAACTGGAAAATATTTTCGACCAGACCTTATCTACAGTAGCCGTTAATGAAGTTGTGGAAGGTACAGTAGTTTCCATGAATAAGCGAGAGGTTGTCATAAACATTGGATATAAGTCAGAAGGAATTGTAAGTTTGAATGAATTCAGGTATAATCCTGAACTTAGTCCTGGTGATCCAGTCGAGGTTTATGTTGAAACTCTTGAAGACCGAACCGGACAATTACTTCTCTCTCATAAAAAAGCCAGAGTATTCCGTTCATGGGATCGGGTCAACCAGGCTCACGATCAAAGTGAGGTGATTAAAGGTTTTATTAAATGTCGTACCAAAGGAGGTATGATCGTTGATGTGTTTGGTATTGAGGCTTTCCTTCCTGGTTCTCAGATCGACGTTAAGCCCATCAGGGATTATGATATTTACGTTGGGAAAACTATGGAATTCAAAGTGGTTAAGATCAACCAGGAATTCAAAAATGTTGTTGTTTCTCACAAAGCTCTTATAGAAGCTGAATTGGAAATACAAAAACAAGACATTATCTCCAAACTTGAAAAAGGACAGGTACTGGAGGGTACTGTTAAGAACATTACCTCATATGGCGTTTTTATCGATCTTGGTGGTGTGGATGGCCTAATCCATATAACCGACCTATCATGGGGACGGGTTAATCACCCGGAAGAAATTGTTCAGCTCGACGAGAAGATCAATGTGGTTATTCTTGATTTTGATGATAATAAGAAGCGTATTGCTCTGGGCAAAAAGCAATTAACAGCACATCCATGGGATTCTCTGGATGATAAAATAAAAGTTGGAGATGTTGTTAAGGGCAAGGTCGTTGTGATGGCCGATTATGGTGCTTTCGTTGAGATTGCACCTGGAGTTGAAGGACTGATACATGTTTCCGAAATGTCCTGGTCGCAGCATTTACGCAGCGCACAGGAATTCCTTAAGATTGGTGATGAGGTGGAGGCTCAGGTTCTGACAATGGATAGGGAGGAGCGTAAAATGTCTCTCGGCATGAAGCAATTACGCCAGGATCCCTGGTCCAACATTGAGGAGAAATATAAACTCAATACCAAACATACCGCCAAAGTTCGGAATTTCACTGGATTTGGTGTATTCGTTGAGATAGAAGAGGGTGTTGATGGTCTTATCCACATTTCCGATCTGTCATGGACCAAAAAGATCAAACATCCGGCTGAATTCTGCGCTATCAATGATCAAATTGATGTGGTTGTGCTTGAAATCGATAAAGATAACCGCCGATTGAGCCTAGGCCATAAACAACTGGAAGAAAATCCATGGGATGTATTCGAAACTATATTTAAAGAAGGGTCGGTACACGAAGGGACAGTGGTTAATATATTCGACCGTGGCGCTGTTATCACCTTGCCGTACGGAGTGGAAGGTTTTGCTACGCCGCGTCACCTTGTAAAGGAGGATAACAGTCAGGCAAAAGTTGACGAGAAGCTGGAATTTAAGGTAATTGAATTCAACAAATCGGCCAAGCGCATTATTTTGTCACACAGCCGAATCTTTGAAGATGAGAAGAGAGCTGAAGTGGCACAGGAGCGTAAAGCAAAATCTTCTGGTGCCTCCAAAGGTATGGCTAAGGCCAAGCAGAATCTGGAGGCTACAACTCTTGGAGATATTTCCGACCTGGCAGCTTTAAAATCAATCATGGAGGAGGCTGAAAAAATTGATTCAATGCCTGTGAAAAAGTCAGCACCACACAAAGTTAAAGTGGTTAAGGAGCCCAAAGCTGAAAAATCAGTAGACGAAAAATTGATCAAAAAGCCAGCCAAAGCTAAAAAAGCCGTTACAAAAACGGATGAGGCTAAAGATGAGGTGAAGGAAGTTGTTCAAGTGTCAGAAGTGGCCAAAGATGTTGTTGATGATGTTTTGGATGTGGTAGAAACGCCTAAAGAGACAGCCGAAGTAATAGAACCGAAGGCTGAAAAGCCTAAGGCCGCTAAGAAAAAGCCTAAGGCCGCTAAGAAAAAGCCTGAGGCCGCTGAGAAAAAGCCTGCTAAGGCGGTTGCGAAAAAACCAGCTGCTAAGAAGCCTGCTGCTAAAAAGGTTAAAAAGGAGGAAGAATCCAAAGAGGATAAGAAGGATGCTTAATGACTTTTTCCCTCACCATACTGGGAAGTAGTTCAGCATTACCCACTTCGAATAGAACGGTTACCGCTCATGTACTTAACGTTCATGAGCGGTTCTTTTTAATAGACTGTGGTGAAGGGACCCAGATGCAATTACGAAGGTATCGGATCCCATTTAGTAAGATCCATAATATTTTCATATCACACCTTCATGGTGATCACTTTTACGGATTATTCGGTCTTTTATCTAGTCTGAACCTTATTGGCAGAAAGATTCCTCTTCATATCTATGAACCTCCCGATCTTAAAAAATTCCTGGACTTACATTTTGGGGACTCAGCAGTACAGTTGAATTATCCTCTTATCTTCATCCCCCACAGGATGAAGGGAAAAAGTTTTGTTATGGAGGACAATTATATTTACGTTGAAAGTTTTCCCCTGGATCACAAGATTGAATCAGTAGGTTTTCTTTTCAGGGAAAAAGAAGGGGAACTTAGAATAAGAAAGGAGGCCATCTCCGACCTCAATCTGGGTATACGTGAGATTGTTGCTTTAAAACAAGGCAGTGATTATGTTAATGAAATGGGAAAATTGTACCCGAATAGCGAGCTAACTATTCCCCCGCATCATCCGAGAAGTTATGCTTATTGCTCCGACACCAGATATACTGAAACATTGATTCCGATCATTAAAAATGTTGATCTTCTTTACCACGAAGCAACATACCTCGATGAAATGAAAGCAAGGGCCATCATAACCGGCCACTCCACAGCCCGTGAAGCAGCTGTGATTGCCGGAAAAGCAAATGTAAGGAAGCTGATTATCGGTCATTTTTCAAGTAGGTATAAGAATGTCAATCCCCTGGTGGAAGAAGCCCGATCAATATTCCCTGAAACTTATTCAGCCGAGGAAGGATTGTGTTTTAAGGTTGACCAATTGACCGACTAATGCTAAACAGTTTTGATTCTTTTTTGGACACATAGATAATAGCTATCTTTACTCCGCTTTATTCTCATTCCTACTTTTATTACAATGGAAGATACAATTCTTATCCTTGATTTTGGCTCCCAGTATACTCAATTGATTGCCCGTAAGGTTCGTGAACTAAATGTGTATTGCGAGATACATCCCTTCAATAAGCCCCCCAAATTATCTAACAGCATAAAAGGAGTAATCCTCTCTGGCAGCCCGTTTTCAGTTCGTGAAAAGGATGCCCCAATTCCAGATCTGGTGGACATTCAGGGTAAAATCCCCCTTCTGGGGGTTTGCTATGGAGCGCAGTTCCTGTCTCAGAATTCAGGAGGTGAAGTACTCCCATCCAAAACCCGGGAATATGGCAGGGCTAACCTGGAATTTGTTGACCATGACGACGAATTGTTTAAAGGCATCAGTTTAGGAACCCAGGTTTGGATGTCGCACGGTGACACAATTTCATATGTGCCGGATAATTTTAAAATTACCGCCAGCACCAAGGAAGTGAAAGTTGGGGGCTTCACTATTAGTAATGAACATACTTATGGAATCCAATTCCACCCCGAAGTATACCATACAGTGGAAGGTAAGCAGTTCCTTTACAATTTTGTCGTTAGTATTTGTGGCTGCCAGCAAAATTGGACTCCCGCATCCTTCATCGAGACTACTGTTTCCAGTCTTAAGCAAAAACTTGGGTCCGACCGTGTGGTTCTGGGGCTGTCAGGGGGTGTTGATAGCACAGTTGCAGCCGTATTGCTTCATAAAGCCATTGGTGAAAAGCTAACATGCATCTTTGTGGATAATGGTTTGCTAAGAAAGAACGAGTTTCATTCGGTTCTTGAGTCCTATGATCACATGGGGCTGAATGTGATTGGAGTAGAAGCTGCTGATGACTTTCTAAAAGCTCTTGAAGGGATTTCCGATCCTGAGGGTAAACGGAAGGCAATCGGACATACATTCATTGATGTTTTTGATCGGGAAGCACAAAAGCTCAAAGAAATTAAATGGCTGGCCCAGGGGACTATTTATCCAGATGTGATTGAATCTGTTTCGGTTAACGGGCCTTCAGCAACTATTAAATCGCACCACAATGTTGGAGGATTGCCTGCTGAAATGAACCTTAAGGTGGTTGAACCCTTAAACTTACTGTTTAAGGATGAAGTACGGCGAGTGGGTCGCGAATTGGGAATTACCCCACTCATACTCCAAAGGCATCCATTTCCCGGGCCCGGTTTGGGTATCAGAATTCTAGGTGAGATAACAAAGGAAAAGGTGCGTATTCTGCAGGAGGCAGATAATATTTATATCCAGGGCTTGAAGGAGCATAACCTTTACGACCAGGTTTGGCAGGCAGCAGTAATACTGCTTCCTGTTCAATCGGTTGGGGTGATGGGTGATGAACGTACTTATGAAAATGTTGTTGTTCTTAGGGCTGTGGGTTCTACTGATGGCATGACTGCCGATTGGTCACATCTTCCCTATGAGTTTCTGGGGCTGATTTCTAATGAGATCATTAATAAGGTGAAAGGTATTAACCGGGTGGTTTATGACATCAGTTCAAAACCCCCTGCTACTATCGAATGGGAATAATCCAGGTCTAAACAAAATTATTGGGTCAGCCCATGGAGGACATTTGGTTATGGATTTCCGGAAATTGGATTGAGTTAAGTGGAGCTCTGATCAGCCTTATTTATCTGTATTTTTCTGTTAAGCAAATTATCTGGTTGTGGCCCTTCGGCCTGCTTTCCGCACTCTTCTACATCTGGATATATTATTTTTCAGGGTTTTATGCAGATATGGGCCTTCAGGTATATTACGTTGTAATAAGTGCTTACGGATGGTACCATTGGTCAACAGGCTACGATTCAGCAGAGGGAAAGAGAGAACTTAAAATCAGTCGGATTAATCGAAGTACCCTTGTCCTGCTGATAGGTATTTTTCTGATATTATGGCTTGGGATCAGTTTTGTCCTTTTACGTCTTACCGGCTCTCAGGTGCCCATTATGGATGCTTTAACCACAGCAGGCGCCATTGTTGCTACCTGGATGCTGGCGAGAAAGATACTGGAACACTGGTTATTGTGGGTATTTGTGGATGCTGTGTCAATTGGCCTTTACTTTTATAAAGGACTTTATGCAACCGCAAGCCTATTCATAGTATATACCATCGTGGCAATCGTAGGATTCTTAGCCTGGAGAAAAGTAATGACAAAAGATTCATGAATATATTCATCACAGGATCAGAATCCACTGGGAAAAGCACCCTGACCAGGCAACTGTCAGAACATTTTGGCGTGCCCTGCATACCGGAATTCGCCCGTTACTACATCTCCTCTTTGCATAGGGATTATACTCTTGCCGACCTTGAGATTATTGGAAAAAAGCAAATAGATCAGATTGAAAAAAATAAACAGACAGACTTGGTTTTTTTTGATACCGGGCTCATCGTCACCTGCGTTTGGTTTCAGCATAAATATAGACATATTCCCCAGTGGCTTTTGAGCGCAATTCCCAATTCCGGGCTCGGGAAATATCTGATATGTGAGCCGGATATTCCCTGGGCCCAGGACTCTGTAAGGGAAAATCCGAATCTTCGGGAAGAACTTCACGGTTTGTATATTAAAATGATTCAGGATCAAGGCTTTAGCTTGGGATTTGTAAGGGGCCATGGAATTGCCAGACTTAATAATGCCATAGAAATTGTTGAGGATTGGATATTCCATAAGGAGCCCAATTGACGATAATTGTCATAAAAAATAATTCATAAATACCTTACATTTGTTACCATATGTAATCCAAGATCAATAAACAAGATGAAAAACACTCCTTTTACAAAATTTCATGAAAATTTAGGTGCCCGCCTGGAAAGCTTTGCTGGTTGCAAAATGCCAATAGAGTACACCGGTATCAACGAAGAACACAGAACTGTTCGGGAAAAACTCGGGGTATTTGATGTTTCACACATGGGCGAATTTTGGGTTAAAGGACCCAAAGCTTTTGAACTTGTTCAGCGCTTAACCACAAATGATGTGGGAGCCCTAAAAAATGACAAGGTCCAGTACACCTGTTTCCCAAATGGTAAGGGTGGGATTGTTGATGATCTTCTGGTCTATCGGATTGATGAAGAAACATACCTGATGGTGGTTAATGCAGCAAATACTGAGAAAGATTGGAATTGGTGTGCAGCAGAAGCTATAAAGATGGGTATGGAAGTTGGGAAGGAATTGTATAATGCCTCCGATGAGATTGCCCAACTGGCAATTCAAGGGCCGCTTGCCCTTAAAGCTATGCAAAAACTTACTGATGTTCCTGTTGCGGAATTGGAATACTACACCTTCATGAGGATTCCATTTGCAGGAATTAATGAAGTTATCTTTTCCATTACTGGTTATACTGGTGCCGGAGGCTGTGAAATATACTGCGACAATTCAGATGCTGATACCTTATGGAAGGCAGTAATGGATGCTGGAGAAGAGTATGGGATCAAGCCCATTGGATTGGGTGCCAGAGATACTCTGCGCCTGGAAATGGGGTACTGTTTGTATGGCCATGACATAACAGATGAGACTAGTCCTATCGAAGCAGGACTTGGCTGGGTTACCAAATTTACAGAAGGAAATAACTTCATTGACAGGGATTTCCTATTTAAACAGAAAGAGCAAAATCCAACACGTCGTCTTCGTGGTTTCATCATGCAGGAAAGGGGTATTCCTCGTCAGCATTACGAGATTGCCAACGAGGTTGGAGAAACTATTGGAGAAGTGACTTCTGGCACTATGTCCCCAATGCTTCAAGCGGGGATTGGAATGGGGTATATTGCTACCGAATTTGCTGGATTTGACTCCAAAGTGTTTATCAGGGTGCGGAATAAAAGCATTCCTGCACAAATAGTTAGATTCCCATTTTATAAAGGATAAATAACTTAAAAATTATAGTCATGAGAAAACATATCTTTAATGCTGGTCCTTGTGTGCTATCAGACATGGCGCGAGAGAATACTGCAAAAGCAATCCTCGACCTTGATGGCATTGGACAATCCATAATGGAAGTTTCCCACCGTTCAAAAGAGTTTTTGGCAATTTTTAATGAAACGGTTGACCTTTTCAAGGAGATTTTATCGATCCCGGAGGGTTATTCGGTACTTTTCCTGGGGGGAGGGGCGAGCATGCAATTTTGTATGATCCCTTACAATTTCCTAAACAATAAAGCAGCCTATCTGAATACTGGAACCTGGTCAACAAAAGCCATCAAGGAAGCCCTCCTGTTTGGTGAGGTTGACGTGGTTGCTAGTTCAGAAGATGATAATTTCCTGCATATCCCTAAAGGTTACACTATCCCATCCGATGCAGATTATTTTCATATTACCACAAATAATACAATTAAGGGGACCGAAATTCTGGAGGACCTCGATTCACCAATACCTCTGATGGCTGATATGTCATCTGATATTCTCAGCCGCCCGGTGGATGTGGCAAAATATGACATTATCTATGGAGGAGCACAAAAGAACCTGGGACCAGCTGGAGTAACTTTTGTTATTATCAAGGATGAAATACTCGAAAGGGTCACTCGTTCAAATATTCCAACCATGTTGAAGTACCGGACCCATGTTGAAAAGGAATCTATGTTTAACACACCACCGGTAACAGCTGTTTTTACTGTCAGGGAAACCCTCCGTTGGGTCAAGTCTATGGGCGGCCTTGTGATTATGAACCAATTGGCCCAGGCCAAAGCCGACTTGCTTTATAATGCCATCGATAAAAGTAAAATGTTTATTGGTACCGTAGCTGTTGAGGATCGCTCAAGGATGAACATCTGTTTTGTAATGACAGAAAAATATAAAGAGAAAGATGCAGATTTTATTGCATTTGCTGCGTCTAAGGGTTGCGTTGGGATCAAAGGTCACCGTTCTGTAGGCGGGTTTAGGGCTTCCTGTTACAATGCACTGAATATAGATAGTGTACAGGTTCTTGTGAATGCCATGAATGATTTCGAAAAGGCAAATTCCTGATATTAATTTACCTCTAATGATGAGCACAATGAAAAAAATATTGATTGCAACAGAAAAACCCTTTGCCCCCATTGCCGTGCAGGGAATCAGGGAAATAGCGGAAGCCGCCGGTTATGAATTGAGGCTGCTTGAAAAATATTCAGACCCCAATGATCTTAAGCTTGCAGTGGTTGATGTTGATGCAATGATAATTCGCTCTGATAAAGCAACGCGAGAAGTTCTTGAGGCAGGGGAAAATCTAAAAATTGTGGTAAGGGCAGGTGCAGGTTACGATAATATTGACACTATTGCAGCTACTGAGTTGGGAATTATTGCCATGAATACACCTGGTCAGAATTCAAATGCTGTTGCCGAACTGGTTTTAGGAATGATGGTATTTAAGGCCAGAAATGGATTTGACGGTCGGGCCGGAGTGGAATTGAAAGGAAAAAAACTGGGCATTCATGCCTTTGGTAATGTAGGGCAACTGGTTGCCAAAATTGCACTTGGATTCAGCATGGATGTTTATGCATATGATCCTTTTATCAATGCTGAGAAAATTGAGTCGGCTGGGGTCAAACCGGTAGGGACAGTCGGTGAATTATACGCCACCTGTCAATATATTTCCCTCCATATTCCAGCCAATGAACAAACCAGGAATTCTATTGGTAAGGGCTTATTGTCCAGTATGCCTGATGGAGCTGTTCTGGTGAATACGGCGAGGAAAGAGGTGATCCATGAGGATGAATTACAAGAGGTAATGGAGTCGCGATCAGATTTCACCTATCTCTCTGATATAGCACCGGCTTGCGCGGCTATTTTTGAGGAGAAATACCAAGGTAGATTTTTCTTCACCCCGAAGAAAATGGGGGCCCAAACCTCTGAAGCCAACATTAATGCAGGTATGGCTGCTGCTGCACAAATCCGTGATTTTTTCGAAAAAGGAGATATCAGGTTTAAGGTTAACTAGATTTTAAACCTGAGTTAACCGATTGAACGGGGGTGCTAGCCACTGTTGAAATGGCAGGAGGACCGATTATCTCGTATTAACAAAAAAACTTGAATTCTGACAATAATAAACAAAAGACTTAGTCAACATGGCAATATTTAAACCGTTCAAAGGAATCAGGCCTCCACGGGAAATTGCCCATCTTGTGGCCTCCCGGCCCTATGACGTGCTGAATTCAGCCGAGGCACGGGTAGAGGCTGAGGGCAATGAGAGATCTCTTTTAAACATCACCAAACCGGAGATTAATTTCGAGCCGGGATTTGATGAGCATGATCCGCGGGTTTATGAAAAAGCCGTTGAGATGTTCACGAAGTTTATGAGTAGCGGCTGGCTGATACAGGATGACAAGGAGATGTATTATATCTATGCCCAGACAATGAACGGGAGGACTCAATATGGTATGGTGGGTGCTTCCGGAGTGGAGGATTATATGAATGGTATTATTAAAAAACATGAATTAACACGACCCGACAAGGAAGAGGATCGCATGAAGCATGTGAAAGTTAACAACGCAAATATTGAACCTGTTTTTTTTACATACCGGGCGGTAAAAGAATTAGATGAATTGGTCAGTAGCTGGGTAGAAAATCACTTACCCGAATATGACTTTGTGTCGGATGATAATATTGGTCACCATTTCTGGGTAGTGGATGAAGAAGAGGTAATTACCCGTATCACAGCATTGTTTAGGAATATTCCCTGTACTTATGTGGCCGATGGACACCACCGTACAGCAGCTGCTGCCCTTGTGGGTGAGGAAAAGAGAAAAGCCAACCCTAATCATACTGGAAAAGAGGAATACAACTATTTTCTTACTGTTCTTTTTCCTGACAGCCAATTGAAGATCATTGACTACAACAGGATGGTAAAAGATTTAAATGGCCTTAAGATTAGTGAATTCATGGATATGTTGGAAACCAATTTCATCGTAAAGGAAGAGGGAACTTCTGCTTTCAAACCTGATCTCCTACATACTTTTGGGATGTATCTGGATGGAAAATGGTTTAGTTTGGTATCCAGGGAAGGAACCTTTGACGATAGAGATCCCATTGGTGTGCTGGATGTGACGATTTGTTCGAATTTAATCCTTGATGAGATCTTGGGGATTAATGACCTTAGAACTGATAAAAGGATAGATTTTGTTGGAGGGATCAGGGGATTAGGAGAACTAGAGAGAAGGGTTAACTCGGGTGAAATGAAGGTTGCTTTTGCCCTATATCCTGTATCTATGAAACAATTGATGGATATAGCAGATACGGGAAATATCATGCCCCCAAAAGTAACATGGTTCGAACCTAAACTTCGGAGCGGTTTGGTAATACATTCGCTTAA
>CAYXJR010000049.1:0-35744 GCA_964465145.1 uncultured Porphyromonadaceae bacterium | reverse complement strand
TGTTTTTTTATTTTACTGAATTTCAATAGTTTACAAAATTATATACACATGAAACGTATTTATTGTTTTTTGATTTCTTGCATGATATTTATTTCATCTTTTACACAAACGAAAGATGTGGAAATATCCCATTATCTTTTTCCTGAATTTACTCAAGGAGCTATTCTGATGAATGATGGAATGAAGTATGAGGCTTTGCTAAATTATAATTCATTGACCGAGGAAATGATTTTTGAAGATAAAGGCATAAAAATGGCCATAGCAAAGACAGATCTATGGCTTGTAGATACGGTTTTTATCAAGGATAGAAAATTCATTGCATTGAATAGTAAATTTGTTGAAATATTATCCCAATCAAAATGGGATTTGTATGCTGAGCACAAGTGTAAGCTGAAGGATCTGGGTAAGCCGATTGGATACGGCTCAACATCTAAAACTACAGCCATTGAATCATATTCGTCGTTCTATTCAGGAGGTGATCTTTACAATTTAAAATTGCCCGATATTTATGAAATAGAACCAAATACTTATTATTGGTTAAAGAAAAACGGGGAAGAAAATAGGTTCACCAGCATGAGCGAATTGAGGAAATTTTATAAGGACAAGAAGGATTTATTCAAGGCATATGTAAAAAAGCATGATATAAAATACGACAATCAGGAAAGTATTACCCAATTAATTGAATATCTGGAATCAAACTAAAAAAGTAATTTTTGAAATACGCGGCTCCAATAATCCTTACGGTACATGGCTTAGACCGTTATGAGTATTTAAAAAATGGCAATGAAATTTAACTCTGGTAAAGTATACTTGTTATTAATAGTTGTTGGGATTTTATTGATAGCCTGGAAAGCTCATGAGATACCAAGCCCTACTTCTGAAGTAATTGATATCTATATAATTTCGGGACAATCAAACGCAGTTGGTTATAACAATACTGATTCGTATGAACCTGCACCATTTCCTGTTGCATTGAGTAATCAACCAAACATTATGTTTTGGGCCGGTAGTAATTCTGAAGACAAAACAAAAGATGTTTGGACACATTTGAAAGTTGGAGTTTCTGGAATTAGTAAAAATTCTTTTGGTCCGGAAATCTCCTTTGGCCATGACATAGCTGTGTCAAGTCCAAATACCCAAATTGCTATAATTAAGTATGCAGTTGGCGGAACAGGAATAGCCAGAAGTAAAAATTACAATGATTATATCCCAGGATTTGAGAACTTCAATGATAAGGGCATAAATTGGCATTACCCAGATAAAAAAGAATCTTCCGGAATCTTGTATGAAAATCTGCTAAACAATATTAACGCTGCTTTAAACTCATTAGATTAGCCGCAAGCAAGGCGAAGAATGCATGAATTACAATATAAAAATTGGAATATAATGAAAAAGAAAATATCGACATTAGTATTATTAATAATTATTTCGACTGTTGCGATTGCTCAGCAAGATTCTGGAATGACACTTGTGCCCGGAGGAGAATTTTTTATGGGGAACGACATGAAAAATGGATTAGGTTTTAGTCCTATGCATAAAGTAAAAGTTGATTCCTTTTATATTGATAAATATGAGGTTACTAATAAAGATTATTTGAAATTTTGTCAAGAAACAGGACACAAGTTACCCGTATTTTGGAATACAGATATTTTTAAAAGTGGAGAGAATTACTTGAATTATCCTGTGGTTGGGGTAAATTTTGATGATGCAAAAAAGTATGCTGAGTGGGCAGGAAAACGTTTACCAACAGAAGCCGAATGGGAATATGCAGCAAGAGGTGGGTTGGAAGGAAAGGATTTTCCTAATGGAGATATGTGGACAAAAGAAAAAGCAAAACAAGATAGTATAGGTTGGAAAAACCTGATTGAACCGGTTGGCAGCTATGAACCTAATGGATACGGATTATATGACTTGGCGGGAAATGTTTGGGAATGGGTTGCAGATAGACACTCTTAAACATATTACGAAGAGAGTGAATATGATAATCCTAAAGGTCCAGAAAAAGGTTCGAACAGAGTAATTAGAGGTGGAAGCTGGCACTCTGGGGAAATGTGTAAAAAAGTATTTTACCGTAAAGGACTAATTAGTAATTGGTGCGACTTTGCGGTTGGATTCAGATGTGTAAGAGAATTAAAATAAATATAAGCAAAAAATGCCAGCGGCTAATAAAAGAGAGTGTGCCACGGTCCTAAACAGGATGAAAGCCGAACTTCAGGATCTCAAGGACAAATCGGGTTATCATATGCCAGTAATCAAAGAGTAAGCTTGGGTTTATTCAGCCTTAACCACAACTTTTGCCCCTTCAAGTCCTTCTGATTCGGCATATACTATAAATTCCCCCTTGCTTTTTGCCGATTTGAGAATAATGAGGCATTTCCCGTTAAATGCTTTTCGCGAATTGCCGGTGAAACTTTCCTGGCTCATAGGGTCTCCATTGTCCACAACCAGCATGCTTGCTTCTCCCTCAACCTTAAAAATGATATTATTTGATGCATCAGGTACAAATAGGTTTTTGTCGTCCTGAATATTCACCTCAATATGAACAACATCCTGTCCGTCAGGTGCGATTGTTTTCCTGTCGGCCAAAAGCTGGATTTTTGCAGGGCTGCCGGAAGTTGCAACTTTTTTTGTGCACAAAACAATACCATCCTTTTTTCCTTTTGCTTCTAATACTCCTGGTTCATAAGGAACCAGCCATACCAGATCCATTTTGTCGCCCATTTCTTTTTCTCCCAAGGACTTGCCGTTCAGGAAAAGTTCAACACTTTCGCAATTTGAATAAGCCACTACAGGAATTTCAATCCCTTCCTTTCCCAGCCAGTTCCAATGGGGCAGGACATGCACCATAGGTTCTTTTGTCCACTGGCTCTGATAGAAATAGTAAGTATCCTTTGGAAAGCCACACATGTCAATAATTCCAAAATTCCAAAATTTTGCCGGCCAGCCAAACATCGTTTCTCCAAGATAATCGTAGCCTGTCCAGCGAAACTCACCCGCCATATATGGAAAGTCGCGTGTACGCCTCCACGAATCTCTTGCCCCGATACGTACCATGGCATTATCGTATGAAGAGCTGTAATACTTCGGCACCTCTGTAAACAATTCTTTTTCAGTAAGATCGGGGACTTTCATGATTCCTCCCAAAGGATTCTGCCCTCGATACCACGATTGTGTTCTGTAAACGCCGCGTGTTTGAAATGAATGAGGTACCTCGGTGGCTATGAATTTCCTTTCAGGGTAGGTTTCGTGATCCTTCTCATACATAAAAACCGAGCCTCCTCCTCCGTTATAACCTGTAACATCCAACTGACTGGCGAATCCACTTTCGTTTGCCAGTTGTATATGAGTTATTCCGCAGGTAATTGGCCGTGTTGGATCTTCCTTCCTGACAAGTTCCATTAAATTTTTTAAACGTTCGGTTCCAATTTCAAAACATGCATCAGGTATCTCGTTTCCAACACTCCAGAGGATAACTGACGGATGGTTTCGGTCTCTTCTGATTAATTCAGTGAGGTCTTTTTCTGCCCATTCGTTAAAATACAGATGATAACCATACTTCGCTTTTCCTTCAGGCTTTTTAACTCCGCCAAATGGCCACGACTCCAGCCACTCGTCAAATGCTTCATCCATTACCATAAAACCCATGCTGTCGCACATATTCAACAGTTCTTCGCTAGGTGGGTTATGGGCTGTCCTGATTGCATTGCACCCCATCTCTTTTAAGATCTTAAGCCTCCGTTCCAATACACGGTCATTTAAAGCAGCACCCAAAGCACCCAGGTCGCTGTGATTATTAACCCCCTGGAATTTCATGCTTTCTCCATTCAGTATAAAACCAGTGTCGGCAGAAAAGCTGAAATCCCGGATTCCAATATTTGTTTTTATTTCATCAATCCTTGTTTTTTTGTCAATAACAGTTGTTATTAACTTGTATAGTTTCGGCTCATCAGGCGACCATAGCTCAGGATTAAAGACAGTGAAATTCTGAATAAGCTCCTGTTTTCCTTTCCCCGGGATTTCGGCGGATGTCTCAACCCGTGCAACTAGTTCATTATTTGATGAATACAGTTCATTTGCTAAACTATATTGCATTAAATCGTCAAAATCATTTTCAATTGTTGTACTTACCTCAATTACAGCGGAATCAGCAGAAACAGATGGGTTTGTAGCATAAACACCGTGACGGGCAATATGTAATTTGTCTGTTGTAATTAACCATACATGCCTGAATATTCCGGAACCTGTGTACCAGCGTGCACTTGGCTGTTTCGAATTATCGACACGCACTGCAAGAACATTCTCACCATCAATATTAATGTATGGAGTTAAATCATAATTAAAACTTATATAACCATATGGGCGCTTTCCAAGATAATTTCCATTAATCCAGACCTCACTGTTCATATAAACACCACCAAACTCAATGGATACTTTTGAAGTTTTGTCAAATCCGTCTAAGGTGAAGATTTTTCTGTACCATCCAATTCCTCCGGGCGCGAATCCTCCCGAATGACCGGAAGGATTATCTTTTAGAAATGGTCCTGAAATACTCCAGTCATGGGGGACATCGATATCTTGCCATTTAATGTCGTCATAAGCCACTTCAGATGCTTCGGGGAAATCTCCTTTTGAGAATTTCCAGTCAAAATCGAATTTAGTTTTTTGCCTTAGAGAATCTTTAGAATTATCATTATTGGCACAGCCAAAACAATAAGAAAGAACTATAGCAAGACTAAGAATTGCAAAAAATCGGTTTATGGTCATTCTTCTATGGATATGAATAGATTTAAATTATCCTTTTTACCCCTTTGATTTCTAATTACGCGTTTCAGATAATTTGAGTGCCCTGCCGGGCTTTGCATACAACAGAACTTCTTCCCCCTTTTTTATATCAATTTTATAACAAGCCTCATCGATCTTCTCTAATTTATTGTTATTCCGACTGTTAATACCAGGTATTCCGTCAATCGAAGGACTTACTATACATGGTTCCCCTGCCAGGCTTTTTATTCTTACGAAGCTGGTTATTCCGTTCTTCCGACCGGCACTAACCAAAAATGCTCCTTCGGTTCTGAAATTATGGAAGGCCACATCTGTCCAGCTGTCTGGTAAAGCAGGAAACACCCTTATCTTTTTGCCCCAGCTTTGTAACAGCATATCCTGTACGCATGTATTATAACTCAGTGAGGTTTCAATACAAGGAGTGGCCAGATAGTAGATCCCATTTATTCCTAGTTTTTCATTCTCAGCCTCCCGGTACAGTATATCATTCATTCGTTGATGTGCAAGGTTTCCTAAGCCTAATGCAGCTGCTGCCGGTGATGATTGAGATGCACCCATCTTTGGCATGGTAGTGGGCTGAAAGTTTTTTAACGACCTCTCAAGTAAATCTTTGTCTTTGGTGTTATCAATATTTTCAAGATAAAGAGGATAGATCATCATCAGGTGAGACATATGCTGATGGTCTACGGGAGCAGAACTTTCTCGTCCACGCATATAACTCTTCTCATCTACCTGATATTCTACTAGTTGATCCAGAATCTTTTTCCATTCAGCCAGGAGAGGATCGTCTATCTTTAATATTCCACATATCTCAATAAGTTTAGTACAACCCCATTTTAAGAGGGCCAGATCGAAATTGCAGTCATTGAAATTGCCAGTTTCAGGCGAAAATGTTGGTGGAAGATGCAGTTTGCCATCATCACCGGTGTATAAAATGTGGCGATAAAGATTAATGCTTCTTCGAAGGAGAGGAAAGATTTTGATTCTAAGCATCTCATTATCCATAGAATAACGGTAATGGAGCCAGCAATTATTTAACAGCCAGGGCAGGCAGCCAAGCATTTCACTGTACCTTCCATCACCATTCCTTTTCCCTTTAAGGTCATAGGCTGTGGCAAGCGGAAGTATTGCAGAATCCTCCTGCCACTCTTCGGGAACAACATTCTCGATAAGATTATTGCGGTTGCGATGCAACGATTCTACCAGTGCTTCTCCCAGGTGGAGTCGGTTGGCTGTGTAAACTGGGAAATGAGCTGTTTGTGTATTAACGTCATGTGTACTGTAAGGCCAGGGGCCTCCGGAATTCCACATGCCGGGAGTATCAATATATTGTGCATCAGGACGAGTGCAACAGGCCAAACGGTATACATTATTCCAATAGAATGCCTGCCCTAGAGGATCAGGGAAGCTGACAAAACTTTCCGGATAATAGTTATGCCACCACGACTGGTGCTCACCTCTCCAATGCTGTAAGTCCACATCAATTTTTTTCTGAGCATTATTTATCACTCTTATTGCATTATCGGCCGATGTTTTCTCAGGATAAGAGTTTTGAATAGTAATCAGTAGAGTGGTCTTGTTTTTGCTAGCTTTAACTTCTTTCCAGGCCGTCGCATAATTACCTCCCGCTGATAAATCCTGCACCCCCACTGAAATATCTTTATACTCTTCAATTGTGTGATCCGGATTTTCAACTCTTTTATACGGAGCATAGGCTTGTCCATAGTTTTTGCTGCCTGGATCACCGCTCCTGGACCCTTTGGCCTCAAAAGGGTGCCACTCCCACTCAGATAACTCTTCATTGCCGGAAGTCTCAATATCAGCATAGATAGCATCATCATGCCTATGAATGAAATGCCTGATCTTCAGGCTTCCCAGGCTGGTATTTATGCTTCCCTTCAGTTCGGCATTATAAATGTCCTGCCTCAGGCCGCAATCTGTTATTTCCCCCCTGGGCATTATAGTAAAATATCCTATTTGATACCGGGGACGGCTGTATGCTGTCCATCCATAAGTATGATCAGCATGGTCATGAACATCTGATCTGAATACTTGTAACCGGATCTTGTTCTCCTCAATCCAGATCATAGATCCAATAAGTCCGTTGCCAAAATGGGGTGCTTCAGTCATTTCTGTAGGAACTTTTTTCCAAAGCAGATCGTGACCTTTCATCATTTCTTCCCAGTTAAGATTGAGAAGAGCATCATATTCTTTTTTTATATTATTTTGATATTGTGATCCTGCATCGCAACTTTCCAATAGCAGAGCTGCACCCGGAAAAACCAGTGTTCCCAGTGCTGCTCCTGTCGATTTCTTAATGAATTTTCGTCTGTTGATAGCCCCCTTCATATTATTTTTACAGGCTTAATGCTTGGCCTCAGGTAAAGTTTCTATAGGCTCATTTGGAATTATCCAGATATTTCTGAATTGTACTTTGCTCAGATGATCCTGCAGCATTATTGGCCCCGGCAGACTGCTTTCAGGAAACCCAACACCTGTTTTAGTCTTAATTATTACATTATTATGAATTACTACCCCATTATGAATAACAGAAATCCTGGCATTTTCAATCTTCTCCTCAGTCTTCTCTGGATCAAAGCGTGCTGATCGGAAAAGAATATCATATGTTTCCCATTCTCCGATTGGCTTACCAACGATAACATCGGGTACTTTCTGCCTGTAAATTGAGCCTCCCATGCCAGGATCTGATTCAGCCTCAAATGAGTTGTTTATCTGTAATTCATACCGTTTTTGAATATAAACTCCACTATTTGTATTTTCATTTTCAGGTAGTTTAAACTCAACATGAAGCTGGAAATCCTTAAAGAGTTGCTTCGTCATTGTACCCTGGATTTTTTCACATCCCCAGGCCGAATCGGGCACAACTTCCATCACCCCGTCAACTATTTTCCATCTCACCTCACCACCATCACAATTTGTCCACTGAGAAAAATCAGTTCCATCAAATAGGACTATGGCTCCTTTTGGAGCAGTGGAATAAATATCCTTTTTGTTACCTGGCCCATTAAACGAAGAAAGAGTAATAAGCAGACAAAAGAATGCCAATGGTTGTAATTTTTTCATAATATCTTTCTATTAAAATTATTGATTAAACCTGATCTCTTATTACGAAGGGTTCCCTGTAATCACGTGATACATATTTGTTTGCTTCTTTTGAATATTCTCCTGTAAACATTTCTTTTTTTGAATCCATATTAAGCCATGGGCCGAGAACAATAGGTAAGTTTTTCAGGTTAAGGCCGTTGGCAATCATATGTTGGTTTGTTCTATCAAGTGCATCGAGGATTTCAAAATCTTTCTTGAGAACATCATTTACCTCTTCATAAGATGCTTCTTTTCCAACCCTATAGGAGATATTTCCCATATGACACAGGCAAGCTGAAAGGTGACCATTCAAGATGGGCGTTTTTATATCTTCCTCTTTTCTGCTGCGCACAGCTTTAACAAAATTCAGGACAGAATTTACTTGCTCTCCTTCGAACTCTTTAATTTTATTGCCATTATTATCATAAGCTATTTGCCTGCCCATATCTACAAATCCATTTTCACAAACGATAATATTGGCTGTATTTGGGTTTTTGCTATCCCACTCGTAAAATAGTTTTACTCCCTTCTTCGTAGTTGTCATGAAGGAATCCATTATTGGATCGTCCTTACTTCTGGATAATCCCCTAACTTCGAATAAGATTGGAGCCGTTTTATAATCAAACAGTGTTACACTGGTATTGGGGGTCTCCCCATCATCTTCATAACCAAATCTTCCACCAAATGTAATAACCCGAGATGGCAGATCATCATGGCCGAGTACCCATCTGCAAAGATCAAGGTGATGCGGTCCGTTATTACCTATTTCGCCACAGCCAAAATCCCATTGCCAGTGCCAGTCGTAATGTAAGTTTATGCGGGGCAGAGGTCCTATTGGCGCAGGGCCGCAGTAAAGATCATAATCGGCTGTTCTTGGGATATAACCTCCTGCCTTGCCTACCTTCCCCAAGCTTGTACGACGTTTATAAACCCATGAGTGGCAGAACTCAATCTTGCCAAGGGCACCACTCTGAATATACTTTACAGCTGCTTCAATTTTGGTATTTGAACGCATATCATGATCAGCCTGAACTATCCTGCCATATTTTTCCGCGGCCTCAACCATCTTACGTCCTTCCCATATATTATGCGATACAGGTTTTTCCACACAAACATCCTTTCCTGCCTGGCATCCCCACACTGTAGCGAGTGCATGCCAATGATTTGGCGTGGCCACCGAGATAGCATCTATATCCTTGTTCTCAAGCATCTTTCTGATATCTGTATATGCCTTGGCAGGCCGTGCACCCATATCAAACATAATTTTGGAAGACCGGTCTATGCTCGCAAGGTCAGCATCACATAGGGCAATAACATTTACATTTGGAAATTTCAGGTATGAGTCTTCCAGGTGTGCCCAGGAACCATGGTTTCTGCAACCCACAACTCCAATATTTAAAGTCTCATTTGCGCCAATAATTCTCGACCAGTTGGCTGCTGTTAAATAGCTTGGGGCCACTCCTAATCCTATTCCTGCGAGAGCAGATGTTTTCAGGAAGCTTCTTCGGTTTTGTTTGATTTTCATAATGGTAGATTTATGTTTTTTTAATTTGTTATGGCAGAATTCTATGTAAAACATCTAAACTAAGTTCCTGCTTAGGAGAAAAATTATCTGATTTCACATATTGCAAAATACTATAATACAGTTGTCTTGCTTCTGGTTTATCCTGAAGGTTCAACAGGTCTATTGCACAAATCAAGGCACTTCCCTTCCCGTATTTCGTTTCGAAAATCATTCCCAGCTTGTGATTACGTGCAAAATTATCAATAGTCTGTATCAAGGGTTTATAATCAGCCGGAGTGTCATCAAGTATGATTGGTTTGCAATTTTTTACCAGATGCCACCATTGCCAGTTGCTATGAAACTCGGTTGGGAAATATTGAAGCAGGGGGGCGTCCGGATCGCATATAAATCCGAGAGATCCTGGTGCCGGTTCAATGCCCCGGTTAATAGCTGCCTGTGCAAACATTGGATAACACCAGTAATCCGTTTGGAAAGCACCATTAATGCAATGTGTTAATTTGTTATGATCCGGTATTATTATTGCCTTTCCCCCGTTTTGAAGATGCTTCCTTGTTTTAGGATCCAGTTTTTCAGAGATAAGAATTCCTTCCGGGATATTTGTATCTATTGACTTTGGATAAACCCAAAGGTCATATTCATTCTGGTATTTGGTTCCCTCAATTGAAATAATAATTTTTAGTTTTTCAGCCTTATCAATCCTGTTAAGCGGGAACGCTATTTCTCCAATATTTACCACGCCCCCCTGTTTAATAATCGTCCTCACCAAAGACCCCTGACTGTAATATTCGCCTTTCCCGTTGATAACTTTCCAGCCAACTTCAGCCTCATGAAAATCATCTTTACCATAGTGAGCTATCTCAATTTGTCCCCTGAACTCCTCATCGTTTGTCCATGTGTATTTGCTCATCTTAAGCAGTGGAACCACTTCGCAACAGAACTGGCTCCATTTTTCGGGCGTGATAAGCCCTTTGGGTTCCATAAAATCGTTTAGTATTCCTACCAAAGCAGTTCCCTGTCCCGGAAAATCCTGCAGATCCAGAAGTTGAAATCCTGCAAAGTCAGGTGTTCGCAAAGCCGCTTCAATATCTTCCCTGTAACATATCACTGCAAGTTTTCCTGATGCTTTTACAAAATCATCAGATTGCTCAAGCATATTTGCCTTTTTTAATCTTTCCCTGAATATCTCATAGTTTCTTGCCCTGGTTACACCGGTAAATTTTGGGATATCAGTAAAATCAGGTGATACCTGAAACGAACCGATTTCATGTCCGATTACAGGAGCTTGAACCTCCATAATTGATCTGGAATAATCTACCATGGTGGAAGGGGGCAGGTGTTCGATATGAGGGTTCGCAAAATCTCCCTGGAAAAAAGCACCTCGAACAGGTAAATCAGGGGCGGTTTTATTAGCAACCCAAAAGTCATCACCTTCGGCAAAACTGGGATCCCAGTGCATATTACTACTGCCCTGAGCGTATAATCTCCGGGGATCAATGTTTTTAAAATGCGCAACTAAATTATACATTGCCTCGTTTCGGCCCAGTTCATTTCCCAAAGTAAACATGGTAAAGGAGGGGTGATTGCCAAAATACTTAAAAATTAGTTCTCCCTCTTTTTGTAGATAATCTTTAAGGGTCATATTGATCCTGCTGGTATCAACCTGCAGATAATCTATGTTATACAATTCACGAACAGCCTCATTTTCCATACTCTTCTTGTCCATTCCGCTTCTCTTATTGGGAAGTTCAGGTTGCAGGTACACTCCAATTTCATCTGCTGCCATAAAGGCTTCATGGGGTGGGCACCATGAATGAAAGCGCCAATGATTGATTCCGTATGTTTTTAATTGTCTGAATAACTTCAGCCAATCTGCTTTTTTCATTGGCGGATAACCGGTAAGCGGATAATTGGCACAATCGAGACGACCTCTTAAAAATATTCTTTTCCCATTTAGCAGGATATATTTTCCATCTCGTATGAATTCTCTCATTCCAAAATCGACCTGCTTAGAGCTTCTATATTTTAGCTTGTCCGAACTGGCTGACAGATTAACACTTAGTTTTATCAGGGCCGGATCAAATTCATCCCACAGAGGAGCTTCTTTGTTAAAATTGTATATGAACTCAACTATCTTGTCATTTGTGATTCCAGATATTTGTTCTTTCTGAGTTTGAAACTTCACAGGTTTTTCTGTATTCCAGCTCTCAGCGCTTACAAACAACTCCCCATTTGCCTCACTCTTGGTGATATTTCCAATGTAGATACGAATTTTTACTCGATTGTTCTCCACATCCGGAAATGCCTGCACCTGATCAATCCAAACGGGGTCTGATACCTGAAGTTCAAGTCTGCCTACGATCCCGTTCCAGTTTGTCTGGGTTCGTTCATCAACAGCATGGGAGGGACCAACAGGAGGTAGTTTGGCATTGTCAACCAAAACTGTAATCTTATGTTTTCCGGGTTTAATGGCTTTGGTCAAATCAAAATACTGGTATGCGCTTAAGGTATTCTCATACCCACATCCAATATCATCAAACCAAACATAGGTATCCTTGGTCCGCTCAAGAAGAAGCATTACATTCTTACCTGTCCAGTTTTCAGGAATATCAACCTCTTTTTGGTACCATGCTGCACCCTTCCAAAACCATACGCGAGAAAGACGATCAACAGCTTGTTCGTCCTTGAAAATGCCCTTTTCGTTTTCATCCGTTGTTCCGGGGAGTTGTACAGAATCGTTGAATTCCTTGCTGTACCATTTCTCCCTCATTCCAACATTTTCAGGATCAAGTTGAAACTTCCAGGTGCCAGATAAATCTAATGCTTCAATATGATTGTGAAGAGACTGACTGCAACTTGTTGATAAAAAAACAATAAGGGAAAGACATATTAGCTTATTCCGCTTGTGACAAAAGATGTTTGTCCTGAGCTTATATTTACCAGCATTATTTTTCAATATCATCCTACTCATCCTAATTATTTATTGTCGCGTAGTTGCAATTTGTAATTTTTCGTCAGGCCATCAAGCATCATAGTTGCAATAGAAGAGCTCATGCAATAATCCCTGATGCCCAGGGGTTGTCCGGAAACAGAATCATAATGCTCACTTATCCCGTTTATTATTGCATTGGCTACTGTCTTGTCAGCGATTACAGAAGCAAGTTCCTTATGTCCGTATGCAGCGAGACCGCTGGCAATCTGGTAGTTTGTTGAAGGCCATACATCTCCGCGCCAGAAGCTGTCTGATTTCCATCTGGGATCATTTCTATCTACTGTTGGAACGGGCAATGGTGTCTGCCATGAAGATGTTGCAAGGACCTCAGCCATCCGGCGGGCCATCTTTCTTGTCGGAACGCCGGCAGCCAGTGGTACCCAGCTACTAATTGTTGCAACCCGAATTTTCTCCATGGTATCCCTTTTTACCGAAAGAAAAGTTCCTGCCTCCTCATCCCACATCAACTCCCGCATGGCCCTGACAGCTTTATTTATTAACGGTTTTCGTCGTGCAGCCATCTCCTTATCCCCCGCTGCTTCAGCGAGCCTCACCAGGCTCTTTTCTGCCAAAATCAGGTATGAAGTATTCCCAGTGACCCATATATCGCCATACCATGCCCCTTCATTTTTGCCCTGCCGTATAGGATGTTTAAGTAATTTCAAATCATCCATATTGCACTCGTAATCGAATGTTTCCCAACGGGCGTGCTGAATATCCCCGCTGTATGAACCAATTGTGACAAGCCCGGTATTTGTAAGGTCCCGCTCGCGCCAGTACCAGTTATGGAACCTTTCCAACCTTGGCAGGCATTGTTCCAGTAATTTCATGTCCCCGTTTCGCCGAAAAACACGCTCCACACCCCAGGCCAGAATTGGAATCTGGGAAAACTGACGAACTTCCTGGGGATTGGTTTTGATAGCAACGGTTACCATATCATGAGCATATTCGGGCATTTCTTTATTCCACCTGTCCTGAAAGTCCCAGTAGTTCTGAAAAATATCGCGGATCACCTGTTTCTTATCCGGAAGAATGCTCAGAAGGTCCACTACAAACATGCTATCCCAGATCCACTGCCCCTTATAATACGGCCCCCCCGGATAAACCCAGTTGTAATTTAAGGGCGGTTGTGGGGGTAAGATCTTTTCCAATATGCATTTTTGAAATATTCGTTCTGTAAGCTCTAACGCATCTTCCCTGTTAGATTCAAAAAGAGTTTTGATATCCAGATCCCTTTCCTGGTCAATTGAATTAGCTAAGCTCACAATTCCCGGGAAAATAACTCCACCGGCAGCTCCTATTGCCGACGTTTTAATAAATTTCCTTCTTGTAAATTCTTTTTCCATATAAAATTGTTGCAGGGCATGGCTTGAAAAATTTCATCTGATCCAGATTCAAATAATTATAAAGAGCTTTGATCTTTTTTTGTATCCCCGGATTAAACAGGAATTTTTACTATATCAATTCCACATCAAATTTCATCATATCACCAAGGTCTCTGATTTCCTGCGTATAATCACCATAAACCAGGGAAAAATGGTGTCCGTAATTCTGAGAGGATCTCCAGAGTTCATAACAGTCAGGCACTTTGATGGTTACGCTCTGTTCGCATCCAAATCCCTCATTCCCGATTCCATCGGTTACTTCACCCTTAGTGACTAGAATCTTCATCCCAGACGGATCAAATCTTGCTACAGTACATGTCGTTCCTGTGTATTGCTTGAAATCATGTCTTAGTGTAGCTCCAAAACCAGACTCTGCAAAGCTATGTATATCATAAGGTGTATTTGGGGTATTAAACCCATTCATTTTAAGTGAACAGTTGGAATGTTTGAGTCGTAGCGTGTTTTCATCCTTGTTGAAAAAAGGATTTCCCATATATACTGATTTATCTGAGATATACATTTTCAGCATCATGGCCATCAGGGCATTAATATCTCCCTCGCATGCTGCCGGAAACCCTCTATCTTTCAATAGCGCATGAGTCAGACAGGGTGTGAATCTGCGGTTCCAGGGATGCAAAGAACTACATAACTCATGACATTCAATTGTAAAGGCGTTACAATCATATTTTTCCATAGATGCCAGGGTAGCATAGTAAAAGTCAAGCGACTTTTCTATATCCTGAAGTGACATGTTACTGCTATTTGCATTTTTCAGCAGTTCCTCCCCCATCTGCTTCCTTTTTTTTGCAATATTTCCGTCCAGAATGAGAGTGTCCATATCAGCAAAGAACTCCTCATAGTCAACGAACTTATAATCAAATCCATAATGATCCTTTATCTTATCCATGTTTGTGACGGCAGAGCTTATGCATCCCCAGGGGTACTGGTAAGGGAAATTAGTGACATATAACATCTTTGTATTTGCGAATGCTTTCCTGGCATTCATAAGCTTACCCAGTCTCAGCAATTCTTCATAATTATGTACATGATAGCCTTCAAGTCCCATATATCTCAAGCGGGCTGGCATATCTACTGCCCATCCGGCACCTTGCATTATCGCTACCGGTTTTTTGTATCGTTCGGCAATCTTGACTCCTGGAAACATATGGGTAACAACATACATATCTACTTTGTGATCTTCTTCGTATAGTGACTCAAGTTGTTCAGCAGAAAATATTATTTCCGGATTTCCTTTTTCAACATACGAATACATTGTGATGGGTTCCAGGAGTTCAATACCTGCAGGGATATCCAGAGCTTTTACTTCCTCTTTCATTCTTGCCAGGCGTTTAACCAGGCTGTTCATTTCGGCTTCATAAGTAAGGCTTTCCAGATCTCCATGGCGACACGACCCTTCCCATGCGTCTTCATGGACTGTCCCGGTAATAATTATTTTTATTGTGGTTTTTGTTTTCAGGGGACTGTTAGCGAGGAACTGCTTGTCTTCGTTCAGGCTTGCCAGTACACTCGGTGATAATATTAATCCTCCAGCCATTAAAGAAGTGGATTTAACAAATGTACGGCGATCCATTGTTAATCCTGAAGAATTTCTTTTTTTCATTTATATTGATTTTAGAGTTAAAATTTTAGAAGTATCTATAATTCTGCAATCAAATGTCAGCCTGATGAAAACAGGCTCAGAGTCCCAGCCATATTCCGTTTTCATAAGCATTAGTATTTATTGTTTTAAAGGTACCAATTCTATTACCTTAATCATGTCAGGCTCAAGGATTTCAGATCTGTCGATTATGTCGGTAAATTCTCCTATACTTTTTGATGATTTCTGGTCAATCTCTTTTATTTGCCATTTGCCTTGTGGGAGACCATAATCACCAGGATTAATCCTGTATTTAAATTCAATCTTTTTATCAACATAGTTTGCGAAGAATATTGCTAATGTCCCTTCCTCTGAAAGCCAGAGCCTGGCTTCAGCAGAGGGTATGCTTGCAGCACGTTGGGCCTCATACATTCCCCAGCCAAAACCATCATCAGTAAATGTTTCAATATCTTTTTCCGGGTAAACCGGATCCAGTAACTGCCCGAAAACAAGGTAGTCAAGTGTAGCGATTCTATATTTACCACATTGCTTCAAATATTTAACTTTCTTCTCATAAGCTGGTTTAAACAATCCAAGATCCATCCATCCGTTTTGCCTTCCGTCGATGAAAGCCTGTCCCTGTGCATAGCGGAAATAGTTATCACTTTTTGTATAATCACATGTACTGCCGAAAAATATGGTATAACCTGAATACACCATCTGCATCATTGGTATCTCTCTTTCGGAAGGTTGCGACCAGAACAAGTTGGCATCAAGTTTATCGAAGAAGACTTCACTGGCACCTTCTGATGTGACTACCATATTACCACCATCACGCAGAGCAACATTCTTTACTTTTTCAAGAAGGATACGGTTTCCATCTGTCCAATAACTACCACCACCTAGTGGATGTAGATGAGAAGGATTGAAGCAAAGTTCATGAAAAAGACCTGATACCTGATCAACATAAATGCCAGTCACTCCATATTCCCTTCTGATATCATCAACCAGGGACTCAACTTCATCCTGCCAAAATCCCTGGTTTCCACACATCGATAATAGTCGTCCTGATTTATCTGAATAATAGTGAAGTCTAAGACCACCTGCTTCATCTTTTACTGCATGCGGTTCATATTTTTCAAAATCGGGGATATTCATATCAACACTTGATCCGTTGATATAGGGCATTACAATAATGTCATGAGATTTTAGATCAGCTACTCTTTCCCTGAACCCATCTTTTGCAGGCAGGTAGTGTGGGTAGAGATTATCGAATTCAGGGACATGCCATCTGTACCATTGTAATCCTATGGGTACGTCCAGGGTTTTTGCAGCATCCAGCAGGGGTTTGTTCATTTCCTCAGGTGTTCCTTCCGCGTCGTTCCAAATCCAGTCGTCTCGTATCCATAATCCAAGGTTCAATATGCTTTCAGGAACATCTATCCGTTCTGACAGGCTTCCCTTCCCGGTCCACTTCTGTTTTAATGCCCATAGTCTGTAAATCCTGGCTGCATCGCTCCAGTCGCCCTGGTAAACTCCAAAAGCTACCGCATAATGATCGGGGTAATCTGATCCCTGAACTCCCATATCATCAGGGTAATGTTCCATATATACTCTTTCTCCGGGTTCAGGATCAAATTTCCGGTGCCTCCTTCCATCGAACAGAACAGGATATCTCTGACTGTCCAAATTTTTTATAGGCTCCACAACAAACTCTTTCGCTCTTGCTTCAGAATCCATACCAGCCAGGTAAACACTATTACTCCCGGAACTCAGGGATACAAATTGCATAGGCCAGACACTCCCCGGGTATCGTCCGCTAAGCTTTTGATCACATGCGGTTATTAGTTCTCCTCCCCTTGCAAATGAAGGACGAGCAATATCATATTTGCCAGATTCAGGAAACCCATTGACAATAGGATAAAGAACAGACCATAAGCCCCAATAATCACTGCTGTTTTCAACGAAAATTCTCCACCTGGCAATGCCTTCATCTTCAGGTAATTCTATAATAACTCTAACAGACACTACTTCATCTTCGTTCCACCATCTCATTTTATTCCATTCCATTATCGCCCTCTTGCCTCCATCAGGTAAATTTTCAATTGAAGCATATGAACAGGGCTTATAATTATTTGTAATGGTATATCTCTGATTTCCTTTTGAAAATGCAAGCTCCCAAAGGAGATGTTTTCCATTTACAGGCTTGATGTGATTATGGTTTGTTGAGAGGTCTGTCATAGATGCAAGACCCATATTCTCCGGCTCAAATACAAAACTGACATGTTCGTTCTTTAAAACGAATCTGTTAGATATGTCAACAGGTTTTTGTGCAATTAGCACTTGTGTCTGGAATAATATCATTAATACTACGGAGATTTTGAAACTCTTTTTCATTTGTAAGTGTTTTATACTATTTTTTTAGAGGTGTAACTTCAATCACTTTTACTTTGTTCGGTCCCAATATTTCAGTTCTGGAAATTGTTCTTCCGGTTTTTGAAATGGGCTTATTACCCTCAGGAGATATTTCTGTTATCTGATAATTTGCGGCATCCAGGCCGTATTTTTCCGGATTAATAGTGTATAAAAATGTTACTTCCTTGTTTACATAATTGGCAATGAAGATGGCTAAATTACCATCTTCAGCCTGCCAGAGTCTTGCCTCAGCGCTGGGAGCAGTACCGATGTGACTTCCACCACCAATAAATTCCTCTTCGAATACAGGGACTTCATTATCCGGATAAATAGGTTCCCATAGCCGGCCAAAGACTATATATTTTTTGGTAAGCATTCTGTATTTAGCACAGTTTTTCATGTATTCAAGCTTTTCACTGTACTGAGGTCTGAAAAGGTCGAAATCCATCCATCCTATCTGACGTCCATCAATAAATCCCTGGCCAACACAGAAGTTAAATAGCAGCTTACTTTTTCTGAAATCACATCTGCTTGCATAGAAGAGAGTATATCCTGAATATACTACCTGAAGCAAAGGTATTTCGTAATCGGTTGGTCTGCCGGTAAAGAGATTTGCTGTAACAAGATCAAAGAAAATCTCATTTGCCGATTCTGAGGTAATAACAATATTTTTTCCGTTTTGATGAGCAATATTCAAGGTTTTACGGTACAGATTACGATAACCGTCAGCCCAGTAGCGGCCACCCCCCAGTGGATGACGGTGATCAGGATTAAAGCACAGTTCATGTGAATTGCAAGATATTTCATCCATATAAATACCATTTGCTCCATAAACATTTATGATACTATCAACAACATTATTTATCGTGTAGTGCCAGAAATTCTGATTGGGGCACATTGGCGTTAACCTTCCGGCACCATCTCTGTAGAATTTCTGATGTAGACCACCTGACTCATCTTTTATTGCATGAGGGTCGAGTTTGTGCCAATCCGAAATTTTACTATCAGCACTCAAACCATTAATATATGGCACAATAAGCGCTCCTGAATCAACAAGTTCGGCAACCCGCTCTTTAAATCCATTTAAGGGTGGCAGGAAATGTGGGTAATTATTATCAAACAGCACATTATGCCATCCATACCATTGAAAGGCAATTGGGACATCCATAGTTTTCATTGCGTTCAGGAAGGGCAGATTCATCTCATGTGGATCGCGCTCATCTCTTCGCCAGGAGAATGGATCTCCCGTATTTTTATCAACATCAGGTGGTAAATCCCAAACCCAGGTATCGCGCACCCAGAATCCAATATTGGTAGCAATATCTGGAAAATCAGGCCGTTGAGATATAGTTCCTCTGGCTGTCCAAACCTGGTTTAAGGCCCACCGACGATACCTGTGAGCCGCCTCCAGCCAGCTACCCTGATAGGGACCAAAGGAAACCTGATAATAGCCGGGAAGATCTGAGCCCGCTACTCCCATGTTTTCAGGGTATCTGATTAAAGATAACTTTTTGACTTTTGAGTCGACATAGAAATCTTTTGCTCTTGATTCACCATCCTTACTTGAAAAATACACACCATTAGACCCTGTTTTGAATGACATAAACTGCATTGGGAAAAACCCGGATGGGGAACGTTGTTTTAATGATCCTTTCCAATTCTTTAGTAAATGTCCACCAGAACCAGTAACAGGTATCGCTATATCATAAGTTCCGGCAGCAGGAAATCCATTTATTGCCGGGCAGGCAACTTCCCAAAGTCCCCAGTAATCGGACTGATTACTAACAAAAATTTCCCATTCGGCTATACCACTATTATGTGGCAATGAAACAGATACTTTAACATTTATTATGCTGTCTTCTTCCCAGAAACGAAGATCATTCCATCCAAGGATAACTATCTGGTCACCATTTGCTCTTCTATTTAAACTTCCAAAACTGCAGGGCTTATAATTATTGTCAATTGCAGGGCGTTGGGTCCCCTTACCAAATATTACTTCCCATAAAAGATGGTTTCCATCAACAGGATCAATATGATTATAACCTGTCTCTAAATCAGTCATGGCAGATAATCCCATTCCCAAGGGTTCAAAAACATATCTGGCAAATTTATTTTCAAGTGTGAATCCCAGCGAGGGGTTAATCTTTACCTGGGCAGATAAGCCTGTGCACATTGATATTAATAAAACTGTTGTAAAAAGGCATCTATTTTTCATAATCAATAATTCGGGTGATATATTATAAATTAGCTCTCAATGAATCTCAGGAGTATATACACGAAAAAGGTATAGGGAGTGTGGCAATATGTGTCAGGGTCAGCAGGTTCAGGATTCTGCTCTGTCTTCGGATAATTATTACAAGAACAACAGAAAACTGTAATCAAAATAAAAAAGCCTTCAGCTACTTTTTTCAATGGAATGTGTTAATCGATTTTACTTATGCATACATAATAGGCTCCTAGCGAAAGATCCTCCTCACCGGTAAACCACGTTTTTAGTTTTGTTTTTCCTTTTTCCAGATCAAGTTCAAAACTTGCAGCTTTCATTTCGTCAGTCACTTGCATTGTGCTGTCGAAATCCTGAATTTGAAGGCGAGCTTTTTCAATATTCAGAGCATTCCCTGCACTGAATGGTTTGCCTCCTGGGATGGCGACTGTTGAGGCAGGTATACCTTCCCTTATAGCTCTGCCAGCTTCTTTGGGCCACCGCATAAGTTCCACCTTATATTTTCCTGGATTCATTATTTCAATGTCCCAATAACCATTCAATAATGGCCCGCGCCTAATAATGGAATGAGCAAAGGGAGGGGTATCTTCCCCGCCAGGCTTTGCGGCCCTGGTACCGTCGGCTTTCACAACCTCCATCCAGTCGTGGGATGATAAAACCATAGATGGAGAATTTTCTGCTCCTATTTGAATGTAGCTCCTGGTTTTATAATCAGAAAATACATCTGCAAACCACTCCTCATAGAGAGTTCGCATTTCCTTAAGTTTCTCCGGATATATCGCGGCTACATTCAGCCTTTGACCCGGATCTGTTTTCATATCATACAACTCTGTTCCGTAAACAAGCCGCCAGTCTTTCTGCATCACAGCCGAACCGCGAAAATGTTCGGGTTCCTCAACGCGTTGTGAGTCAACAATTAATGTACGTTTGCCTTTGGCCCATTTCTTTTCACCCGAGATATATTTCCATAGGCTCACCCCGTCGAGTTTGGGGCCGGCCTTCCTTTCCAGATCACACATTTCCATGAGACTTGGGAGCAAATCAATATGGGCAGTCAATCCATCAAAATTTATACCCTCGGCAAGTCCGCCGGCCGGCCAGTGAATGAAGCAGGGAACCCTGTGCCCGCCATCATAGGGACTCCCTTTCCTTCCGTGCATACCTGCACCATAGCCATATACCGTTGGCAGGCCGTTGCTCCAGTCTCCATCAACAATAACGCCGTCTGCGGTCCCGTTATCCGTCGTAAAAATGAATATCGTATTCCTTTCAAGTTTCTGTTCCTTAAGATAGGCTCTCAGCTTCCCTAAATTCTCATCAATATTTGTAATCATACCATAAAAATTGGCGGATGGAATAAGGGTGTCGCCTTTATACTGATTGGAATATTTATCCTCCACGTATAAAGGCCCATGCGGCGCGTTTGTAGCTATATAGCAAAAGAATGGGCCACCTTTATTTTCATCAATAAAAGCAGTCGCTTCGCGAAACCATACATCTGTGCAATAACCTTCAAATTGCCTGTATTCGCCATTGTCGTAGTAATGATCATCAAAATAGTCGTTATCCCAGTAATCATTGGTATTTCCTATGGCGCCACCTCCATGATAGACAGCTTTCTGGAACCCCACATCAATAGGCCTCCGTGGATAATTATCACCCAGGTGCCACTTGCCAAACATAGCTGTGGAATAACCGTTATCTTTAAAAATCTGTGCCATAGTCACCTCATTCTCCCGTAACAGCGTTCTGCCGGTTACAGTATGCCACACGCCGGTCCTGTCATTATACCTGCCGGTCATCAGAGCGGATCTGGTAGGTGCACATGTTGGGCATACATGGAAATCGGTCAGCCTTACACTCTGCTCCCATAATTTATCCATGCCTGGAGTCTTGATCCATGGATTGCCATGACAGGCAAGATCACCATATCCCTGATCATCGGTAATTACCAGGATCACATTTGGCTTATCCTGAGTACTGGTACATGAATTGAGAAGTAAGAAAATAAGAAACAACAGGTAGGGCAATACTTTGAACCTGATAAAATTTTTTGGATTAAAGATTCTAGATAATTTCATGATATTAAATAATAATGGAAAGGTAATTTGAGAATTTTATCCGGATATTTTGTCCTATATTTTGCATTGTTTGGCCAAAATTGCGCACACTTTTGTGCATTTTAATGCCTATTTTGTCATAGACCTGAAATGTTTAAAAATTATTGAACAGCATGAATAAAAAAGAGAGTGTTGCGCTATTTTTTGGTAAGGTTCTTTTAGTATTGGTCCTGGGGTTTCTTGCCTGCAGCAGGGCAGATTCGGAGAAACCTAATTTTATCTTTATTCTCATAGATGATTTGGGTTATAAGGATGTTGGTTACATGGGTCCGGAATATTACAAAACGCCCCACATAGATCAACTTGCATCAGAGGGGATGATTTTTACCCAGGCATATACCAATGCTGCAAATTGTGCACCTACGCGGGCCAGTTTACTCAGCGGGCAGTACTCTCCCCGTCATGGTGTTTATACCGTTGGAGTATCTGACAGGGGAAAAACTCAGGATCGCAGGATAATTCCTGTAGTCAATTCAAAAACTGTACCACTTGAAAATATTTTCATTTCTGAAGCATTACATGATGCAGGTTATGTTTCAGCCGCAATTGGTAAATGGAATGTTGGCAACACACCGGAGCAACAGGGTTTTGATGTTGGGGTTTCAATGGAATCACTTGGCTTTAAGAGAGGTCATTTCAATGAACAGGGGGAGTATCTGGCGGATAGGTTAACCGATGAGGCTGTGAAATTTATCCAACAGAATGCAGAGAATCCATTTTTCCTTTATCTGGCTCATTACGGGGTTCACACACCCATAGATGCACCTGCTGAGATGATTGCGAAGTATACTATGCTGGAAGAAGAAGGATGCTATAAAAGCCCTGTGTATGCTGCTATGATTGAAAGTATTGATAAAAGTGTGGGAAGAATTATATCCACACTTGAGGAGCTTAATATTGATAAGAATTCAGTTGTTACTTTTTTTTCAGACAATGGAGGATATGGACCTATTACATGTATGGATCCATTGCGAGGATCAAAAGGGATGTTTTATGAAGGAGGCATTAGAGTCCCTATGATAGTCAAATGGCCTGGAAAAATTAGCGGAGGATCTGTTTGCCATAAGCCGGTAATAGGTATCGATTTTTATCCGACATTTTTAGACATCGCCGGCATTTCCAGACCAGAAAATAAAATTCTTGATGGTATTAGTATTTATCCTCTTCTCCAGGGATCTGGCAGCTTAAGCAGGGAATCAATTTTCTGGCATTTCCCAGCCTACCTTGGGGCATACAATGGTGGAATGGAAGATGCAAGGGATACTATCTTCAGAACCCGTCCGGTGAGTGTGATTCGTAAAGATAATTGGAAACTCTTGCTCTTTTATGAAGAGTGGGTGTTGGATGGAGGAAGGGATTCAATACAAAGCAACAACTCTATAGAACTTTACAATCTGGAAGAAGATTTAGGGGAAAAAGTAAACCTGGCCAATATTAATACTGAGAAAAGGGATGAGCTTCTTAAGGATTTATTTAATTGGCTTGTAGAGCTAAAAGCACCTTTACCAAATGAACCGAATAGTGATTATAAACCTCGAAATTAGTTCCATGGCAAGAATAGCAAGTAATATCAGAATCCTGGGAATTAGAAATATTTTATTCCTGCAAAGATCATTAATGTGTTTATTCATTTTATCAAGCATTTTTTTTCTCTCGTTTTGTTCTGTTGAAAATGAACCAAAACAGCCGAATATCTTATTGATTGTCATCGATGATATGGGTTGGGGGGATATAGGGTATAACAGCGATGATATCCTCTCACCCAATCTTGATAACCTGGCTGAGAACGGAGTGAAATTCACGCAACATTATGTTAATCAGGAATGTACACCAACCCGTGTATCACTGCTCACCGGAAGATTCCCGAACCGGTACGGACTTCACTGTTCATCCGCATCAAACGATCAGGCATTTCCTTTTGAGACTGTTACCTTGGCTTCGGCATTGCGAAGTAAGGGGTATAATACAGCTATTTCGGGTAAATGGCATCTTGGTTCACTTCCCAAATGGGGGCCGTTGAAATACGGTTTTGATCATTCATATGGAGGTCTGGCAGGGGCCCTGGGTATGTATGATCATCGCTACCGGTTAAACAGGGAACCATATACACGTACCTGGATCAGAAACGATGAATATGTGGATGAAGAGGGCCATGTGTATGACCTGGTCACTGATAATGCTATCGACCTAATTGAGAATACTTTTACTAAGGATGAACCATTCTTCCTGTATTTACCTTATAATGGAGTCCATACCCCCCTTGTTGAAACAGAAAAATGGCTTAATTACAATAAACATATTGAAAACCCTTCAAGACAACTGTTTGGTGCCGCTGTTTCACACCTGGACGACCAGATAGGCAAGGTCATAGAAACTTTGGAGAAAACCGGGCAGCGTGAAAACACCCTGGTCATAGTGATGTCAGATAATGGTGGCTTTCCGAATTATTCGGGAGGGCAGTACCCCGCCCCTGATCCTCCACTCACCAATTTCAGCTCAAACGGACCATTGAGAGGCACTAAGGGAACGCCTTATGAAGGTGGTACCCGTGTACCGGCTTTCGTTAACTGGCCTGGCACATTAGATCCAGGAGTTACAGACGCTGTTATGCATGCTGTAGATTGGATGCCAACACTTTGCAAATTAATTAATTATGAACCTGAGGAGGATTTGAAATGGGATGGGCAGGATATCTGGCCTATTATCCTGGGCGAAAAAACTGTATCTGACGAGCCTCGCCTTTTATATTGGAATTATTGGAATATACGTATTGCTTTAAGATATGGAGATTGGAAAATTGTATCGCCTAAAGAAAATGCTCCTTTTGAATTATACAATCTTGCCAATGATCCTTATGAGAAAAACGATTTGTCTGGAGCAGAACCTGAACAACTGAAAGCCCTTATGCTCAAACTTGAGGAAACCAGAGCTCTGGATCGCAAGGGGCCGGCGCCGTGGGTGGAAAAGTAATGGTTAATGGATATTGGATGTTGCAGGTTACAGGTTGCAGGTTGCAGGTTACAGGTTGTGGGTGACGGGTGACGGGTTACAGGTTACAGGTTGCAGGACCGGCATAAAGCATCCCGCATCCCGCATTCCGCATCCCGCATCCCGCAACGAAATAAAATATAACTTTACCAGTCAAAGAGAAAAATCAAAACCATGAGAATAATACAAGTAAGTTTTTTATTCCTCTTTGCCTGTTTCCAGCTTAATGGGCAAAATACGATTACTGCCAACAGCTTCAGCCTCTTCAACGGAAAAGACCTATCCGGCTGGCACATGGATGTCCCTGATTTAGATGATAATCCTGATGGGGTCAAACCATTTATTGTGAGGGAGGGGATGCTGGTGAGCCTGGGAAGTCCAGGGGGGCATCTGATTACCGATTCGGTTTTCCAGGATTACCGCCTGGAAGTTGAATATCGTTTTGCAGCTGAACCGGGAAATTGCGGAGTTCTGGTTCATGCTTCAATCCCAAGAGCCCTTTATAAAATGTTCCCTCAATCGCTTGAGGTTCAGATGGAACATGAAAATGCCGGAGATTTCTGGTGTATTGTTGAGGATGTTAAAGTTCCCAATATGGTTGAAAGAAGGGGCCCGGAAGAAAAATGGGGTATAGTTGAAGGTAAAAACCGAAGGATAGAAAACCTCACCGACGGTTCAGAAAAGCCTCTTGGGGAATGGAACAGGATGGTTATCGAATGTCTTGGCCGGGAAATAAAAGTCTGGCTGAATGATGATCTTGTAAACCATGGCTCCGAATGCACCGCCGATAAAGGACAGATCGCTATTCAGGCCGAAGGATCGGAAGTGGAGTTCAGGAAGATATTGCTCACTCCGTTCGCAGGTAATTAAAGTATATTCTCGCTTCGCTCGTGTATTTCGCCTGGCAAGCCAGGCTGTTAATTCAGGGTTTCGACAAAGTATTAGAAAAAAGCTGAATCACTGAGTTGCTGAATAACCGAATAGTCATTTTGAATTGGTAAATTAGGCAAACTTATAGTTTAGCATACTATGCATAGGATAGTCATAACAACTTTTCTTTTTTTGCTCCCCATCCTTATAGGCTTTGGCCAGGAACGGATCAGGCCTGTTGTGGACACCATTGGTTTTGCCCAGTACGACTGGCAAATGGATAGCATTGTCAGCCGGCTTAATGCCCGGATTGAGCCATTAGCCAAAGAAAGCTGGAAAGCGGTGATCGCACCCCATGATGATTATAAATACGCGGGGGAAGTTACATTCCAGGCATTATCAGGGATAAATGCCGGCACGGTAATCCTTTTTGGAGTGGCCCATAAAGCCAGTAGTTTTAAACTTGAAGACAAGATAGTTTTTGGCTCCTTCAGCCATTGGGATGCACCTTATGGAAAAATACCGGTGTCAGCTATAAGGGAAGATCTGATGGACAGATTGCCGGGTGATATGTGGGTGGTCCACGACAGCATGCAGATGGTTGAGCATTCGCTGGAAGCCTTAAATCCTTTCCTGCAGCGTCAGAATCTTGAATTACAGATCATTCCAATTTTGGTTCCTTACATGGATTATAAGCGGATTGATGAAATATCAGGGCATTTGAGCAAGGCCTTACAGGAGATCCTTAAAGAAAGAAACCTGGTTTTTGGAGAAGATGTTGCCATTGTTATCTCCAACGATGCAGTTCATTACGGTGATGAAGACTGGGGCGGTAAAAACATAGCACCCTTTGGTACCGATGCGGCAGGTAATGGGAAGGCCGTGCAATTCGACAGGCAAATAATACAGGAATGCCTTACCGGTGCGATAAATCCAAAAAAGGTAAAAGGTTTTGTTAATTATACGGTAATGGAATCTGACCACCGGGAATACAAATGGACTTGGTGCGGCAGGTATGCAATCCCCATGGGACTGATGACTGCCAACAAATTAAACAACAAATTATACAATCAACCCTTAAACGGGATTTTTCTGAATTATGCCACCAGCATCGATCATGAGCTTTTCCCCGTGGAAGACCTTGGCATGGGAACAACAGCACCGGCCAATCAGCATCACTGGGTTGGATTTGCGGCCATAGGGTACAGGTAATCCTCAGATCTGTTGGGAATTGGGACTGGGACTGGGGACTCGGGATTAGGGAATTCATAATTCATAACTCATAATTATTTCTCCCACGCCTCCCCAATCACCCTCCTTATCACCTCATTTCCTTCATCAGCGTCTCCCACAAGTTCCCGCTGGCGCTTAAGCTCCTCTTTCATCTCCATAATAATATCCTGATATTCAGGCTCATTTATTGCGTTATGAAGTTCCTTAGGATCCTTTTTTAAATCGTAGAATTCCCAGCCGCGCTGGAATGGCATCTCGACGATTTCTTCTGTATTCAGAGGCTGGCCATAGAACATTGCCAGTTTATAATGGTGATTCCTGATGCCAAAATGAGCGGGGCGAATATCCTGGTTGGTCCAGTAACGATAATACATAGTCTCCCTCCAGTCGGAAGGAGTTTTCCCCGACAGGTTTTTCCTGAAACTTGAACCCTGCATGGATCCTGGTTGCTTGATGCCTGCAAAATCCAGGAATAATGAAGGGAAATCAATATTCAGCACGATATCATCAATCCTCTGGTTTCCCTTAATCTCTTTTGGGTAAGAGATCACAAAGGGCATCCTGAGCGATTCTTCATAGATCATCCGCTTGTCGAAAAATCCGCTATAACATCTGTGGAGAACCCCGGGTATTCCTTGCCTCCCTTATTCCCGTCTTCCCAGTTATCCACGGTTTTTAAAACAGGATTTTTATAAACGCCCTGATCGGGGAGGACCATGTATTTATCAAATCCTGATGGTTCTTTCTTCAGGTGCCACTTGCCAAAAATTGCTGTCTGGTATCCATTCTCCTGAAGTATTTTGGCAACATTCAGACTGTCAGGATCCAGATGGCCGCCGAGAGTATATACACCGTTTTTATGACTGTACTGCCCGGTCAGGATTGCAGCCCTGCTGGGTACGCAGATGGAATTTGTGCAAAAGCAATTATCCAGTACAACCCCGCTTTCTGCCAGTCGTTCGATATTTGGGTTAACAACGTGATCTTTAAGTATCCCTCCATAAATACCCCATGCCTGGGAGGTGTGGTCATCGGCCATGATGTAGAGGATGTTGGGCCGGGATTCTTGTTTGGTGCAAGCTGATATCATCAATAAACAAAGAATCGCCAGAGTTATATTCTTTATAACCTTCATGAAATAATTGTGAATTATGAATTATGAATTATGAATTATCTTCCTGAAACCCGAAACCCGCAACTCGCAACCTGCAACTCGCAACTCGCAACCCGCAACCCGCAACCCGCAACAATTTATTTTACGCTTCCTCAAGAACCTCAAAATCAAGGAACCTCGCCATATCATAAATCTCCTTCTTGTGGTTGCCAAAGAATGTCACCCTGTGCCATCCCCACTGGTCCCATTCATCCAGAAGCTTGTAAACATCTCCTTTAACTTCCACGGCCAGCTTGTTGCGGCAGGCGCGGTCATCATCGACATTTTCGACGCTTATTCCCTGGTGGAATATAACCTGTTTTTTATTATGGTCAAACTGGATGGTGGTAGTCATCTCCCCAAGCGGCATGAGGGACCGGTTGCAGGCCCCTTTCCTGTCTTCCGAATGGGAACGCAGATCATAAGGATTCTGGCTCCCTTCGGGCCCGAATACCCTTGTCGGAGCCACGCAATGTGCATAAATTATCCTGTTTTTTGAGGTATCGATAACAGGGTCGGAAATAAATCCTGGCCGGCCCACCAGGTAAGACATCAGCAACATGGTGAGTACTGATCGCTGATCTGCTTCGCAGGCGCCAACCAGCCCCTGGTCGTTCAGGGCCATAAATCCGAGGCAGGGATAAGCAACAGGCAGCTGCCCGCCGTAAATTCCTGTGAGGCAGTTTACGGTGATAGCCTGTGCATTATAGTCGGCCATTAGCTGCTTCATCCCCAGGTACATGCGTGCACCCTCAAAAATGTCACTTTCGCTGGGTTCGATAACCCTATTGGCCTTCCTGATCCAATCACCGGCCTGGTTTTCTGCATCTTTTCTGGAAATCCTTTTGTAGGATTCCGAAAGTGGATCATAATTCATCCCAACCATCTCTGTTCCATAAGCTTCCTGGATCTTCGTATCGCCTTCCCTGCCTACTACGAGGATACGTGATTGCTGTAATTTTTTCAGTGTGGAAAACAGACGTATTGACTGGATCATGTCCTCATCGCGTGAGGACGAAACGGCAGCCACCTTGTGGCCGTCTCTTTTGGCTTTCGCAAAGGATGTAAGGAATTCTCCTGAGCCTGCATAGAGGTGATCAATCATTACCGTTGGCTTCCCTCCCGCAGCAATAGTCTCGGTGAGGTTTCCCCATAAGGTGCCGGTGTGGTAGATTCCATACCCGTCAGCATCTGTTGTCTGTGCCAGGATTTTCGTGCCCTCGGCTTCAGAACCATCCATTGTTGAAATAAAATTAAAATCGATATCCGGGCATCCGCTTTTCAGCAGCTTTTTTACTTCATTGATCCTTCCTTCAAAATCATAGCCGATGTTAGGCCAGTTTGGCTGGCTCGGGTCAGGATACTCAAAGATCATTGCAACTTTAGCCCTCTCTGTTCCCCTGGGAGGGGATGGCAAAGGAGCTGTGAGGTTTGCAAAAGCAAGGGAGGGAGCAATCGCTAATCCGGCCGAACAGGCCGAGCAGCGGTGCACAAACTGGCGTCGGGAGATGGAGGTGGTCATAGCTTTTAGATTTTAGGTTTTCACAATAAAAATATAATAAAAACATGAAATAAAACTATTATCCGGGGGGAACAGTTAATGGGCAGATAATTAACCAGTATTAATAATTCTTTAATAACTTAGATGCTTGTGCAAATTCCTAATCAAAACAATTAAAAGAGTTGATCCGTCATTGCCTCGTTTCTTATTTTACAATTATTTTTCTGCTTGCCATTGGCTCCTGTTCATGTAAAAGATCCAATTCATCCGACAAGCCCAATGTTCTCATTATCAATGCCGATGATCTGGGATATGGCGATTTAAGCTGTTATGGCGCTACTAAAGTCAGGACTCCTCAAATTGACAAACTTGCCGGTGAAGGCAGGCGATTCAGGGATGCACACACTGCTTCAGCCGTATGCACACCATCGCGTTATGCCCTGTTAACCGGGGAGTATGCTTTCAGGAAGGGCGAACTCTACTCACCGATTTTTCTCAAAGATCCATTGGTGATCGATACAACCCAAATTACTCTGGCCAGCATGATGAAAGAAGCTGGTTATTCAACAGCCTGTATTGGGAAATGGCACCTGGGTTTCGGAACTGAAACCCCTGTCGACTGGAACAAGCCTCTAAAACCAGGGCCACTGGAGCTGGGCTTTGACTACTATTTCGGAATACCTGTGGTGAACAGCCATCCACCCTTTGTCTTTGTTGAGAACCATCGGGTAGTGGGGTATGACCCAACGGATCCCTTTGTATATGATGAAACAGCAGAAACGCGGCCCTATCGCGAAAAATTTGATATGCATAAAATCGGGGGCGCCAAAGCTGCCCATGCTCTGTATGATGATGAGCAAGTGGGTACCACCCTGAAGAATAAGGCCATAGAATGGATTGAAGCGAATCATAAGGATCCCTTTTTCCTTTACCTGGCCACTACCAATATCCATCATCCATTTTCTTCGGCTCCACAGTTCCATGGTACCTCTGATGGAGGGATCTATGGGGATTTTATTCATGAATTGGACTGGATTGTTGGTGAGGTGCTGAATACTCTTGATGACCTTGAAATTGCCGATAGAACTCTGGTTATTTTTACAAGTGATAACGGCGGTATGCTCAACAAGGGCGGACAAGAAGCCTGGATTGCCGGACATCACCTGAATGGGGATTTGCTGGGCTTTAAATTTGATGTATGGGAAGGGGGGCACCGGGTTCCATTTATAGTGCGTTGGCCCGGACATGTAGAGCCCGGTTCAGAATCGGATATCCTGATATGCAATGTGGATATGCTGGCCACCTTGGCAGCTGTTATCGGGCGTCCATTGAGACCTGATGAAGGCCCCGACAGCTTTAACGTGCTTGAGGCTTTCACCGGTAATCCTGAATCAGAAATCCGTGACCATTTGATTCTATCCCCGGAGAGAAGTCAACATAATGCTCTGCGTGAAGGGAAGTGGGTGTATATCAGCGCCCAGGGAGGAGGTGGATCCCAATCTTCCAATATTGGGGATCATGGCTTGGGTGGACCAGCAGCCCACCTTTTAACCAATCAGGTTAACAGTGATATTGAGAACGGGAAGTTGAAAGCGGATGCTCCGCCGGCCCAGCTTTACGACCTGTCAATAGATCCCTTTCAAACCACGAACCTGTACTATGACTTCCCGGATATTGTAAATAAAATGCAAACTAAACTGACCGAATTAATGACTCCGGGTCAAATCACACATAAAAATCGAAACTGATGAAAACCTATCCGAGTATTTTATTCTCTTTTGCAATCCTGCTATCGCTGTTTTCATGCAGCGATAGTACAAAGGCCCCTGATTTAGGGCTTGCCACCATTAAAGATGGCCGGTCGAGGGCAATGACCTCACACGGCCCCGGGGGCAGTAATGCCGACAGGCTGCAATATATCCAGCCAGGAGAAACAGCAGTTGTTTTTGAGGCCGAAGGCGCTGGTATTATTGATCATATCTGGCTGACCTTCAACGAAGCCCGTCCCAACTGGCTGGAAAAATTCGGCTCTGCCACCCCGGCAGACCTTGTCATTAGGATGTATTGGGATAATGCCACCGAACCTGCAGTGGAAGCGCCAATCGGTGACTTTTTTGCATCAGGATTTGGATTGCGCCAGCCGGTGAAGTCAATTCCCGTATTAGTTGAAGGCGGCGACGGCTATAATTGCTACTGGGATATGCCTTTCCATAAAGCAGCTAAAATTACCGTTACAAACGACGGGAAATTAGCTTCACGAAGCTTTTACTTCCAGTTCGACTATACCGAGTATAAAAAACTACCAAAGAATACTGCCTACTTCTGTGCTCAGTACCGGCAGGAATTTCCTGAGCAAATGGGGAAAGACTATTTAGTTGCCGATATTGAAGGCAAAGGACATTACGTAGGAACAGTGATGTCTGTGCGCTCACGCAGCCCGTATTGGTTTGGTGAAGGGGATCACAAATATTATGTGGATGGAGAGGATGAACCTTCAACCTGGGGTACCGGAACTGAAGATTACTTCCTGAGCGCCTGGGGGTTCACCGAAAATCTTAACCCCTTTTCTGGCTGCTCCTATATGAGCAAGGGTGAAGAAGACCTGGGTGCAAAATATACCCTGTATCGCTGGCATATTCAGGACCCGGTACGGTTTACTAAATCGTTCCGTTTTGAGATTGAGCATACTGGCTGGATTTCTGCCGACGAAACAGAAACGGGACAAGTGGATGGCCATGTAGAACGGGAAGACGATATGGCTAGCGTGGCCTTCTGGTACCAGCTGGGACAACCAAAACGATATGCGAGCCTGCCAACTAATGAGGAGCGAAAGCTGCCCAACCTTGAAATAATTATCGAGGGGAAAGATATGATTGCCTCAGTGCGCCATTCTCCAGGGACGGTTGAATTGCAGGAAGGCTACGACTGGACTGGCAGCGGGCAAATACTCTTTGCTCCATCCACCGACCATGCCTGGATGGAGTCTGACTTCATAGTGGAAGTTGAAGACTACAGGGGATTGATGTTGAAAATGGGCCATGCCCCCAATTATGGCAAATACAAACTATTTATCGACGGAAGACCCATAGCAAGGGTACCTATGACCATTGATTTTGATTTTGACGATCCCAAAGTTGAGGAAAGGGTACTAAATTTATTTTCTGAAAACCTGGACGTATACGACTATTATCTGGGTAGTTCAACTCTAAAGAAAGGCAGGCACACTATTCGTTTTGAACAGGTGGGCAGGGACGCCAATTCAACAGGTAACTCGCTGGGTTTTGATTCGTTCCGGCTGATGGAACGCTGGGACAGAAAACGCGTTTCACTAGGACCCAATTCAGCCAGCCCATCCATCCCATCCAACTAAAACCACACGGATACCATCTGAATATTATCTATAAAGCCTTCACAAAAGCCTCCTTACCGCCTACCACAGGGAGGGTTATCATTGTCCCGTCCAGGTCAACCGTAAGTTCGGTCCCCGGCTCCGGCCATAAGGTAAATTCCTGGTCGCTGGAGAAGATCATCAGGCCGATCTGCTGTCCGGCAGGGATTATCTGGTCGTCGGGTTCCAGGTCGAAAGTCATCTTATAAAATTTGCCTGGGGTAAGGGGTTCGCTTTTCGACAAAGTCTTATAATTCTGTAAATCAGCCCATCCCCTGTCGATAATATTATCGGTGATTTTTACGTTTCTGCCATTATTCCAGGGCAGGGAAACCATCCAGACTGATAAGTTTACAGCAGGCTTACTGCTTGCCGCCTTTATGGTGATGGTGGCTGTACCCGACAAGTGAACATCGCTGGTAAGAATTGGGGTAAGAAACAACAGGCGGTGGTTGGTCCATTCAGCCTGGGCCAGGGTAGATCCATTGAAATACACATTATCCACCAAGGTTTCTGTTCCCTGGCTGGTAGTAGGGTAGCTGACCATCTCCCCTGCCCAGAATCCGTTATTCTTAAGGTAGAAAGTCACTGGTGAAGCTTCCGGGTTCGGATAATCAGCATAAGGTGTTGGGTTATCTCTTTCATCATTTTCACGTACGATCCATACTTTAGGATCATTCTCAACACCATTCTGTACACCTAGTACATAGCGGGTAAACCACCTGTTCATCATCTTGAATGGGGGCGAGCCGCCATGGCCACCCTGATGATAGTATATTTGAACAGGTACATCCTTGGCTTTCAGGGCCTGATAAATACGATTACTGTGTTCAGAAACGACATTCCAGTCGTTGAATCCATGTGCTAATAAAACTGCTGCTTTCAAAGGACCCAGATCATTGAGATAATCCCTGCCTGCCCAGAATTCATTATAATCACCGGTTATCCTATCCTGGCCTTCAGCCATTTCCTTGTCGCGGACAATACTGTCGCACCAATCACAATTTGCAGGATTGCTATGAATAAAATCATACAAAACATCAATATCCTCACCCAGCCAACCGCCTGGGTGCCTGATTAAACCATTTGTTCGGTAGTAATGGTAATAGGAGGTGTTTGGTGAAATAGGGATAATCGCTTCCAGGCCTTCAACTCCGGTAGTTGCGGCAGCCAGTGGAAGAGTGCCATTATAAGAGGTCCCGGTCATACCAACTTTGCCGATAGCCCAATAGGCAATAACGGGTTCGTTCCCATCGGGTGAGGTAAATCCTTTGGCACGGCCGTTCAGCCAGTCGATAACGGCTTTGGGGGCCAGGGATTCATTGTCGCCGCCAACGGTGGGACAGCCCTGCGACAGCCCTGTCCCCGGTGATGAGGAGTGAACAACCACGTAACCCTGTGGTATCCATGTGGTTGTATGGGAGGTGGAAATTACGGGCCGGTTGTTACGGGCTTCGATAGGAGGAAAATGCTTCCTTGGAGTCGGGGTGGCGCCTATCTCCTGCCTGACGTCCCAGAAATATTGTTTGTCAGTCCCTCCGGTCCCTGCAAAGTACGGGCTTGATACGTATATTACAGGTAGTTTCACCCCCTCAGTTTCAGTTTGTTCAGGCCGGGTTACACCGACATGCATACGGTCCAGTTTCCCATCTCCATCGGTATCAAATTCTGTCTCCACCCACAGATCATGACGGATCCATTTTTCCGGATCAGAAAACTCGGGGATAACCTGTGTTTCACCGTCAACAACCACAGGATAAAGTTTTTTTGTTTTATTCCTCTGGGCTGATTTTTCCTGGGCAAAAAGGCCACCCGAAAACAAGAATGCCATTACGACAAGAAAACCAACAGACTTAATTAATTTGTTCATAATCAAAAAATTGTTTAGAAGGTTTAGAAGGTTTAGAAGGTTTATTTGTTTAGTTCATAACCCATTCTCGGGATTTACGCTTCGCTTCATAATTCATAATTCATAATTCATAATTCATAATTCATAATTTACCATTTACCATTAATAATATTCATCTGCCAATATCCTCTATATCCAGAACAAATATACTCCTTCCGTGGGTGCCTGCAACCAGGTCGAGTTCACGCTCCTGAATAGCCAGGTCGTATACGGCACAGGTGGGAAGGTGGTTGCTTAGGGATATCCATTCTTTTCCGCGGTTGAGGGTAACATAGGCACTCAGATCTGTACCAATGTATAGAATATCCGGATCTCTAGGATCTTCCACAATCACATTGACTGGTTCAGGAGGGAGATTACCCGAGATGGATTTCCAAGATTGTCCGGAATCTGAGGACATATAAATATAGGTCTGAAAATCATCATCCCTGTACCCGGTGAATGTTACATACACAGTATTGATATCATGTCTCGATGCCCTCACCCTGCTGACCCATTTATCAGGTAAGTAATTGGGACATAATAACATTTACAATATAGTTTGTTATTTTGTTTTAAAA